>NZ_JACJKW010000001.1 GCF_016901775.1 Intestinimonas butyriciproducens
ATTACCCCCCCCCCCCGTCAATATTTGGAAATAAAAAACAGAGCCAAATTTGGCTCTGTTTTTTTGTGATTTTTGCCCTGTTTATTTTGTGTAATTGTCGAAATAACCCTGCACCAGAACGATGGGAGTACCCTTGTCGCCACTGCCGGAAGTCAGATCGCACAGAGAGCCCACCAGATCGGTAAGACGGCGGGGTGTGGTGCCCTGAGAAACCATCTTGCCGGTGAGATCGGCATCCTTGTTCCGGATGTAATCAGAGATGGCGTCCTTCAGCTCCTGGCCTTCCAGATCGGCAAAATCGTTATCCGCCAGGTATTTCAGCTTGACTTCGTTGGGCTGGCCCTCCAGGCCGGCGGTATAGGCCGGGGCCACCACCGGATCGGCCAGCTCCCAGATCTTGCCCACCGGATCTTTGAAAGCGCCATCGCCGTAGATCATCACTTCCACATGCTTTCCGGTGCGCTCCTTCATCTGCTTCTGGATGCTTTCCACCACCGGAGCGCAGTTTCTGGGGAAGAGCTTGACCCGCTCTTCGGTGGCCTTGTTGGAACCCAGAAGACCAAACTGCTCATTGCAGCCGCTGCCATCCACCGGCTGGGTGAGGATCTCGTCCAGGCAATGAACCACCTCAGCCCCGGCCTTCTGCAAAAGCCGCTTGGTGCGGGCCCGGGTGTGGATATCGCAGCAAAGAACCTTTTTGGTATAGTCCAGAATGGTGCGGCAGTCGTTGGCCAGAATGACCTCCACCTCACAGCCGCAGCTCTTTATCAGCTCTTTGTAATAGGCGATGTAGTCCACCCCGGTAAAGGTGTGGCGGGCCGGCCCGAACAGCTGATGGAAACGCTCTTCGGTGAGCACATCGGTCCAGGGATTGATTCCCTTTTCATCCAAGGCGTCCAGATCCACCAGATGATTTCCCACTTCATCGGAAGGATAGCTGAGCATAAGCACGATTTTTTTGGCGCCCATGGCGATGCCCTTGAGGCACATGGCAAAACGGTTGCGGCTGAGGATGGGGAAAATCACGCCCATGGTCTCTCCGCCGAATTTGCTCTTCACATCCTGGGCGATCTGCTGCACGGTGGCATAGTTGCCCTGGGCCCGGGCTACCACCGCTTCGGTCACGGCGATGATATCCTGGTCATGGATCTGAAAACCGCTGCTTTCTGCGGCATTCAGAACACTGTCCACCACGATCTTGCTGATGTCGTCCCCTTCCCGGATGATGGGGGCCCGAATGCCCCGGGAAACGGTTCCCACTAATCTTTCCACTGTATCATTCTCCCTTTGCTTGTATTCCAGATAATCAGTTGGTATTCTTTTTCCCAACTGTTTTATTATACAGGAAAACTGGACTGGAAAAAACCATTTTTTCGTTTTTCTTCCCCTCTGTGGAAAAGTTTACAATTTGGAAATGACGAATGGGATATTAAAGTATAATAAATACTATTTGTTTTTATTTTCTTCTTCGTCCCGTTCCCGCACATAATGCCGGTATTCCAGGGGAGTGGCCGGTTTGGCAGAAAGGCAGGCTTCCACTGTACTGGCCAGCGCCTCCACTTTATCCCTCAGCAGCGGCTGAAGGCAATAGGGCACATGATCCCCATGATACCGGTGCAGTGCCACACATTCCTTGCATTTTCCATGCCAATCACACAGGGTATTGGGGCAAGTACAGCGGGTCACTTCTTCCTGCCCGGCCAACCGCCGGTTTTCCAGCACAAGCTGATAATACTCCTCTTTTGTTCTCATTGCGCATTCCTCCTTTTTATCAAAAAAGCCGCACCACTGTGGGTACGGCTTTCGGCTGTCAGAAAATTTTATGGCATGGCGGCGTTTGCTCTGTTCCAGGGCAGAGCGCTGGTTTTACGATCCGGCCTGGGCCAGCGCCACAGGATGGGCTTCCTCCCAAGGCTGACGGGCCAGACTGTGAAGCACCAGCACACAGCCGCGAACCACGGCATTGGTTTCTTCTTCATAGCTGTGCTTCTTTGCGGCAAATTCCCGCTGCTCGCTGAAAAACCGCTCCAAAGCGCCGCTGCGGGAAGGATACACATCTTCCATGGCCAGTCTTCCGGCCAGGGGCAGCTGCCGTTTCATCTGACGGCTTTGACGCATTTCGTAGAGCATATGCTCTTTCAGGGTATACTGATCGTGATGGATATGAACCCGACAGAAACTGTCGGCCGTATAGTGACAAATCTCTCCCAAGCGGAAGCTCTGGGCCAGACGGCTTTTGGGACGCTTGGCCAAAAACCCTTCCACCCGACTCACCGCTTCATTGATGTCGTGATAACCGGTGACGGCATTTTTCGCCAGATCGGGGAAAATGCTTCCGAAAGCAAAGACCACCGGGGACAGGCGTACCTGAAACCGCTCTTGAAGGACTGTGCTGACACGACGGGCAATGCGAATGTGGGGAATGAGCAGCATATTTTCTTCATCAGCTCCTAAAAGATTTTGCAGGCCGGATCAAGCCGGCAAAGAGGGTTTGCCAAAGGCCATTCTTTTCACTTATATCATATGATAAAAGACTCCTTCTGTCATGTGCAATTTGTTAAGAATTTGAAAAGTCTTTTTTGCCCTTTGTTTGGTGGATTTGCCTTGACGATGGCCAATGGGGGGTGGTACCATATCTTTGTATATGGCTTTATCCCGTGAGCAGATCGGCCCGACCGCGCCGGGCCGCTGCCGAAAAAGGCGCGCGGAAAGAAAGAAGAGGAAAAAGATGATGCGAAAAACAAAAATTGTCTGCACCCTGGGCCCCGCCTGTGACGATCCGGATATTCTGCGCCGGATGATGGAAGCAGGCATGAATGTGGCCCGATTCAATTTCTCCCACGGCACCCACGAAGAGCAGCAGGAGCGGTTTGACCGCTTTGATGCCCTGCGCCGGGAGCTTTCCCTGCCGGTGGCCGCCCTCTTGGACACCAAAGGGCCGGAAATCCGTCTCAAGACATTTGCCAATAAAAAAGTACAGCTGGAAAAAGGCCAGCTGTTCACTCTGCGCCGCACCGATGAACCGGGGGATGAAACAGGCTGCGGCATTTCCTATGAGCGTCTGTACGAAGATGTGCAGCCCGGCTGCACCATTTTGCTGGACGACGGCCTGATCGGCCTGACGGTGGAAAAGGTGGAAAACACCGATATCGTCTGCCGGGTGCTCAACGGCGGCACGGTTTCCGACCGGAAAGGGGTCAACCTGCCTGGCGTACGCTTTTCCATGCCCTATCTGTCCAAAAAGGACGAAGAAGACCTGCTCTTCGCCGTCAAAAACGATTATGACTATATCGCCGCTTCCTTTGTCCGCCGGGCCGACGATGTGATGCAGGTGCGGCGCATCCTGCGCCAGGCCGGCAGCGATATTCAGATCATCTCCAAAATCGAAAACGCCGAAGGCCTGGAGAACATCGACGAGATTTTGGCTGTGTCCGACGGCGTCATGGTGGCCCGGGGCGATATGGGGGTGGAGATCCCCTTTGACAAGCTGCCCCCCATCCAGAAGATGATGATCAAAAAGGCCAACAACCAAGGAAAAATCGTCATCACCGCCACCCAGATGCTGGATTCCATGATGAAAAATCCCCGCCCCACCCGGGCGGAGGTTTCCGATGTGGCCAATGCCGTCTATGACGGCACCGGCGCCGTCATGCTCTCGGGCGAAACGGCAGCGGGCCTGTACCCGGTGGAGGCCGTGGAGGCCATGGCGGCCATCGCCCTTTCCACCGAGGAAAATATCAACTATCAGAACCGGCTGCGGGAAGAGGCCCCTTCGGCGGTGCCCAGCGTCACCAGCTCCATTTCCTACGCCACCTGTACCACAGCCACCAGTCTGCATTGTGCGGCCATCATCCCGGTGTCCAAATCGGGACGCACCGCCCGGATGATCTCCCGCTTCCGTCCCCCTGTGCCCATCATCTGCTGCACCAACAGCCTGCGCAGCCAGCGGCGGCTCAGCCTGGTGTGGGGCGTCTGTCCCCTGGTGGTTCCGGAAGCCGACAGCACCGATGCCCTCTTTGCCGGTGCAGTGGAAGCCGCCCAAAAGGCCGGGCTTGTGAAAAACGGCGACATGGTGGTGCTCACTGCCGGTCTGCCTCTGGGGGTTTCGGGCACCACCAACCTTTTGAAAGTGGAAGTTATCGGCGATCTGCTGCTTTCGGGCACCGGCGTCACCCGGAAATGCGTCACCGGTCCTGTGGTGGTGTGCAAAGATGCCCAGGAAGCGCTGAAAAGCATTTCTGACGGTGACATCCTGGCCGTTCCCTATACCACCAACGAAATGATGCCCGCTATCCGCCGTCTCTCCGGTCTGATCACCGAGCAGGGAGGGCTGGATTCCCATGCCGCCACTTCGGCCCTGGCTCTGGACATCCCTGCCGTGGTGGGTGCTGTCAATGCCACCGCCCTTTTGAAGAGCGGCTCCTGCGTCACGCTGGATGCTGCCACCGGCACGGTGTGCGCCGCCACCAAAGAAGCATAATAAAACACAAAACCCAGGGCTTTGCCCTGGGTTTTGCCATTTAAATGATGGAGTTTTGAGAAACAGGCTCCCGTTCCTGTCTCGCTGCTGTGATTACAAGATACCACAGTTTTATTGATATGTCCAATCGTTTCTATTGATGAATCCCCCCTCTTTTATTCATAATCACCCAAGGAGGAATGGCGCATGACATCGTCTTACAAAGAGTTTGATCTGCTTTCTTTTCAGCTGGGCATGGCGGCGGCCTTCTGCGAAATGGTGCAGCAAGGGGTAAAAAAACTGGCCCTCTCCCCGCCCATTGACCAAAAGGCCCTTCCCCAACTGGAAAAGGCCCTTTATGAAGTAGCCGGGCACTATGGTGTATCGGTGTGGATCGATCCGGCCTTCCTCCCCTCCCAACTGGCCCGGGAGGAAGATCTCAAAGACAAAGCCGTGGCTCTCCTTTACCGGGATGAGCAGCTGCTGACGGTCTACCGGCAGCTGAAAGAGCGGCGGCAGAAGCTGAAGAACCAGGGCCTTTCCCCGGCAGAATGTGATGAGGCCATCACCCCTGCTCTGCGGGATCTTTTGGGATATCCCAGGTAAATTTCCCCAATCGGTTGAACCTTTTCCCCTGGGGGTGTATCATGGGAAGTGGAATTTGTCCGCATACTGAATTTATAGGAGAGCTTTTATGAAACAGCTGGCCCAACTGATCCACCAGGACATGGCCCCGGCCTATGGCGTCACCGAACCGGGAGCCATTGCTTATGCCTGCGCTCTGGCCCGCGCCCAGGTGCCCCAGGTGGAAAGCATCTGGCTGGGAGTCAATTCGGGCATCTATAAAAACGCCTTCACCTGCGCCATTCCCGGCACAGAAGAAGAAGGCTGCGCCTGGGCAGCGGCTCTGGGCGCCTTGGGAGGGGACGCCGAAAAAGGCCTGGCCGCTTTGGAAAACCTGTCGGAAGATGTCCATGCCCATGCCCAGGCCCTGCTGGAACAGGGAGCCGTCACCGTGGAAATGTGCCGCCTGGCTCCGGAGATCTTCATCGAAGCCCGGGTGGAAGGCGGCGGCCACCGGGGTGTGGCCCGGCTGGAAAACACCCACACCGGCCTGACCTATCTGGAAAAAGACGGCGTTGTGCTGAAAAACGATCCCCCTTCTCCCCAGCAGCAGGACCCCTGCCAGGAGATCTGCGGCTATACCCTGAAGGAGCTGTGCCAGTATGTGCGCCAGACTCCCCTGGAAGAATTTCTCTTTTTGGAGGATGCCCTGGCCATGAACCAGGCCCTTTTGCAGGCGGGGGAGCAGGAAAATAAGCTGCCTCTGACCCGGGCGCTGGCGGGAAACCGGGAGAGCATCCTGGATGAGATGACCTATCTGGCCTGCGGCGCCATCGAAGCCCGGGTCCGTGGGGCCTCGGCTCCGGCCATGAGCCTGACCGGCAGCGGCAGCCACGGCATTCTGGCCACCATGCCCCTGCTGGGCGCCGCCCAAAAAGAAAACGCCAGCCGGGAAGACTTGCTGCGTGCCCTGGCTCTCAGCTGTCTTGTGACCATTTACATCAAAGAATATTCCGGCCGCCTGTCCGCCCTGTGCGGCTGCGCTTTGGCCGGCGGCACCGGTACGGCCTGCGGCCTGGTACTGCTTTTCGGGGGAAGCGATGAGCAGATCGCCCTGGCGGTGCAGAACATGGCCGCTTCCCTCACCGGCATGATCTGCCATGGTGGAAACCAGGGCTGTGCCCTCAAAGCCAGAGCCGGTGTGCAATGCGCCTGGGATATGAGCCGTCTGGCCCTTCAATCTCTGGCCGTGGACAGCCGCCACAGCATCCTGGGGCAAACCCCGGAAAAAACCATGCAGAACATGGGACGCATTGCCTGTCCCGGCATGACCCATACCGAAGAGACCATTCTGGAGATTCTTTCCGAAAAATAGAAAAGTGTATCCGCAAAAGGAGGAGATGTTATGAACGCATTTGAGGAAGCCCGTGCCATCGAACAGGAAATCATCGCCTGGCGGCGGCAGATCCACCAGCACCCGGAGATCGGGCAAAATCTGCCCCAGACCGCCGCTTTGGTGCGGCAGAAGCTGGATGAATGGGGCGTGGAATACCGGGAAGTGATCCCCAACGCCTTTATGGCCTATATCGGCAAAAAGGGCGGCCACAGCATATTGATGCGGGCCGACATGGATGCACTGCCCATGGAGGAAAAAACCGGCTTGCCCTTTGCCTCCCAGTGCCCCGGGGCCATGCACTCCTGCGGCCACGACACCCATACCGCAATGCTTCTGGGCGCGGCCAAAATCCTGAAGGAGCATGAAGATGAGCTGCCCGGTCTTGCCATTCTCATGTTCCAGCCCGACGAAGAAGGGCTTACCGGCGCCCGGGATATGATCGCCGCCGGATGCCTGGAAGATCCCAAACCGGAGCGGGCCATCGCCATCCACATTGCCGCCGACCGTCTGCAAACCGGCCAGCTGGCCATCAAAAGCGGCAACTGCATGGCTTCCAGCGACGGCTTCCGGGTGACCCTCACCGGCAAGGGTGGTCACGGCGCTTCTCCCCAGGACAGCATCAGCCCCATCTATGCTGCCGTCAAACTTATCGGCGCTTTTGAGGACATTGCCCGCTATGAAATCGATCCCCAGAAGCCCACTGTGGTGAATATCTGCGCCCTCCACGCCGGCTCCACCTACAACATCATTCCCAATGAATGCCAGGTAATGGGTACCATCCGCACCTTTGACGAAGAAGAGCGGACCTGGCTGCTGGACCGGCTCCAGAAGGCCATGCACCAGGTGGCTGAGCTCTATCGCTGCCAGGCCGAGTGGTACATCGGCCAAAGCGCTCCCAGCACCAAGAGCGACCCGGACTTCTGCCAGAAACTCCAGGACCTGCTGACAAAGGATCTGCCGGAAATCGATCTGGTCCCCCTCCAGACCGGCAAGGCCATGGGCAGTGAGGACTTTTCCTTTGTCACCCAGCGCATCCCCTCGGCCATGCTTTCCCTGGGCAGCACCAGCCCGGAGGGTCAGGCCTATCCCGGCCACCATCCCAAAGTGGTATTTGACGAAAACTGCTTTGTCTATGGCACTGCCGCCTATGTGCAGATCGCCCTTTCCTATTTAAACAATGCGGAATAAAACAAGAAAATAATCCAAAAAGGAGTGTTACCTATGAGCCTTTTGCAGGAAGCCCAGGCCATGGAGCAAGAGATCATCGGCTGGCGCCGGTATTTCCATGAAAATCCCGAACTGGGGCTGGAATTGCCCAAAACCGCCGCCAAAGTCCAGGAAGAGCTAAAGAAAATGGGCGTCCGTTTCCGTCCCTGCGGCCAAAGCGGCGTGCTGGGCTACATCGGCAAAGAAGGAGGCAAAAGCATCCTTCTCCGGGGAGATATGGATGCTCTGCCCCTCACCGAGGACACCGGCCTGCCCTATGCATCCCAGTGCCCGGGAAAAATGCACGCCTGCGGCCATGACACCCATGCCGCCATGCTGCTGGGTGCAGCCAAACTGCTGAAAGCCCATGAAGAAGAGCTCCAGGGCCTTGTGATCCTGATGTTCCAGCCGGGTGAGGAAACCCTGTCCGGCGCCCGCTCCATGATCGAGGATGGCTGCCTGGAAAATCCCAAGCCCGATCACGCTGTGGCCATCCATATCGCCGGTGAGCCCTATCAGACCGGCCAGGTCAAACTGAGCCGGGGTACCATTGCCGCTTCCAGCGACAATTACCGGATCATTCTCCACGGCAAAGGCGGCCACGGAGCTTCTCCCCAAAACAGCATCAACCCCATTTTTGCCGCTGCCAAAATCGTGGAGGCCTTTACCGACATCGGCCGCTATGAGGTGGATCCTCAGCAGCCCACCGTGGTCAACACCTGCTCCATTCATGCAGGCACCACTTATAACATCATTCCCAACGACTGCGAGATCCGTGGTACCGTGCGCACTTTCAATGAAGAAGTACGGGCCAATCTGCTCAGCCGCATCCAGGAGACGGTGGAAAAGATCTGCTCTCTCTACCGCTGCACCTATGAATTTTATAACGACTTCTCCACCCCCAGCAATTACAGCGAAGAAACCTTCTCCGATGAGCTGTATGCCATGCTGAAACGGGATCTGGAAGGAGTGGAAGTGCTTCCCCTGGACAGCAGCCGGATGATGGGCAGCGAGGATTTTGCCTATGTATCCCAGAAGATCTCTTCCTGCTCTCTCAGCCTGGGGGCCTCCAATCCGGATATTCCCCACTTCCCCGCTCACCATCCCAAAGTGCAGTTTGACGAAAAAGCCTTTGCCTATGGAGCCGCCACCTATGCCCAGGCCGCCCTGTCCTATCTGAAATAAAAAGAAAAGGAGCGTGCAACCACATGATGTACAAAGAAGCCAAAGAAATGAACCAGCAGCTGCTGGCCTGGCGCCGCCAGATCCACCAGCATCCTGAGCTGGGCTGCCGTCTTCCCCAGACCACCGCTCTGGTGAAAAAAGCCCTGGATGACATGGGCATTTCCTGGGAAGAGATCGGCCCCTGCGCCATCGTGGGCGTCATCGGCAAAAAAGAAGGGAAAAAGATCCTGCTCCGGGCCGATATGGATGCTCTGCCCATGGGCGAGGAAACCGGCCTGCCCTTTGCCTCGGAATGTGACGGCGTCATGCACTCCTGCGGCCACGACTGCCACACCTCCATGCTGCTCACCGCTGCCGCCCTGCTGAAAAAGCACGAAGAGGAGCTGCAGGGCCAGGTCATTCTCATGTTCCAGCCTGACGAAGAGGGCACCGACGGCACCGGCGCCCGGATGATGGTGGAAAACGGCCTTCTGGACAAATACAAGCCCGATGTGGCTGTGATGGCCCATATGGCTTCCGACATTGTCAAGACCAATCAGATCATGCTGAAAAGCGGCCCTTGCAGCGCCTCCAGCGACCGGTTCGTGGTGCATCTCCACGGCAAAGGCGGCCATGGCGCCCGGCCCCATCAGTCCATCAATCCCATCACCTGCGCCATCAAGATCGCCGAGGCCTTCGGGGACATCGGCCGCTATGAAGTGGATGTGCAGGAGCCTACCGCCCTGTCCATCTGCACCTTCCATTCCGGCACAGCCAGCAACATCATCCCCGAAGACTGCGAGTTTACCGGCACTCTCCGTACCTTCAATGACGAAGCCCGTCAGTTCACCCTGGACCGGATGCAGCAAGTGGCCCAGAGCATTGCCGACGCCTACCGCTGCCAGCTGACCTTTGACCGTCCCCGGGGCGTTCCTCCCCTCATCAACGATCCGGAGTTCAGCCAGCAGCTGCACACCTGGCTCCAGGAGACCATCGGCCAGGAAGGAGTGGACATTCCTCCCATGTCCCACACCAAGAGCATGGGCAGCGAGGACTTCTCCTTTATCAGCTCCCGGGTGCCCTCCTGCTCCTTCTCTGTGGGCAGCACCAGCCACCAGGAACAGGTCTATCCCCTGCACCATCCCAAGATTATCTTCGACGAGGACGGTCTGGCCGCCGGCGCCGCTGCCTATGCCCAGGCCGCTTACAGCTATCTGACAAAGTAAAACTTTTCCTGCTTTGGCGGCCACAGGCCCAACCTGTCCGTTTTCCATATTTAGCAAAACAAAAAAGGCTCTGCCCTCGCTGCGTTTCAGCCCGGGTAGGGCCTTTTTTCCGCCTATTTTTATGTCATTTTATTTTTTCTCCATCTGATTTGCCGTACATTTGTAAAATATCCAAAAATCTTGTCGAATATCCTCATAACGCCTGCACTTGTTGTAAAGCAAAAAATATGTTGCAATTTTTAACATAACATGTAAAAATACCAATTATTTCAAGCTGGACTTTTGCCCTTATATATCCCGAAGGGACTTAGGATTGAAGCAGTAGAGCCTCCAAATCCTTTTTCCAAAATTCTCTCACTGAACCGCGGGAGACATAGAACGCCCTTACACCGGGCGTCATCAATAGGATACATCTCTGATCGCATGGCAGCCGGAACCAATATGGACTGCCCCAGTATGTATCTGCATCTGCAAAAGCACCTTTGCCAGTTGGAAAGGAAGAGCATCTGCGATTGGGTCCCGTGCGATACGGAATCGGCACGGCAAAAGACGCTTTCTAGTGATATATGATCGGTCCGCCCCTCCCCTTTCCGGCCGCTCTTTCCAGCACCAGCAGCAGGAGGGATAGAAATGAAAAAGAAACCTATTTTGTATTGGGTCAGCGTGGTGTTGTGCTCCCTGGGCCTGCTTGTCAGCAGCGGGATGTTCCTTCGCCAGTGGATGGAACGCCGTTCTGCTGAATCCTCCTACCAGACGCTGACCGACAAGGTGATCACCCCGCCGGAATACCCGGAGGACGCCGGTGAAACCTCTGTGCAGGCATCGTCGGAGGTTCCTCTTCCTCAAGTGGATTTTGACGCTTTAAAGGCCATCAATCCCCAGGTAGTTGGCTGGCTGTATTGTCCGGACGCCGATTTGTCCTATCCGGTGGTTCAGGGAGAGGACAATGATTACTGCCTTCATCATCTGTTTGACGGCACGAAAAACAGTGCGGGATGCCTTTTCCTGGATAGTTTCTGCCAGGGCCTGGAGGGGAAAAACAGTGTCATTTACGGCCACAACATGAAAAATGACACCCAATTTGCCTATCTGGAACATTATAAAGACCAATCTTATTATGACGCCCATCCCACCCTGTTTCTGCTGACTCCGGAGGGAACCTTGACCATTGAATTGTTTTCGGCCTATGTCACCGAAACCGATGGGAACCCATGGGATCTCACTTTTTCTTCTGACGAAGAATACGGAACATGGCTGACAGAAATTCAGTCCCGTTCCTGTTTTGCCAGCAACATCACTCCCTCCCCCTCAGACCGGGTCATTACCCTTTCCACCTGCGATTACACCTTCGAAAACGCCCGCTTTGTCTGCCACGGACTGGTGCGGGAAGAACCCGGCACATAATTTCCATCCGACAATACTTTACCGCTTTTCTTTATAGCTCATTTGTTGAAAAGGAGAGAATTGTGATGAAACAAAACCGCAGTCTGAAAACCCGTATTGGCTGCATATATGCTGTTCAACCTGCTGCCCTCATCGGAATTGATCTTTGCCGCAGACCCTTCTCCGCTGTCTGTCACATGGGAACCCCAGGAACAGACGGTGGACGGTACCGGAACCGGGGTACTGACTGCTCAGCTGGATGTACTGCCCCAGGAAGGGACAGATGATCCCAGCGATCCAGGCGGGGCCGGCACTGAAACGCCGGTAGCTGCCATGGTGGAGGTCACTCTCAGCGATACCTCCATCAACGGCATCTATGGTGAGCTGACCTTCGCAAATGGCGTAGCTTCCTTCTCCTTGGGACACGGCCAGTCCGTCATTGCAGTGGGTTTGCCGGCGGGAGTATCTTACATGGTAAGTGAAGATGTCCCGGATGGATTTATCTCTTCTGCCACCGGTCAGACCGGGCTTATTGTCCAGGATACCGTGACCGAAGCTGCCTTTGTCAACACGGTTACCGATTCTGACACGCCCGATGACCTTGACACGCCCGATGACCTCGGGACTCCGGACAATTCCGGCACGTCCGACGATCCCAAGGATTCTGCCATCAAGACCGGCGATGAATCCAATATGACGCTGTATGCATTGCTGATGGTTTTCTTTGCAGCCGGTCTGATTACGACTCTGATCCTGGGCAACAAAAAGAAGGAAAAGAAGGAATAGCTCTACTTCTTCCCCTGTATCATGTGCATATCTCCAAGAAGAAGCAATGTAGATTCTCCCTTCTGTTTTTGTCCTGATCATGAAGTGAAAAAATAACAGAAAACGCACCGCAGACGATAGTCTGCGGTGCGTTTTTTAGATCATTATAAAAGATAAAAGATGCATTCAAAAAGATAGGCCTGCTCGCTTTTCTTATCCATGCACTATTTTTCAAAGAGCATTGTAGTCCATCTCTACCCGCTGGATCTCTTCCGAGCCAGCTTCCTGATAGAAGACGGCACTGGTGGTATATCCCACGATGCTGGCTTTTTTCGGTACCATCTTGTTTTCCCGGTGTTCTCCTGTAGCAATGTTATAGATCATGTGCACCCCTTCCCGGGTCTCATAAAACAGGTCATCCCCATACAGAGCATGAATATAGTAGGCCGGACTTTCCTCCGCTGTCCACAGCAGACGCTCCCCGCTTCCATCCGGCTGGGAAACACTGAGTTCACCCAGCTTGCGATACAAGGCATATTTCTGGGTGAGCATGGTGGCCTGGCGGGCTACTTCCTTGGTGCCCACTTCCGGCTCATCGGAATCCCATATCGCCGCATTCCCCGTTTTGATCCAGCTCCAGGCTAGAACCTGGGGGATGCCGCCGTACCGGTTTTCCTCCCGCAACAGCTGGTCCCTCTCAAAAAGCAGCTGCTCCATCTGGACGCCGGTCCTCTCCACCAGCACCCGTGTGACCTGGATCTCTTCCTCCATTTTCAGAGCCAGATCGGCGTGGGTCTGCTTGTACACATCGGCCTCATCCCCCAGCGCCTCACCCCGGGTGGTCTTATAAGTATTCACCAGCAGTGCCCCGGTGCTTCCCTGGAGCAGCTGTTCTTTTTCTCCGGTTTCTTTGTCATACCGCCACAGCCCGTCTTCTCCGCTGACAAATTCATATTGGCCTGCCTCACCCACCCGGGAGCTGATGCTGTCAAAGGCCGGGAAAACAGTAAATGTCTTCTGGAGCAGCGGGCTTACCAGGCCGGAGGGACTCACGCACCGGGCCGTGATGGTGGTGGTGCCGGAATAGAGGGTGATCTTCCCGTCTGCGACACTGCTTCCGTGGCACAGCGTTACTTCTCCATTACTATCCACCCCCAGCGGATCGGTGCCATCGGTGGTATACTGCACCCAACCGTCCTGGGTGTTGACAAATTCCATCTCCAGAATGTGGTCATAGCTCCCCTCTTTTTCGGAAATATCAAATTTTTTCACGCCGCTCCCTGCACCCAGGGTATATGTGCCCTCAAACACCGGCGTGACGATCTGGCCGCCCCGGGCTACAAAGGCCTGCACCTTGTGCTCTCCGATCAGACAAAGAGGAAAGACAAAATCCTCCTCCGAAGGATATTCGGCCACCAAGACTCCGTCCAGCAAATCGGTTTCCAGCCCCTGCTCCACCGCTTCTTCCGGGGTCAATCCCCAATTTACCAGCACACACAGTTCCCCCTGATGGCTGCCCTGGCCATCGAAAACCAGTTCAATGGCTTGCTCATATTCTCCCGGCTTCATAGAGGGCTCCGGCATACTGTATAAATACTTGTTGGCATACTGGGCCAGGGCGGCACTGTCCGACAAGCGGGAAAATCCCAGATTCACCGCTTCCCGGGCCTTTTCTTTCTCCCCCAGCTTTTCATAAGCCCCGATGAGCTGAATCCACTCTTCTTCGCTGCGGTTATACTCATTCACCCGCTCTACCCGCCAGATGATCCCCTGGGGCGAGCGGTACCACCAGACCCCCACTCCGGCCAGCACAACCAAGAGTCCCACCAGGACGGCCACTATTTTTTTGCTTGGCTTTTTCATCTCAAGTCCTCCATATCGTTTCATTCTTATTCATTTTAAGAAATTTTTCTTCCTCGGTCAATCTTTGTTTTTTCACCAAAGCCTGACAATGGATAAGAGACATGGGAAACCGTCCTGGTTTTACTTTTTTCAAAAATTTTTTAAAAAAAGGCCGCCCCATCCGGGACGGCCTTTTCGCTTTATTCTGTTACACTGAGCACTTCTTTGTATTTTTCCACCTGGCTGATCTTGATGTCGCTCACCTCATCCACTTCCTGGATCAGCTTATCGTCGATCACTCGCAACAGGTGGCCATTGAGATATTCGGTCTCCAGAATCTTGCCATTGACCGTGGCCTTACTGTAAGGCGTGAAGTTCTCACCCTCCAGATACCAGGTCTCCTCCAGCTTGATATAGCCGGTGACCAGAATCGGCCGCACACCCATCTTCATGTCGGTGGGCTCACAGGCCGGCTCGCCTCCGGTGACATAACGCTCCCCATACAGCTGGTCGTACTGCAGTTTCCGCAGATCCAGCAGATAGGTGCTCTCATCCTCACAGGTCTGATGATACCGGTTAAAGATACCGTCGCTGATATTCAGGCTGGCCAGCACTTTGGATGTCAACTGGTAAGCTTTAAGTCCTTCGTCCTCTTTTTCCAGACCGAAATTGTTCCAGATCAGGTATTCAGTCTTGTACAGGTCATGGGTCAGCAGGGTATCTTCGTCCATCTGCAAAGCAGGCAGATGATCTCCGTACATCACCAGGATGGTCTTTTCATCCCGGTTTTCCAGCATTTCCACCAGCTGGCCGATGAATTCATCCATCTCATGGATCTGGTTTGCATAGTATTCCATGGAGTAATGCTGGTCCTCATTGGGAATGCTCTCCACGGTGATAGCCGGGTCTTCCAATTCCGGCGAAGTGGGGTATTTGCCGTGCCCCTGCACCGAAACGGTATACACCAGGTCAGGCGTATCGGTGGAATCCAACGCCGCTTCGATTTCCCCGGTGAGCACTTTGTCCTTACACCAGTTCTTGGGAGTCATGGTTGTGTTGGCCATGTATTCCAAGGATGTAAAGGTATCAAAGCCCAGGTTTTTATAGACCTTGTTCCGGCCGTAAAACACGCCCCGGTGATTGTGTACCGCATGGGTGGCATATCCCAGATCTTTCAGGATATAGGCCACGCTTTCGGCTGTATTTTCCGTCAGAACCGTTTTATAAGGATATTCTCCAGGTCCAAAAAACCGTGTGCTCATGCCTGTGAGCACTTCGGTCTCTGTGTTGGCGGTACCAGCTCCCACCACCGGTACCGTGAGGAAGCCTGTGGTATATTCTTCCTGCAACGCATGCCAGTTAGGCAGCGGATCCTGGTTAAATTCCAACCCCTTGATCTGCTGCGGATCAAAAAAGGATTCCAGCTGCACATAAACCACATTCACATCGGTCATAGCTTCGCCCTGGGGGAGTGCCGCAGCATTGTCTTCCATCTCTCCCATGATCCGGCCCATATCCTCCGCAGAATAATCCTTAGGAGTGCGGATACCCACATTGAGCCAGGTGTTGGCAAAACAATAGCCAAAGCCATAATCCTCATAGGCATAGGCCAGATTGCTGAAGATGGTGGAAAGGCCGCCGCCCTCCAGTCCCTGCCGGATGGTCAGGCCCAGTGCACAGCCTGTGAGCACAGTGGCCGCCACGCCTGCCAGCAAACGGCGGGATAAGGGGATATTACTTTTGGGTCCTTTCAAAAAGAGCAGGACCACCGCTGTAATCACCACAACAGCAGCCAGAACCAACAGCACCATTTCAAACTTGGTGAAATAGGTGGGCAGGATCTCAAAGCCGGTGGCAAACACCGCCAGATCCGCTGTGGTAAAGGGCGTCATACGGTTGAGAATAATGATGCCGTTGGCAATGCCGCCAATGGCCCAAACAATGCCCACAATACCCATATAGAATATGCGCCGTTTGAAAAACAGAGCCGGAGCCAATGTCACCAGAATGATCAAATAATTGGCAAAAAAGGCCAACGGGTGCTCGCCAATGAAGGACAGCAGCCCGCCCAATCCCTTGTGATTGAGCAATTCGATCAAAAGATTGAGTCCCAGGGCCAACAGCAAAATCTGGACTGGCGCCAAACTGAGCACATTGCCGCCCTTGCCTCTTTTTTCAGCAGCGCGATCCTTGCCTCTGAAACGGGAGAACAAAGGCTTGACCTTGTATTTCATCAGGGTCTCCATCAGGAATCTTCCCCTTTCTGTCTGGCCGGTCTATGCCGGCGGTCGGGAGCCTGTATTTCCGGCGATGGCCGAACTTACACATGATATGACACATTATAATACAATCCTCCCTCAGATTCTACAAACAAATTGCAAACTTTTTTCTTTCTCTTTACCGATTTCTTGTTCTATCTGCACCAAAAAAGAAAGCAAACAAGGGGTTTTCTTCTTCCATTTTGTTAAAAATTCATAAAGTAGATTAAATTTCCATTCTTTCGGATCAACCCTTCCAGCTGGGCAAAAGGAAGCACCACTGTGGCTGTATTGACACTGGGATGCATGGCCACCCGCCGGGCTGTACGCAGGCTTTCGTCAAACACCACTTCCACCGTTCCCTGACGGTCGTGGAGGATGCCCAGAGGGCCTACGGCTCCGGGTTTCTGTCCCAGCCGCTCCGCCAGCAGCTCCTGGGGCGCAAAACCCAGATGGGTGGTACCCAGGGCCTGGGCCAGCCGGTGGAGATCGGCTTTTTTATGAGCTTCCACCATTACCAGAAACACCCGGTCCCGTTTCCGCGTGGTGACAAACAGATTTTTGCAGATCGCGGCGTCAAAGCACAGGTCTTTTTCTTCCCGCTCCAATACATTCTCCAGTGCCTCGTGGTGATATTCCTCAAAATCCACCTCTTTTTCTTTCAATGTGCGGAGGATCTTCTCCATTTCTTCCTTCATCTCATCCATGCTGTACCACCTTTTTTTCTTTGCTTCTTTGCAGTATAATGCAAATGATCCTTGCTGTCAAAAGGGGGGCTTTTTTATGAAACCCAAAGATTATATGCTGCAGGCCCTGGAACTGGCCCGGCAAGCTCTGGATACCGGAGATGTGCCGGTAGGATGCGTGGTGGTGCAGGGTGAGCGGGTGGTAGGACGGGGCCGCAACCGGCGGGAAGAAAGGCAAAATGCCCTTCTCCATGCCGAGATCGAAGCCATCGATGAGGCCTGCCGGACTCTGGGCCGCTGGCGGCTTTCCGACTGCGCTTTGTATGTGACTTTGGAGCCCTGTCCCATGTGTGCCGGAGCCATCTTGCAATCCCGTATCCCCCAGGTGTTTTTTGGAGCCCGGGACCCCAAAGGGGGTGCCATGGGTGGTGTATTGGATCTGTTCTGGGAGGATTTCAATCACCGTCCCCAGGTGGTGACCGGGGTGCTGGAAACAGAATGTTCCTGCCTGCTGGAAGAATTTTTCCGCACGCTGCGAGAAACCAGGTAACGAAAAAGCGGAGAGGACAGTATCCTCTCCGCTTTGCTTTTTGCTATTATTTGATGCCCACCTTGTCCGGGTTTTTGATACGGGGCAGCTTCCAGTGGTAGTGGATAGCCAGGGCCCGGATGAGCACCACCACTCCGGCTCCCAGCACCATCGCCAGCGCCGAATTGACCTGCCACAACAAACTGCACACGGCCGCTCCCAGAACAGAAGCCAGGGCATACACATGACGCACAAAAATGGAAGGCATCACACCGGCCATCACATCCCGCAGTACGCCGCCGCCCACACCGGTCAGCGTTCCCACAAACACATAAAGGAACAGATTGTATCCATCGCTGCTTCCGTGGGCCACCGAAACCCCGGTGACGGTAAAAGCGGCCAATCCCACGGCGTCAAAAATGGTCATATACAGGTCCAGCTTGTGAAACAGGCTGTCAATGCCTTTCTTTTGACAATAGGCCACTGCGCAGAAAATGACCACCGCCACCAGACAAGCAATGGCGGTCTGTTCCGGACTGGTAAAGGCCATGGGCGGATTTGTTCCCAGAATCACATCCCGTATGATCCCGCCGCCCACAGCAGTGGTCACGGCCAGAACAATGACTCCCAGCAGATCCATGCATTTTCGAATGGCTAAAATAGCTCCGGAAAAAGCAAAGGCAATGACCCCTAGAATTTCAAACACAAAGATCCCGGTATCCAAATCCATTTCTCTGCCTCCTTTTCCCTTTTCCTCAAGCATTATAGCATGGTCCGCTTTTTCCTGGCAATGGAGAAAAGCGCCAATCTTTTCTCTGCTCCCACCTCTTTTCCCGGCAGCAAAACAGCCGCCCGGTTTTCGCCGGGCGGCTCAGACTGTCGAAAAACCTATATTATCCTATATTATAATGAAAAAAGATCGTCTGCCCTACCCCTATGAATCTGCAAAAAGCCGCGACCTGTGCGTGGCTTTTTGCTCCTATCAAGGGGCAAGTGTGGCCGATTAACCGCTAAAAGCGGTTAATCGGCTGCATGCAGACCCTTGCAAAAATTCGAAAAAGTGGCCTTCGGCCACTTTTTCGACACGCTCAGCCGCCCGGTTTTCGCCGGGCGGCTGCACATTGTTATTTCTGAGGCTGGGGAATGGGGATTTCCTTGGGAATGGGGCACTTATAGCTCTGCCCCTTCATGCTCTGCAGAAATTCCTCTTTGGCCTGCTCCACCAGTTTGGGATCGTCCACAAGCTTCATGGCGGTGGCGGCCATGACCTTGGCGCCGTAGAGCATTCCCTTCATGCCGATGCTCATACCGGCACAGGCCGTGATCTGCCAGCTGTGGCCGGGAGCCGCCAGGTTGCAAGTGGCGGTCATCACCTGAACACAGGGAACGATGTGCTGTACATCGCCCACATCGGTGGAACCATAGCCGTCCCGCTTCTCCACCGGCTCCACAAAGGTGCACAGAGGGCCGTTTTCCAGCACGCCGCTGGCCTTCACTCTTTCGTACTGCTGGCTCTTCTCGTTGAGAGTTTCAGCAAAGGCCTTCTCTTCCTCGGTCCACTGAGGCATGGCGATCTGCTCCATCACATCATGGGTCAGATTGGTCAGCATCACCGGATTGAGGGTGTTGTAGCAGCCGCCCAAAAATTCCACATCCAGCTTGGTCTCGGTCATGTGAGCGGCGCCTTCGGCCACCTTCACCAGGCGGGCATAGGTGTCCTCAATGGCCTGGCGGCTCATTGCCCGCACATAGTACCAGACGCTGGCCTTATCGGGAACAATATTGGGAGCGGTGCCTCCTTCTTTATATACATAGTGGATGCGCACATCGCTGGTTACATGCTCCCGCAGGTAGTTTGCCCCTACGCTCATCAGCTCGCAGGCATCCAGAGCGGAGCGGCCGTTGTGAGGATCGCCGCCGGCGTGGGCGGTGACGCCGCTGAAATGGAAAATAGCGCTGTTGAGGCCGGTCATGGTGCCTACAGACAGGTTGTTGGTGCTGGAGCCATGCCAGGAGAAAGCCACATCCAGATCGGTGAAAGCCCCTTCTCTGGCCATAAATGCCTTACCGGTGAGCACTTCTTCCGCAGGGCAGCCATAAAAGACCACAGTACCCTCTTTTCCGGTGGCTTCCAGCTCGGCTTTCAGCCCCAGAGCAGCGCCCACACAGGCCACACCCAACAGATTATGGCCGCAGCCCTGGCCGGCCGCACCGGGAGTCACCGGCTCTTTTTCGGTGCTCACCTTCTGGCTCAGGCCGGGCAGAGCATCATACTCTCCCAAAAATCCGATGACTGGATGACCTTTTCCCCAAGTGGCCCGAATGGCTGTGGGCAGATTGGCGCAGCCCACTTCCACCTGGAAGCCTGCGTCTCTCAGCACCTGGGCTGTCCATTCACAGGCTTTGACTTCGTTAAAAGCCGTTTCCGGGCAGTCCCAGATCTTTTTGGCAAGATCGGTGAGCACCGCTTCATTTTGTTCCACGGCCTTTGTGGCGATTGTTTCCAACATGACGATCCATCCCTTTCTTTTTTTCAGCCGTCCTTCCGGAGGGCTGTTCATTTATCAGGGCCTGAAGCATCCCCAGGCCCTTCTGCCAAAAAGTGGGGACATCTCCCCGCTTTTTTGGAAGACCTGTGTTATTTCACCAAAACCATGGTGGCTTCAAACTGTTCGCCTTTGTAACTGCCGAAGATCTGAAGGCTGGCTCCTGTCTCCAGACTGTTCAGGCTGACTGTGGTACCGGTGACCCGCATGATCTTGGCGGAAGTGGGCACCGAAACCGATACCCGTCCCTGGCCGTTGTCACTTTCCAGCAGGATCACCCGATCGCCTGTGTTGACATACAGCACCTTGCCGGTGAGTTCTCCGGCCGCAGCAGCGGAATCCTCCAGTTCCACCCGGGTCACAAGGCCGTTGACCACTGTCATGGTCACCTGTCCCCCCACCACATCGGAAAGCTGAATGGTGGTGCTGCCCCGTACCACCTGAACACCGGCGGAAAGCACATAACTCTGCACTGTGCCGTCAGCGGCCCGGAGATACAGCAAGTTGCCCTGGGCCTCAAAGGACACCCGATCCACCGTACCGGTCAAAGTGACGCTCTGGGTTTTGGCATCGATGCGGGACACCTTGCCTCCCACCACAGCCACTGTCAGGGTATCGGCGCTGGAAAGACGGTCAATGGAGCTTTTCTCCCCATCCCGGTAAATGGCAGGAAGGTTTTTGGTTTCCAGAGAAAACAGCTGGGAAGGGCCGTTTTCCGGCTGCACTTCCAGCAGGATGTTGTCGCCAAAGGTCAGCTGGGCCATGGAGCCGGTAACCGTCCAGCTGCCGGAAGCTCCCTGGATCTGGGCAACTTCGCTGCCCTCCATCTTCAGGGTCAGCAGGCTGCCGTTATTGAGATTGGAAAGAGTGGTTTCCTTCCCATCATAGGTCACCGGGCAATTTGCCACAAGACGGTAGCCCACGCTCTCACCAGTGGATATATCGGTGATGCGGATGGTCTGGCTGCCCTGATAGGATGCGGTGCTTTCCAGAACGCCCCGCACATACTGGGTTTTGCCATCCACCGAAACGGAAGTCACCTGATTGGTGTCGTAGGAAAGACGCAGGGTGACCCAACGGCCCACCAGGTCCTCTGTCAAGCTGCCCGAAACCCCGTTCACCTGAATGAATGCACTGGCGGGCAGGCTATACCGGGAAAGGGCGCCGGAAACACCGGTGAGCAGCAGCTGTCCATCGGCAGCCTGGGTCAGGATGCCCTCTTCTTTGTACCCTCCGCCCTGGAGATGAAGAGACAGAATACGCCCTGTGCCGTCGGTGATGCAGTCGGCATACGCATACCCGGCCTCCGGATCGATCAGGCTCCGGTCCCCTGCTTTTCCGCCGGCCCACACCTGAGTCAGGCGGTCCAGCAGATAAGTGCGAGTGACTCCGGCACTGTCTTTGATCACCAGATAGTTTTCATCCACCTGCTGTACTGCGCCCTCTGCGGTTTTGGGGGTGGAAAGCAGCCAGACCTGCTGCACTGTTTTTGTGTCAGCCGCGGTGTAACGAATCCGGGCAAAAGCGCCGGCCATGATGTTCTGTCCGGTGGTTTTGGCCCCGTCCTGAATGAGCAGTGCACTGGTGGGCACCGAAATGGTGCGGCTCTCCCCGCCGGGCAGCTGAATGGTCAGCTTCAGGCCGCTTTCCTCCTGGGTGCATGCCGTCACGGTGCCGCCCTCACAGGTATAGGTGGTATAGTTGGGGAATACCGCTTCCAGACCGTTGGCCTCCATATAATTGATGGCCCGTGAAAGCATGGTGGCCACCTGGGCTCTTGTCACCTTGCCCTGGGGCTGGAAGGTGCCGTCGTCCATGCCTTCGATGACGCCGATCTTGTTGAGCAGATACACCGAAGCCATGGCATCCTTGGAGATCTTGGCTGCGTCGGGGAAAGTGAGGGAATAAGTGCGCAGCGTGGCGGCCACTGGGGCCAGCTGCATGGCCCGGGTCAGATAAACCGCCAGATCCTCTCTGTCTGCGGCCTCACTGATCTGCCCTGCTTCTGTCAGCTCCTGCAGTTCGGCCTGGGTCAGCACCCCTGCTTCCAGACACAGAGCCAGGTTGGTATAGGACCAGGCAGCGCTGCCCTGCATGGCGTCCTCGATGACAGACTGCCACTTTTTCACAATGGTATCGGTGGGCACTCCCTCCCGGCTGTACAGCCGGGAGACAAAGGTCAGAGTCTCCAGATAGGTCACCTGGCCATCCGGACGGAAAGAGCCATCTTCATAGCCCTGGATCATCCCTTTTGCGCTGAGAGAGTCAACATAGCTTTTGGCCCAATGGCCATCGGTATCGGTAAAACCAGCTGCCGAAGCGCTGCCCAGCAGCATCACAGCCGCCAAAGAGCCCGCAGCCATGCGCCGCAGCATTTTGTTATCCTTCCTCATGGGGCACCTCCCAAACAAAATATGATGCTTTGATTATACCTTTTTTTGCTCTCTGCCGCAAGAGAAGGGGACATTTTGGCAGAAAAAAGGCCCCCGGTCCAGTGCCTGGACTCCCATACTGCCCGAGGCCCAGACAATTCGATGAAACAAAGCAGGAAACATCGGTTTTCAGACATACTTTGACCCCCGGTAAGCCGGGGGTCAAAGAAACCTTTAGTTGTCCGCCATGCGCAAAAGGAAGCCTTCCTCTGTCTTTTCCATGAAATAGATGTTGCTCCCTGTCTCTTCGCCGGAAACAGGCTCAAATACCACCTGATCCCCCTGCACTTTCATGGCATAGCTGCCGTGTTTCTCCGGAACCAGAGCCACTGCCGACACACCGGCTGCAGCACACACACCCAGAGCGCACAGGCCTATTGTAACCCGGGAAATCTTTTTGTAATTCATAATCAAACCGATCCTTTCTTCCAATCCACTTGTTCCAAAGCCGCAGGCCCCTTCCCAAAAGGCGCTTTGCTCTTGGGCCAGGGACCACAGAGCCAGGGCATATCTTTTCTTTTGCCCGGAGCCCAGATGCTCCAGACACGCTTCGTCACAGGATCGCTCCATGTCTCCTTCCAGCAAGGCGGGCAAAAGCCACACCAATGGATTAAACCAATGAAGGCATCTGCACAAAAGCGCCAGTCCTTTCCACCATAGGTCCCATCTGCGGATGTGCACCATCTCATGGGTGATTACAAACCGGAGCCGTTCTTTGTCCTGTCGGTCCATATCCTGGGGCAAGAGGATATATGGCCGCAGCAGTCCTGCTGCCAAAGGAGTTCTGATCCCCGGACAGAGCATCACTTTCACTTTCCTTTTTGTCCCTCCGCCGAGCCACTGACGGCAAGAGGCATCGGACAAGGGACGGGCTTTTGCCAGAAGGCGCCGGCCCCTCTGCCAGCGAAAAGCCAGCGCCATTCCTGCGACGAAAACGCCGCAGGCCCATAGCCAAATCTGCATCTGCCCTCCCTCCTGTGCACGCTGCGAAACATCCGCCTCCATCCAGGGTACAGGCAAAGCAATCTGTCCCGGCAGGCAAAGACGCAAAATGGCTGCCTGCCATAATAGCAGCATCCCCTTGGCAGGGATCTTTTGCTTTTGGCGCCCAAGCAGCATCCCCAAAAGGATCAGGCCGCTGCCCCGCAGGGACCAAAAGAGAATTTGCTGCAATGTCATTGCTCCTCCTTCTCCTCTATCAGCTGACGCAAACGGTCCAGTTCCTCCCGGCTCAGCTTCTCATCCCGGAGAAAAGCGGTGAAAAATTCTTCCGCCGAACCGTGAAACAAGCGGCCGATCAGGGCCTGGGTCTCCTGGCGCTGGGCCTGCCGGCGGGTGAGCAGCGCTTTACAGAAAAAATTAGGCTCTCTGCGCTCAATGGCCCCCTTTGCAATGCATTTTTTGATGACGGTATAAGTGGTGTTCCGGTTCCATCCCGCTTCCTCCAGCAGCCGCTTGGCCAGCTGGCCGGCGGTCATGTCCCCTTCCTTCCACAAAACCTCCATCACTTTCCGTTCGGAATCAAAGAGCTTTCCTTCCATTTGTTTGTCTCTCCTTGTGTAATGACTATTGCAATAGTAAGATTACGAGGATATACTATCACAGTAGTCACCTATTGTCAAGGCGCTTCACAAAATGTTTGCTTTTGCAAAAAGCCCCTCTGGATGTTCCAGAGGGGCTTTCCTGTTTTCTGTTATGCGTGTTTCTTTTCCTGCCGGCGGGAATAGACATACACCAATAGCGACGCGGCAATAACCAAGGCCCCTCCTATAAAAGAAGTGGCCGGGATGGCTTCTCCCAGGCAAAGGAAACCCAGCACCATGGAAAACAAGATGCCGGAATAGTTGTAGATGCTCACTTCTCCGGCGGGCGCCAGGCGATAGGCATAGGTGAGGGCGATCTGGCCCAAGGAACCAAACAGACCGATGAGCACCAGGGCCATCAGCTCCTTGGCGTTGGGCATGACGAAATTGCCCAGCATAAAGGGAATGGAGCACACGGCGCTGAAGGTGGAAAAGTGCATGATCACCGTCATACCGTCGGTCTTGCCTTTGGAATAGCGGAGCAAGGTATAGGCGATACCCGATGTGACCGAAGAGAAAAAGGCCATGGACAAGGGCAGAAAGTCCGAATGGAAGGTGGGGCCGGCCACGATGACCACACCGGCAAAGGCCAGAAGAAGGGCGGGCAGCTGAACCTTGGACAGCTTCTCTTTAAGGAACACGCAGGCCAGCAATGTGACCAGGAAGGGGGACATCTTGCTGAGAATGCTCACATCGGCCTGACGGGCATGACTGGAAGCATAAAACAGGGAAACCACCCCTACAAAGCCAAAAAAGGACCGGCCAAAGAGTAAAGGCTGCACATTTTTATCTCCGAAAAGGGACAGCTTGTTTTTCCGGATGAGCACAAAGGCCACCACCAGGCTGATCAGATTGCGGCAAAAGACCTGTTCCATCACCGGAATACGGCTGCCGGAATAAGAGACCGCCGCCTGCATGGCAGAAAAAAACAGGGCCGAAAGCAGCATGAGCAGCACGCCGCCTTGCTTTTCCGATAATTTCATGGATATTTCCTCTCTTTCTGCGGCACTGCCGCAAAAAGAGCCTACCCCCTCTTCCGGGTGCTGTCAAGAGCAGACGCAACATCCGCAGACTTTCTCCCTATTTTCAGCAAAAAGGGCAAGTTTCTTCTGCTTTCTGTCTTTCGCCCCTTTCCTCAGCCCCGGGGCATTTCCTCAGGCTTTTCCAGCCGCTTCAAAAGAAAGGGCAGATTTTCCCCAATATCGGAAGGCAGAATGCCGTAAACCGACCGCTCCAGGGCCAGCATGTCGGCACAGGCCCCGTGGAGACAGCTCCCCAGCACGGCGCTTTCAAACAAAGGCACTCCCTGGGCGGCAAAGGACAGGATCATCCCCGAAAGCACATCCCCGCTTCCTCCTTTGGAAAGGCCGGTATTCCCCGTCCGGTTTACATACAACCGGCCATCGGGAGAGGCCACCAGGGTACGGCTTCCCTTGAGCAGCAGTACAGCCCCGGTTTTTTGCGCAAACTCCAAGGCCACTGCCGCCCGGTTTTGCTGGATCATTTCCACACTTTTGCCGGTGAGCCGGGAAAACTCCAAGGGGTGAGGAGTCAGCAGCAGGTTTTCCCCTGTTTTTCCCAGTAGTTCAGGCCATTTTGCCAGAATATTGATGCCGTCGGCATCCACGATCAAAGGCGCTTTGCGGCAAAGGAGCAGATTCTGCATCAGCTGACCGCCCTCCAGCCCGGTGCCCAGTCCGCATCCCACCAAAATAGCCGAAGCCTTCTGACTCCACCTGGCCAGATCTTCATTCCACATGCTCTGTCCTTCCGGACTTTCCTCCAGCTCCATCATCACCGGTTCGGCCAGAGCTCCGGCGGCAATGGGCAGAATGCTTTTGGGCACGGCCAGGCGCAAAAGGCCCACGCCGCAGCGCAGCGCCCCCTTGGAGGACAAAATGGCCGCGCCGCTCATGCCCCGGCTTCCGGCGATATTGAGGGCCGTGCCAAAGGTGCCTTTGTTCCCCGCCGGATCCCTGGGCGGAAGCAGGGAAATACAGCTTCGGGGCGTCACAGTAAAGGCCCGGGCGGCGCAGTTTTCCCGGTCCTCTTCCTCCTCTCCAAAGCTGCGCAGCACCACTTTGCCGCAATGATCACTGCCTGGCTGGGAAAAATGGCCGATTTTATAGCAGCCCAGTGCGATGGTCACCTGGGCCTGGAAGGCCCCTTCCGCCCGGCTGCCGTCGTCTCCCCCCACGCCGCTGGGAATGTCGATGGCGGCCTTCTGAGCCGGACTTTTTTCACACAGAGAGAAGATATGGGCCACCGGGGGCGGCAGCTGGCCCCGCATCCCAATGCCGTAAACGGCATCCACAATGATGTCGCTGCCCATTAAAAGCTTTTCCAGCTCTGTTTCCCCTATCGGCAGCCGGTACACCGGGATGCTGCCCAACCTCCGGTACATCTCCTGGGCGTCGGGATGGGTGGGTTCCTGAAGCAATAGTACAAAAGGCATGGCTCCCCGCAGCTGAAGATGGCGGGCCAGCACAAAGCCGTCGCCTCCGTTGCCCCCTTTTCCGCAGATCACGCACACCCGCTTGTCTCCCACGCCCCATTGGGCCTGGAGGGTCTCGCAGCAGGCTCTTCCTGCATTCTCCATCATCTGCAAGTAGGAAATACCCCGTTCGTAGGTCATCTGCTCCAGATGCCGGGTTTCCTGGGCTGTAAAAAGCGGGATCATAGTCCCCCTCCTTTTTTCCGTGATATGTACTGTTTGTATTATACCATGGAGCGAAGCAACATGGTATATTGGCCGTGTTTTCGGTTGTCCCCCAAGGGACGAGAAAACGGCCGCAAAATCAGTATAATAGCCGCTTGCGGCTATTATACCAGTTTCTTTCCCTTCCCGGGTGGACGGTTTGTAAACAGAATGGCAAAAAAGGATTGACTTTTAATGGGGGAATGATATTCTATTTTTAGATGCTAAACACCTATCAAAAATATCTATAAAAGACAAGGAAGGGATCAAAATGTACGATTTCAAGAACGCTCCTCACCGGAAAGATCAAGGCTGCATCAAATGGGATAAGGCCGATGCCCTCTATGGCTGCGGTGTGGCAGAAAACCTGCTGCCCATGTGGATCGCCGATATGGATTTCGCTGTGGCCCCTCCCATTGTGGCCGCTCTGCAGAAGAGAGTGCAGAATCTGGTCTTTGGCTATGATTTCTTGACCGATGAATATTATGAAGCTGTTGTGGGCTGGATGAAGCGCCGCCACAACTATGAGATCCAGAAAGAGTGGATCACCTTCACCCCCGGTATTGTCACCGCTCTGCACATGGCGGTCAACTCCGTCACCGAGCCCGGCGACGAAGTGCTGATGTGCTCTCCGGTATACGGCCCCTTCTTTGGCGCCACCACCGATGAAGGCCGTGTGCTGCTGGATGTGCCCCTCCATGACGAGGACGGCTACTACACCATGGACTGGGATGCCATGGAAAAGGCAGTCACCCCCAAGACCCGGGCCATGCTGCTGTGCTCCCCCCACAACCCCGGCGGCCGTGTGTGGACCAGAGAAGAACTCTGTAAGCTGGATGCTTTCTGCGAAAAGCACAACATTTTCGTCATCGCCGACGAGATCCACAACGACCTGGTGTTCTCCGGCGAGCACATCGTCTACGGCAATGTGTCCGAGCATGCCAAGATGAACTGCATCATCTGCACCGCTCCCAGCAAGACCTTCAACCTGGCCGGCATCCAGGGCTCCAATATCCTGATCGCCAACGAGGAAGTGCGGAAGAAGTTCCAGGCTCAGGTAGCCAAAGCTCACGCCAGCGCCAACATCTTCGCCGGCCCCGCCACCATCGCCGCCTACAACGAAAGCGAACAGTGGCTGGATGAGCTGATCGATGTGCTGCGGGGCAACTGCCAGTACTTTGTGGACTTCATCCACGAGCACTGCCCGGAGCTGAAGGTGCGCATGAACGAAGCCACCTATCTGATGTGGTTGGATTGCCGCGGCCTGGGCATGACCGAAGAAGAGCTGGGCAAGTGGTTTGCCGAAAAGGTGGGCATTGCCGCCAATGTGGGCTCCTGGTTCGGCCAGACCGGCACCTGCTTCCGCCGTCTGAATATGGCCTGCCCCCGCACCTTTGTGGAGGACGCCTGCCAGCGGATCGAAAAAGCCGTCAAGGAACTGCGCAAGTAAGAAACTGGCCTTGGGCCTGAAATAAAGCACCCGTTAGGGTGCTTTATTTCAGCCTGTCGATAAACCGATGTAGCCCGAGGAAAGAGGTTTGCTTTCCCCCTCATCAATTCGCAAAAACCGGCGACCTGTGCGTCGGTTTTTGCACCTCTCAAGGGGCAAGTGTGGCCGATTGACCGCCAGAAGCGGCCAATCGGCTGCATGCAGGCCCTTACAAAAACTCGAAAAAGTGGTAAAAGCCACTTTTTCGACATGCTCAAAGCACCCGTTGGAGTGCTTTTTTCTTATTCTGTTTTTGCCCTTTCGTCCTCCCCGGCATCCCGGAAAATCTTGCGCAGACCGGTATACAAAAACCAGGCGGGGATCTGATACAGCAGCACATATCCGGCGCTGCGGCGGGCCACCTCTATGCTCTCCCATGGAAAAATCACCAAAGAGGAAAACCGGCTGGCCACCACATTCCCCATGATGTTGCACAGCAGCAAACTGAGGGCCAGGGCCGCACCCCAGTAGAGATAGGTCCGCTTCCAGCCATACCGGCTGAGCAGCCATACGCTTGCCGCCACCACAAACAAACCGATCAGGCAGGCGCCGCCGATCTCCCGGGGCACCAATGTTTCCGATGGAGAGGACACAAGGCTGGGCCCTGCCAGAAAGTGGCGGAGAAAGGCGATCACCTGGTCGATCATCTCCCCTATGGGCGTTTCGATGTCGTCAAAGGGCGGCGTACGCATACTCACTTTCCGCCAAAGATCCAATGCACAGTACAAAAGCTGCACTGCCACAAACACAAACGCAAAAATCCAGCCGCCTACAGCTCTTTTCTTGCTCTTCATGATGATCCCTCCCTTTATCCTTCCCGTTCTTTCTGGATGTTCCGGGCGAGATACCGGCTTCCTTCATACAAAAGCCAGGCGGGAATCTGATAAAAAATCACATACCCGGCACACCGCAAGGGGACTTCTGCCAGGTTTTTGCTGCCAATGGCCGGATCGGAAATCCCCGATCCTGCCATCAGATCGAGGGCAAAGCAAAGAGCGATGGAAAGGGCCAGGGCCGCACCCCAATAAAGATAGGTTCGCTTCCAGCCGTAATGTGCCAGCAGCCATACCGTCACCGCCACCACAAACAAACCGATGAGAGTGGCGCCACCAATGTCCCGGGGCCATATTTTAGGGGTCAGCGGATCGGCTTTCAGGCTGGGCCCCGCCAGAAAATAACGCAGAAAGGTGCTGATCTGCTCCAGGATCTGATACACCATACTGCTTCCCTCTGCCGAGCCGCTGAGGACCATCTGCCGCCGGGCCATTTCCGCAAGGCCTTGCAGCAGGTGAAGCCCGGCAAAGCTCCCCACAAAAATCCAACCGGCTTTTTGCGTGATGTTCTTTTTCATATCCATCCCTCCTGCCTTTGAAAATTTTTAAATGAGTATGTAGCAAAACAACTCACTTTATCTTTAAAATACCATTCTTTTCCTCATCCGTCAACCTATTTCCCTCTCTTTCTCTGAAACCAAAAGGGCCTGCCGCAGTTTGCGGCAGGCCCTTCGTGATTCCTTCTTATTCCTCAAAGGTGCCCTTCAGCAGCACCTTGCCCTCGCACATTGCCAGTTTGCCCTTGGCAATCACCGAGGAAATATTCAGCTCCTTATCCAGCACCAACAGATCGGCGTCGGCCCCTTCCTGAATGCAGCCCTTGACTCCTTCTTTTCCCAGACGCAGAGCGGGAGAAGTGGTGAAGATGCGCAGCATCTCCTCCAGGGGCACATCCAGCTCCAGCACACCCCGGCGCAGCTCGTACAGCAGCACTGCCGGGCTTACATAGGTCAGGCCGATGCAGCGGCCATTTTCGTCAAAACGAGGCTGGCTGCCATTGCCGTCGGAGGACATGGACAGGTGATCCAGATCCACACCCTTTTTGATGCAGTAGGCCACCATATCAGCGGCGCTCTCTCCATCCTCCTTCAAAGAACCGTGGGCTGTCAGGTCAAAATTGCCGCCCATTTTGGACAGTTTGATGGCCTCATCCAGCAGTTTGTAATTCCGTCCCACATGGGTGGGCAGGAAGGTTTCGATAGGCACATCGGATTTTTCCAGCGCCCGGAAGATGGGGTCCAGCATCCCTTCCCGCACGCCGGTGTGGATAGTGAGCAATCCGGCCTTGCCGCTGAGCATGCCGCCCATGTTCACATCGCTGGCCAGGCGGGTCATTTCGTCATCGGTAATGGTGGAGCTGCGGTGATCGCTCATGGCCAGTTTGGCGCCGATGATCTTATCGATGAGCATAATATCCCGCAGCACGCTGCCGGTGAGAGTGACGGTGGGATACTGATAAGAACCGGTGAGCATATAGGTGCTGATGCCTTCGGTTTCCAAGGCCGTCACCTTGCCCAGCAGGTTTTCCAGACTGCGGGAGGTGCCGTCGGTGCCCAGCAGACCCAGCACAGTGGTGACACCGCTGCGGATCAGCTCGCTGAGATTCAGCTCCGGGGTACGGCTATGATAGCCCTGTTCCCCGCCGCCCCCTGTCACATGGACATGGATATCGATGAGACCAGGAGTGACAATGGCGCCATGAAGATCCATGACCTCCACCCCGTCCAGGCCCTCATAGCCTTCGATTTTCTCGGCCACCTTCATGATTTTGTCTCCGGCCAGCAGGATATCCCGCATTCCCACATGCTTGGGAGCGTATACATCGCAGTTTTTCAGCAGTTTCAGCATAGTTTTTCCTCTTTCTCCGGGCCATGGTCCGGCGTTTTTGGGCAGAAGCCCTGCTGCCTTTAGTTTACTCGCTGACGCCCGGATTTGCAATGGGCAAGGGGGATTTTATTGCCTCCCATGATGGAAATCCTCTACCCCCTATGCTATACTGTTTAATCATACCATTGGGAGGAGAATCACAATGCTTGTGACCATCCGTCAAACCAAATCAAGTGGCCAAAATCTGTTCCAGGTGGAGGAACGGGGCCAGCTTCTCTTCCAGGCCCAGACCCCCTGGGCCGATCTGCGCCTGCCCCTGGAGGCAGAAAACATGCGTCGGCTTACCTTTTCCGATGCCCAGGGCCGGCCGCTTTACCATACATCCTACCGGCTGCTGGACAATGTCCTGCACAGCCTTACCAAATACAAATTTCTCCTGGGCGCATCGGCCCAGGTGGAAGAATATGAGATTCTGGACGAGGCCGGCCGGCAGCAGGGTTCCTTCTACACCCAGATCGATGGCATATTCACCTCCCAGCTGACCATCTGCTATGGAGAAGAGCAATACGACTGCTATCCCCGGTTTATGGGAAAAATCTATGTGGTGAGCATTTTTCGGGACGGCCGGCAAATCGCCCAGATCACCAAGCCTTTGGACACCTGGAATCTGCTGGATATCTATTACCTTCACCTTCTGGAAAACTGCCGGCATCTTCTGCCCATCCTCTGCTTTTTCACCATCTATATCGATGCCCTTTCTTTTGCTCAGCCAGGACGGGCCGTCAAATATTCTGTGGAAAAGCGCCGGGCCTACTCCTTCAATAAAAACAATGACAAATACGATCCCCACTGGATTGCTCAGGCCTTCGGCCCTGAGGCCCAGAGGGAACTGGATCACTTGCTTCAGGAACACCCGGAGAGGAATCCCCGCAGCGCTGCCGGTTTGAAAAGGGCATGGAAATGGGCCGCCATCATCGCAGGTGCCCTTTTGCTCCTTGCGGCCGGAGGTATCTGGGCCTTCCTCCTGTTCTTCTCCCCCACTCCCCTGCTTCCCCAGGAGTTTGTCCAGCAGATGGAAGAAGAAGGATATCTTCTGTCCCAGCCAATCCTTACATACACAGGAACAGAGGAAGCCTGGGAGGCCAGCCGGGATGGCTGCTATGTGCAGTTTTTTGCTTTTTCCTTGGAAGATCAGGCCCGCTCCGCCTTTACCCTTATGAACAGCGAGCTGGAAAAGATCCAGTCTAACATCCATAGCCGATCTTCCATGTCTTCTGAACATGCACAACGGGAAGCCTTTATCTGTGAAGATTATTTTTATGCCTTTTCCCGTATCGAGGACACCCTGGTTTTGTGTGCAGCTCCCCTTTCCCAGAAGGAACTGGCCCAGGATACCCTCAAAGATCTGGGATATTGAAATGAAAACAGAAGCCCTTCCTTTCCAGTGGAAAGGAAGGGCTTTTTCTAATCTCCGATACGGGCCTGCATATGCTGGGAAAAGTCCATCAGCCGCCGGGGATATGTCTCGTGCATCAACGGGGAGGACAAAAGAAAATCGGCGGTGGCCCGGTTGGTGGCCACGGGAATATTATACAAAGCAGCAATGCGCAAAAGGGCCTTCACATCCGGGTCATGGGGCTGCTGGGTCAGGGGGTCCCAGAAAAAGACCATCAGATCGATCTCCCCTTCGGTGATCCGGCTTCCCAGCTGCATATCGCCGCCCAGAGGGCCGCTGCGGTACCCCGTGACCGTCAGTCCGGTGGCCCGGCTGACCAGTCCGGCGGTGGTGCCGGTGCCGCACAGGGTATGCTGGGAAAGCTCCTGGCGATGCTCCATGGCCCAGTCGATCATTTCCTGTTTCATGTTGTCATGGGCCACCAGGGCGATCCGCTTCCCCGGCCCCATATCCACTGTAATATACTGTGTTGCTTTCATTTTTCTTCACTCCATTTATTATTCCATCCTTATTTTACCTGTTTTTCTTTTCTTTGAAAAGCAGTTTTCCGTAAAGTTTTTTTGACGCCTGGCTCTTTTCCCCGGAACATGATATGATAAATAAAGGAAAATCCCCGTTGTCAGGAGGTCTTTGTGATGGAAAATTGGAAAATAATCTTGGAGCGGTGGCTTCAAAGCCCCTTTCTTTCCCAGGATGAAAAAAATATTCTTTTCAACACTTCTTCTGCATCTCTCCGGCCCCTATTTCAGTCACCCCTCTCCTTTGGCACCGCTGGACTCAGGGGAATTGCTGCCTTAGGGCCCGGAGGAGTCAATCGCTTTACCATCACCCAGGCCGCCCTGGCCTTTGGCCGCTTTCTTCTTTCCTCTCAAGGGGAACGGGCGCGGCAAAAAGGCATCTGCCTTTGCCGTGACTGCCGCCTGAGCAGTCCCGGGTTGGCGCAGGCGGCCCAGCAGGCTTTTACCTCCCTGGGCATCCCGGTACACTTTTTTATCGACCCACGCCCTACGCCGGAGCTTTCCTTTGCCGTGATCCACACCGGCGCTGCCGGAGGAATGAATATTACTTCTAGTCATAATACAAAAGAATATAACGGATGCAAACTATATTCCCACACCGGCGCACAGCTCACCGATGAAGAATGTGCCGCCGTCAGTCAGGAAATGGCCCGTACCTGTCTGCCCTGCGCTCTGCCGGAAGGGGATCCCTCTTTGGTGATTCCCTTGGGCGAGGAAACCGACAAAGCCTATTTGGATGCTTTGGTCCAGGATGTTCCCCCGGTTTCTTTGCCAGAGGACCGGGCCCGGCTGCGCATTGTCTACACTCCTCTCCACGGAGTGGGAGGGCTGCTCCTTCCCCGACTGCTGAAAGAGCAGGGGTTTACCGATGTGCACTGTGTCTCTTCCCAGATGACACCCGATGGCAGCTTTCCCACTGCCCCCTCCCCCAATCCGGAAAATCCGGAAACCTTTCACCTGGCCCTGGAGGAAGCCCGCCGGGTGGGAGCCCACCTGATTATCGCCACCGATCCCGATGCCGACCGGGTGGCCTTCCAGGTGCTGCATCAGGGGGAATACCATAGCCTGTCCGGCCATCAATCCGGCTCTCTTTTGACCGATTTCCTTCTTTCCGCCCGGAGTGATCAAACACTTTCCTCCCCTTCTCCCCTGGTGATCAAGAGCATCGTCACCACCAAGCTGGCTTCTGACATTGCCCAAAACCACGGCGCCTCATGCATTGATACATTCACCGGTTTCAAACACATGGCCCCCCTGGCCTGCCAGCTGGAGCAGGAGGGAAAAGGCCGGTGTGTCATTGCCTTTGAAGAGGCTATCGGCTGCATGATCGGCTCCCACTGCCGGGATAAAGACGGTCTGGCCGCTGCCCTGGCCTTCTGCCATTTAGCCGCAGGTCTTCTGGCCAAAGGGCAGACGCCCCTGGACCGGCTGGAGCAGCTTTTTGCTGACTTTGGCTGGTATCTGGAGGATGCTTTTTCCCTGTCCTTTTCCGGTGATGATGCCCAGGCCCGTATGGCCCAGACCATGGAGCGGCTGCGGCAGAATCCGCCCCATACTCTCGGCACCACTCCGGTATCCCGCTGGCGGGACTACCAAAGCGGACTTTGTCACTGTCTGACGGAAAATGAAACAAAACCCCTTTCCCTTCGGGGCGCTGATATGGTATACTATGAATTGGCCAATGGAGCTGCATTGGCCATCCGTCCTTCGGGCACAGAACCCAAGATTAAATGCTATTTGCTGGCCCATAGCCATGGCCAAACACAGGCCATGGAACAACTGGCCATGCTGCGCCAGGCTGTGCCCCTGCTGTTGAACAAAGGCCCGGCCCCCGCATGATCCCGGCGGCCCCAGAAAAGGTGGTTATGTATGCGTAAAATTACTGTCCAGGCAAAAGAGCCGGAGAAAACACATTCCAAATGGGCCCTTCTGATCCCACTGGCGGTCATCCTTCTGTTGGTGGCTGCCGCTGTGATCTTTCTGATTCTCCCCTCTGTACGGGGCGAGCAATCCAATCCCCAGAAGCTGCTGCAAAAATATTATCACAATCTGTATGCCGGTGATTTGGATGAGCTCTCTTCCTGTATGCCGGAAGAACTGCGCGAGGCATTCGAGCAAGTGAGCACCATGGGCGGCGTCAGCAGCAGCATCTATCTGTCCTACCGCCAGCAGATGCAGGAAGAGCTGGGAGAAAATCTCCAGGTAGAAGTGACCGTCAACCAAAGCGAAAATGCAGGATCGGAAAAACTGGCATCGGTGCAGGATGATTTCCCCAAGGCCGCCACCGTCAATCTGGTGGACTTTGATGTGAAGATCACCGGCGACGACGGCAGCAAAACCATGACCGGCTCTACTTATGTGACCCAGATCGGCGGACAGTGGTACTTTACCACTTATAACCTGCTGGTCAGCGAAAAATAATGCTATCCTACAAAAAACGGAGAACCCCTGGGTTCTCCGTTTTTTTAATCTCTGGGACGAACTTTCCGCCAATCGTAGGGCAGCAATTCTTCCAAAGGCATTACTTTATCCTTTTCCACCAGCACCTGGGCTTTTTCATTTTCCGGCCCCAGCTGCACCAAAAACTGCCGGCATCTTCCACAGGGAGGTACCACATCCCCTTTGTCGTCCACCGCAGCCACGGCGACGATCTCACATTCTCCGGCCGTCACCATGGCGGCCGCCGCCGCATGCTCGGCACAGAATCCCATGGAGCAAGCGGTGTCGATATTGACGCCGGTATAGATCTTCCCGCTTTTGGTCAGGATGGCTGCCCCAACGCTGCCGGCTTCGGTATAGGGTGTCAGCACCCGGTGTCCCGCCGCCTGCCGCGCTTTTTCATAGAGCAAAGAGAAATCGATCTTCATCTTGTTTCTCCCTCCTTTTATTCAGTATACCATTCTTTTCTTCCAGGGAAAAGAGTGTATTGAACCCCAGTAAGAAAAATGATACCATCAGAATATAAAAAAGGAGGAAAAATCCATGGAATTTGTCGTTGCATTGCTTCAGCTTTTGCCCACCGGCACACTGGAGGGCAACCTGGAAAAGGGTCTTTCTGCCTGCCGGAAAGCCCGAAGCATGGGGGCCGATGTGGCTTTGTTTCCTGAAATGTGGAGCACCGGATATCAGTTTCCTCCCCAGGGAAATGGACCAGCCATTCCCAAAGACCACTCCTTTCTCCAGGCTTTCCAGGGCTTGGCAAAGGAGCTTTCCATGGCCATCGGGATCACCTATCTGGAGGAGTTTTCTCCTCTTCCCCGCAACAGCTTTGCCCTTTTTGACTTCCAGGGCCGGCGGGTACTGGATTACGCCAAGGTGCACACCTGTGATTTTGGGGAAGAATGTGCCCTGACGCCTGGGGATTCTTTTCCCGTGACCACTCTGGAAACACCCAAAGGCCCCATACAAGTGGGATGCATGATCTGCTATGACCGGGAATTTCCCGAAAGCGCCCGGCTGTTGATGCTGAGCGGTGCAGAAATCATTCTGACTCCCAACGCCTGCCCCATGGAGATCAACCGCATTTCCCAGCTGCGGGGACGGGCCTACGAAAACATGCTGGGCATCGCCACCGTCAACTATCCCATGGGACACCCGGACTGCAATGGCCATTCCACCGCCTTTGACGGCATGGCCTATCTGGAGCGCGAAAACGGTCAGGTGGAAAGCCGGGATACTCTGGTGCTGGAGGCCGGAGAAAAAGAAGGCATCTATCTGGCCCCCTTCCCTTTGGATCAGATGCGCCGGTATCGTGAAAGGGAGGTGCACGGCAACGCCTATCGCCGTCCCAGCTTGTATCAGGCTCTTTCCTCCCCCAAGGTTTCCCCGCCTTTTGTGCGCAAAGATGCCCGGCGGTAAACAAAAAGACGCTTTCTTCTGAAAGCGTCTTGAGCGTGTCAAAAAAGCGGCTTTAGCCACTTTTTTGAGTTTTTGCAAGGACCTGCATGCAGCCGATTGGCCGCTTCTGCGGTCAATCGGCCACACTTGCCCCTTGAGAGGTGCAAAAACCGACGCACAGGTCGCCGGTTTTTGCAGATTGATTCAGGGTAGATCAAAAGATTTTCCCACAGGATAAAGGTTTCCCGACAGACAAAAAGACGCTTTCTTCTGAAAGCGTCTTTTTTGTCTGGAAAAATAAAATAAGGGATTGTCCCGATGGCATCATGCTCGGGACAATCCCTTCCTGGCTTTTCTGCGAAAGAATCAGATCAGCTCGATAATGGCCATCTCCGCGCCATCGCCTCTTCTGGGCCCGATGCGGGTGATGCGCACATAACCGCCGTTGCGGTCCTGATATTTGGGAGCGATTTCGTCAAAGGTCTTCTTGACGACGGCTTCCTTGGTGATAAAGGCAAAAGCCTGGCGCTTGGCAGCCAGAGTGTTCTTCTTGCCCAGTGTGATCATCTTTTCGGCCAGAGGTCTCACCTCTTTGGCGCGAGTGACGGTGGTCTCGATCTTTCCGTTCTCCAGCAGATAGGTGACCATGGCGCGCAGCATTGCCTTGCGGTGGTCGGTGGGTCTGCCGAGTTTGCGGGTTCCTGGCATAATTTTACCTCCTTATATGCTCCGCCCCAAAGCCCCAAGGCTTTGGAGGGGGCGGTCTCCCGACATCGGGGCAGAGGCCCCGATGCCGGCGCTGTCGATCAGTTGTTGTCGCCGGAGCTGAGCTTCAGGCCCATATCATCCAGCTTTTTGATGACCTCTTCCAGGGACTTGCGGCCCAGGTTGCGCACTTTCATCATATCTTCTTCCGAAGTGTTGATCAGGTCGGCAACGGTGTTGATGCCGGCGCGCTTGAGACAGTTGAAGGAACGGACCGACAGATCCAGCTCTTCAATGGTCATCTCCAGCACTTTATCCTGGGTGGTTTCGCTCTTTTCCACCACCGTTGTCTTGCTGCCGATCTCGTCGGAGAGATCCACGAACAGGCTCAGATGGTCTGTGAGGATCTTGGCAGCCAGCGAAACCGCATCCCGGGCGGCAATGGTCCGGTCAGTCCATACTTCCAGTGTCAGCCGGTCATAGTCGGTCATATCACCCACGCGGGCGTTTTCCACCACATAATTGACCTTGTAGACGGGAGTATAGAGGGAATCCACCGGGATCAGGCCGATCACCGGCTGGGCGGGCTTATTGCGCTCGGCCAGGGCATAGCCGCGGCCGTGATTGAGGGTCAGCTCCATGGTGAATTTGGCGTCGGGCATCAGCGTGCAGATGGGATGATCCGGGTTGAGGATCTCCACATCGCTGTCGCAGCGGATGTCGCCGGCTGTCACCAGCCCCGGGTTCGTGCTTTCGATGTAAACGGTCTTTTCGCCTTCGCTGTGCAGCTTGGCGATAATGCCTTTCACATTCAAAACGATCTCTGTCACATCTTCTTTGACGCCCGGGATCGTGGAAAACTCATGCTGCACCCCATCGATCTTGATGGTGGTCACGGCTGTGCCGGGCAGCGAGGAGAGCAATATACGGCGGAGCGAGTTGCCGAGGGTGGTGCCATACCCCCGCTCCAGAGGCTCCACGACGAATTTGCCGTAGGAACCGTCCTCCAGAGAATCGGCGCACTCAATGCGGGGCTTTTCAATCGCTATCATCAGAATACCCTCCTATCGTTAAAGTTGCCTGTGTGATTGTCAATGAGGGTTCGGGTTATTTGGAGTACAATTCCACGATCAGATGCTCCTGCACGGGCAGATCGATCTCGTCCCGGTTGGGCAGGTTCACAACGGTAGCGGTACCCTTGGCCCGGTCAACGCTCAGCCAGTTCAGGGCGGGCTTGGAGCTGTTGGCCTCAATGACAGCCTTGAACTTGTCCAGGCTCATGCTCTTCTCACGGATGGCGACTACATCGCCGGCCTTGAGCAGATAGGAAGGAATGTTGACCTTCTTGCCATTGACGGTGAAATGGGAATGCTTCACCAGCTGGCGGGCTTCGGGACGGCTCATAGCAAAGCCGGCGCGATAGACCACATTGTCCAGACGGCTTTCCAGGATCTTCAGCAGGTTTTCACCGGTCATGCCCTGCTTCTTGGTAGCCAGCTCGAAATAGCCCTCGAACTGACCTTCCAGAATGCCATAGTACTTTCTGGCCTTCTGCTTCTCCCGCAGCTGCATGCCATACTCGCTCAGCTTCCGGTTACGGCCCTGGCCGTGCTGGCCGGGGGCATAGGCCCGGCGGGCCAGAGCGCATTTATCGCTATAACATCTGTCGCCCTTCAGAAAGAGTTTCTCGCCCTCTCTGCGGCAAATGCGGCAGGTTGCGTCTGTATATCTCGCCATTGATCAAAACACCTCCGATTAAACTCTTCTTCTCTTGGGCGGGCGGCAGCCGTTGTGGGGGATGGGAGTCACATCCTTGATCATGGTGACTTCCAGACCAGCGGCCTGCAGGGCACGGATGGCGGCTTCACGGCCGGAACCGGGGCCCTTCACATACACCTCAACGGTCTTCAGACCATGCTCCATAGCAGCCTTGGCTGCTGTCTCTGCTGCTGTCTGAGCAGCAAAGGGAGTGGACTTTCTGGAGCCCCGGAAGCCAAGGCCGCCGGAGGAAGCCCAAGACAGGGCGTTGCCGCCCAGGTCGGTGATGGTCACAATGGTGTTGTTGAAAGAGGCGCGGATATGGGCCGCACCCTTTTCGATATTCTTGCGTTCGCGGCGCTTCTTGGTCACGCCCTTCTTCGCAGCTTGTGCTTTAGCCATTCGTCTCGCCCCTCCTTACTTCTTCTTGTTGGCGATGGTCTTCTTGGGACCTTTGCGTGTTCTGGCATTGGTCTTGGTGCGCTGCCCTCTCACAGGCAGGCCCTTTCTGTGGCGCAGGCCACGGTAGGAACCAATTTCCACCAGCCGTTTGATGTTCATTGCGTTTTCGCGGCGCAGGTCGCCTTCGACCTGATAGCTGTGCTCGATGATGTCACGCAGCTTGGCCACTTCGTCATCGGTGAGATCCTTGACTCTGGTGTCAGGATTCACACCGGTCTTCTCCAGGATTTCATTGGAAAGGGAGCGGCCGATTCCAAAGATGTAAGTCAGTCCGATCTCCACTCTTTTTTCGCGGGGAAGGTCAACACCGGCAATACGAGCCATTTATTTCAGCACCTCCTGTGTATTTATCAGCCCTGTCTCTGTTTGTGTTTGGGGTTCTCGCAGATGACCATGACGCGGCCCTTTCTGCGGATGATCTTGCACTTTTCACAGATGGGTTTAACCGACGGTTTCACTTTCATAATCTGTATACCTCCTGTCTCAGCGGCAAATGATGGGAGAAAGCTTCCCTTATTTGAACCGCCATGTGATCCTGCCCCGGGAGAGATCATAAGGGGACATCTCCAGGGTGACTTTATCGCCCGGCAGGATCTTGATGAAGTTCATCCTCAGCTTGCCCGAGATGTGGGCCAACACCTTGTGGCCGTTGGCCAGCTCCACCTGGAACATAGCATTTGGCAACGCCTCTATAACGGTACCTTCCACTTCGATCATATCTTCTTTTGCCAAACGAAATTACCTCCTCGGTTATTCTGCATTGGTGGGCGCTTCTTCTTGGCGCAGCGCCCTGCGGACTTCACTGTTTGACAATTTTTCGCCCTGGCGCAGCCGCCGGCCCTCTTCGCTGCGGCTTTTGGCCACAAAGGACACATGGCGGATTTTCTTGCGCTTGGGGCGCTCGACTCTGCGGCGCCGGCCGTCAGCCAGCAGCAGATATTCGGCATCTGTATCAAGCACCATCATCAGCCGGCCTTTGTCCCGGCCCTGCTGCGACAGTACAATGTCCGATCTTTCCATATCCGGGGCCATTTCAGTCTCCCACAGAAGTCAGTATGATCGGCTCGCCCTCAGTGATGAGAACGGTGTTCTCGTAATGGGCCGACAGGCTGCCGTCCAATGTTTTGACCGTCCAGCCGTCGGGGAGCACCTTCACCTTCCATGTGCCTATGTTGATCATAGGCTCAATGGCCAGGGTCATCCCGGGCATCAACCGCGGACCATGGCCCGGCGCCCCAAAATTGGGGATCTCCGGCGCCTCGTGCATCTTGGTTCCGATGCCGTGGCCCACAAACTCCCGCACCACGCCATAGCCTCTTGCTTCGCAATAAGCACCGATGGCATGGGAAATATCGGAGATTCTTTGCCCTTTCCGGGCAAATTTGATACCTTCATAGAAGCTCTGCCGTGTTACATCGATCAGCTTCTGGGCCTCTTCCGAGATCTTGCCCGCACCAAAGGTGGCGGCGTTGTCTCCGAAATAGCCCTCATAGATCGCACCCGTATCGATGCTGACGATGTCGCCCTCCTGGATCACCCGGTCTCCCGGGATTCCATGGATCACTTCATCGTTGATCGAACAGCAGATGGTGGCGGGAAAACCGGCATAGCCCAGAAATGCGGGCTTGGCCCCAGCCTTCTCGATCACTCTGCGGGCTGCTTCGTCCAGCTGGCGGGTGGTAACACCTGGCGCGACCAGATCACCGGCGGCGAGGAGTGCCGCCTTGCTGATCTGTCCCGCCTTTTGCATGATTTTCAGTTCGTGTTTGGATTTGATGGTGATCATAAGGATATCCCCAATGCGTCGAACACCAACTGTGTGGTATCCGCCAGCTTCTTTTGTCCGCGCACCGCCAGCAAAAGTCCTTCCTGACGGTAATATTCCTTCACGGGTTCGGTTTCCTCATGGTAGATATGCAGCCGGTTTTCCACCACATCGTGGGTGTCATCCTTCCGGATGACCAGCTGACCGCCGCACTTGTCGCAAATCCCTTCGACTTTGGGCGGATTGTCCTCCACATGGTAAGTGGCCTGGCATTTGGAACAAATGCGCCGGCCTTCCATACGGTGTTCGATCTCCGAATCGCTGACCTCAATGGACAGCGCGCCATCGATCTTCGCAAAGCCGCTCAGCGCTTTGGCCTGAGCCAGCGTGCGGGGGAAGCCGTCCAGGAGATAACCGTCTTTACAGTCCTCCTGACCCAAGCGCTCCTTCACCAGCTGGATGATCAGCTCATCGGATACCAGCTTGCCGGCATCCATGGCCTCCTTCACCTGTTTTCCCAAATCCGTTCCCTGCTGCATGGCAGCGCGGAGCAGATTGCCGGTGGAGATGGTGGGGATCCCCAGCCGGTCTGCCAGCAGGCCGGCCTGGGTCCCCTTTCCAGCGCCAGGCGCCCCGAGAATCACAAGTTTCATTTCAAAGCCTCCACTGTCCCTTAAAGGGGCGCGTTTTATTCAAGGAAGCCCTTGTAGTGACGCATGAGCATCTGCGCTTCGATCTGCTTGACAGTTTCCAGCGCGACGCCCACCAGGATCAGCACCGAAGTGCCGCCGATGGCCAGACCGCCCAGACCCTTGATGTTGCTCATGATCAGGGGCAGGATGGCCACGATGCCCAGGAACAGAGCGCCCATGAGGGTGATCTTACCCAGCACTTTGGCAATGAAATCGGTGGTGGGTTTGCCCGGACGGAAGCCGGGGATAAAGCCGCCATTGCGCTTGAGGTTGTTGCTGACCTCGATGGGGTTGAACTGAATGGTGGCATAGAAATAAGCAAAACCCACGATGAGCAAGGCGTAAACGATGATATAGGCCAGACTGCCCTGGCTGAAAGCCTTGCCGAAATTGCTCCAGAAGGAGCCTTCCTCCGGATTGAGGAACTGGATGATGGTGCCCGGGAAGGTGACGATGGAAGAAGCGAAGATGACAGGCATCACGCCGGACATATTCACCTTCATGGGCAGATGGGTGGACTGACCGCCGTACATCTTGCGGCCCACCATCCGCTTTGCATACTGGATGGGGATGCGCCGCTCGGCGTTTGTGATAAACACGATAAAGGCGATCATGGCCACAGCCACCACCAGAATGACGATGACAGAAATCACATTCATGCTGCCGCTCTTCAGACCGTTGATGATCCCCATCACAGCGGAAGGACCGCGGGAAACGATGGAAGCGAACAGAATGAGGGAGATGCCGTTGCCCACGCCTTTGGAGTTGATCTGCTCACCCAGCCACATAATGAAGCTGGAACCGGCTGTGAAGGTCAGGATGATAACGATGGCGCTCCACAGATCGGTGCGGGTCAGAACGCCGCTGGTGCGCAGCATAATATAATAGGTCCAACCCATGAGCAGAGACAGGGCGATGGTCACATAGCGGGTGATGGAAGCCAGTTTTTTCCGGCCTTCCTCACCGCCATCCTTCACCATACGCTCCAGGGCCGGAATGGCTACCTGCAGAAGCTGCATGATGATGGAAGAGTTAATATAGGGATATACCGACAGGGCAAAGATAGAAGCCTGGGAAAAACCGCCGCCGGACAGGGTGTTGAAATAGCCCAGCAAAGTATCGCTGTACTGTTTGAACACATCGGCCAGGGCCTCGGTATCTACATAAGGCACATAAATGGCATAGCCAAACCGAAAGATCACCAGCGCAAAGACCACAAACAGCAGCTTCCGCCGCAGATCGGGGATCTTCCACGCATTTTTAATGGTTTCTATCATGGCTTATACCACCTCCGCCTTGCCTCCGGCTGCTTCGATCTTCTCCTTGGCGGATTTGCTGAAGCCGGCGGCCTTGACGGTCAGCTTCTTTTTCAGTTCGCCGTTGCCCAGCACTTTCACGCCGTCGCAGGCTTTGCCGATCAGGCCCTTTTCCAGCATGGCCACCACGCAGATGGTCTCGCCGTCTTCAAAGGCGTTGAGGGCTGCCACATTCACTTCAGCATAATGCTTGGCAAACACCTTGTTGTTGAAGCCGCGCTTGGGCAGACGCCGGGCCAGCGGCATCTGGCCGCCTTCAAACCCGGGGCGCACGCCGCCGCCGCTTCTGGCCCACTGGCCTTTATGACCCCGGCCGGCAGTCTTGCCGTTGCCGGTGCCGATGCCCCGGCCCTTGCGCTTGGGCTCCTGATTGGAACCGGGCGCCGGAGAGAGTTCATGCAATTTCATGGGGCGCACCTCCTATTCGCAAGTCTCCACAGAGAGCAGGTAGCCGATGAGGGCGATCTTTCCCTGTGTCTGAGCGTTATTGGGCTGCACAGTCACATCCCCGGGGCGCTTGAGGCCCAGGGAGTTGGCTGTGGCGATATGCTTCTGCAGTCTGCCGGACAGACTCTTTTTGAGAGTGATCTTCAGATTATCCATTCAGATTCCCCTCCTTATTTCGCCAGCTGCTCAGTGGGGATTCCACGGGCAGCAGCCACCTGTTCCGCATCCCGGAGCGACTTCAGGCCTTCCATGGTGGCGGCCACGACATTCTGCGGGTTGTTGCTCCGCAGGCTCTTGGTACGGATATCCTTGATACCGGCCATTTCCACAACGGCACGAACAGCGCCGCCGGCGATCACGCCGGTACCGGGAGCGGCAGGCTTCATCAGCACCTTGCCGGCGCCGAAGGTGCCCAGCACCTCGTGGGGGATGGTTGTGCCCTCCAGGGAGATGCGGACGAGGTTCTTTTTGGCATCTTCGATGCCCTTGCGGATGGCATCGGGCACTTCGGAAGCCTTGCCCAGGCCGTAGCCCACGATGCCGTTCTGGTCACCAACCACAACCAGAGCCGCGAACTTGAAGATACGGCCGCCCTTCACGGTTTTGGAAACACGATTCAGGGAGACAACTTTCTCCTGCAGCTCCATTGTGCTTGCATCTATCATACGAGCCATATTCTACCTCCCATTAAAACTGGAGTCCGCCCTCGCGGGCGCCCTCTGCGAGTTCCTTGACGCGGCCGTGATAGAGGTAGCCGCCGCGGTCGAACACCACGACGCTGATCCCCTTGGCTTTTGCGCGCTCGGCCACGATCTGGCCGACCTTTCTGGCCGCTTCCTTGTTGCCGCCGTAAGAACCAAAGTCCTTCTCGGTGGTGGAGGCAGAAACAAGAGTGACACCGTTGGCATCATCGATGACCTGCGCATAGATGTGGTTCGCGCTGCGGAACACATCCAGGCGGGGTCTCTCGGCAGTGCCGGAAATGTTGGCGCGCACTCTCTTGTGCCGCTTCAGGCGCTGAGCGTTCTTGTCGATCTTCTTAACCATTGATGCGCACCCCCCTTATTTCTTCTTACCGCCGGCCTTGCCTTCCTTGCGGCGCACGACCTCGGTAGCATATTTGATGCCTTTGCCCTTATAGGGTTCGGGCGGTCTCTTTTCCCGCACTTCAGCGGCGAACTGGCCGACCATCTGCTTGTTGGGGCCAGAGATGATGATCTTGTTGGGGGCGGGCACATCGATGGTGATACCGGGGATCTCGTCCATGATCACCTGGTGGGAATAACCCAGGTTCATCACCAGCTGCTTGCCCTGCTTGGCAACACGATAACCAACGCCGTTGACTTCCAGCTCTTTGCTGTAGCCTTTTTCCACACCTTCCACCATGTTGGCGATCAGGGTGCGGGTCAGGCCGTGAAGCGATTTGTGCAGTTTGTTTTCGCTGGGACGGTTGACAACCACCTGGCCGTCTTCCACAGCGATGAGCATATCCTTGTGCATTTCCTGTGTCAGTTCCCCTTTGGGGCCCTTCACATGCACCACATTGCCCTTCACATCCACGGTGACACCGGCGGGGATGCTAACGGGCATTCTTCCGATTCTGGACATATTCCGTTATCCTCCCTTACCAGACAAATGCCAGGACTTCGCCGCCGACATTCAGCTCGCGGGCTTTCTTGTCGGTCATGATGCCCTTGGATGTGGAAACGATCGCAATACCCAGGCCCTTGAGCACGCGGGGCAGCTCATCGGCGCCGGCATAGACGCGCAGGCCGGGCTTGGACACGCGGCGCAGGCCGCAGATCGCTTTTTCCTTGTTGCTCTTCAGAGTGATATGAATCATGCCCTGGGCACCGTCATCCACCAGCTCAAAGGCCTTGATGTAGCCTTCGTCCAGCAGGATCTGGGCGATAGCCCGCTTCATGCCCGAGGTGGGCACATCCACAGTGCTGTGGCGGGCGGATGTGGCGTTGCGGATACGCGTCAGCATATCGGCAATAGGGTCTGTAATAACCATTTATTATCCTCCTTGCAGAAGTTAGAGATTGGCTTGCCATCTCCACTTTTCTTTGGGCGGGGCCATGGGGCCCCTTTCACATTCAGGCGGGGGATTCCCCTCGCTTTTTACCAGCTGGCCTTGCGCACGCCAGGGATCTGGCCCTTGTAAGCCAGCTCACGGAAGCAGATACGGCAGATGCCGTAGTTGCGCAGATAGGCATGAGGGCGGCCGCAGATCTTGCATCTGTTGTAGTTTCTGGTGGAAAACTTGCTGCCGCGCTGCTGCTTCAAAACCATAGACTTTTTAGCCATGCCAACAATCCTCCCTCTTATCTGGCGAAGGGAGCGCCAAGCAGTGTGAGCAGCTCTCTTGCCTCTTCATCGTTCTGTGCGGTTGTGGTAAACACGATGTCCATGCCGCGGATCTTGTCGATCTTGTCATACTCGATCTCCGGGAAGATCAGCTGCTCTTTCACGCCCACAGCATAGTTGCCATGGCCGTCGAAGCCGTTGGCATTGATGCCGCGGAAGTCGCGGACACGGGGCAGAGCCACATTGAAGAACCGATCCAAAAACTCCCACATGCGGTCGCCACGCAGGGTGACTTTGGCACCGATGGGCATACCTTCACGCAGTTTGAAGTTAGCCACAGACTTCTTAGCCTTGGTGACCAGGGCCTTCTGACCGGTGATCTTGGCCAGATCGTTGCACACAGCATCCAGAGCCTTGGAGTTGTCGCGGGCTTCGCCGCAGCCAACATTCACTGTGATCTTATCCAGCTTGGGGATCTGCATGGGGCTCTTGTAGGCGAATTTCTTCATCAGGGCCGGAGCGATTTCGCTCTGGTACTTTGCCTTCAGCCGGGGCACATACTTTTCCTCAGCGATATTAGCCATTGTCTCTTCCTCCTCCCGTTATATGGTCTCGCCGCATTTTGCGCAGACTCTGACCTTCTCGCCGGAGGCAAGAATCTGATGTTTGACTCTGGTGGGCTTATCGCACTTGGGGCAAACGCGCATCACCTTGCAAGCGCGGATGGGGGTCTCCTGCTTCATGATGCCGGAGGGATCGCCCTGCTTGCGGGGTTTCACATGCTTTGTGGCGAAGTTGACGCCTTCCACCACCACTTTGCCAGCGGCGGGATGGGTGGAAAGGACCTTGCCCTTCTTGCCCTTGTCTTTGCCGGAAAGCACTATGACGGTATCGCCCTTTTTCACATTGAGTGTATTCATAGCGTCCTCCTTACAGTACTTCCGGAGCCAGGGAGAGGATCTTCATATAATCCTTCTCGCGCAGCTCTCTGGCCACGGGCCCGAAAATACGGGTTCCTCTGGGGTTTTTGTCTTCCTTGATGATTACAGCCGCATTCTCATCGAAGCGGATGTAAGAACCGTCCTGACGGCGCAGGCCCTTCTTGGTGCGCACGATGACAGCGCGAACCACATCGCCCTTCTTCACCATGCCACCGGGAGCTGCCTTGCGGACGGAAGCGACGATCACATCGCCGATGTTACCGTATCTGCGGGTAGAGCCGCCGAGAACACGGATGCATTTCAGTTCTTTCGCGCCGGTGTTATCCGCAACGCGCAGATAAGATTCCTGCTGTACCACGGCAAACCCTCCTTACTTCGCTTTCTCAATGATCTCAACAAGACGCCATCTCTTGTCCCGGGACAGGGGTCTTGTTTCCATGACCTTCACGCGGTCGCCCACGCCAGCTTCGTTTTTCTCGTCATGGGCTTTCAGCTTATATGTTCTGTTGATGAACTTCTTATACAGCGGATGCTGCACTCTGTCTTCGATCGCAACAACGATGGTCTTATCCATTTTATCGGAGACGACCTTGCCGACCCTCGTCTTGCGGAAAGCTCTCTCGCTCACCTGCGTTACCTCCTTTACCGCTTAGGACCGGGCCGCAAGCTCGCGCTCGCGGATGATGGTCTTGACTTTCGCGATATCTCTTTTGACTTCGGCGATCTTGTTGGGGTTATCCAACTGGTTGATAGCGTGCTGAAGTCTGAGATTAAAGAGATCTTTTTTCAGATCGCCGAGCTTTGCGTTGAGCTCTTCGGCCGACAGCTCACGGATCTCATTTGCCTTCATCATACTTCACCACCTGTTTTCTCATCAAAGTCCGCACGCTTCACAAACTTTGTCTTGACGGGCAGCTTGTAGCCAGCCAGGCGCATAGCCTCGCGAGCCACTTCCTCGCTGACGCCGCCGATCTCGAACATCACTCTGCCGGGCTTGACCACGGCAACCCAGTATTCCGGGGAGCCCTTACCGGAACCCATTCGGGTCTCGGCGGGTTTCTCTGTCACGGGCTTGTCGGGGAAGATCTTGATCCACACCTGACCGCCTCTCTTGATATAACGGGTCATGGCAATACGAGCGGCCTCGATCTGGTTGCTGGTGATCCAGGCGGGCTCAGTCGCCATCAGGCCGAAATCGCCATTGGAGACAAAGTTGCCTCTGGTGGCCTTGCCCTTCATACGGCCTCTGTGCACTCTGCGGTATTTTACTCTCTTAGGCAGAAGCATTACTGGGCGCCTCCTTCCGTTTTGGGAGCTCTGGGGGCCGAAGCGCCGCCCTGACGGTTGTAGCCGCCCTGGCCGCGATTAGAGTTGTAACCGCCCTGACGGTTGTAGCCGCCCTGGCCGCGGTTATTGTTATAGCCCCGGTTGTTGTTGTAGTTGCGGCGATCACCGCCCCGGCGGTCGCCATCCCGGCGATCCCGACGGTCACGGCGGTCACGGCGGGGAGCTTCCACTTCGGTGGTCCGAGGACCGCCGGTGAGGATCTCGCCCTTGTACAGCCAAACCTTCACGCCGATGCGGCCGTAGGTGGTGTTGGCCTCTGCAAAGCCGTAGTCGATGTCGGCCCGCAGGGTCTGCAGGGGAATGGTGCCCTCGTGATAGTGCTCGGTACGGGCGATTTCAGCGCCGCCCAGACGACCGGACACGCACACCTTAATACCCTTGGCGCCCAGCTTCATGGCCCGGCCGATGGACTGCTTCATGGCCCGGCGGAAGGAGATGCGCTTCTCCAGCTGAGCGGCGATGTTCTCGGCCACCAGCTGAGCGTTCAGGTCAGGGCTTCTCACTTCCACGATGCTGATGTTGACGCTCTTGCCGATCATCTTTTCCAGCTCGACGCGGAGCTTTTCGATCTCAGCGCCGCCCTTGCCCACGATGATGCCGGGACGGGCGCAATGGATGATGATCTTCACATTCTTGCTGTTGCGCTCGATTTCGATCTGAGGAACACCGGCAGCATACAGCTTCTTCTTCAGGAACTTTCTGATGTTATAGTCTTCTACCAACAGGTCGCCGAAGGCGTTGTCTTTGGCATACCAGCGGGAGTCCCAACCCTTGATGACACCCACGCGAAGACCGTGGGGATTGACTTTCTGGCCCATAACTAACCTCCTGACCTTATTCTTTTTCTTTCAGGACGATCGTGATGTGCGATGTCCTTTTGAGGATGCGGAACGCTCTGCCCTGAGCGCGGGGACGGACCCGCTTCATCACAGGACCAGGGCAAACGAAGACCTGATCCACATACAGCAGATCGGTGTTCATGTTGTGGTTGTTTTCAGCGTTGGCTGCTGCACTCCGGAGCAGCTTCAGCATGGGTTCGCAGGCTGCCTTGGGAGTGTTCATCAAAATGGCAGCGGCAACCCCGACATCCTTACCGCGGATCAGGTCGCAAACGATCTTGACCTTCCGGGGAGAGATGCGGACGTGCTTCAAATAAGCTCTTGCTTCCATCTGTCTTTCCTCCTAAGGCTTATTTGCCGTTGTTGGATGTTTTGCTGCCCGCATGGCCCCGATAGGTCCGGGTGGGAGCAAACTCGCCCAACTTGTGGCCGACCATGTCTTCTGTGATATACACAGGCACATGCTTTCTGCCGTCATGGACAGCAATGGTGTGCCCGACGAACTGGGGGAAGATGGTGGAGGCTCTGGACCAGGTCTTGAGCACTCTCTTCTCGCCAGTCTTGTTCATTTCGTTGACCCTTTTGATCAGCTCGGGAGCCACAAAGGGGCCCTTCTTAACGCTTCTGCCCATAAGTTGTGTCTCCTTTCTTTATTTGCCGTTGCGGCGTCTGACGATCTGCTTGTCAGTGCGGTTCTTGGTCTTACGGGTCTTGTAACCCATAGTGGGCTTGCCCCAGGGAGTCACCGGGCTGGGACGGCCGATGGGGCTCTTGCCTTCGCCGCCGCCGTGGGGGTGGTCGCAGGGGTTCATGACCGAGCCGCGCACGGTGGGACGGAAGCCCTTGTGGCGGGTACGGCCGGCCTTACCGATCTGAACATTCTCATAATCGATGTTGCCAACCTGGCCGATGGTGGCCTTGCAGTTCATGCGGATGTACCGCACTTCGCCGGAAGGCAGACGAACCTGAGCGGCTTCGCCCTCTTTGGCCATCAGCTGAGCAGCGCCGCCAGCGGAGCGCACCAGCTGGGCGCCGCGGCCGGGATACAGCTCGATGTTGTGGATGATGGTACCCAGGGGGATGTTGGCGATGGGCAGGCAGTTGCCCGGCTTGATATCGGCGTTGGCGGAGGAATAGACCACATCGCCCACCTTCAGGCCGTTGGGAGCGATGATGTAGCGGCGCTCTTTGTCCTCATATTCCACGAGGGCGATGTTGGCGCTGCGGTTGGGATCGTATTCCAGAGTCAGGACGGTGGCAGCCATGTCCATCTTGTCCCGCTTGAAGTCGATGATTCTGTATTTTTTCTTGTTGCCGCCACCGCGGTGACGAACAGTGATTCTGCCATAGCTGTTACGGCCGGAATTTTTCTTCAGAGTCTCCAGGAGGCTCTTCTCCGGCTTAACCTTGCTCAGGCCCGAGTAGTCGATCACCGTCATGTTTCTTCTGGACGGAGTCGTCGGGTTGAAGGTCTTGATAGCCACTGTGTTTCACTCCTTATTGTCTTTTTGTTTTGCGCCGCCATAAGCGGCATACATTCAGAAGGGGAAATGTTCCCCAGGCCGTTCTTTATTTAGAACATGCCCTCGAAGATCTCAATGCCCTTGGAATCTTCGGTCAGACGCACAATGGCCTTCTTCTTTTTCGCAGTGTAGCCGGTGTGGACGCCCACTCTCTTTTCCTTGCCCCGAACATTGATGGTGTTGACGCTCAGGACCTTTACCTTGAAGATCTCCTCGATCGCCTTGCGGATCTCCACCTTGTTGGAATCGGTGGCCACCTCAAAGACATACTTCTTGTCGGCGATGCCAGCCATGCTCTTTTCGGTGATGACCGGGCGGAGGATCACGTCGTATGCAGTTTTCATTATGCGTATACCTCCTCGATCTTGGCCACCGCGGCTTTGTCGACGATGAACTTGTCGGCCCGCAGGATGTCATAGACGCTGATGATGCTGGAGATGGTGGTACGCACGCCGGGGATATTCCGGGCGGAGAGCACCACATTCCGGCGCACTTCAGGAGTGACCACCAGGGACTTGCCGGTGGCGCCCACATCGCTGAGGAACTTGACGAAGTTCTTGGTCTTCACTTCGCTCAGATCCAGGTTCTCGATGACCATGATGTTGCCGGCGGCCGCCTTGGCGCTCAGGGCGCTCTTGATGGCCAGCTGGCGGGACTTCTTATTCATATGATAGCCGTAATCCCGGGGCTTGGGGCCCAGGGCGATACCGCCGTGGATCCACTGGGGAGCGCGGGTGGAACCCTGACGGGCCCGACCGGTGCCCTTCTGGCGCCAGGGCTTGCGGCCGCCGCCGCGAACTTCGGCCCGGGTCAGGGTGCTCTGAGTGCCCTGCCGCTGGTTGGCCAGGTAGTTCTTCACGGCCTCGTGCATGACGGCGGTGTTGGGCTCGATGCCGAACACAGCATCGCTCAGCTCGATCTCGCCCACGACCTTGCCGCTCATATCGTAAACATTTGTTTTAGCCATTGTCTCTTCCTCCTTCCCTCGACCTTACGCCTTGACGGTGTTCTTGATGAACACGATGCCGCCCTTGGGGCCGGGGACTGCGCCGCGGATGGCGATGAGGTTCAGTTCCTTGTCCACCTTGGCGATGTCCAGGTTCTGGATGGTGACCTGCTCGCAGCCCAGGTGACCGGCCATCTTCTTGCCGGGGAAGACCCGGGAAGGATCGGTGTTGGCGCCCATGGAGCCGACGGAGCGGTGCACAGGGCCCACGCCGTGGGTGTGTTCCTGGGAATGGGCGTTCCAGCGCTTGATGATACCGGCGTAGCCCTTACCTTTGCTGATACCGGTGACATCCACCTTGTCGCCTTCGGCGAACACATCGGCGTAAACGATATCGCCCACATTGTAAGAAGAGATATCGTCCAGACGGAACTCTTTCAGGTATTTCTTCATGCTGACACCGGCCTTTTTCAGGTGACCGGCTTCAGCCTTGGTCAGCTTCTTCTCCTGGACATCGGAAAAGCCCAGCTGGATGGAATCGAAGCCTTCTTTGTCCACAGTCTTTTTCTGCACAACGGTGCAGGGGCCGGCTTCGATGACAGTGACAGGGATGACCTTGCCGGTTTCATCGAAGATCTGCGTCATGCCGACCTTCTTGCCAATGATGGCTTTCTGCATTGTATTTCCTCCTTACAGGTTATTGGTTAAGGGGGTCCTGCCCTTAACTTGACCCTCCCGCCGGAAAGCGGGCATTTCGGGTACTGCGCGTTTTCTTCCTCGCTCTTTTTGGTTTAGAGCTTGATTTCTATCTCGACGCCGGCGGGCAGATCCAGGTTGGTCAGAGCCTCCATGGTTTTCTGCGAGGGCTTCAGGATATCGATAAGGCGCTTGTGGGTGCGGCGCTCGAACTGCTCACGGCTGTCCTTATATTTATGGACGGCCCGCAGGATGGTCACGATCTCTTTCTCGGTAGGCAGGGGGATGGGGCCGGAGACTTCCACGCCGGTGCGCTTGGCTGTCTCAACGATCTTCTCCGCCGCCTGATCGATCACCTGATGATCGTAGGCCTTCAAGCGAATTCTGATTTTCTCTGTGTTTGCCACTGTGTGTTCCTCCTTGACTTGCGAACGTAATCAAATTTTGTTGACCGCGTTCGGCGGGAAATTTCGCAACGCTTCCGTGTGTATCTCGCTTTGGGCATGAAAGAAGCCGGCTGCATAGACGCAATCTTCCGGCATTTTATGCACCCGTTGGTTTCCCGAAAGGGCTTTCCTGCACGATGCAGGCAGTTCCCATCCGCGGATACTCGCGTGCTGTTTGTTTCCCAGCCGCCCGATTGTCGGACATACTCCACCAAAGTTACCCGCCAAAGGCGGCAATCTCCAGCTTCATCGCATTATATATGTTCACGCCAGGGCGATATTCTCTTCCAGGCGCTTAACTAGAATACATCATTTTCAGCTTTGTGTCAATAGATTGTACAAAAATTTTTTCAAAATTTCTGGCACATTGCCCTTTTCCCGGGCATTGCCCGGGAAAAGGGCCGGTTTTCAGTCTCCATAGACGGCGATGCCGTTGGGGATGTGGCGGCCCTGGGTCTTGTTGGCCGCCGAGGGCCGGGAGATCTCTCTTCCCCGATAGACCATGATGCTGGAGGAGCCGCCATCCAGGTTGCAGGCCTGCACGGCCCCATAACGGCCCAGGATCTGGGCGCAGTCTCCCACGGTGCAGCCGATGGAATACCCCGGTGCCCGGCCGTCCACCACCAAAAGCAGCATGGTTCCTTCCTGGGTCTGGCCGATGGCCGTCCGGGGCTGCACGCCCCAACCGGCGCTGCCCTCCACCACCTGCTCCCCATTGACAATCAGCGCCGGCTTGAACTCCACCGCATCCCGGTAAGTGCTCTCCGAGGCGCCGATGTGCAGCCGGTTCTCCTCATCAATGCCGATGGTCTTATAAGTGCCGCCTACGGCGTTGTTTTTCTTTTCACCCCCGGAGATCACAAGGCCGTGAGCCGCCCCTCCATTGCCGTGGCCATCCGGGTCATAAAAGCCGCTGGCATTGGTCAGAAGCACCGCATCCCGCTTCTCGGCGATGTCTGCCGCCAGAGACCCCACGCTGCCGTAGCTGGGGGCCAGGGCCACTCCCACCTGGGAAGGGTCCCGCACCAGAGCCAGCCGTCCCACATAGCCTTCCCCGGTCACCTTACAGATAATGATGCCATGGCGGGTATCCACCGCCAGCACCGGATCTCCCTTTTTGGTGCGGATCCCGGTGTCCTCGTCCTCCAGCCCCGCTTTGTCGATGAGAAGATAGCCCTCTTCGTCAACAGCCTCCTCCCCATGCTCCTTCATATATTCCTCAAAGGAAGCCTGATCGATCTGGGGATACTGCTGGAAAAAGTCCTCCCGCAGCTTGTCCCAGGGCGTAGCCTGGCTCTCACCGAAGCCCTCTTCCTTCCACTGGCTTTCCAGCCCCTGCTGTTCCTTCTCCACCTGTTCCCGCTGCCCCATCACATCATCGATGACAAAGGAAGGGATGAAAGCGGTGGCCAGCCACTGGTGGGTCATGGTGCCCATAGCCGTTTCAATGTAGATGGCCCGCCATTTGGCGATGAAGGGGATGGGCGAAAACACCGCCACACAGTAAAGCCCGGCCAGAAGGAACAAAGCCACAAGGCTCCTTTTCCAAAACCGCCCCTTTTTCTTTCCGGCCTTCTTCCCCTGCTTGTTGCCCTTTGATGCCGGGTGGCCGGTCAGCCGTTCTTTTCTTTCCTGCTCTTCCCGCTCCCACACCTGCTCCCAATCGATCTCAAAAGGTTCCTTTTGGCTTTCGATCTTTTTGGGAGAAGGCTTCCGACGGCCTTTGCCACCCCACAGCTTCATTCCATCCCCTCCTTCCTTTTTCGACGGATTTTTCCCATCATACCATAACCCATCTGTTTTTGTGTGAATATTTTGTAAGAAAGGCACTTTCCCGTATACATAGACGGATTTTTTCATAGAGATGTTCCATCTTGACAGACAGGTGGGATGTATTTTGCTGAAAAAAATCCTTCGTCGGCCAGCGCTGCTTCTGCTCCCCGCCGCCCTGGCCTTTGCCCTGGTGCTCTCTTTTTTCTCCTCCTCCCCTCCGGCTGTGACGGCCTCGGCCTCCAACACCAACTGGGGTCTGAGCTTCCAAAAAGAAGGGGAAGCACCGGTGGGCAACGCCACCAGCGAATATCTTTCCGGATACAATGCCCGTTACCTGGGAAATACCAAGGAAAAGACTATTTACCTCACATTTGACTGCGGCTTTGAAAACGGCTGCACCGCCCCCATTCTGGACGCGCTGAAAAAGCACGATGCCAAAGCCACTTTTTTTGTGGTGGGAAATTTTCTGGAGACCGCGCCGGAGCTGGTGCAGCGGATGGTGGACGAAGGGCATATTGTGGGCAACCACACCTATCATCACCCGGATATGTCCCAAATCGCCGATCTGGACAGTTTCCGGGAAGAACTTACCGCCGTGGAGGAAAAATACAAGGAAATCACCGGGGAAGAGATGAAAAAATATTACCGTCCGCCCCAGGGGAAATTCAGCGAAAGCAATCTGGAACAGGCCCAGACACTGGGATACCAAACGATTTTCTGGAGCCTGGCCTATGTGGACTGGTACACCGACAAGCAGCCCTCTCCGGAAGAGGCCTATAACAAGCTGCTGCCCCGCATCCACCCCGGCGCCATTGTGCTGCTCCACAGCACCTCCCAGACCAACGCAGATATTCTGGATGAACTGCTCACCAAATGGGAGGATATGGGCTACACCTTCGGCACCCTGGACGAACTGAGCGCCTGAGCAAAAGCAAGAGCCTTGGGAGTAATTCCCAAGGCTCTTATCCTGTTTAATTTTCTTTCACAAAGCGGCGGATGATCTCACAGGAGCGAACCAGGGCTTCTTCCTCTTCCCGATTCAAAGGAAGCTGCCACACCTCTTCGGCACCGTCCCGGCCTATGACGCACAGGGTGCTGGCAAAGACCCCCTCCTGGCCATACTGGCCGGTGAGAAGGGCCGAGCAGGGCATCACCCGCTTCTCATCCCGCAAAATGGCCCGGGTAATGGCGGCGGCGGCCGAGGCCACGCCAAACTCAGTGGAACCTTTGCCCAGTACGATCTGCCAGCCGGTCTCCACCGTCTCTTTAGCGGCTTTGTTCAGATCGTCCTTTGTGACCTTCCCCGGATGCTGCTCCATCCATTGGGAAAGAGGCTGTCCGCCGATGGTGATCTGGGACAAGGCCGCCACTTGGCTGTCCCCATGCTCGCCCAGCATATAGGCACACACATTCTGGGGGGCCACACCCAGCAAAGCAGCCACTCGCCGGCTGAACCGGGCGGAATCCAGGGCCGTACCGGTGCCCAGCACCCGCAGGCCGGTCATCTCCCACATCTTCTGGGCAATCACATCGCAAGGATTGGAAATGGAGACCACCACTCCCTGAAAGCCGCATTCTTTCAGCCGGGGAGCCACCTCTTCGGTCACTTTCAAAGTGTCGGCCAGCTCCTGCAGCCGGTCCTCCTCGATAGCCGCGCCGCAAGCGGCCATCACCACCACCTGGGCATCTTTCAGATCTTCATAGCTTCCCGCCTTGATCTCCACCGGCCAGGGCAGATGACAGAGGCCGTCCATCAGATCGTCGGCCTGGGCCCGGGCCTTCTTTTCATCGATATCGATGAGCACCACCCGGCGGCAGATCCCCTGAGTCACCAGGCTCATGGCCACATGGCTGCCCACATGACCGGCGCCGATGATCCCCACTGTTTGATTCTCCATGATTTCTCCGTCTCTTCCTTATTATATAATATGTATATTATTATATAATATGTATATTGATATTATATCCGGGTCACCAGCTGAGCCAGCAAAGCCACCCGCTCCAACCAGGCACTGAGCTGCACCTGCTCATGCTGGGCATGGGCGCCCTGGCCCACAGCTCCCAGACCATCCAGGGTGGGAACACCCAGGGCCGAGGTGAAGTTGCCGTCGCTGCCGCCGCCCACAAAGGCCCCTTCCACAGAAAGGCCCATCTCTTCTGCGGTTTTCTGAGCCAGCGCAAACAGCTGCTGATTCTGGGGAGTAAACTCCAGCGCCGGACGGCCGATATCTCCTTCCACTTCCAGAGTGATTCCCTCCCGGCTGGGCTTCAGTCCTTTGATGATGCCATCGATGCGCTGGGCCTCTTCCATGGTCCAGGTGCGCACATCGATCTCCATTTCCGCCTGGGCCGCCACAATATTGGCCCGGGTACCGCCGTGGGTCACGCCCACATTGACGGTGGTTCCCTTTTCCAGATCGGTGAGGCTGTGGAGGAACAGAATGATCCGGGCCGCCTCTTCCAGAGCGCTGACGCCCTTTTCCGGCTCATTGCCCGCATGGGCCGCCCGGCCATGAACGGTGACCACATATTTGCCGGTTCCCTTCCGAGCGGTTTTCAGATTGCCTGTCTGGCCCTGGCTGGGCTCCAGACACAAAGCCGCCGCGCTCTCTTTGGCTTTTTCTTCAATGAGGGCCTGGGAAGTGCCGCTGCCCACCTCTTCATCGGAATTGCACAGCAGGCATAGCCGCTTGTGCAAAGGCAGCTCCAGCTCCTTGCAGATCTTCATAGCCCAGATGGCCGACACCAGTCCGGCCTTCATATCATAGGCCCCCGGACCATAGAGCACATCCCCCTCCTGCTTGAGAGGCAGAGCGTCTTTGTCCCACACGGTATCGAAATGGGCCAGCATCAGAATCTGTTCCTTCTGCTCACCCAGAGTGAAGCTCATATGGTCGCCCCGCTTTTCCTGGGGGTAGATCGTGCCATCGATGCCCACCCGCTCCTTTACCAGTTCCCGGATCTTCTGGCCGCAGGCATCGGCCAGCTCCTTGCAGGTGGTGGGAGACTGTGCCTTGGTCAGCTCCACCAGATCCCCTATGATCTCCTGCCGGTGTGCTTCCACATATTCCTTGATGCGCTTTCCCTGCTCGTCCATAAAAAATACCGACCTTTCCTTTTTTGTTTCATTGTAAACCCCTTGCTCCAAAAAGACAAGACTTTTGACAGGGACGGCGGTATGGGTTACAATACAATGTACAAAGTGACAAAAACATCCTGTGGGGGTATTTTATGCGAACGATCCTTTGGTTTATCTATTTCTGGGCCTATCTGGTGGCTGTGCTGCCCAAGTTCTACCGGTGCAAAAAGCTCACCGCCCAAGGGCGTATCAAAGAAAGCGACGCCATTATGGAAGAAGCCGTGAGGAAATGGGCCCGTCGGCTTTTGAAAGCAGCCGGAGTCAAAGTGGAGATCACCGGCCTTGAGAACATTCCCCAGGGGGCCGTGGTCTATGTGGGCAACCACCAGGGCAATTTTGACATCCCCCTGATGCTGGGCTATCTGCCCAGGCCCTGTGGTGTTCTGGCCAAAAAAGAGCTGGAAAAAGTGCCTTTCATCCGCAGCTGGATGAAATTGCTCCACTGTGTCTTTGTGGACCGGAGCAATCCCCGCAAGGCGGTGGAATCCTTGGGCAAAGCCACCGCTCTTCTGGAAGAAGGGTACAGCATGCTCATCTTCCCCGAAGGCACCCGCAGCCGGGGCGAACAGGTAGGCCCCTTCAAAACCGGCGCTTTCCGGGCGGCCTCCAAGGCCAAAGTGCCCATTGTTCCCCTGTGCATCAGCGGCTCTTACAAGGTGATGGAAGCCCACGGCTTCTGGATTCACCCGGCCACAGTGCGCATCAAATTCCTGCCCCCGGTACACACCGCCCAGTTCAGCCGGGATGAACTGAAAGATCTGGATACCCACATCCGTCAGCTCATCGTGGAAGAAAAAGCGAAAATGTAAGTTTCCATTCTCCTGATCCGAAACACATAAAGGCCTTCTTTTTTGCATATCCATTTCCCATGGAATGCTTCAAAAGGAGGCCTTTTTTTGAAGAAGTTTTGGCAAAAGTCCCGGGGCTATGCAGCCCTGCTCTCCCTTCTTTGCTTTCTGTTCGCTCTGGCCTGGCCTGAACCGGAGTCTCCCTTTCTCCCGGCCAGTGGCCAGGAAGGCGTGGATGTGCCGGTGGTGATGTATCACCATGTGCTGGAAGAGGACAGCAGCCTTTTGGGGGATTATGTGATCTCCCGCCAGGAGCTGGAAAGCGATCTTCAATGGCTGCAAAAGGCGGGCTACACCCCGGTCTCTCCTTCTCAGCTCATCGCCTACGCCGCAGGAGAAGGCGATCTTCCCCAACGCCCCATTCTTCTCACCTTTGACGACGGCTATGAAAGCTTTTTTGCCAATGCCTATCCCCTGCTGCAAAAATACCAGATGCCTGCCGTGGTCAGCGTCATCGGCCGTTATTCCAATCTGTATTCCCAGCCCGATGCCGTCCGCCATTTGAACTATTCCCACCTGGACTGGGAACAGGTGAAGGCCCTTTCCCGATCCCCCTATGTGTCCATCGGCAGCCACAGCTACGATATGCACGACGCCTCGGGTCAGGAAAGCCGTTCAGGGGCCAAAAGGCTATCGGGCGAAACCGACGAACACTACGCCCAGGTCTTTACCGCAGACACCCAGAAGATCCATGAGGCCATCACCGATGTCACAGGAAAAGAACCCACGCTGTACGCCTATCCCTTTGGTTTTTACACCGCCCAAAGCGAAGAAATTTTAAAAAACCTGGGGTATCAGATCACCCTCAGCTGTGAAAGCCGGGTGTCCCGCATTACCCGGGACCCTGCTTCCCTGTTCCTGCTGGGACGCTTCAACCGTCCCCACGGTCTGTCCTCCCAGGATTTTTTTGCCCGGATGCGTCTGGAAGCCACAGAAGGGGCCTGAAACAAAAAACCGGCGGAATTTTTCCGCCGGTTTTTGGATGATTATCGTTTAGACCACCAGGAAGAACTTGAGCAGGAAGAGGATGGCCAGGATATAAGTCAGCACAGTGACCTCTTTGGCCTTACCGCAGCACAGCTTGATGGCGGTATAGGAGATGATGGCGATACCGATACCATGACCGATGGAACCGGTGACAGGCATGAAGATGAGCATCAGCGCCACAGGTACCACCTGGCTGATATCATTCCAGTCGATGTTCTTCAGTCCGCCGATCATCAGCACGCCTACATAGATCAGGGCGGCCGAAGTGGCCGGCGCCGGAATCAGGGCAGCGATGGGGGCGATAAACATGCAAAGCAGGAAGAGCACACCGGTTACCAGGCTGGTCAGACCGGTACGGCCGCCGGCTTCCACGCCGGAAGCCGATTCCACAAAGGTGGTAACGGTGGATGTACCGGTGATGGAACCGGCCAGAGTGCCCACCGCATCGGCCACCAGGGCCTGCTTCATCTGGGGCATTTTGCCATCCTTGTCCAGCATACCCGCCCGGCTGGCGGTGCCAACCAGGGTGCCGATGGTGTCAAACATATCGATCATGCAGAAAGTGATGATGAGCATCACAGCAGTGGCCCAGCCGATCTGGAAGAAGTCGGCGAAGTCAAACTTCATAAAGGTGGTGTGCATCATATCAGCGAAGGGAGGCACAAAAGAAGCGTCCTTCAGGGAAGCAAAGGGAGCAAACCCATCCAGGAAGATGAAGCCGCCCACCCAGTAAACCACAGCGGCCACCAGCATGCCATAGAGCACAGAGCCCTTGATGCCCTTGTGGTTCATGGCCACGATGGCAAACAGGCCCACCAGTGTGGTGACTACATAGAGCACCATGGTGGCATAGCCTTCCTTACCCATGGTGTCCCGGGTAATGGAAGAGGTGAGGTTTGTGAAGAAGGTGCCCAGCATATAGAAGGGGCCGCCATCCTCGGTATAGACACCGGCGTTGGAACCAAAACCGATGTTCATCAGCATCAGGCCGATGCCCGGGGCGATGCCCATACGCACACCCAGAGGAATGGCCTCCACGATCTTTTCCCGCACCCGCAGGAAGGACAGCACCAAAAACAGAATGCCTTCCAGCAGAATGATGCACAGGGCGGCATTATAAGCCCCGGTGTACTCCATCCCGGTCATGACGGCGATGTTGCCCACCACCAGCGCAAAGAAACTGTTCAGACCCATGCCAGGGGCCATGGCAAAAGGCTTGTTGGCCGCAAAGGCCATCACCAGAGTACCGATGCCCGCCGAAAGAACCGTGGCCATAAACACCGCATTCCACAGCTGCTGGCCTCCGTTTGCCCCAAACCCGGTAAGCAGGTTGGGGTTGAGGGCCACAATATAGGCCATGGTCATAAAGGTGGACAGGCCTGCCACGATCTCAGTCCGGACGGTAGTGCCATTTTGCTTCAGCTTAAAAAGCTTTTCCATTTGGCTCATGGGCGAAATACCTCCAAAAAATATTTGGAAAGCCAGCCCATCCGGACAGAGTGGAATGGCTTACCGACTTTAGTCTACAAGAGACCGGAGAAAAAAGCAAGCTGGAATTTTTCATAAAAAATTCACATTTTATTTGCTTTCTTCTCTTTTATTTCCAAAAATTCCGCCTTCTCTTGAGCTTTCCTCCAAAAACCAGTATAATATGCCCGGAGGGAAGGCGCTTGTTCCCCTCTGAAAATCAGTGAAAAGGGGCGTTATCGCCATGCATTATCACACCATGACCATTGCCGGTCTGGAGCGTCAGCTCCCCATCTGTCCGGTGAATGAAAACCTGTCCATCGGGGCCTTTGTCATTTTTGGCGATGCACCCCTGACGGTGGCCTGTGCCAAAGCCTTGCTGGAACGGGCGCCGGAATATGATTACATCATCACCGCCGAAGCCAAAGGAATCCCTCTGGCCCATGAAATGGCACGCCAAAATGGCGATCGCCATTATTTTGTGGCCCGCAAAAAGCCCAAGCTTTATATGACCGGCATTTTTGAGGTGAGTGTCCACTCCATCACCACCCGAGGCAAACAAAGCCTGTATCTGGACACAGCCGATGCCGAAATGATGCGGGGCAAGCGCATTTTGCTGGTGGATGATGTGATTTCCACCGGTCAGTCCCTGGCAGCCACCGAAAGCCTTGTCATCCAGGCCGGCGGCATTGTCTGCGGCCGTATGGCAATCCTGGCCGAAGGGGACGCCCAGAAACGGGAGGACATCATCTATCTGGAAAAGCTTCCCCTGTTTAACCCCGACGGCACGGTGAAAACAGAAGAATAATAGATAAACACAAAAAACCGGCTCCTTCTATGTGAAAAGGAGCCGGTTTTCATTTTTGGCTATAACGATCTCGGGTGTCTTATTCCACCGAAATGATGTAGGAATACACCGGCTGACCGCCTTCGATCACGGTGATTTCTGCGTTCTTTGCTTCCTTGGCGAACATCTCTTTCACCTGCTCAGCCTGCTGTTCATCGGCGCCCTCACCGTAGAAAATGGTGATGAATCCGCTTTTGCGGCTGCACAGATCCCGGGCCAGGCGCCGGGCCACATCTTCAAACCGGGGACTGTTGCTGAGAAGCTTGCCTTCCACCAGGGACATAAAGTCGCCCTGTTTGATGTTCTTGCCATCAAACTCACTGTCCCGGGCGGCATAGGTGATCTGACCGGTGGAGACCTTGCCGGCGGCCTCCATCATGGAAGCCCGGTTCTGCTCCGGCTCGGCGTCCGGATCAAAGGCCAGCATGGCGGTGATGCCCTGGGTGACCATCTTGGTGGGCAGCACATACACCAGCTTTTCCGACAGCTCGGCAGCCTGCTCGGCCGCCATGATGATGTTCTTGTTGTTGGGCAGCACAAAGACGATCTCTGCCGGGGTCTGGTCGATGGCGTTGAGGATATCCTCTGTGGAAGGGTTCATGGTCTGGCCGCCTTCCACCAGGTTGTCAATGCCCAGGTCTTTGAGCACCGAGGAAATGCCTTCGCCCGCTGCCACGCCCACAAAACCGTACTTTCTCTCCGGGGCGGCCACCTGCCGCTTCACTTCGGCGGGAGCCTCATTCTTCCGGTGGAGCTGCTGAACCATGTTTTCGATCTTCACCGTCAGCAGCTGGCCGAACTTCAGTCCCTCGGCCAGAGCCTTGTCCGGCGTATCGGTGTGCACATGGACCTTGACGATCTCATCGTCCTCCACAACCACCACGCAGTCGCCGATGGTCTCCAGGAAACGACGGAATTTATCCACGCTCTTTTTCTGGTCTTCCCGGGCGGCGATAAACTCGGTGCAATAGGCGAAATTGATCTCCCCTTCGTCAAACTGGGAGAAGTCCGCAGCCGCCATCTCCACCTTGGGCTGCTTGGGAGCCAGGAAGGAGAATTTGCTCTTGGGCTTGACCCCGGTCAGGCTGGCATGCATATTTTCCAGAATGAGCACCCAGCCATAGCCGCCGGCATCCACCACACCGGCCTTTTTCAGCACCGGGTTCTGTTCCACCGTGTTTTCCAGCGCTTCCCGGGCCGCTGTGATGGCGGCAGAAAGCACTTCGTCCACTTCTTCATTGCCAGCCGCTTCCTTCAGTGCGCCTTCGGCCGCCAGGCGAGAAACCGTCAAAATGGTGCCTTCGGTGGGCTTCATCACCGCTTTGTAAGCGGTGTTGACCCCTTCCTGCAGCGCCTCGGCAAACTCCTGGGCCGTAGCGCTGCCCAGCTCTTTCAGCCGCTTGCCAAAGCCGCGGAACAGCAAAGATGTGATAACGCCGGAATTGCCCCGAGCGCCCCGAAGAAGGGCAGAAGAAGTCAAATCCACCGCTTTGCCCAGAGTGGGCTTTTCGAACTTCATCAGCTCGGCCGCAGCGGCATTGAGAGTCATGGACATGTTGGTGCCGGTATCGCCATCGGGAACCGGGAACACATTCAGCTCATTGATCTCCTGCTTCTTCTCTTCGATGACGGCAGCGGCTGCCAGCATCATATTCTTGAAATTTTCACCGTCGATAATCTTAACCAAATTCCTACGCCTCCTGTCAATCCACCCGGATGGAATCCACGCAGATCTCGATTTGCCCCACAGGCACTCCCGCCAGGCGCTCCACATTATAGCGCACTTCACTGATGATGGACTGGCACACTGTGGCAATGTTGATGCCGTGATCCACGGCGATGTGGAGCTGCAAGTCGATCTTCCCATCCCGCTCGGCCACCTTGACACCCTTGGTCATGGCCTCCCGCTTGAGCAGATAGACGATGCCGTCCTTTACCGAAGTATGGGTCATACCCTTGACGCCAAAGCAGTTGGTGGCCGCAATGCCTGCAATGGAGGCCACTACTTCCGCCGAAAGCGTCACATTTCCATATTCTGTTGTCAATTTCACATTAGTACCCCCTTATTCAGGTAGAAACACAGCCATGTCACCCATGGATCTCTATGGAAATTCCGGAGCCTTGGGGCTCCCCCATCTGATTCTTGGGCTATTGTATCATATCCCCATGGAAAATGCACGAATATTTTGCTTTTTCCCCTGGGAAGTTCTCATCCCGCCCATTGGTGGAGATTGTAATAGGGGTTGCGGCTGGCACCCACCACCTGATGCATCACATTTTTACCTGTGACCACGCAGCCCCGGCCAAAAGCCATGGGTGCAAAGGGCATTTCCTCCTGGAACACATCATAAAGGGCCTGCTGTGCCTCTTCTTCCTCACCGGGAAGGGCACTTTTCCAGGCTGCGATAGCCTGGGTCAGCGCTTCACTGGCTCCGCCGTAGCACAGGCTTCCGCCCCGCTGCACCATCTGGCTGATGTCAAACCGGCCGTCCAGAATGGTCTCCCCATAATAAAGGTCAAAATCATCCCGGCTCAAAGCCTGCTGAAATTCTTCCTGGGGCAGGGTGCGCACCGTGACCTGGATGCCGCTTCCCACCAGGGACTGGGAGACGATCTCTGCCGCCTGGCTCTTCATTTCGCTGCCTTCCGGCACCAACAGCTCCAAAATCAAATTATTGCCCTCCGGATCGTTATAAATGCCGTCCCCATCGGTATCGGCGTAACCGGCCTGTTTCAAAAGGGCGTCCGGATCCTTTTCCTCCGCCTCAAACTGCTCCAGCTGAGGGGACACCGGCAGGGATGCACCGTCTCCATAGCCGGAAAAGGCCTTCTGCACCAGAAGGCTCCGGTCCAGTGCGGCCGAAATAGCCTGGCGCACCAGAGGATCGGAAAGGGCCCCGCCGTTTTTGTTCATGCCCAGATAGTGAAAATCGGTGGTGGCAAAGGTGGCCACATCGAAATCACCCCGGATAGCGGTATCGGTGGCAAAGGGCTTTTCAAAGCAAACCCCATCAATGACGCCAGACCCCACCACATAGGACAGCTCACTGTCCCGGTACAACGCGGACAAGCGGATGCTCTCCACCCCCACCGCGCCTCCATGCCAGCTGTCATTGCGCAGCAAAGTGACGCTTCCGTCCTGGGACTGGACCATGAACCGTCCGGTGCCCAGAGGATTTTCCTCATCCCCGTCGTTGCGGGGCACCACCGGCGTGGTCAGAAGCCAGGGCAGCTGGGAATCGGGAGTGGCCAGCCGGATGCGCACCATATACCGGCCGCTGTAAGTGCAGGAAGTGATGTTTGCACACCGGAAAGAAAAAAGGGTGCTCTCCCGGGCCTGGTTGATGGAATAAGCCACATCCCGTGCTTGCAGCTCGGTGCCGTCGTGAAAGAGCACCCCTTGCTTGATATAGAAGGTCCACTGGTCGCCATCCACCTCATAGCTCTCGCAGAGGACATTTTCCAGCTGAAAATCCGGTCCAACGGCAAACAGCCCTTCATAAATCAGCGGCAGCAGATAATAATTGTATTCGGTGGTCACCTGAAAGGGATTGAGGGAGTCCGAGGGGTTGTATGCCAGGGCAATGGCGGTTTTCTCACCGGGCACGATGGTCTCTTCTTCCTCTTCCTGCTGCTGAGGAAGGCCCACCGCATCCTGATTCTCCTGGGTTTCCTCCCCCGCTTCGGTGGTGTGGCAGCCGCCGCACAAAAAAGACAAAATCAGCAGCAGCGCCAAAAAAGATCGTCTCATAGGCTTCACCGTTCCAGCGCGATCAGTCCGGCATGAACACCTCTATGGGTACCCTGACGCCGGTGGGACCACCACAGCTTCTCTTCACCGCAGCAGGTACATTCCTCACTGACGGCCACCTGCTCCGCTGGCACTCCCGCCTGGGTCAGGCGCCAGAAATTCAGCCCCTTGGTATCCCAGTGGAATTTGTCCCCCCGCACCTGGCAGAACTGCTCCGCTTCTTTTCCGAAACGGGCCATCAGCAGATCATACACATCCCGATCGGTTTCAAAACAATCCTGGCAGATGGAAGGGCCGATGGCGCACACCAGGTCTTCCGGGTTTGTTCCATACTCCTTTTTCATCAGGGCAATGGTCTTTTCCCCGATGGCCTGGGCCGTGCCCCGCCAGCCGGAATGAACGCAGCCGATGGCATGGTTCCGCCTGTCATAGAACATCAGCAGCTGACAGTCGGCATAAAAACCCATCAGGCAGACCCCGGGCACATTGGTGACAAGGCCATCGCTGGGCTGCTTGTTGTCAAAGCCGATGCGCATCCCCGGCGCCCACCCGCGCACCACATCGATAAAATCGGTGTGCTCCTGACGGGTGCGGACGATATCCTCATAATCACACCCCAGAAGTGCCGCAGCACGCACGCAATTTTCCCGGATGTTTTCCGGGCTGTCACCGGTGTGACGGAAATTCAGGCTTTCAAACTCTCCCCGGCTGACGCCGCCTTGGCGGGTGGTATACAGATGCTGTACGCCGGGGCTTTCCAAAATGGGCGCCGCCCACCGCACCGCCATATCTCCCAGATCTTCCGCGATAAACAGGGACAAAAGGGTCCCTCCTTTCCGGCGGTTTCCCGCCTTTTCCGTGGTTTCCGCTACTGCCTACCGGATGTTCACCCGCTGCACACTCCGGCAGCGGCCGGTTTTTTCATCAATGTCAAAAATCGCTCCCTGCAAAGCGCAGTCCAGGTCACTGGATTCGAATCTGGGCCCCAGTTCTCCCCGGAAATAGGACACCGACTGCTGGTATTTGACGCCGATCACCGACTCCTGGGCTCCGGTCATCCCCAGATCGGTGAGAAAGCCGGTGCCCTGGGGCAAGATCCGTTCATCGGCGGTCTGCACATGGGTGTGCGTTCCCCACACCGCCGACACCCGGCCGTCCAGGAAATAGCCCAGGGCCTTTTTCTCGCTGGTGGCCTCGGCATGGAAGTCCACCAGGAAAATATCGGCTTTCTCCTGTTTCAGCAGCCGGTCCGCCGCTTCAAAGGGATCGCCGGTGCGGAAATCCATATTCAGCCGTCCCAGCAGGTTGATGACGCAAATGTCCACTCCATTGTAATCCACATGGCAAAACCCGCCTCCCGCCAGCTGAGGGGCCAGATTGTGGGGGCGGATGATGGGATCCCCGTCGTCCAGATAATCGCAGATGGAGCGCTGGGCATAGGCATGGTTTCCCAGGGTGATCACATCGGCTCCGGCGTCATAGATCTCCCGTGCCTGCTTGGGAGTGATGCCCCGCATAGAGGCATTTTCCCCGTTGACGACGATGAAATGCACCCCTTCCTGCCGCCGCAGAAGGCGCAGTTTTTTTTCCAGAGTCAAAAGCCCCGGCTGGCCGCACACATCACCGATGGCCGCAATACGCATACTGTTCTCCTTTGCTTTCCAAAAATTCCTTAAAAAGCAGGGAGCCGCCCCAGCAGGACGGCTCTCCTCAGCGGACCCTGGGCCCGCCCCTGTTTTTTCTTATTTTGCCCAGTTTCCTGTGGCCGAAGCCTTCAGATAGGCATTGATGAAGCTGTCCAGATCCCCATCCATCACCGCCTGGATGTTGCCGTTTTCACAGCCGGTGCGGTGATCCTTCACCAGGGTGTAGGGCATGAACACATAGGAGCGGATCTGGCTGCCCCATTCGATCTTTTTCTGCTCGCCCTTGATATCCTCGATTTTGTCCAGGTGCTCCCGCTCTTTGATCTCCATCAGTTTGGACTTGAGCATCCGCATGGCCACTTCCCGGTTCTGGTGCTGGCTGCGCTCGTTCTGGCAGGCCACGATGATGCCGGTGGGAATGTGGGTGATGCGGATGGCCGATTCGGTCTTGTTCACATGCTGACCGCCGGCGCCGCCGGAACGGTAGGTATCCACCTTCAGATCCTCGGGGCGGATGTCGATATCCACATCATCGGTCATTTCGGGCATCACTTCCACCGCCGCGAAGGAGGTGTGCCGCCGGCCCGATGCATCAAAGGGCGAAACCCGCACCAGACGGTGGACGCCCATTTCGCTTTTCAGGTAACCGAAGGCATTCTCCCCTTCGATCAGGATGTCGGCGCTTTTGATGCCTGCTTCTTCTCCGCCGATATAGTCCAGGATCTTATAGCGGAAACCCCGGCGCTCGGCCCAGTGGGTATACATCCGGTACAGCATCCCGGTCCAGTCCTGGGCCTCGGTGCCGCCGGCTCCGGCGTGGAAGGACATGATGGCGTTGTTTTTGTCATATTCCCCTTTGAGCAGGGTGGAAAGCTTTTCTTCCTCCAGCATGGCCTGGAATTTGTCATAATCCTGCTGCACTTCCTGGTAAAGGCTTTCCTCGCCCTCTTCCAGAGCCATATCGATCAGCTCCAGGGTGTCGTTATAAAGGCCCTCCAGCTTTTCATAGCGGGTGGCTTTGTCCTTCAGCTGCTTGATCCGCTGCAGAACCTTCTGGGACTGCTCCGGCTCATCCCAGAAGCCGGGGGCCGAAGTCTTCTGCTCCAGCTCCAAAGCTTCCTTGGCGCCATTCTCCAGATCCAGGGCTCCCCGCAGCTCCATCAGCTCAGGCTTTATATTGATCAAATTGGTACGCAGTTCTTCTAACTGTATCATTCCGATACCTCCCATAAGTACCTACCATTATATATGATTCCCCCGGTTTCTGTCTATATGGTTTTGGATGTGTTTACAGATTTTTCATGCCGGCCCGCCATCACATCCCGGCAAAAGGATGGGACCTGTGGGAGATTCCTTCCAATAATTTTATATCTTGTTTATATCTTTCTTTTCAAAATGTGGTATACTGTGTTAGAATATTCCCGTATGCTCTTATGTTCATACCAGGCGCTGGCGGAAGCCTTCGGCCGGAAAGGACGGCTTATGAAATTTGTTCGCTATGTGGAAAAAGTTCCTGGAGCGCAGCCCGTTTTAGGACTTCTCTCCCAAAATGAAAACTCGGTGCATCCCCTCTCTTCCCTGCTTTCCCGGGACATGCGCACCATGCAGCAGCTGATCGTCTCCCTGAAAGAAGAAGAACTGCCTCTTTTGATGCAGGCAGCCCGATGCGACGGCATTCCCCTTTCCCAGGTGAGTGTCCTGGCCCCCATTGACCGGCCGCTGCACGATATTCTGTGCGTGGGCGTCAACTACCGGGATCACCGGGAGGAAACCAAAACCGATCTTCCCACAGAGGGCGCTTCCCATCACGCCGTCTATTTCGGCAAGCGTGCCCATTTTATTTTAGGAGATGGGGAAAAAATTCCCGCCCGGCTGGATCTGGACAGCCAGCTGGATTATGAAGTGGAGCTGGCGGTCATCATCGGCAAAGAAGGCCGGGACATTTCCCCGGAGCAGGCAGAGGACTACATCTTCGGCTATTCGGTGTTCAACGACCTGTCCTCCCGCACCATCCAGAAGCAGCACAGCCAGTGGCTGCGGGGCAAGAGCCTGGACGGCTATACCGCCATGGGCCCCTGCATCCTCCACAAAAGCGCCCTGTCCTTCCCGGTGGAAGTGGATGTATGCTCTCTGGTCAACGGAGAAATCCGCCAAAATTCCAACACCCGCCTTCTGCTCACTTCCCTGCCCCAGATCATCGCCGATCTGTCCCAGGGCATGACGCTGGAGCCGGGAGATATCATCGCCACCGGCACCCCCGGCGGTGTGGGACTGGGCTTTGATCCTCCCCGGTTTCTGAAAAAAGGGGACAAAGTGGAGTGCCGCATTCCGCCCATCGGCAGCCTGTGCAACACAGTGGAAGAATCCCCGGCCCAGGGCCGAAATCATATTATCAGAGAAGTTTGTAGGTGAAACCCAATGGCAAATGCATTTCTCAAAAAGCTCTTTGGCGACTCCAGCACCCGGGAGCTGAAAAAGATTCAACCCAAAGTCCAGGCGGTGGAAGCGCTGGAGCAGGAATACGCCGCCCTCAGCGATCAGGAGCTGAAAAACAAAACCCGTGAGTTCAAAGACCGGTACCAGAAAGGCGAAAGCCTGGACGATCTTCTGCCGGAAGCCTTTGCCGCCTGCCGGGAAGCCGCCTGGCGCGTGCTGGGGATGAAACCCTACCGGGTGCAGATCATCGGCGGCATCGTGCTCCATCAGGGGCGTATCGCCGAAATGAAGACCGGCGAAGGCAAAACCCTGGTGGCCACCATGCCCGCTTACCTCAACGCCCTCACCGGGCGGGGTGTGCACATCGTCACCGTCAACGATTACCTGGCCAAGCGCGACAGCGACTGGATGGGCAAGGTCTACCGGTTCATGGGCCTGACCTGCGGCACCATCCTTCACGACATGAGCAGCCAGGAGCGGCGGGAGGCCTATGCCTGCGATATCACATACGGCACCAACAACGAGCTGGGCTTTGACTATCTGCGGGATAACATGGCCATCTACAAGCGGGACATGGTCCAGCGGGGCCATGTGTTCGCCATCGTGGATGAGGTGGACTCCATCCTCATCGACGAAGCCCGTACGCCGCTGATCATTTCCGGCCAGGGAGACAAGAGCACTGACCTTTACAAGCAGGCCGACTCCTTTGTCCGCACCCTCACCCCTCTGAAGGTCATCGAGGTGGACGCCAAGGAGAGCCAGGACGACATCCAGGCCGACTATATCATCGACGAAAAAGGCAAAACCGCCACCATCACCCCCCGGGGCGTGACCAAGGCGGAAAAATATTTCAATGTGGAAAACCTCACCGATCCGGAAAACACCACTCTGATGCACCACATCAACCAGGCCATCAAGGCCCACGGCTGCATGCACCAGGATGTGGACTATGTGGTGCGGGACGGCCAGATCGTCATTGTGGACGAGTTCACCGGCCGTCTCATGTTCGGCCGCCGGTATAACGAGGGCCTGCACCAGGCCATCGAAGCCAAAGAAGGGGTGACGGTGCTGCGGGAAAGCAAAACCCTGGCCACCATCACCTTCCAGAATTTCTTCCGTCTGTACGAAAAGCTCTCCGGCATGACGGGCACCGCCCTCACCGAAGAGGACGAATTCCGGGAGATCTACAAGCTGGATGTGATCGAGATCCCCACAAACCGTCCTCTGGCCCGGAAGGATCTGCCCGACGCTGTCTACAAAACCGAGCAGGGCAAGTTCCGCGCCGTCATCCGGAAAATCGTGGAGTGCCACGAAAAAGGCCAGCCTGTGCTGGTGGGCACCATCTCCATCGAAAAATCCGAAGAGCTGAGCCGTCTTTTGAAAAGAGAGGGCATCAAGCACCAGGTGCTCAACGCCAAATACCATGAAAAAGAAGCGGCCATTGTGGCCCAGGCCGGCAAGCCCTATGCTGTCACCATCGCCACCAATATGGCCGGCCGTGGTACCGACATCATGCTGGGCGGCAACCCGGAAGCCATGGCCCGGGAAGATCTGGTGAAAGCCCAGATCCCCGAAGAGGTCATCAGCGAGGCCACTGGCTATGCCGACACCCAGGACGAAGAGGTGCTTCAGGCCCGGGCCCAATACGCCCAGTCCCTGGAAAAGCACAAGGCAGCTACCCAGAAAGACGCCGAAATCGTCCGTCAGGCAGGCGGCCTGTGCATCCTTGGCACCGAGCGCCACGAATCCCGGCGTATCGACAACCAGCTGCGGGGCCGTTCCGGCCGTCAGGGAGACCCGGGCGAAAGCCGGTTCTATATTTCCCTGGAAGACGATCTGATGCGTCTCTTCGGCTCCGACCGGCTCACCGGCATGCTGGATAAATTGGGCCTGGACGAAGACACCCCCATCGATCAGAAATTCCTGTCCAATGCCATTGAATCGGCCCAGAGCAAGGTGGAAGGCCGGAACTTCCAGTCCCGGAAATACACCCTGGAATACGATGATGTGATGAACCGTCAGAGAGAGATCATCTACGACCAGCGGCGCAAGGTGCTGGACGGAGAGGATCTGAAAGGCAATATCCTGTCCATGATCGACGATTCCATCGCCCGCTCGGTGGCCCGGGTGGCCGGAGAGCACAAGTATCTGGACACCTGGCAGGCCGAAGAGCTGGTGAAGCGGTGGGAGAAGATCTTCCTGGCTCCCGGCGAACTGCAGTACACCCGGGAAGAGCTGGATAGACTGTCTCCCCAGGACATTCAGGAGCAGCTGGAGGAAAAGGCCCACGCCTTCTACGCAAAGAAGGAAGCCGACCTGGGCAGCGATGTGATGCGGGAACTGGAACGGGTGGTTCTGCTGAAAGTGGTGGACACCCACTGGATGGATCACATCGACGCCATGCACGAGCTGCGCCGGGGTATTGGCCTGCAGGCCTATGCCCAGCACGATCCCATTGTGGAATACAAGCGCCAGGGCTTTGATATGTTCGATGAGATGATCAATGAGATCAAGGACGATACCGCCCGGATGATCTTCATTGCCCGGATCATGGGTCAGTCCGCGCCCCAGCGGGAACAGCTGATGAAGCCCACCGCCACCTCCGGCGACGGCACTCTGACCCGCCAGCCGGTGCGCAAAAACAAAAAGCCCGGCCGCAACGATCCCTGCCCCTGCGGCAGCGGTCTGAAGTACAAAAAATGCTGCGGTAAAAATGACTGATCTCAAAAGGACCGGCTAAGGCCGGTCCTTTTTCTTCCCTTTGTGTTTTTAATGTGATAAAATGAAGTTGATCGATCCATCTGCGGAAAGGAGGAGTTTTTATGGCATTTTCCGAAAAACCAAAAAAGGCCCTTTTCCCTTTGGTTCTTCTTTTTGTTCTGACCGCCGCCCTTTTGTTTTTCTTCCGTCCCTGCACCTTCGATCTGTCCCAGGCCCATACCCTTGTCATCCAATCAGGCACCACCGGCGAAAAAGTGGAAATCACAAATCCTCAAAAAATCGCCCGGATAGCCGACCAATTTGTTTCCCTGCGCTTTTACCGCAAAACAAAAGCTCATTCTGATGGCTGGAGTTACTCCCTTTCCTGGTATGATGCCCAGGGCAATGAGCAAGGCTCTCTCACCATTCTCAGCCCTGGTGAAGCCCTTTGGAAAGATCACTATTACACTGTTCGAGGGGGCGTTGTGGACACCGGTTTACTGGAAGAATGGATGGAAATAAACTGAAAGGACTGCCTTCCGGCAGTCCTTTTTATTGTTTTCCCAGTTTTTCCAAAATCACATGAGCAGTCTCTTCCGGCGTAAGCCGAGAGGTGTCCAGATGTTCTCCCCGCAGGCCGGGGTAATGCCTTCGCCGCTCCAAGGCTCGCTCCACCACATCTTCCTCCCGTGCGCCCCGGGCGATATCTCCCTGGAGCCGCTCTGTCAGGGCCTGTTCCCCCGGTTCCAGATTGAACACATGGAGGGAAAACCGAAGGGGAAAGAGCCTGTGGAGCAAATCTTCCAAAATGGCGTCCTCGTGGAGGACCCAGGAAAAAAGCACATTGTCTTTCCCTTCCGCCCGGAGAAACTGGCCCAGGAGAAAGGCGATGTTTTCCATCACCATCTCCCGCATGGCTTCATCGGCGGTAAAGGGCTCCATCTCCCAGCACCAGTCCCCATCCAGCCAGAAGGCTGGCTGCAAATAGGGCAGCAGCACCTGGCACAAGGTGGTTTTCCCCGCCCCCATAGGCCCCCGCACCACGATCAGCCGCTTCATTTGGCAATGGGGGCCGTCTTTCCCCCGCAGAGGCGCAGCAGATCCTCGGGATGCACTTCCACCTGAAAACCGATCTTCCCGGCGCTGACGATGATGGTTTCACATTCCTTGCAGCTTTCATCCACCACGGTGGGGTATGGCCGCTTCATCCCCAAAGGACTGCATCCGCCCCGGATATAGCCGGTGACCTTCTGGAGATCCTTTACATGGATCATCTCCACCGATTTGCACCCGGCGGCCCGGGCGGCAGCTTTCAAGTCAAGTTCACCGGTACAGGGCACCACAAAAACCCGGTGTTCTCCATCGTGGCCCTTTGTCACCAGGGTCTTGAAGAGGCACCGTGGGTCCACTCCCAGCGCCTTTGCCACCGACTGGCCGTCCAGCGCTTCCCCGTGGCTTTCATAGGTGTGCATTTTGTAAGAGACCCCGGCGCTGTCCAGGATACGGCTCACATTGGTCTTGATGGGCGACGGCATGAAAACTCCTCCCTTTTTTGCAAACAGAAAAGGGAAAGGCGGTTCTTCCCGCCTTTCCCCCTGCATATCGGTGCTTATTTTTCGTTGAAATAGTCCAGCAGGCCCACAAAGGCTTTGATGCCGGTAGCCATGACGGCCTCGTCAAAGTCGAATTTGTTGTTGTGCAGGGAAGGTACATCCCCCAGGCCCAGCCAGCCGAACACGCCGGGATACCGGGCTTCGTACTCGGAAAAGTCCTCGGCAATCATGGTCTTTTCCGCTTCCAGCAGAGTGATGCCCGCCTTTTCCATGGCCTTTTTGTAGTCCTCATACAGAGCGGGATCGTTGTTCACCGGAGGATAGCCCTCGGTGAGATAAACTTCGGTCTTGGTGCCGAACTCCTTGTCCACATCGGCGGCGATCTCGTGGATGCGGCGCACCATAAAGTTGAACACATCCAGGGAGAAAGCACGCACGCTGCCCAGGATGACTGCCTTTTCGCAGACGATGTTCAGGGCATCCCCTGCGTCCATCTTGCCCACATGAAGCAGATACTCGGCATCGGGAGCCATTTCCTTTTTCTTCACCTGATACAGCCGGGAAATGATCTCCGAGGCGGCGGTCAGGGCATCGATGCCCAGGTCAGGCCGGGCGCAGTGGGCGCTCTTGCCATGGACGGTGATGGTCATTTCCGAAGTCTTGGCCATCATGGGGCCGGGACGGCTGCCGATGGCGTTCTTCTCCAGCTTGGGCCACACATGCAGACCGAACACCTTGCTCACATGATGCTTGTCCAGCGCGCCGCTCTCGCAGATCACTTTGGCGCCGCCGATGCTCTCTTCGGCCGGCTGGAAGATCACCAGCACATTGAATTTATACTTCTTGTGGTTTTCCTCCAGATAGTCGCACAGGGCCAGCATCATGGCCATGTGGGCATCGTGGCCGCAGGCGTGCATGCAGCCGTTCTGGCTGGCAAAGGGAAGGCCGGTCTCCTCTTTGATGGACAGTGCGTCCATATCGCCCCGGAAGGCAATGGTATCTTCTGCACCATTGTCAAAAAAGGCGGTGTAACCAGTGCCGCAGACCTTCTCCACCTGGCAGTGGAGCTTGGCCAGATGAGCCCCTACATATTCACTGGTTTTGAATTCCTGACGGGCAACTTCGGGGATCTGATGCAGATCCCGGCGATATTGAATATAATTTTCCATAGGTATAACCTCCATTGTGCCGCTTGTGCGGCGATTGGGAAATTCCTCCCCAGGTCAATTATATCCTATCCCGCTTAAATCGCAAGAGCCGGCACTGTCTTTTCTTCACACTTTCCGAAAAAAAATGAAGTTTCCTCCCCTTTTCCCTTTCTTTACAAAGGCCTTGGGGGTATGATAAGATATCCCTAGACTCCCTCCTCCCCGCCGGAGGATATGAGAGGAGACGATCTTCATGCGATTGGTACATAAATACGGCGGCAGCAGTGTGGCCACCCCTGAAAAGATCATGGCCATCGCCCGCCGTCTGGCCCAGCTGAAAAAAGAGGGCACCGACCTGGTTGTGGTGTGCTCGGCCATGGGCAAGACCACAAACGGCCTGATCGCCCTGGCCCGGCAGGTCAATCCCTCCCCCTCCAAACGGGAACTGGATGCCTTGCTGTCCACCGGAGAGATCCAGACGGTAAGCCTGATGGCCATGGCCCTCCAGGCCCTGGGGGTGGATGCCATCTCCATGACCGGTTTTCAATCGGGCTTTATCACAAATGCCGTCCATTCCAAGGCATTTATCAAGGAAATCAACACCCAGCGGGTGGAGCAATATCTGGACGAAGGCAAAATCGTGGTGGTGGCCGGTTTTCAGGGCATCACCGAGGACGGCCACATCACCACCCTGGGTCGGGGCGGCAGCGATACTACCGCGGTTGCCATTGCCGCCAAACTGGACTGCCCCTGTGAAATCTACACCGATGTGGATGCCGTCTACCGGGTGGACCCCCGCATCTATCCCGACGCCAAACCCCTCAGCCGCATTTCCTATGAAGAAATGATGGAAATGGCCGCCCTGGGCGCCGGCGTGCTGGAGACCCGCAGCGTGGAACTGGCCAAAAAATACGGTGTGGAGCTCTATCTGGGCCGCACACTGGAAGAGGGAAAGAAAGGAACCACCGTTATGAGCCAGCAGGTATTTTTCGAAGAGATGCCGGTGACCGGCATCAGCATCAAGGAACACTGTGCCATCGTCACTTTCCGGCATATGGATTACAACGCCGGCACAGCGGCCTCCATCTTCCGTCTCATCAGCCGGAACAACATCAACCTGGACATGATCAACCAAACCATTCTGGACGGCAAGGTGGCCTTCTCCTTCAGCTGCAGCGACGAGCAAGCCGCCGAGCTGGAAGAAGCCCTGGGCCGTGAGCCGGAAGAAAAAGCCCTGGTTCTGGATATCCGCCGGGATCTGACCCAGCTGTCCCTGGTGGGCGTGGGCATGGCCACCCACACAGGCGTGGCCACCCGTGTCTTTGACACCCTGGCCCAAAGCGGCATCCCCTATTACCAGATCACCACCTCGGAAATCTCCATCTCCTTCACCATCGACAAGGAGAACAAGGAGCAGGCGGTGACCGCCCTGGCAAAGGAATTTGACCTGTAAGCCTCAGGGGGAGCATTTTCCCTTTTCCCAGCTATATTGAAAGCAGAAACCTTATCTCCATCGGATCGATGAAAGGAGACCGATCATATGTCCCAACCCCTGCGCACTTTCAGCGGCTCCCTGGTGGCCCTGGCCACCCCCTTTGGCGCTGACGGTCAGGTAGATTACCAGCAGCTGGAAGCCTTGGTGGAATTTCAGCTGAACCATCACACCGACGGCATTGTGGCATTGGGCACCACCGCCGAAACTCCCACTCTCTCCCAGGAGGAGAAAGACAAGATTGCCCAGACCGTCATCGGCAAAGTGGCCGGACGCATTCCGGTGATCGTGGGCGCCGGTTCCAACGACACCCTCCATGCCGCCGCCATGGCCCGCCGCTACGAAGCCATGGGCGCCGACGGCCTGCTGGTGGTCACCCCCTATTATAACAAAGCCAACAAAAGCGGTATGCTGGCCCATTTCCGCACCATTGCCGACGGGGTCAACATCCCCATCCTGCTTTACAATGTGCCCTCCCGCACCGGCTGCTCCATTCCCCTGGATGTGCTGGAGGAGCTGTCCCATCACAAAAACATCGTGGGTATCAAGGAAGCCAGCGGCGACATTGCCTATGTCACCGCCGCCGCCCGGCTTTTGAGCCAGGACTTCTGCATGCTTTCGGGTAACGACGATGAAGTGCTGCCCCTTTTGGCCCTGGGCGGCAGTGGCGTCATTTCGGTGCTGGCCAACATCGCCCCGGAGCAGACCCATGAACTGGTGTCCTCCTATCAGTCGGGAGACATCGCCCACGCCCGGGATGTGCAGCTGAAATACCTGGAGCTGATCCACGCCCTGTTTGCCGAGACCAGCCCTGCTCCCTTGAAAGAGGCCATGAACCTTCTGGGCATGAAGGTAGGCGCCTGCCGTCTGCCCTTGGGCCCTGTAAGTGAAGGCACCCGCCAGCGGCTGGAAAAAGCCCTGACCATTCTGAAATAACAAAAAGGAAGTCAAAAAAGATGGAACAGAAAAAAATCGCTCTGGTGGGCTATGGAGCCATGGGCAAGCGCATTGCCGCGGCCATCAAGGACCATGAGGGCTGGGAACTGCTGGGCGTCATCGATCCGCTGAACGAGGAATGTTTTTCCTCCCTTTCCCTGCTGCCGGAAAAGCCCCATGTGGTCATTGATTTTTCCCATCCGGCCAATCTGGAAATGATTCTTTCTTACTGCCGGGAGCAGGAAGTGCCCTGCGTATTGTCCACCACCGGCTTTTCCCCGGCTCAGGAAGCCATGTGCCGGGAGCTTTCTGCCTATACGCCGGTGGTGCGCACCCAGAATACCTCCCTGGGCATCAACATCATGGAGGAAATTCTGCGCACCATCACCCCTGTTCTGAAGGATCGGTTTGACATCGAGATCATCGAAAAGCACCACAACAAAAAAATCGATGCCCCCAGCGGCACTGCCAAAATGCTGGCCCGGGCCATTGAGGAAAGCGGCGACTTTCCGGAGGTCCACGGCCGGGACGGCGTCTGCCCCCGGCAAAAGGGAGAGATCGGCATCCATGCCATCCGGGGCGGCACCATTGTGGGAGAGCACACCGTGCTCTTTGCCGGAGACGATGAACTGATCGAGATCAAACACACCGCCCTTTCCAAGCAGGTCTTTGTGGCTGGAGCCATCAAGGCCGCTGAGTTTGCACTGTCGGCCCCCAAGGGCTTTTATTCCATGGGGGACGCTCTGTTCCCCCACAACGCTCACTGAGGAGGAACGCTATGAACACCCAGGAAATCATCGACCGCATCCACACAGCCAAGAAAAAGACCCCGGTGAAGGTCTATCTTCAGGTGAAAGAGCCGGTACAGTTCCCCGAAAGCTGCAAGGTTTTCGGCGAGGGCTCTGTTCAGGTAGTCTTTGGCGAATGGGCGGACATCGCCCCGGTGCTGGAGAGCAACAAAGACCGCATTATCCAGAGCGAAGTGGAGAATGACCGGCGCAACAGTGCCATTCCCCTGCTGGATATGAAAAACATCAATGCCCGCATTGAGCCGGGCGTCACCATCCGGGAATGTGTGGAGATCGGCGACAATGCCGTTATTATGATGGGCGCCGTCATCAACATCGGCGCCGTGATCGGCGAAGGCACCATGATCGATATGGGATGCGTGCTGGGCGGCCGGGCCACCGTGGGCAAAAACTGCCACATCGGCGCAGGCACTGTGCTGGCCGGCGTGGTGGAACCTGCCAGCGCTCAGCCGGTAGTGATTGAGGACGATGTGGTCATCGGCGCCAACGCCGTGGTGCTGGAAGGCTGCCGGGTTGGCAAAGGAGCCGTGGTAGCTGCCGGTGCTGTGGTCATCAGCGATGTGCCCGCCGGTGCTGTGGTGGCCGGTATCCCCGCCAAGATCATCAAGGAAAAAGATGAGCGCACCCAGTCCAAAACCGCTTTGGTGGATGCTCTGCGCAGCCTGTAATATAGTTTTTATCAAAAACTCGCGTCTGCAACTTATGCAGACGCGATTTTTTTGTCCCTTTCTCTTGTGCCGGGAACCAATTTATAGTAGAATGAACCGGTTCGCCACTTCACTTTCAGAAAGGAGGGGCGCTCTGTGAAGCATCACCCTTGCAAGCGGATCCAATGTTGGCACAATACCCGGTTTCCCCGCAGACCGCCCCCGGACTGCCCTTTTCTCCATTTTTAACAGATAAAAAATAAGAAAAGGATGTTTGATTTATGAATTGGTTTGTTCTGGCGCTCATCGCCATTTTGTTCTGGAGCGGTTCCGATCTTTTTTCCAAAATGGGTTCCAAATCCGATGATATCTACAGCCACTGGAAAATGGTCATGGCCGTGGGTACAGTCATGGGTATCCATGCCATTTATCTCATTGCAGCCGGCACCCCCTTCTCTTTTGTGGACATCATCACCTATCTCCCCGCTTCTTTCCTCTACATCCTGGCCATGATCCTGGGTTATGCGGGCCTGCGGTATATCGAGCTGTCCATTTCTTCCCCGGTGTGCAACTCTTCCGGTGCAGTGGCCGCTCTTCTGTGCTTCTTTATCCTGGGGGACACCATGGGCGCCATGCAGTTTTTCGGCGTGGCTCTGGTGTGCATCGGCGTTTTTGCCCTGTCTGTCATTGAAAAGAAGAAAGACGACACCATCCGCCTGCAAAGCGGCCTTGCGGCAGATAAAAAGTACACCCGCAGCGTGCTGGCCATTGTCTTCCCCCTGCTTTATTGCCTGATCGATGGTCTGGGCACCTTTGCCGACGCTTTGCTGCTGGACCGGGCCATTGCGGAAGCCCAGGCCAACATCGCCTATGAACTGACCTTCCTGTTCATGGCGGTATGTGCCTTCATCTATGTGGTGATCATCAAAAAGCAAAAGATCACCCTTTCCAAGGAAAAACCCAAAATGGTTGCCGCCCTGTGTGAAACCGCCGGTCAGTTTGCCTATGTGTTCGCCATCGGCGCCAACGCCATCGTGGCCGCGCCCATGATCTCTTCTTATTGCATCGCCTCCCTGTTGTGGAGCCGTCTGCTGCTGAAAGAAAAATTGTCCAAGGCTCAATACCTGGTCATCGCCATTGCGGCGGTGGGCATCGTCATCCTGGGTCAGGAATAATCAAAAAAGCGCCGCTGTGCGGCGCTTTTTCTATTATAACACCATCCAAAGAAGCAGCAACATTCCAAGAGCGCAGAACACAAAACCTGCTTTTTGCAAGAAAGAACCTGCTTTTTCGCCATAGGCGGCCGGGCAAAAGTGCAGCAGATCCCACAGCGTCCACACTTTGGCGGGAACGATCACCAGGATCAGACCACACCCCAATGCCAAGGCGCTCAGAGGCCACAGAACCAGCCGGGGCCTTGTGCGGGCGTCCTGCTGAATTTCAATGGAAAAATCCGCCTGATAGCTTTCTCCCTGCTGCAGCAGTACCCCATTGGCATCTCCCAAAGGCAAATTGGAACCATCGGTGACCACATGACAGCGAAAACGCACAGCCCCTTTTTCAAAAAGGAAGGAATCGGTGGCGCTTTTCTGAATTTCCTTGGCCACCGGACGTACCCACAAAGCCAGCGGATCGGCCCTTTTCTGAGCCCCTTCCACGGCCAGGCTGGAAAGCACCATGATCTCCCGGCCAGTGGCGGCCACGCCGATCCCTTCTTCCCACATAGAAAAAGCGATCCCTGTGAGCACGCCATTTTTTACGGTATATGCAAGCTCAGGGCGGGGAACCCGGCTTCCCTCGGGGGAATAGTCCACAGCAATGTTCTCCCACCGGCCCTGGGCGTTCAGCTGCCGCCCGTAGTCCATATCCAGGTACTGAGCCAACGCATTGTAATTTTCCGCAAAATCTTCCACCGTAAGGGGCAGGCCATTGGGGACCCGCATCCCCTGCCGCTGGGCGGTGACATTGATCAATGCCATGATCAGCCCGCAGGCCACAAAAACAATCCCCCGTACCCTTTCCTTATCCTCCCGGAGGAAAAGGATGTTTTCCTCTTCCCAGGGCTGCTTTTCCAGATTTCTTCCCCGGCGGAAACTGCACCACGAACACCATAAACTCACCAAAGGCAGGTTCAGCCCCTGGCCATAAAACAAGACCTTCCATGTACGGTGCAAAGCCTGTCCATAGGAGAGGTATCCTCCTTCTTCCCCCTGGATGTGCAGCCCCAGAATGGCTTTGCCCGGTGTCGTCCCCCATAGATGAAGGCACAGCGGCTCCCAAAATAGCAGGGTGAGCGCAGACAAGCAGGAAAAGAGATACCAATGTATCCCCTCCCAGGAAAAAACATCGATTTTCAAAACCAAAGCAAACAGCAATTCCCAGGGCAGAGAGCAAAGTCCGGTGTCCAGTCCCCGGGCCAGATACCGGCGTACAGGAGAAAACACCGGATCCGGTCTGTCCTTGCGGAGGGTTTCCTCCGGCTCTTCCAGTTGGGCCAGATACCGGGGCGCATCCAGATCGGCAAAAGAAATGCCCGTTTCCTCAATGCTGCGGCACACCTCCCTGGCCCGGGCCAGCGTCTGTTCCCGGCTTTCCAAACGGCGCACATTCTCTTTCAGTGCCTGGGATAAAGACCGCGCTCCCCCTTTGATCTCACCGATCTCCTCCAGGGATACTCCCAATGCCCGCAGCAATTTGATCCGCAGCAGCTGCTGCACATCCTCCTGGGAATATTCCCGGTAGCCGTTTTCCCGCCGCCGGGGAGAAATCAGCCCCTGCTGTTCATAAAACCGAAGGGTGGCCCGCTCCATATTGCAGAGTTTTTCCACTTCTTTGATGGTCATATTTCCTGCCTCCTTCCCCTTTTGAGGCCAGTATAAAGGATAAAGCCCCTTGACAGTCAAGGGGCTTTATCCTCAAAATCTGGTTTTACACCAGTTTTGCCTTTTCCAGAATGGCATCCACCTGTTTTTGCTGTTCCTCGGTCAAAGGCAGCAGGGGCGGGCAAGGCTCTCCCCCCTGGTATCCCAACCGATTGCAGGCATACTTCAAAGCAGGAACTCCCAGCTTGCCAGTGACGCAGGCATTCACCGGGAACATCCTCTTATAAAGTTCCAGGGATGCGGCATAGTCTCCCGCTTCAAAAAGACGCTGCACCTCCACGCACTCCTGGGGACAGCAGTTGGCCAGAGCCATCACCGACCCCTTTACCCCGATGGCCAGAGCCGGATACCAGGCCGAAGCAGTACCCACCAGCAAATTGAATTCCGGGTCCAGCCCCTGGGTCATAAAGGAGATCAGCTGAGCAATATTTCCCGAACTGTCCTTCATGCCGATGATGTTGGGATGATGGGACAGAATGGAAGCCGCCCGGGGAGAAATATTCACATGGGTGAACTTGGTCACATTGTAGATCAGAATGGGAATGGGGCTTTCATCGGCCACCTTGGTGAAATAGGCGATGAGGGCTTCATCCCCCATCTGATCCCCATAATAATTGGGGGTGAGGACCAAGGCGCACTGGGCCCCGGCCTGGGCGGCCTTCTTGGTCAGACGGATAGTGGCCTGGGTGTTTTCCAGCCCGGTTCCCGCCATAAGCAATTTGCCCGGGGCTTTGTGCTGAGCCGCAATGCGGATAAGCTCCAGTTTATCTTCCTCTTCCAGATAGGGGGTTTCCCCGTTGGAGCCCAGCACCAGATACCCGGCAACGCCGGTACCGTTCCATTGTTCAATGTTCTGGCGGAAGGCTTCAAAATCCACCTTGCCTTCCTTGGTGAATGGCGTGATCACCGGGGGCAGTACACCGTGAATTTCAAAAAACTTACTGGACATGGTTTCTCCTCCCTTTGTTTTTTGGGCAGTTTTTCTAAAATTCATGGTAGCATCTCCCCGCTCTTTCGTCAAGATGAAAGAAGGAGGAGCAGTTGCTCCTCCTTTTCCCATGTCGAAAAAGTGGCAAAGCCGCTTTTTCGAGTTTTTGCAAGGGGCTGCGTGCAGCCATTGGGCCACACTTGCCCCTTGAGAAGTGTAAAAACCGACGCACAGGTCGCCGGTTTTTACAAATTAGTGAGGGGTAGAACGAACAATCCCTTCTAGCCAGATAAATTTTTTGCCAGTCCGGAAGAAGACACAGTTACACTTTCTTTTCTCTTATTTCTGTTGGGCCGACAGGGCATCTACCGACAGAAGCGCTTGCTCCAGATTCTTCGGGCTGATTTCCCAGGCCATATTGTGGATGGACTCGCCAGGGGCACAGGCCTTTTCAGCAGCGATGATCACCCGGCTTTTGTCAGTGATCCCCATTTCTTCCAGGGTCACAGGCAATCCCACCGAGCGGCAGAAGCGATGCACCTGCCAGAATTCTTCTGTGGGGCCATCCTCCAACAGCAACTGGGCCAGAGTGCCATAAGCCACCACTTCTCCATGCATGGCGGTGAGTTCTTCCAGAGCGGTAAAACCGTTGTACACCGAATGGGCCACCGCCAGACCGCCGTTGTCAGCGCCTACACCGCTGAGATAGGTATTGGCTTCCACAATGGCCTCCACCGCCGGAGTCAGCAGGCCTTGCTGAGCATCCACCTTAGCCAGAAGCCCCTTATCCTGCAAAGTATCCCAGCACAACCGGCACAGTGCCATGGCCGAGCGGGTTATGCCGCCATTTTCCAGGCTGGGCGCATGATTCCTCTCGCAGACCCGGGCCTCGAAGAAGGTGCCCAGGGCATCTCCCATGCCGGAAACCAAAAACCGTATCGGAGCCTTGGCGATGATGGAAGTATCTACAACCACCACATCCGGGTTCCGGGGATAGAACAGATAACTGTCAAAGGTACCATCGTCCTGATAGATCACCGAAAGACCGGTGCAGGGAGCATCGGTGGCGCAAACGGTGGGGATGATGACCACCGGCTTATGCTGATAGTAGGCCGTGGCCTTGGCGGTATCAATGGCGCTGCCGCCGCCTACACCGCAGACCACATCGATTCCCTTTTCCTGAACCAGATGGCCCATTTTCTCGATTTCCCCACGGGAGCTGATGCCGCCGAAGGTCTCAAAATAAATCTGGGCTTCCGAGGAGGCAAAGCTCCGACGGATTTTATCCTCCGTGGCTTTTCGTCCACTTCCGCTGCAGATAAACAGGAAGCTCTTTCCCAAATCCTCTACATTCTGACGCAGTTCCAGCAATGCGTCCTCGCCCTGCACATATTTGGCGGGGGCCCGCATGAGTTTCAGCATAAGAATCACTCCTTTGCCCCCTATTGTAGTCTCTTTTCTTCTGTTTTCAAGAAGCAGATTTCATAAAAAAACACAGGGATTTTGGTCAGTTTGTCAAAAGTTTAACATGGACCTGTTCCCTGTGTTTGATTGGCTTTCCCGTGCTTACATTCCGTATTTGCGCAGGAAGGGAATATGACTCATGATCCATGCTGCAACGAAGCTGAAAAGGAATACCAAAGCGGTAGCCACCGGCACGGCCGCCAGCGGTGTCCAGGTGACGGCATTCAATCCCAGGGCCACCAGGCGGCTGTTGAAAAAGGCGTGGACCAGGTACATCCCAAAGGACAACCGGGAAACCTTCAAACAAAAAGCCAGTCCCCATTTTCCCAGACGGGTTCCGTGGCAATGCTCTTTGAAAAAGAGGAAAAGCCCCACCGACATCATGGCCACATTGGGGGTGAGATAGAGAAACCAGGTCTCATTGGGAGCATTCCATTCCAGGCTGGCCACCACCGTCATGCCCCAGGTCCACACCACCCCCAGGATCCCGGCGGCATAGATGAGCTTTTTCACTTTCGGCGTAAAGTCATAGGTCCTGAAGTAATACCCGGCCACATAATAGCCGATATATCCCCCCAGCGCCTTCAGGTCCAGCCGGTACACCACGCCGCTGACCACCTGCCCTGCCTGAGTGCTGTTGAACGCAGGCAGAAAAAGAGTAAAAACAAAATAAAGCAGCAAAAAATACTCCAGATCCCGCCGGCTGGCCCCTTTGATCAAGAGGCGTAGAATGGGAGTGATGAGATACAGGCCCATGATCATATAGAGAAACCACAAATGATAATGACCAAAAGCGATGTTGGTGATGATCTGCCCCAGGGAATCAGGCGTACCGGCCCGGCTGTTGAAAAAGGCGGTATACAGAGCATAGAAGGTGGACCAGATCAAAAAAGCGGCGGCAATGCGGGGCAGATTTTTGCGGAAAATGCTTTGATAGGTCACATTCCGCTGAGGGTCCAAAAAAAACATACCGCTGAGCATGACAAATACCGGCACACACCAGCGCACCAGGCTGTCAAACCCATTGAGGATCTGCCACTCTGTGCTGCGCACATCCATCCCCGGCCAGTTGTTCCCACACACATGAACCACGATCACCGCAACCATGGCCAGAGCCCGCAAAAGGTCGGCATAGAGCAGCCGGCCCTGAGTATTCTCTTTCATTCTTTCTTCCCCTTTGTCTGGAATAGGTTCAGTATAGCACATCTGCCGCCGGAGGAAAACCGGACATTGCCTGCGCAAATGGATTTTTTCTCCAAACACACCTGGGTTTTGTGAAAAAAATAGGGTAAAATTGCCCGTTTCCTCTTGCATTTTTGTAAAAACTGTGTAAAATGATTCATTATCCCCAAAGGATTTTATTTTATCCATTCAGGAGGTTATATAGATGAAAAACGGCGAACTGATCGGCGAGATGATCGCCTGGGAGGAAGGCTCCCCCAAGCGGATCAATCATTTTCTGAAGGTCTATGGCTTTGCCAAGGCCATCGCTTCCCGGGAGCAGCTCAGCTCCACCACCATGAACATTGTGGAAACCGCCGCCATTCTCCACGATATCGGCATCAAGCCCTGTCTGGAAAAGTACGGCTCCTGCCAGGGCAAGCAGCAGGAAGAAGAGGGCGAAAAGGCCTGCCGGGCTCTGATGGAAAAATGTGGCTATGCCGACAAGGAGTTTGTAGACCGGATCTGCTGGCTGGTGGCCCATCACCACAGCTACGACAATATCCAGGACATCGATTTGCAGATCCTCATTGAGGCTGATTTCCTGGTGAATCTGGATGAAAAACAGGCCGATCTGGCCACCATTGAAAAGGTGCAGGAAGACCATTTCAAAACAACCACCGGAAAGAAGTTCCTCCGGCAGCTGCTTCTCAGCAAATAATCATGTGAAATTATCAAAAAAGGCTTCGGCAAAACCGAAGCCTTTTTTATTTTTTCTTTTCTTCCGCTTCTTTTTTTAAAATACGGAAATCTTCCACCACTTGGCGTAAATGCGTTACTACCCCCGGGGGAAGTCCGCTGACATCAATAAACTCTTCTTTTTCCAGTCCCAGCAAATAGTCAGTAGAAACCGAGAAAATATCTGCCAGTTTTTTCAGCATCTCAATAGACGGCTGGATATTATCATTTTCCCAATTAGAAACACTTTGCTTAGTCACACCTAAGCGCCTGGCCAATTCCACCTGACTCATTCCTCGGACCAACCGCAATGTGCGAATCTGATGGTTTAACATGAGAATCCCTCTAGTCAAATATTAGAATACTATTATATCAATATTGGTTGACAAAATAAAAATACTGTGGTATTTTTATTTTGTACCAGAGGTGGCCTTTATGCTCCAATTTTCTTGGAAAACAGTCAGAAATCATCTTATTTTTTTGAGCATATTGGGTTTATTGTGTATCTGGGGATGTCCCCTGCGCAGACTAACGGGAATTTCTTGTCCTGGCTGTGGTTTAACCCGGGCATGGCTTTCTTTTTTGAAGGGACAATGGAACCTAGCAATCTCCTATCACCTCTTCTTTCTTCCCACACCTTTTTTTCTATTTTTATTTGCCCACAGTTCTTGTTATTTTGAAAAAAACTGTTCTTGGATACGCTCATCCTGTTTTTGCTTTTTTTCTTTGTTGTTCATTTATCATTTGTGCCGTTTGTGGCTTTTCCACATTTTATTGGAATAGGAGAGGATTTGAAATGACGCAGGACAAAGTAGACACCTACATCATGACCAATCAAAAGTACTTACCAGCAGAGAAAATCGTTTTTCTCAAGCAAAAACTTCTGGAAATAGACGAAACTAAGTTTTCCTTGGTCTCAGCTGTGGAAATGAAAGATCCCACCACCCTTTTGCTGGTATCCATTTTTCTGGGCACTTTGGGAATTGATCGCTTTATGCTGGGAGAAACCGGTATGGGTATTTTGAAACTCCTTACCGTGGGCCTGTGCGGTGTATTGACCATTATCGATTGGTTTACCATCCAGAAAAAAACCCGGGATCTGAACTTCAATAACCTGATGTTAGTTTTATAATAAGAATTACAGCGTAAATAAAAAAGGCTTCGGCAAAACCGAAGCCTTTTTATTTTTGTTCTTCCAGGCCGCAGCACTCCTGCAGCGCATCGATGAATTTCTGCGCCGCCTTGGAAAAGACCTGATACCTCTTCCAGATGATGGACGCTGCTCCTTCCATCCGGGGATGCAGGGGGCGAAAACACAATTTACTGTCGCCGCTTACATTGATCAGCTTATCAAAGCACAATGCATACCCCAGTCCCTCTTCCACCAGCAGCGAAGCATTGAACACCAGGTTATAAGTGGCTACCACAGACAGTTCTTCGATATCCCTCCCCATCCACCGGGCCATGGGCCAGTGGTCGCTTTCCTGGGCCGAGAGGATCAGCGGCTTATCCCAAAGATCCTGAGGGGTGATGTGCTCTTTTTGCGCCAGGGGGGAATCCCGGCGCATGAGAACACCCCATGTATCCCGGACAGGCAGTTTGATGGCCTGATATCTCCCGGTGTCCACCGGCCCATAAATGACCCCGAAATCAATCAGACCTCTGTCCAGGTATTCCTTTACAAAAACGGCATTTCCGCTTCGGATGTGATAGTGGATACCAGGATATTGCTTTTGCAGGCAACAGGCCGCCCTGGCAAAAATACGGATGAGATCAGACTCCCCTGCACCGATATACACATCTCCCACAATCGTTTCATCGGAACAGGCAATTTCCCGCTGTGTCATGTGCACCAGTTCCAGAATCTCTTCGGCCCGCTTACGCAGGATCATTCCTTCCTGGGTGAGCATCACTTTTCGGGAGCCTTTGCTTCCCCGGATAAGCAGCTGTTTGCCTACTTCCTCTTCCAGCGCCTTCAGCTGAGTGGATAACGTAGGCTGGGACAGGTGCAGGGAGCGGGCCGCAGCCGAAATGCTCTGCTCCCGGGCCACAGCCAAAAAATATTGCAGCACACGCAGTTCCATTCAATCCCCTCCATCCACAGAATAACAAATTTAGCTATAGGTTTCAACTATACTTTCCTATCATAAATAAGTATTTGATATATATTTGGCTGCGGATTATACTGAAATTAAAAATAAACAAATCGGGAAAAGAGGTTTTTTATGGATAAGCAAATGCTTCAGGGCAAAGTGGCCATCATCACCGGGGCCAGCTATGGCATGGGCCAGACCATGGCCGAGCTTTTCGCTGAGGAAGGAGCGGCCGTCGTCCTCACTGCCCGGGGACAGGAAAAACTGGACCAGGTGGTGGAAGACATCCGGGCCAAAGGCGGCCGGGCCATCGGCGTAACAGCCGATGTGTGCTCCTCTGAGGACACCAAGCGGGTTTTTGAAACGGCGCTGGAGACCTTTGGCGATGTGGATATTCTCATCAACAACGCCGGCATCGGCGAACAAAAGATCATCGACGAAACCGATGATGATTGGATGCTCTATGTGATGAATACCAATCTGGGCGGACCGATGCGTTATATCCGGGAAGCACTGAAAATCTTCCTTCCCAAAAACGACGGCGTGATCATCAACATCTCTTCGGTCAATGGCACCCGTCCCTTCTGCGGCGCCACCTATACTTCCACCAAGGGCGCCCTGAACACCCTGACCAAAAATGTAGCCATGCGCCTGATCGACACCAACATCCGCTGCAATGCTGTAGCTCCTGGCGCTACCGTTACTCCTGCCCATGTAGCCAACAAGGCCGGCCAGCAGCCAGGCGGCGCCAAAATGCTGGAGCACAGCGGCCATTTCGTCTATTTCCCCGGTCCGGAATGCGATCCCATGGACCAGGCTTATGCCTGTCTGTTCCTGGCCAGCAAAATGGGCCGCCATGTAAAAGGCCAGGTCATTCAGGTGTGCAACGGCGCCTTCCTTTAATAAAATACACCCGGCCAGACAACTGCGGAACAAAAAGGAGGAGATTGCACCGATGAAAGCTCTCACTTCTATGCTGTTATGGTTTTTTCTGCTGCCCTGCATGGTCTCCTGCACCAAGCCCGCCGAAACTCCACCGGATCCCACTCCCCCTTCCCAGACCACGCAGCCGGAACAAGATCCCCAGGAACCTGAACAGGAGGAACCTTCCATGCAAAATAATTTCTATATCACCGCCGGCGGACAGACCTTCACCGCCCGCTTTGAAAACAATTCCAGCGCCGATGCCCTGCGCCAGCTTCTCTCCCAGGGAGATCTCACTGTGGATATGAGCGACTACGGCGATTTTGAAAAGGTGGGAAATCTGGGACAAAGCCTTCCCACAAACGATCAGTCCATCACCACCCAGCCAGGGGATGTGATTCTCTATCAGGGCAACTCCATCACCATTTATTACGGCACCAACACCTGGAGCTTTACCCGCCTGGGAAAGATTGAAAACGCCACCCGTGAGGGACTTCTGCAGGCATTGGGCGAAGGAGATGTGCAAGTGACCTTTTCTCTCACTCCGGCGCAAAACTGACCACTGTAAGGAGGATGCTGCTCTATGATTAAGCAAACAGCAGGCCGGGACGGTCTGGGAGATCTGGCTCCCAAATTCGCCCAGCTCAATGACGATGTGCTCTTTGGCCAGGTATGGTCCCGGGAAGATCGGCTCTCCCTGCGGGATCGGTCCATGATCACTGTGGTGGCCCTGGTCTCCAAGGGAATCACCGACAATTCTTTGAAATACCACATCCAAAACGCCAAAAATCATGGTGTGACCAAAACCGAAATGGTGGAGATCATCACCCATATCGCCTTTTATGTGGGCTGGCCCAATGCCTGGGCGGTATTTCCCATGGTGCGGGAGGTTTATGCCCAGGATACCGAAAACGCCAAAGAGCCTTTGTTCGGCCTGGGACAGCCCAACGACGCCTATGCCGCCTATTTTACAGGCCAAAGCTATCTCAACCCTCTCACCACCCAGGGCATCACGGTATGCAATGTGACCTTTGAGCCCCGCTGCCGCAACAACTGGCACATCCACCATGGAGGCGGCCAGATCCTGCTGTGCACCGACGGCGAGGGCTGGTATCAGCAATGGGGACAGCCGGCCCGCAGCCTGCATCCCGGGGATGTGGTGTATATTCCCCCGGAAGTAAAGCACTGGCACGGCGCCGCCGAGGACTGGTTTTCCCATGCGGCCATAGAGATCCCTGCCCCGGATGCCTCCAATGAATGGTTGGAACCGGTGAGCGACGAAGAATACAACGCACTGACACGGATACAGACGGAGGAATAACAAATGAACATTCTGGTACTCAATGGAAGTCCTCGGAAAGAGGGAAACACCGCGGCCATGGTGGAAGCCTTTGCTGCAGGCGCCCGGGAAGCAGGGCATCAGGTGGATATCGTCCCTGTATGCCAAAAAAAGATCGCCGGGTGCCTGGCCTGTGAATACTGCCACACCAAAGGCAATGGAAAGTGTGTCCAGCAGGATGATATGCAGCAGGTCTATCCTCTCCTGGAACAGGCCCAGATGATCGTGCTGGCCTCCCCGGTGTATTACCATAGCTTCACCGGTCAGCTCCAGTGCGCCATCAACCGAATCTATGCCCTGGATAAGCCGAAGAACCTGAAAAAAGCCGCCCTGGTCCTTTCTTCCGGCAGCGACAATGTGTATGGCGGCGCCATCTATGAATATCAAAATTCCTTCCTGGATTATCTCAAGCTGGAGGATATGGGCACTTTCACTGCTTTTGGCAAACAGAATAAATCCCCGGAAAAACTGGAGGAACTGCGCCAGTTTGGATTGCACCTGAAATGATCTATCGGGATTTTAACGGACTTTCCATCTCCTGGCTGGGGCTGGGAGCGCTCCGCTTCCCCACTTTGCCGGGAGAGCCCAATCACATCGACACCGTGCAGGCCCGGCGAATCGTGGACGAAGCCATCGCCCAGGGGATCAACTATTTTGACACCGCCTACACCTATCAGCAGGGAGATTCCGAGCGGGCACTGGGGGACGCCCTTTCCCGCCACCCCCGGGACAGCTTTTTCCTGGCCACCAAGTTCTATGCCGCCGCCAAAAAGGACATCGCCAGCGTATTTGAAGAGCAGCTTCGCCGTCTGAAAACCGATTATTTTGATTTCTATCTGCTGCACAGCCTGGATGAAAACTACATCCAGGACTACACCGACCCGCAAAAGGACTATCTGGGCTTTCTTCTCCGGCAAAAGGAAGCCGGGAAGATCCGCCACATCGGTTTTTCCTCCCACGGTTCTCCGGAGACTCTGGAAAAGTTCCTCAACTGGTACGATGGCTTTGACATGGCCCTGATCCAGCTCAACTATCTGGACTGGACGCTGCTGGATGGCAAAGGCCAGTATGACATTCTTACAAAACACCATATCCCCATCTGGGTGATGGAACCCCTGAAAGGCGGGCGGCTTTCCACCCTTAACCAGGAAGCCCGGGACATTTTGCAAAAGGCCGCCCCCGATTGGTCCATTTCTTCCTGGGGTTTCCGGTTTTTAATGGAGCTGCCTGGCGTGCAGACGGTGCTCAGCGGAATGTCCACCCCGGAGCAGGTGCGGGAAAACGCCGCCACCTTCTCCCAGGCCCGGCCTTTCACCCAAGAGGAACGGCAGGCCCTTTCCCAGGCCGCTGAGGTTTTCCTCAAAGACCTGGGTGTTCCCTGCTCCGGCTGCCGCTACTGCTGCGACACCTGCCCTGCCCACCTGAACATTCCCCTTTTGATCAAGGCCTACAACGAACACCGGATCAGCGGCTCCACCTGGAAGATCCAGGGCCTGACCTCTGCCGACCGGGCCGGGCGCTGTCTCCATTGCGGCGCCTGCCTGAAACACTGTCCCCAAAAGATCCAGATCCCCACCATCATGGAAGAAGCCGCAAAAGCCGGCCTGTAAAGGAGAGAAACCATATGGAATACCGCATCAACAAACGAACCGGCGACAAAATCAGCGTGCTGGGCTTTGGTACTTCCTACATTGCCCAAGCCGACGAGAAAGACGCCATCGCCACCATTCGTCAGGCTTACGAAGGGGGCGTCAACTATTTTGACCTGGCCACAGCGGAAAGCCGTACCTTCCCCTATTTCGGCGCGGCCCTGGGGGATGTGCGGAAGAATGTGCGCTATCAGATTCATTTCGGTGCAAACTACCAAGGCGGCCCCTATGGCTTTACCCTGGACGCCGAATCCATCAAAAAAAGCATCCACTGGCAGCTGGAGAAATTGGGCACCGATTACATCGATTACGGCTTCATCCACTGTCTGGACGAAGTGGCCGACTGGCGGAAATACCAGAAAAACGGCGCACTGGCCTTTTTGATGGAACTAAAGGAGCAGGGCGTTGTGCGCCATCTGGGCCTTTCCTCCCACACTCCGGCCACCATCCAGCAGGTGATGGACGATGTACCCCTGGATATGCTGATGTTTTCGGTGAATGCCGCCTACGATTACCACAAGGGCACCTATGGCAAAGGCAGCACCGATGAACGCACCGCCGTCTACCGCCGGTGCGAAGCGGAAGGCGTGGGCATTGCGGTGATGAAGCCTTTTGCCGGCGGCCAGCTGCTGGATGCTTCCCTGTCCCCCTTCGGCCAGGCCCTGACCCATTATCAGTGCCTGCAATACGCTCTGGACCGGCCTGGTGTGCTCACTGTACTGCCTGGCATGAGCTCGGTTGCGCAGATCAAACATCTTCTGGGCTTTTTCGAGGCCTCCCCGGAGGAAAAGGACTATTCTGTCCTGGGTTCTTTCACTCCCCCGGATGCCGTGGGAAAATGCGTCTACTGCAACCACTGCGCCCCCTGCCCCCAGGGAATCCAGATCGGCCTTGTGAACAAGTACTACGACCTGGCCTTGCGGGGCGACGCCATGGCAGAAGAACATTACCGGGAGCTTGCAAAGCACGCTTCGGATTGCATCCAGTGCGGCCACTGCAACAGCCGCTGTCCCTTCCATGTGGATCAGATGGCCCGCATGAAGGAGATCAACCGGCATTTTGGTTTGTAACAACCAAAACAAGGCGTACCTCAGGATGCGCCTTCACACTGTCAAATAACTCATATTATGGGGTCAGGCCTTTTGTCCTGTCCTTCATCAATCTGCAAAAACCGGCGACCTGTGCGCCGGTTTTTGCACTTCTCAAGGGACAAGTGTGCGCCAAAGCGTGCACGCAGTCCCTTGCAAAAGCTCAAAAAAGTGGCAAAAGCCACTTTTTTGACATCCTCACGGCGTATTTCAAAATACGCCGTGCTTTTTCATACCCCATAGGAGCTTTCTCTCAGCAGATTTCCCCCTTGATCATAGGCCCGCACTTCTATTTGATAGCGGAGCGTTCTTTGCTGACAGGTCAGATCCTGGGGACTGTTCAGATCGAAGAAAAAGCCCAGCCATTCTTCCTCTGTCGGCCTTTCTCCCTGACAAAGAAACAGGCTTCCCATTTTTTCTTCTCCTTCAAAAAAGACCTGTACCGGCTCATCATATCGGGTGTCGGTGAGCACCCCTTCCACCCGGTATGTGCCCTCCGGCGCCCAGGCAAACAGCAGCAGAGAGCCTTCCAGATTGTCTTCCCACATCACCGGAACCGCCTGGAGCTCCTGCTCCCGATGATAGCGTACCAGATTGCGGCCGCTCCACCGAAGAAAACCCACTTTCTGGGCCACACACACTTCCAGCAGATCCTTTTTCTCAGCCAGCACCAGCCGGTCTTTGTCTTTCAGCCCCACAGGCAGCGTATCCAGATAATCCACCTTTTCCACCATGTGGACCTTCTCCTGCCACCGGAGAGCCTGCCGGGGCGTCAGGGCCGGATAGCCCTGAGACGCCCACCAAAGCCACAGAGCCAGAAGGGCCAGAAGCACATTGCGCAAAGTGCGCAGGGCACGGTGATATACTTTAGGAGGTCTTTTCATGCTCTGTCACCTCCTCCAGAGGAATGCGAATGCGGAATGTATTCCCTTCTCTTTCATAAACCAGATCCAGCCATTGGTTTTTGAGAAATTCCTCCCTCTGGCCATAATCCATATACATGGTGAGGCGGCATTCCTGCCAGAAAAACAAAGGGCGGCTGCTGCTTATTTGCAGCAAAGGCTGGCTGTAATCGGCATCGGGATGCCAGCTGCCTAAATAAACCTGTCCTTCGCTGCCTTCTATGGAAAGATAGGGGCTGAGTTTCGGCACATCCAGATAGAAAAGAGGGGTATAGCTGCGAAGGGTCACATTCAGCTCCAGAGTCTGCCACACCTCCGGGCCGTAATTGCCCGTATATATATCGGGGTAACGGGGGTTCCAGGCATCCTGCAAGGTGGCCTCTTCGATCTGAAAGGTATAGGCTCCCAACCGGGCCTTTTCCGAAGGGCCTCCCTGCTTCAGAATCTCCTGCCGGTCTGCATGGAACATTTCCTCTGGCCAGGGCCGGTAAAACTGATCCCGCAGCTCTTCCATGGGCCACAAGGCAAAAAAGGCCAACACCAGGGAAATGCCCAAAAACCATTTGGAAAGAATCCACAGCCACCCCAGCAAGGGAGAATGGGCTTTGTCCAGCAAAATACCGATTTCCTCCGCATCGCCCATGCGCTTTACCGCCTCTTCGGCAGCCTGGGCTCCTTCCATCCCCTCTTCCTCTTCCAGCAAAGCGGCGCTGTCCTGGAGGTGGGCCAGAAGCTCTTCATATACCCCTGGCCGGTCGGGACGAAACCGGATTTTTTCGCAGACAGCATTGCAAAACCTTGCAAACACCGGCCTTGCCATGGTATTCCCTCCCTTCTACGCCTTTTCCGGCTGAAGCTGAGGTGTGCAGGCGGACACCACCTTCTCCACCCCCTGGGAAAATGCCTTCCACTCGGCGGCTTTTTCCCCCAGCAGCCGCTGTCCTTTGGCCGTCAGCCGGTAATATTTCCGCTTCCGGCCCTGAGGGGTCTCTTTTTCATAGCTTTTGATATGTCCCTGCTTTTCCAGGGTGTGCAGCACCGGATACAAGGTGCCTTCTTTCATCTGGAACACATTGTCCGACCGCGCAGACAGGGCAGCGATCATCTGATAGCCATACTGATCCTCCTGCTGAAGCAGGGAGAGCACCAGCAGCACCGTGGTGCCCGAAAGCAGGCTTTTGTCGATTTTCATCTTCTCCCCTCCTTCCAATACCTCGAACATCGATGTTTTCTTTCTTTGATTATACCTCGATATTCGATATATTGTCAAGAGAGTACTCTCTGCACAAAGGAACTTCCGGCAAATTTTTTCGTCTATTTCAGTAAGAAGCTTTTTACCACGGAGGAATGGAAAATGAATCACATTTTTGCCTGGATTCTGGCTCTCTTTCTTCCCCTGTCCGGCGCTCAAAGCCAGGAGAGTGCCGCCCCGGTCAGTGTTTCTCTTCCCGATTGGGGCATCACCGTATATGCAGAGGATATCTGCTCCACCGGTCTGACCCTTTCCATCCACCAATCCGGCGGCCAGCCCACCGGCCAGCTGCAATTTGGCAGCGATTATATCCTGGAACGGCTGGAAAAAGGCGCATGGCAGCCGGTACCGCCCACAGTCCAGGGTGAGATCGCCTGGGATTCCCTGGCCTATCTGGTAGCTGCGGATGGCGAATGCCAGCAGGAAGTCCTTTGGGAACCTCTTTACGGCAGCTTATCCTCCGGCACTTACCGAATCCGCAAGAGTTTTCAGGATTTCCGGGACACCGGCGATTTTGATACCCAGACTCTGTCACTGGTATTTGAAATTGAGTAAAAAAAGCACTCCTGCCTGCAGGAGTGCTGCGCGCATCAAAAAAGTGGCTTCTGCCACTTTTTTGAGTTTTTGCAGGGGTCTGCATGCACGCCTATGGCGCACACTTTCCCCTTGAGAAGTGCAAAAAGCCACCCGCAGGTCGCGGCTTTTTGCGAATCAATAAGGGTAGAACACAGAATCCGCTTCCGCTATATCTGTTTTCCACAGCCTGTGCAAAAAAGCACTCCTGTTTACAGGAGTGCTTTTTTGCATATCAAAACACCGCTTTATCAAAAAGGGCCATCAGTTCATCGATTTTTTGCTGACTATCCTCTCCGGTTTCCAGGGACTGACGGACACAGTGCTGCAAATGGGCCTGGAGGATCTCCCGGTTCACCCGGTGCAGAATGGCCTGAGTGGCCATAATCTGATTGGAGATATCCATACAATACCGGTTCTCCTCCACCATTTTCAGGATGCCATCCAGCTGGCCCCGGGCGGTCTTGAGCAGCCGCTCTACCTTTTGCCTCTCGGCCTGCATCAGCGGATCTCCGTGACGGTATAGCCGGCGTCGGTGACAGCCTGGCGCAGGGTGTCATCGGACACAGGCTGGCTCATCTCCACCTGGGCCATACCCTTTTCCAGGTCCACTTCCACCTGGCAGCCAGGCAGAGCGCTGAGGGCGTTCTTCACATGCTTCACACAGTTGGGGCACATCATCCCCTGGATCATGATGGTCTTTTTCATGGATTTTTCCTCGCTTTCGTGATTTTGTTTATTTTCTATACTATTTGTATTGATAATTTCAATTTCTTCTTGGGGCACAGCGGGCAATGCTTTCCCCTCAAACCGGGGACGGAAAAACTTCAGCCGCAGGGCATTGCTGACCACACACACCGAGCTCATGCTCATGGCAGCGGCGCCGAACATGGGGTTGAGCCGCAGGCCAAAGGCGGGATAGAGCACACCGGCGGCCAGAGGGATGCCGATGCTGTTATAGAGCAAAGCCCAGAAGAGGTTCTGCTTCACATTGCGGATGGTGGCCCGGGACAACTGAATGGCGGCGGGCACATCCATCAGGTCGGAATGCATCAGCACCACATCGGCCGATTCGATGGCCACATCGGTACCGGCGCCAATGGCAATGCCCACATCGGCCCGGGCCAAGGCAGGGGCATCGTTGATGCCGTCGCCCACCATAGCCACCTTATGCCCCTGCTCCTGGAGCTGGCGCACATGGCGTTCCTTGTCCTGGGGCATCACTCCGGCGATGACTTTCGTGATGCCAGCGGCTCTTCCGATGGCCTGGGCGGTGACCTGATTGTCCCCGGTGAGCATGACCACCTGAATGCCCATTTTCTCCAGTTCCTTTACCGCCTGGGGGCTGGTTTCCTTGATCACATCGGCCACGGCGATCAATCCTATGATACGGCCCTTCCAGGCAAAATACAAGGGGGTATTCCCCTTCTGAGCCAGCTTTTCACCGGCCTGGGCCAGATCTCCCGGCTCAATCCCCTCTTCCTGCATCAGCAGGAGGTTTCCGGCCAGGGCAGTTTCTCCCTGAAGCTTCCCCTTGGCGCCCCGGCCCGACAGGGCGGCAAATTCCTCCACCGGCACAGGACAAATCCCCTTTTCACCGGTATACACCAGCACCGCTTCGGCCAGGGGGTGCTCCGAAGGCCGCTCCAGGGCGGCGGCCAGCTGCAAAAGTTCCTCTTCCGCCACACCGGGAGCGGGAATGACCTGGGTCACCTGGGGTTTTCCCTTTGTAACGGTACCCGTTTTGTCCAACACCACAGTATCCACTGTGCGGGCGATCTCCAAGGCCTGGGCTGAACGGACCAGAATGCCCTGCTCGGCCCCCTTGCCGGTTCCCACCATAATGGCGGTGGGAGTGGCCAGGCCCAGGGCACAGGGGCAGGAGATCACCAGTACGCCGATGCCCATGGACATGGCAAATTCAAAAGTCTTTCCCATGAGCAGCCAGACGGCAAAGGTCAGAAGGGCAATGCCGATTACCGCAGGCACAAAGACGCCGCTGACCTTGTCGGCCAATTTGGCGATGGGCGCTTTGCTGGCCCCGGCTTCTTCCACCAGGCGGATGATCTGCTGAAGAGCAGTATCCTGCCCCACTTTGTCGGCCCGGAACTTAAAAAAGCCTGTCTTGTTGATGGAAGCTCCGGTGACCCGGTCCCCAGGCCCCTTTTCCACCGGGATACTCTCCCCGGTGAGAGCCGACTCGTCGATGGCGGTGGTACCCTCTGTGATGACACCGTCCACCGGCAGGCTCTGTCCCGGCCGCACCACCAGAATATCCCCGGCCTGCACCTGCTCCACCGGGATCTCCACTTCCTGTCCATCCCGTTCCACCGTGGCGGTTTTGGGCGCCAGATCCATCAGCTTTGTGATGGCCTCCGAGGTTTTGCCTTTGCTGCGGCTCTCCAAAAATTTGCCCAGGGTGATCAGAGCCAGGATCATGGCCGAAGTTTCAAAATACAGATCCATGGAATATTGGTGGACCATATGGCTGTCCCCATGGCCCAGACCCCAGCCGATCTTATAAATGGCATAGACTCCATAGACGATGGCGGCTGTGCTGCCAATGGCGATGAGGGAGTCCATATTGGGACTGCGCCGGGCCAAAGTCTTGAACCCATTGATAAAATACTTCCGATTCACATAGGCCACCGGCAGACAAAGAAGGAACTGGGTAAAGGCATAGGTAAGCGCGTTTTCCTCTCCCAGGAAAAAAGCAGGCAGCGGCCAGGACATCATATGCCCCATAGCCAGGTAAAACAGGGGGATCATAAAGACAAAGGAAAGGATGAGCCGCACCTTTACCTTCCGTGTCTCCTCATTGGCCTGATCCACTGCACTCTGGCGGGGTGCTTCCCCGGCCGAAGCCGCAGGCAGGCTGGCGCCATAACCGCCCTTTTCCACCGCTTTGATGATCTCCTCTGGGGTGACCGTCTTTTCATCATAGTCCACCACCATGGAATTGGCCAGCAGGTTCACATTGACATCGCTCACGCCCTCCAACTTCCGCACGCTTTTGTCCACATGGGCGGAACAGGCCGAACAGGTCATGCCGGTTACATTGAATTTGGTTTTCATTCCCATACTCCCCTCCCAACGGATTCCCGGGGGAACTGAGAACACCCCACCCCCCGGGGGGTATCTATATTGTATACAGATTTGCTCCTCTTTGTCAAGAGAAGTTTTTCTTTTCATTTCCCCGGAAAAGTTTTATCATAATGGGAGACAGGGAGGTGGGGATATGAAAGCAAAAATCAAACAGGTATTTTCCCATATCCGCCGTCCTTTCCTGCTGCTTTTTCTGCCCACCATCCTGATCCTTGCCGCACTGATTGCAAGGGAAAACTGGCCCGGCCTACCCCAGGGCGTTCACCGGAAATCCTGGCTCACAGCCGGAGATTTCTCCATCGTGGCATACACCGACCGGCAGGGAAACCGGTATCTGGACCTTTGCCTCACCCAGGATGGGAGGCAAAGGGTTTTGGTCAACCGGGTCTATGCCTACCGTCTGGATAAAGACACCCTCTATGTGAAAGGCGTCAGCGGTGCGGCTGCCGCCCATTGGCAGGAGGGCACCTGCCGGCTGTATACCGGTAAACACTATCCCCGCTATGCCAAAGCCTGGAGCGGCGTCACTTTGGTCCATGACCTGCGGCTTTTTCCCCTGGCCGAATACAACAAACTGATTTCCCTCACGCCCCAATACCAGGCCTTTCCCGCCGCCCCCTGTGTGGCCCCCTTTGGTTCGGGCCGCTTCCGCATAGAAGAAGTCACCGGCCAGGATGGCTTCCGCCGCCTGCAGCTGGTGGATGTCCAAGCCCGGGAGCTGAATATCGGCTATACCGTCCGCCTTTTGCGGGATGTGGAGAGTTTTCTTATTCTGAACGGCGTGCTCTATGCCCGATCGGAAGAGGGTTATGCCCGGCTCCAGCTGGAAGGGGAGCAATATCTGATGTGCTATAACGACTACGGAAGCAAAATCTATTTTTCCACCCTTCCCGACATTCAGGTGGAACGGGATTTTTCTTCCCTCTCTCCTTCGCAGCAGGAGATTTTAAAAAATCTCCCCGCCGCCGGTCGAAGCTAACAAAAGCCGGTCTGCCAAAGCAGACCGGCTTTTGTTATTCTCCCATTTTGCGCCGTTTGAATTCCTGCATCAATTCCTGGGCAATGCTGATGCGGGATACCGGCGGGGGCAATTCCTCCGGTGATACCCATTTGGCCTCGGCGATCTCCTTCTTGTCCGGATGCAGCTGGGCATCTCCCTCCACCCGGGCAAAGAAGCCCAGCATCATCGATTCGGAAAAGGGCCATGGCTGGCTGTTGTAATACTGCACATCGGTGACTTTGAGTCCCACTTCTTCCCGTACTTCCCGGCGGACGGTATCCTCCAGCGACTCGCCAAATTCCACGAATCCCGCAATCAGACCGTAGCGGCCCGGAGGGCTGCTGGCGTTGCGGGCCAGCAGCAGCTTCCCTTCATTTTCCACTGCCACGATAATGGCGGGATTGATCCGGGGATAGACCACATTGCCGCATGCGGAACAGATCACCGCCCGCTCATCCCCTTTCAGCTCCATGGGTTTTCCGCAACGGCCGCAGAACTGGTTGACCCGGAACCACCGGTACAGATGCCAGCCTTCCATACCGGCAAACAAAGTTACCTGATCCTTCACTGTACGCAGCACCTGGGTGCTCTGCCAGCAAAGTCCCGGTACATCTCCCACTCCGTGGGGATGCCAGAACCCAAAATACCGGGTCTTGTCCACCGAAAACAGATAGATGGCCTCCATAGCTGCCTGCTGTGGCAGCTGGCAGGCCCGGGGCAAAGCGTAGTCCCCCTCACCCACCGGCTGCAGCAGCACATGGCTGCCATTGTAACAAAGCAGCACATCCTCCGGATGGATGGCATCTTTGAAAAACACATTGCTGAACCGATGGGGGGCAATATCCTGAAACATAGCCAAAAGCTCCTTTTATTCCTTTTCTTCCATCAATTCCACCAGCTCCCCAGCACGGCCCTGGAAAAAGGCAATGCGCACCGGAAAGGGCGGCTGGGAGGGCAGCAGTTTGTCCTGAGGCTCCATGGTGATGGGGCAGCCCTCTTGCCGCACCAGTTCCACCCATTCATCCACACCGGTAACCGCCAACGCCACATGGGGAATGGGCCCCGGCGCCTCACCGCTTCCATCGGCCATGATCTCCAGAATACCGGCGCCGGTATCCACCATGCAGGCGCTCTTCTCCCCCTGTCCCCACCGGCGTATCACCGGCATGCCGAACACCCGGGTGTAAAATTCCACAGCCTGCTCCATTTTTTCCAGCGACGGCGCCTTGATGCACACATGATGGATTCCCTTCAGACTTTTCATCTTCACAAAACCTCCGCTCCCTTTTCAATGGATTGCTTTCATTGTTACACTACCACATTTCTCTCCCTGCCGCAAGGACACCCAGGAAAAGAATGGAGAAAAGCGATGATTTTCCACCCTTGCGGCTTTTCCTTCCAGGCATTATAATAAAAGCAACAAGTTGCAACTTTATGGCTTTTGCAAATAAGGAGGTCCTTTCTATGCCCATATTGAACGATCTGAGCAAAAAACTCTCTGAAGTGGCCCAGACCACCGTACAGGTCTCCAGGGAGCTGGCCGGCAGTGCCAAGGCCACCCTGGCCATTTCCGCCGAAGAGCGGGAGATCGAAAAGGCTTATCGGGCCCTGGGCCAGTGGTATTATTCCACCAAAGGGGAAAACCCGGAAGAAGCCGCAGAATTTATGGAGACCGTGGACACTTCCCTGCGGAAAATCCGGGAGATCCGCCAGGAGGCCGAAGCCGCCAAAACCGCCGCTTCCCAGCCTGTGCCCATGATCGCCTGTCCGGCCTGCGGCACCATGATGGAAGAAGGCACCCGTTTCTGCCCCTCCTGCGGTGCCATGATGCCCACCCCGGAGATTATCCAGCGGGAAGAGCGTATCTGCCAAAACTGTGGTGCTCTGGCCCATGGGCCCTATTGTTCCCAGTGCGGAGCCCGTGTGGAGCCGTAGTTTTTCCAGCGCAAAAAAGCGTGATCTTTCTCCCCTTCTCCGGGGAGAGGATCGCGCTTTTTTTGTTTTACTTTTCCCCTTCTTTTTTCCTGGTGCTGGTTATTTTGAAAGAATATATTTGATTTTTCTCAAAATAATGGTACAATAGCCAAATGATAAAAATTGCGAAATCTTTTTGCCGCGCCGGCATTTCTCCGGCGGGAAAGGAGGCTGCTATGAAGTCCATGGCCGCCCTCTGTCTGTGCTGTCTTTTTCTTTTGCCTTTTTGCGGCTGTACCGTTCCGCAAAACAAGGGGGATTCTCCTCTTTCTGCTGAAACGGCTGCCCCTTCTTCCCAACTGTCCCTCAGCGCCGATGGCCCTGTGACCATTCAGAGCAAATGCCAGAAGCAGGAGGTGCGCGACGGGGAAGGAACCCTGCTGGCCACCATCTCCCACAGCCATCCGGTGCTTCTGGGCAGCACCAAAGGGATTGCCTCTCTCAACCAGCTTTTTGAAAAGGACGAGGAAGAGTATCTGGCCAGTGCCGCCCACAACTGGCAGGCTCAGGCCGAAGAGGATAAACAGCTTCTGGGAGAAAGCTTTCAGCCCTATACCATCGAAAGCTCCTATGAGATCACTTACAACAATGCCGGCCTTCTGAGCATTCTGCGCACCGAATACCAGAACACCAATGGTCCCTACCCCACTCTCCGCCGTCTCAGCGGCACCTATCTCACCTCTTCCGGCCAGTCCCTCTCCCTGGATCAGATCCTGGCCGGCGACAAGCAGACCGTATCCCAGCAGGTGGTGAACCATTTCACCCAACTGATCCAAAGCGATCCCCAGCAGTTTTATCCCAATGCCCAGGACATTTTGCCCGATCTCATCAGCCAGGTGGGTTTTTATCTGTCCGGGGACCAGATCTGCCTCTACCTGCCTCAGGAGACCATTGCCGTCCGGGCCTATGGCTTCCCGGAGGTCTCTCTTCCCTATGACCAGCAGGATCTGTTTGCCACTCCCATTCCCACAGTGAATATGGACGCCCAATATTTAAAAACCGCCATGCGCCTTCTCTATGAAAAGGTGGTGCCCCAGCTTCCTCAGGATGAGCGCACCGGCATCCGCATGGTCTCGGAAGGAGAAGGTGATGCAGGCGGTGAGCCCATCTATATCATCCGTCTGTATCTGCCCCCGGAGGAAACGGTGGGCCGCTATGGCGTGGGGCAGCAAACCGGCGCCATTTATGTACAGGAAAAAACCGGCGCCTACACCCTTTTCTCCCCATAACTGCACAAAAAAACCGTGGAATCTCTTCCACGGTTTTTTGTTTTATTACTGCTGCCCAGGTGTTTCTTCCTGGGGAGAACAAATGGGCTGGGGGTACCGGTAGACCGGCATGGACTGGGTCTGCTCCATATCCCCGCCGGACACAGGCTGTGCAGGCTGGGCCTTGGCCACTTCCCGCCGCAGCATCCGGGCCAGATAACCGATGATGGCAAAACCGCCCCAGAAGAAAAATGCTCCCAACAGCTCATCGTCCATCTCATGCATCAGATACCACAGGCTGTCCGATGCGGGCATCCGCAGGGCCATCATCACCAGAGCCGCTGTGGTCAGGCAGGCGGCGGCCAGCAGCAGGAAAGACAGGATCCGCAGCACACCGGCAGCCAGTTCCACCAGGTTGAGAGAAATACGCACTTCTTGTTTCATTTCATTACCTCCGCTTCAAGGGATCAATCGTAAATGGGCTCCGCATCCCGGGAAAGAATGACCCCGGTGTAGGCGTCGATCTCATATTCATATTCCATGGTACCGTAGCAAAATTCCACTTGGTATTCCCAGCGTCCATCGTCTTTTTCCAGCTGGCAGCGGAGACGGGTCACCTGGCTCTGGCTCAAGCCTGCATGAAGGAGAGCCACGCTCTTGGCCTTTTCTGCACCGATATAGCTGCCGGTGTTCTGCTGGGGTGTATAATCCTCTGCGTCAAAATCATAGCTGAGGATGATGCCGGTGGCGGCATCGATCTCGTAATCGTACTCTTTGTAATCGCTGGTGTAAAATTCCACTTCATAAACCAGACGGCCGTCGTCCCAATCCTGCTTGCCTTTGACAAAGGTTACCTGGCTTTGGCTCAAGCCTGCATGAAGGAGAGCCTTCTGCTTGGCCTGCTCCAGAGTGATGCTGCCGGAGGGAGTTGTCTGCTGATTGCCCTGGTTGCCGCTGGACTGAGTGCCTCCCTGCTCAAAGCTGTCGGCATCGGTGACCAGGCTGCCCGAGGAAGAACCCAGCGTGATCACAGCATCCTGGCTGTTCCAGCTGACATTCTTGCCCATCAGCTCACCAATGGCCCGCACAGGAAGATAGGTGGTTCCCTGGTACAGCATGGGATAAACGGCATGGCCCTGGGCGTCCTGGAAATTCTTCTTTTCCCCTTCCACCAGGATGGTGAAGTCGGGGCGGTTTTCCATCTGGATGCTCTGGACCTGGGCAGCTGTGCCGGGAGTACCCTGCACTGTGCCGGTGGTACGGGGAGCGGTGAGGGAAATGGTCAGAGTGGACTGATCCCAGTTCACATTCTTGCCCATCAGCTCGCCGATGGCCCGCACGGGCAGATAATGGGTGCCATCATAAAAAACTGCGTAAACCTGCTGGCCCTGGGCGTTGTAGAAATCCCGTTCCACACCGTCCACCACCACAGATACCTGAGGCCGCATTTCTCCAGTGACGGTGGTCACCTGATTGGGGGCCGCTGTGGTGATCGGAAGTGCTCCCAGCATCATGGCGGCAGCCAAAGCCAACGCACCCAGGCGCTTTCTGCTCTTCTGCATCGTCTTTTTCATTTGCTGTACCTCTCTTTCCCAGTCCGTATGGCTATTTAGTCAAACATGGATTCGGCTTCCCAGTTGCGGATGGCGCCGCTGTAGCCGTCGATCTCAAACTCATACTCCATTCCATCATAGAAGATCTTGCCTTCATACTGAAGGCGGCCATCGTCGTAATCGGTCTCAAACTCCCGGATATCGGAAACGGTCGCGCCGGGAACCTGAGCCAGAGCCTTTTCCTTGGCCTGATCGGCGGTGATGGTTCCGCTCTGGCCGTTGCCTGTGGCAGGAGGTGCATACCCTTCGGCATCAAAGTCGTAGCTGACGACTTCGCCGGTAGAAGCATCAATCTCATAATCGTACTCTTTGTAGTCACTGGTGTAGAACTCCACATCGTACACCTGACGGCCATCATCCCAATCCAGCTTGCTCTTGACGAAGGTCACCTGATCGGCCTTGAGCCCTGCATGAGCCAGGGCTTTGTCCTTGGCCTGATCGGCGGTGAGAGCCGCAGATGCTGTACCGGTATTGGTGTTGTTATTGGTATTGCTGCCAGCGGTGTTGGTATCGGGTGTTGTATTGCCTGCCGTATCGTCATCGGAAGTTGCTGTATTCTGCTGGGCCTGGACACCGGCCGGCAGCTTGCTTTCGATCACGGCACCGGTGAGAGCGTCGATATCGTATTCATATTCCTTCCCATCAGCGGTGAACTCCACCTGATAATAATAGGTGCCGTTTTTGTCATCCAATTCCACATCGGTGAATTTCACCTGGCTGGCTGTAAGACCGGCGTTTTCCAAAGCCACATTCTTGGCTTCCGTTGTGCCAATATAACCGGCCATTCCATCCTTGCTGCATCCGGCCAAAACCAAAAGACTAAGCGCCGCGGCGCTGATCATCAATTTTTTTCTTGTCATAGTAGTGAGCTCCTTTCTTGTTTCTGATGTTACTATAACCCCTGAACATGAAATTTACATGAAATTCCCAAAAAAATTTTTCAGAAAAAAACCAGCTTATTCCCCAAGGGAACAAGCCGGTTTCAGATCACATTTTTTCATTTTGCAAAGGCAAATGCAAAGCAAACACACTGCCGATCCCTTCCACGCTGTCCAGCGTCACCGTGCCTCCGTGGAGCTGGGCGATCTGGCGCACCATGGAAAGTCCCAATCCCACACCGCTGCTTTCATCGCTGCGGGAAGGGTCTACCTGATAAAAACGCTGCCAGATTTTTTCCTGCTGGTCTTTGGGAATGCCAATGCCGTCATCCCGCACCTCCAGGATTCCTTCGTTTCCCTGGGATTTGACGGTGACCCATACATGACCTCCCGTTTTTCCATACTTCAGCGCATTTTCCACCAGGTTTTCCGTCAGCCGGGACAGCAGCGCCCCATCCCCCTGCACCTTCACACCGGGGGCGACAGACAAAATAAGTTTGTCCTCCTCATATCCCCGCTCCCGGATCAGACCTTCCACCAAGGCCCCCAGGTCCACCGGCTCCAGCCGGGCCCCTTCGGTGCCCTGGTCCAGGCGGGTCATGCTGAGCAGCTGAGCGATGAGCTGAGCCATTTTTTCCGCCTGCCGGGCGATCATCTCCAGAGTCTCCTGGCGCTCTTCCGGGGTCTCATCGTATTTCAGCCCATATTCGCAGGCTCCCTTGATAATAGACACCGGTGTGCGCAATTCATGGGATGCGTCGGCGGTAAACTGCTTTTCCGCTTCAAAGGACCGCTCCAGACGGGCAAACAGCTGATCGAAGGTCTGGGCCAGGCGTGAAAACTCGTCCCGCCCGGGCGGCAGACCGATGCGCCTGGACAGATCCTTTGCTTCTCCCATGGCCTGGGCAGTGGCGCTGATGCGTTCCAGAGGCCGAAAAGCCCGGTGCACCAGCAGATAGCCCCCCACAGCGGTGAGGAGAATAAACACCGGCAGGGCAATGGCGGCGATTTTCATCAGGTTTTCGCTGGTCTGCTCATCATTGGGCACTTCCATCAATCCTCGCACCCACACCCCTTCTTCCCAGCTGCTGGGCAGCCAGAAGTCCAGCACCAGATAGGAAATTCCGGCCCCTTCCACTGTGCGCACCTGGCCATTCTGAAAGGGCTCACTGGCTGTAAAGGACACCGGCAGCTGGCCGGCCAGCAAGGATTCCGACTGGCTGTACACCAGAATGGATACGCCGTTCTGATAAAAGGAAAATCCCTCTGTGGTGCCGAGCTTTCCTTGGGAAAAGGAAATATTCCCCACACTGTTCCGGGTGGTGGACACCAGCTGCTGCCGGGCGCTGGAAAGCACCACCGTCCGGCTGATGAACAAGGTAAAGGCCACCAAAAACAAAAACAGAATGGTCATGAGCAAAGTGATCCACAGGGTGATCTTCAGCTTGACGGATATTTTTCTCATGGATTCCCCTTTCCTTCTTCCATTCGCAGCACCCAGCCCACGCCCCGGATGGTATGGAGCAGCCGGCTCTGGCCTTCCCCATCGATCTTTTTCCGCAGTTTGCTGATATAGACATCAATATTGTTGGAAGAGCCGGAGCGTTCATAGTTCCAGATCTGGTTTTCCAGCTGCTCCCGGGAGAGCACGGTCCCCTGATTGCGGATCATATATTCCAGAATGGTAAATTCCTTGGGCAGAAGATTGATCTCTTTGCCGCCCCGGGTGACGGTGTGGCTCTGGGCATCCACCTGCAGATCCCCCAAAGTGAACACATTGCTTCGCTTCCCGGATTTTTTCCGGGTCATGGCCCGGATGCGGGCCAGCAGCTCTTCAAAATCAAAGGGCTTGACCAGATAGTCATCGGCTCCCAGGTCCAGCCCCTTCACCCGGTCGGAAATGGCGTCGCGGGCGGTGAGGAACAAAACCGGCGTATCCATCCCCTGGCTGCGCAATTTTTCCAGCAGAGCATAGCCATCCAGCTTGGGCATCATCACATCCAGCAAGATGGCGTCATATTCCGCTCCGGCCAAAAAATCCAGAGCTTCTTCCCCATTGTAGCAGCCGTCCACGCTGTACCCTGCCCGGGTCAGCGTTTTGACGATCAGACGATTCATATCCTTGGCGTCTTCCACCACCAGCACCCGCATTTGTTTTCCTCCTTTACTCCGCTGTGAAAACCAATAAGAAAAGCCCGGGGATACGGCCAAAACCTTCCCCGGGCTTTTGCAATTTACGCAGTCTGATCAGCCTTTGTGAACGATCTGGCCATCGATAATGGTATACGCCACGGTATACTGCAGATCGGTGATGGGATTGCCGCGGAAAATGGCCACATCCGCGTCCTTGCCCACTTCCAAAGAACCGACCCGGTCAGAAATTCCGGTAATGACGGCAGGATTGATGGTGATGGCCTTCCAGGCCTCCTGCTCCGGCAGGCCGGCGTTGACAGCCAGACCGGCGCACAGGGACAGATACTCCAGGGGGATCACCGGGGCATCGGTGATGATGCAGATGTTCAGCCCGGCTTCGTTGAGCACCCGGGGAGTATCAAAGCTCTTGTTCTTCAGCTCGAACTTGCTCTTGTCACCCAGAGTGGGACCAACCAGGCAGCCCTTGCCCTCTTTCACCAGCTCATCGGCGATGAGATGGCCTTCGGTGCAGTGGTCCAGGGTGATATCCACATCATATTCCTTGGCAATGCGCAGGGCGGTAAAGATATCGTCCGCCCGATGAGCATGGGCTTTCAGAGGAATCTCCTTGTGAATGACCGGCAGCATGGCTTCCAGTTTCACATCGATGGCGGGTTTCTTGTTGTTTTTGGGATCGGCCTTGTAGTTTTTCCAGGCCTCGTCATATTCCACGGTGCGGGCCAGCAGATCCCGCAGCAGGGCGGAAGTGCCCATCCGGGTCATAGGCATCTTCTTCTGGGTGCCGTAAACCCGCTTGGGATTTTCGCCGAAGGCGCATTTCATGGCAACCGGATATTTGAGGATCATATCATCCACCCGCTTGCCGTGCATCTTAATGGCCACAAAGGTGCCGCCCACCACATTGCCGCTGCCCGGGCCGGTAACCGCTGTGGTCACACCGGCGGCAGCCGCCTGAGCCAGAGTCTCGTCCATGGGCTGGATGGCGTCGATGGCCCGCACCTGGGGAGTCACCGGATCGGTGCACTCATTGCCGTCGGTGCCTTCAAACTGAATGGCGGCCTCTTCCAGACCGATATGGCAATGGCCATCCACCAGGCCGGGAGCCACGATGCACCCGGCAGCGTCGATGACCTGTGCATCGGCCGGAGCGCTGACTTCCTTACCCACAGCCACGATCTTGCCGCCGTCCAGCAGCACCTGGCCGTTTTCGATATCTTCTCCAGCCATGGTCTTTACCAGGCCGTTTTTGATCAGGATCATGGGAAACATCCTCCTTTTTCTAAAACCCGGGCCGGAGAGCCTGCTGCCCCCCGGCCCTGTGAAATGATTTTTTATTCAGCCTGATAAACGATCTGGCCGTTGATCAGGGTGTACTTGGTGGTGTACTGAAGGTCGGTGAGGGGGTTGCCCTTGTAGATGACCACATCGGCGTCCTTGCCCACTTCCAGGGAGCCCACCCGGTCAGCAATACCGGTGATGACGGCGGGGTTGATGGTGACCGCCTTCCAGGCTTCCTGCTCGTCCAGGCCGGCATTGATGGCCAGACCGGCACACAGGGGCAGATACTTCAGAGGAATAACCGGAGCATCGGTGATGATGGCGGTCTTGAGGCCGTGCTCCACCATGGTCTTGGGAGTATCCCAGCACTTGTTCTTCAGCTCGAACTTGCTCTTGGCGCCAAAGGTAGGACCAACCAGGCAGCCCTTGCCCTCTTTTTCCAGCTCATCGGCGATGAGATGGCCTTCGGTGCAGTGGTCCAGAGTGATATCCAGATCAAACTCCTTGGCGATGCGCAGGGCTGTGAAGATGTCATCGGCCCGGTGGGCATGGGACTTCAGGGGGATCTCTTTGCGCATGACAGGCAGCATGGCATGGAGCTTGCAGTCATAAGTAGGCTTCTTGTTGTTCTTGGGATCGGCCTCATAGGCGTCCATCTCTTCCCGGTAGTTCTGGGCCTTGACCAGCAGTTCCCGCAGCAGAGCGGCGGTACCCATACGGGTCATGGGCATCTTCTTCTGGGAAGCGCCATAGCAGCGCTTGGGGTTCTCGCCAAAGGCGATCTTCATGGCAACAGGGTTTTTCACCACCATGTTGTCCACCCGCTTGCCGCACAGCTTGACGGCCAGGAAAGTGCCGCCCACCACATTGGCGCTGCCCGGGCCGGTGACGGCGGTGGTCACGCCATGGCTGTATGCGTCAAAGAATGCCTCGTCCATGGGATTGAGACCGTCGATGCCCCGCATCTGGGGAGTGACGGGATCGGTCATTTCATTGTAGTCATCGCCTTCAAAGCCGATGGCCTCTTCGTCCAGGCCGATGTGGCAGTGGCCTTCCACAAAGCCGGGAGCCACGATGCAGCCGGCCGCGTCGATAACCTGTGCATCGGCGGGGGCATTCACTTCTTTGCCCACAGCGGCGATCTTGTCGCCATCCAGCAGAACCTGGCCATTTTCGATATCCTCGCCGGCCATTGTTTTAACCAAACCATTTTTAATAAGAATCATGGGAAACATCCTCCTTTTCAATCTTACTACCTTATAGCTTACCTTTTTCCCGGGAAATTGTCAAAGAAAAGCCCCTTTTTTGGGTGCCAAATTCCCCGGCTTCTTTTTATGCAATTTGCAAAAAAGCTGCTTTATCTTTATTCCTTGCCCTTGCGGTAATATTCCTCCATCACCTCCGGAGGAACCATGCTGCCGCCAGTGCCCCAAGGCATGAAGTGGGCCTGTTGCATCTTGTCCAAAAGGCCCTCTTTTTCCAGATAGGCCTGTCCGGCTTTGCTTTCCAGCAGCCAGCGGACCCCTTCCATTCCCGCCAGGGCCGAGGGTTCCAGAGCCAGGTTTTCGGTGTCCCGCAAAAGAGCCAGGCGGCGGTACAATGTGCCGTCGTCCACCGTATAGCTGCCGCTGAGGAAAGGTTCGATGGTCTTGCCCACAAAGCTGGAGGGACGGCCCACGGCCAGACCGTCGGCGGCAGTGAGATTGTCAATGCCGAAGTCCTGGACGCACACCTTGTCCTGCAGCCCGGTCACCAGTCCCAGCATCATGCAGGGGGCATGGGTGGGCTCGGCAAAAAAGCAGTGAACGGCATCTCCATAGACCAGCTTGAGACCAAAGGCCACGCCGCCAGGGCCGCCGCCCACACCGCAGGGCAGGAAGGCGAAGAGGGGATGCTCCTGATCCACCAAAACGCCCATCTGTTCCAGCTGCCCTTTCAGCCGCTGGGCCGCCACAGCGTAGCCCATAAACAGATTCACCGAGTTTTCGTCATCCACAAAATAGCACATGGGATCGCTTTCCGCCTGACGCCGGCCTTCGGCCACCGCCTTGCTGTAATCCTCCGGATATTCCACCACGGTGACTCCCTTTTCCCGCAGCAGATCCTTTTTCCACTGGCGGGCATCGGCGGACATATGCACACTGACCTTAAATCCCAGCCGGGCGCTCATGATGCCGATGGACAGCCCCAGATTGCCGGTGGAACCCACAGCAATCGAATACTTAGAGTAGAAATCTCTGAATTTATCACTATCCAGCTGAGAATAATCATCTTCCAGGGTGAGCATCCCTTCCTGAAGGGCCAGATCTTCGGCGTGCTTGAGCACCTCATAGATGCCCCCTCTGGCCTTGATGGAACCGGAGATGGGCAGATGGCTGTCGCACTTGAGCAGCATCCCGCCGGGGATCTGGATACCCCATTCCTTTTCCAGGGCCTTCTGCATCTGAGGAATGGCCTGTACAGGGGATTCGATGATCCCTCCCATCTTTGCTGTCTCCGGGAATGCTTTGGCGATGAAGGGGGCGAACCGCTGGAGCCGGGCCTCCGCCTCCTTCACATCCAAGAGAGACAGGCTGCATTGTTTCAGAGCCTCCTCCGTTCCCACCTTCTTGGGATTGATCCAGAAGGTCTCCTTGAGTTTCACCAGATCCCCCACCACCGGAAATTCCTCTTCCCACTGCCGGGGACTTTTGCCGCAGATCATCTGTTCCATTGTTTCCTCCCTCTCCAGGGCACACCCTGGGGATTTTGTAATTTTAAATGAAAACTAGACTTTTCGTATAATTTTTCTTTTCTTTTTCTCTTCTGCCATTATACCAAGTTTCCCGGAAAAATGCACGAAGAATCTTTGAAGAATCTTTGAAGAAATCCCAGAGGAAATTATGAAAATTGAAAGATTTTCGCAAGGAAATTATCGAAAGGGCTATGCTATACTGTGCCGGTAACAATCCCCGACCCATCCGGCCGGGCGAAAGGAGGTCCTTTGATGGATCTGTTCCGTATTTTATCCCAACACGCCCAACAGCGGGGCCACCAGATTGCAGTGTCCACAGGGGAAGAAACCATCACCTACCGGCAGCTGGAGGAATATTCCGACCGGCTGGCTGCCTGTCTTCTGTCCCGCTTCGGCCCAGGAAAAGAACCCTTTGTGGTCTATGGGCACAAAAGCCCCTGGATGCTGGTGTGCTTTCTGGCCTGCGCCAAAGCCGGACGGGCCTATTGTCCCATAGACACTTCCCTGCCTGCCCAGCGCCTGACGGAAATTCTGGAAGAGACCCAGACGCCGGTGCTTCTGTGCACGGAGGCTCTCCCCTTCCCCCATCCCCGGGCCTTTTCTCCCGATACCATCCGCTCTCTGGCTCAAAGCCCCGGTATGGGGCCTCCCCAGGAGGCCCGGGTTCAGCCGGAGGACATTTTCTATATCATCTTTACCTCGGGCAGCACCGGACGCCCCAAGGGAGTACAGATCCCCCGCCGGTGTCTGGAAAACTTCCTGGACTGGTCTTGCCAGCTGGCCGGCTCCCGGGAGGACAAAGCCGGCGCCGTCTTTTTGAACCAGGCTCCTTTTTCCTTTGATCTTTCGGTGCTGGACACCTATACCTGTCTTTTCTGCGGCGGCACGCTGCGTCCCATGACCCGCAGTATTCAGGAGGACTACGGCGCCCTGATGAATTTTTTCCAGACTACTCAGGGAGCTTATTTCGTCTCCACTCCCTCTTTTGCCGCCCTGTGCCTGGCCGATCCCCGGTTCTGTCAGGAGCTTCTGCCCCGGCTGCGTGCTTTCCTTTTCTGCGGTGAGACGCTGCCTCCCAGCACGGCCCGGGCATTGCTTCAGCGGTTTCCCCGCTGCCAGGTGATCAACACCTACGGCCCCACTGAAACCACCGTCTGCGTTACCCAGACCCCCATCACCCTCTCCATGACAGAGGAGCAGGCCCTTCCGGTAGGCAGGCCCAAAGAAGGGATCACCCTGGAGATCTGGTCCCCGGATGGTACGCCGCTGCCTTATGGCGAGCAGGGCGAAATCGTCATTTTAGGCGACACGGTGGGAGCAGGATATTTCCGCCGCCCCGATATGACAGAGAAGGTCTTTTGCAGTCCTGTGCGGCAAGGGAAGGCCATTCCCGCCTACCGCACCGGAGATCTGGGATTTCTCTCTCCCGATGGGATGCTCCATTTCATCGGCCGGGGCGATCACCAGATCAAGCTCCACGGCTACCGGATCGAGCTGGGAGATGTGGAAGAGAACCTGTTGAAACTGCCTGGGGTGCGCCGGGCGGTGGTGCTGCCCCAAATGCGGGAAGGCTCCGTTCACGCTTTGGTAGGTTTTGTGGAGCGGGAGGGAATCGAAGACTCCCTGGCCGCTTCCCTCCAAATGAAAAAGCAGCTGCGAACCTTCCTTCCCGGCTATATGGTGCCGAAAAAGCTGGTTTTTCTCCCCAAGATTCCGGTGACGCCCAATGGCAAAACCGATCGTAAGGCCTTGGAGGGAATGCTGCCATGAGTTTTTTCTCCGGTGTTCCCTTTTTCACTCTGATGACCCTGCTGCTCCTGCCGGCCCTGTTTCTGGGGCTGCGTGGCAAGGCCATCGGCCCTTATGGTCTGTTCGCCTCCCTGGTGATGATTCTGACGGTGCTGGCCGGGACGCCTCTGCAGCTTGCGTGGCTGGGGGCATATCTCCTGTGGGAAAGCCTGCTGGTGTTCCTCTATATCCCTTTGCGGCAAAAAAAGGGTCCCGTGCCCTGGCATTACGCCCTGGCTCTTTTCCTCAGTCTGATCCCCCTTTTGCTGATGAAATGGAGCGAAGTCACCACTCTTTCCCTCTTTTCTTTCCTGGGACTTTCCTATCTTACCTTCCGGGTGGCCCAGATCATCATCGAGACCTATGACGGGGTGATCTCTTCCCTTTCCCTTCCCGCCTTTTGGGCCTTTCTTCTCTTTTTTCCCACCTTCAGCGCCGGGCCTATCGACCGCAGCCGCCGTTTTGAAGAGGACTTCCGGCGACGCTACACCCGGGAGGAATATCTGACCCTTCTGGGAGATGGGCTGGAACAGCTTCTCATCGGTCTGGTTTACAAATTCGTACTTTCCCCTCTGGCCTTTCGCCTGCTCAGCCTGTGCCAGCCCAAAGGCGGGCTCCTTTTGGCCCTGGCCTATGGCTGGTGCTACGGCATCTATATGTTTTTCGATTTTGCCGGTTACAGCCGCATGGCAGTGGGTTGTGCCTATATCCTGGGGGTACGCACCCCGGGAAACTTCCACCTTCCCTTCCTCAGCCGGGACATGAAGGATTTCTGGAACCGATGGCACATTACTTTGTCCCATTGGTTCCGGGATTACCTCTTTTCCCGCTTTCTTATGGGGGGCATCAAGGGGAAATGGTTCAAAAGCCGTCTGTCTGGAGCCTGCTGGGCCTTCCTGCTGAATATGCTGGTGATGGGCGCCTGGCATGGGCTGACCCTTTATTACCTGCTTTATGGCCTTTACCACGGCGTGCTGCTGGCCGCCACCGAAGTCTATCAAAAAAAGTGTTCCTTTTATAAAAAGTACCGGAACTGCACCTGGTATGGGCTGCTGTCCTGGTTTGTCACCCTTAACCTGGTGATGGTGGGCTTTTTGATCTTTTCCGGAGCCCTGTTCACCTGATTCATTCCAAAGGAGGAAACATCCATGAATACCACACAAGAAAAAATCCTTTCCATTCTCTCCGGCATTTGCGGCGAAACGCTGGAAGAAGATCAGCTGGATCTGGATCTGTTTGAAAACGACCTGCTGGATTCCCTGGGACTGGTGGAGTTGCTGGTGGAGCTGGAAAGCCAGTTTGATGTGAAACTCTCCCCCTCTGAGGTGAGCCGCAGCCAGATCGCCACACCCCGGCTCATCGCCGATTTGGTGGAAAGCCGGATGGCCCAATGAAAAAGTGCAAGGCCCTGGGATTGGCCTTTCTCCTCTTTTCTTTTACCGTCCTTGTGATTCACCTGGGAATCACAAAGCTGGACTTTACCGGCCCTTCCTTTGACGCTTGGGTCAACGACGACAAGCTGCTGTACAGCCGGGCCATCACCGAAAACCTGACTGCCACTTCCATTCCGGTTTTCGGCTCTTCGGAATTTCGCCACGGCCGCTCCACTCCCTATCATCCGGCCAAAGTCCTGTCGGGCCAGCCTTTCCGGCTGATGCTCATCGGTGCGGGCTATTACCAATCTCTTTACCACGCCACCGCTTTGGCGGCGATGGGAGATGAACTGCCCCAGAAACAGGCGGTATTCATTCTCTCCCCCCAATGGTTCCGGGGCAAAGGCGTATCCAGCCAGGTGTACACCTCCCGCTTCTCGGAGTACAACTACATCCAGATGCTGCAAAATCCCCATTTATCGGAAGACACCAAAAACTATATTTTGGAGCGCACCGACAAACTGCTCAAGGCCGACCCGGCCATGGCCAAACGGGTCAAAAGCTATCAGCGGGTCTATCTCACCAAAAACGCCACCTTCCTGGAGAAGCTGTCCTGCAAACTCTATCTGGCTTTTTTGGAGGACAAGCTCATGGTCTCCCTCTCCCTCAAGGCCCTGGCCGGAGGTGTTTCCTCCCAGGAGTATCCCCAGGGCGCCCCTGAGCCCGACTGGAAGACCCTCAGCGAAAAAGCCGCGGTGGACGGCGCCAAAGCCAACACCACCAACCCCTTTGGCATGGACAACGGCTTTTATAACCTGTATAAAAACAACTACATCAAGAGCAAAAAAGGCTCTGCGGCCAAAGCCGACTATCTGAGCTCCCAGGAATATGGAGACATGATCTGCTTCTTAAAAGTGTGCCGGGATCTTCAGATTCGGCCTTTGCTGGTCAGTCTGCCCTTCAACGGCCCCTGGTATGATTATATGGGATTGTCTTCTGACAAGCGCCAGGAGTACTATGAAAAGATCCAGGCCGTTGCCCGGGATTACGGCGCGGAACTTCTGGACCTTTCCTCCTATGAATACACTCCCTATTTCTTTGAGGACAACACACACATCGCCAGAGAAGGGTGGGTGAAACTGAATGAAGGGCTTTATCAATTCGCTTCACAGGCTCTGGCAGAGTGAGCGCTTCCGCTTTTTTGCTCAGGTGGCTTTCTTTTACCTGCTGCTCCTGGTTTTTTACGGTTATCTCATGCTGGCCAACCTGTCCAGCGCTCCTCAATTTGTCTATGCCCAGTTTTGAAAACAGCAAAAAGACCCTCGCTTTTTTAAAAAGCGAGGGTCTTTTTTCATTGGCGGAGAGAAAGGGATTCGAACCCTTGGTCCCTTGCGGGATCACTGGTTTTCAAGACCAGCTCCTTAAACCACTCGGACATCTCTCCATTTGGGGATACATAAATGATATTTTATCTCTTTTCTGTACCCCTGTCAAGCCATCCACTCCCTGGATCTATAAAACGCCAAACAATATAAACCCTACGGTGTTGATGGCGAAATTGGCAAACATATGGGTGACCCAGGAGGGATAAAGGCTTTCGCTCTTTTCATTGAGGTAATTAAAAATACACCCTCCCACAAAAAGCCCTGTGAGCAGCACCAGAAACACCCACCAGGAAAACATCCCGGCCAGCATCCCCCCATGGTAAAAAGCAAACAGCGCCGGACTGAATACATAGGCCAGTTTCCGGCCGATATAGGGTTTTAGCGAAAGGAAAGCAAAGCCCCGAAAGAAAAATTCCTCCAGAAAGGAATTGGCCAGGGAGATATACAGGGACACAAAGATAAAATTCTCGCCGGTAATACCGTGCTTTTCCTGCAAAGTGCCTGTTACCTGAGAAAAATCCACAAAGCTCTTTGTACAGAAATAGCCTCCCACGATCACCCCGTAAACCAGAAGCCCCAACAGCACGGCCTGCACCATGGTCTTTCCATTCAGACGGAATAGTTTTTTCAGAAGGGGCCGCTCCTTTTTGTTCCACCCAAAATAAAAAAGGGGCAGCAGCAGGAAAAACAAAATTTTCACCAGCACTTTTGGCACATAGTCCGGCTGAAGAAAAGCATCCACCAGGGTCACGGCCAGGGAAAGAAATACCGCCGACAAAATAATATAAAGCCCTTGCTGCCGCTTCCCAGTCATCCTCTTCTTTCCCCTTTCACAAAATAACGCTTCCTATTTCAGCAGATAGAACACAAAATCCACCGCCATCACCAGCGCCAGTATGCCTGTCAGCCATGCCAAAAGCCTGTCCGGTATGCGCCGGGCCAGCTTGTAAAACAGCGGCTGGATCACATAGAGAAACAGCAGTCCGCCCAAGCCAAAACGAATAGAGGGTGACAAGGCGATCCGTCCCTGGAAATTGATTTTATAGTCCACATAGGTCTGCCAGGGCCAGCTGCCCACGGTGTACTCCATCCAATAGGTAGCCGCCAGCTCAATGGCTGTGGCTACCGTCATACAACCCAAAAAAACCAAGCCCACTTGCAGCCATCGCCGGGCTCCTTTGACTGGCTTTTGCACATACCGGCCAAAACACAAAAGAAAGACCAAAGCCCCAATACCATAAATGGGCAAATAAGGCCCAAAAAGGACACCCCGATTGGAAAATCCCCACCGGTAAACCACCACTTCCAGGAAAACTTCATAGAGCCAGCCAATGACGCAATACAGGAAAAAATACAAGTAGATCTCCTGGAAACGGCGGACCATGGTCTTGCTACCGTAAAATCGGGGGCGTTGCTTCATCCTCCTCATAAAATCCCTCCTTCGCTTTTCTCTGTCTCACTTCCTTTTTGTTGGCCTCTATTATACTATGCCCCTGCCCCCCTGTCCATAAAAACTCCTCCGCTCCCTTGTCAAAATGGGAACATGGATTTTACTCTCCCCAGTCTATCGCTATCAGATCTTCCGTTTGCAGAGATTCCCTGACAATCCCCTTGAGCGATTGCTTTGATGGACCCTTTATAGAAAAAACCAGGCGGAAAATCCGCCTGGTTTCACGCATCAATCAATAATCCCTTTTTTCTCAATTCTTCCCTTTGCCATTGCATAATGGCTCACCCCTGTTCGGAGACAGGAAAGATCATGGGTGCTGATCAAAATGGCCTTTTCCTTCTGTCTCATAAAATAATCCAGGATAATGCCTGTGTTTTCCTCATCCAGATCACTGGTGGGCTCATCGGCCACCACCAGCTGGGGGCCATGGACAAAAGCCCGGACAATAGCAGCTCGCCGCCGCTCGCCGCCGGAAAGCTCCGCAGGATAATTCCCAGCCAAGTCTGCCATTCTAAATTCTTCCAGCAGGCTCATCCCCCTTGTTTCCAACTCCTTTTTATCTTTCCAGCCGGAAAGAAGGTGAGGCAGACAGATATTTTCCAGCACCGTAAAATTATAAAGCAGACTGTCCCCCTGAAGAATATAACTGATATGCTGGCGGCGCAGCGCTGTACGCTTTGCTGCAGAAAGGGAACTGATCTTCTGCCCGTCAAAGTAGACCTGGCCCTCATCCGGCTGGATAATTCCAGAAATCAGATGAAACAGCGTGCTTTTGCCGCAGCCAGAAGGTCCGGTGAGCACCAGCACCTCTCCTTTTTCCACTTGCAGATCCACATGATCTACCGCTTGGAAGGTCTTTCCCTGACGAGTATAGTTTTTGGTCAATCCTTCTGTTTTTACCATCACAGTTCCTCTCCCTTCAGCAATCCGTCCAGCCGGGAACGGCCCACCTTCCAAGCGGAATACAGAGAGGACAACAGGGAAACCGCGACAGACAATCCTATGCAAGTGCCTGCCAAGGGCAAAAGATATTGCCAGCTGGTATCCAGGCGCGGAATGGAGAGCATCACCTTAATCGGCGTGGAAAAAAGTTCTAGTCCGGCAAATGCTCCCACCGCTCCCAGAAAGCCGCCCAAAAGGCCGATCACCAGCCCTTCTGCTAAAACAATACCTGACAACCTGCCTGCTCCCACTCCCAGAGAGGACAAAATACCGAACTCCACCGTACGCTCATTGATGGTGATGGTAAATACCGAAGCCAGCGCCACCACCACCAGCACCAACAGCACCCCCATAAGCACTCTGGTGTAGCCGTCCATGCTCTCCACCGAACGGAGCACGCCGCTGAAAATACCGTTTGTGGTATAGGCCTTTACCGGCGCTCCTTCAATGGAATAGTTGATCGCTCGGGCGATTGCTTTGGCATCACTGCCTTCCTCCACCCGAATCATCAGCGAAGAAACCAAATCATGAGCCGATTGTTCCGGCTCTCCAAAGGCATCCGCCCAGCCCTGGCTGCTGCGGATCTGCTCTGCTGTATCGGCTGTCATAAAGACACAGGTATCATAACTGGTGTTGGTTCGCTCCAGCCGGCCAATGACAGAATAGTTCTCCCCGAAAAATTTAATGCTGTCAGGCTCGGGAGGGTTAATCAGTGCGCCGATATACATTTCCCCTTCCCCAGGCAATGGCAGCCCTTCCTCTTCCAGCCAGGGAGTTACGATAAAATCAGTCTGTGGATCAAAGACAATCATCTGGGTGGCAGCCGAACAGCAATCGGCGGCAAGAGAGGCCATATAGAGCTGGGGAGTACACTGATCCACTCCCTCCAGCTGGCTGATGGTATCAGCCCATTTCTTGTCAAAATCAAAGCTGCACAGCTCTCCCATAAAAAGAGAATCTGCCATTTCCCCCTCATATTCTTCCGGCACCACGATAATATCTGCCCCCAGCCGGTCGGTGGTGTTTTGCAGACTGCTTTCCATGCTGTCTGTCAACACCGAACAGCAAAACAGGCAGGCGGAAAGCATAAAAGCAAAAAACACCATGCACAATGTACGCACCGAACGGCGTTTGAGATTTTTCAGTGCTGTTTTACCAATAATCCCCACGGAACTCATCCTTTTACTTGTTTCCTTTCCGTACAATGCCCCCCAGCTGGAGCAGGATTCCCACCGCAGACAAACCATTGACAATGGGGAAGGTTTTCATATTACAGGCCATTTCTGCATTGGCGCAGCCACCGATCAGCAGATTGACCAAAAGCAGGCCGGAGGCAAAAACCACAATCCCCACAAAACACAGTACTTTCAGGCAAGAATCGTTTTTCACCAGAAGCTGAGCCAGCCCCAATGCCACCAGGATCACTCCCACAGCAATAAGAGACTGGGCACTCCAATGGCACTTCATCACTTTTTCGGTAACCGGACAGGGCTGAAACAATGTCTGCGGCCCAATAGCCAACAGCGCTCCCAGGAAGATGGTCCCTACCGATACTATTTTCTGCTTCATTTTTCTCTTCCTTTCTGTTTTGGCGAAAAAAAACAAACAATGTTTTTTGTCTGCCTCACTATATAACCATATTTCCGTTCAAATGTCCAAGTGATATTTTCAATAGATTCCTTTTTATTCATCGACTTTTACTATCCGGCAAAAGAAAACAGGCGGCCAAAGGCCGCCTGTCAGTCTGTCGATAAACCGATATAGCCAGAGGGTAGAAGCTTGCTTTCCCCCTCATCCATTCGCAAAAACCGGCGACCTGTGCGTCGGTTTTTGCACCTCTCAAGGGACAAGTGTGGCCGATTGACCGCCAGAAGCGGCCAATCGGCTGCATGCAGACCCTTGCAAAAACTCGAAAAAGTGGCTTTCGCCACTTTTTCGACACGCTCAAAACAGGCGGCCAAAGGCCGCCTGTTTGGTCTGTTCTTTTTCAGGATGCAGGGTTCCGGGTCACATCCAATGCCTTGGCCACCCCATCCACCGCTTGGCTGTCATAGGTGATGGTGACGCTGTCGCCGGTATTGAGCACCGGAAGCGATGTGTTTTGTTCCACAGACATGGCAAAATACTGGGGATAACCGATAATCTTGAAATAATACCAGGTATATCCCCCCACCACAGCGGAGCGAATCTCTTCAATGGAGCCGCTGGCCTGCTGAGTTTCCTGGGGCACATAACTGCTGTCGGCCTGCATGGTCTGGGTGTATTTCTTCTCACATTCCGCCACGGTGTCCCCCACCGCTACCCGCTGGTAGTTTGCCACATTGACCATGGCATACATTTTCACCAAACCAGAACTGTCCTTGAGGGACATGAAATAAGTAGGCTGATTGTTGATATTGAGCAGAATGGGGAAAGTTGCCGTATATCCCAGATCTTCCACCGCGCCCTGGGCCGAAGACTGCGCCGACTGTTCGGTGGCGCCGGAAACCGGATAAAACTTGGCCTCCTTGGTCCGCTGGTTGCAGAGCAAAAAGCCTATGTTGGACTGGTCGCTGCTCACCGAAGTGACGCCGGTATAAACGAACACATCGTCATTCATGGCAATGTAGTTGTAATCCTCGGTGGTTCGGGTAACCCCCCGCTGACCGATATAGGCATTGAAAAAGCCGTCGTTGTATGCGCCGTAATAATCATACTGCTCCACCAGCAGATCGGCCGGGCAAATATGGTCAGCCCAGGAGGGCACATCGGCCAGATCATAATAGGTATGGCCGCCGGTAATCGCATTGACAAATACGGCTCCCACCACATCGGTACCGCCCAGCATACCAATTCTGTTTTTCAGCCGGGGCGCCACAAAATAGGGTGTGCCGTCGTCATCCACTTCCAGGCTGGGTTCTCCCAGCAGCATTGTGGGATAGCGGAAACGCATATACCGCTCAATGTTCCGTCCGAAATATTCCGAGGGAGAATACTTCATCCCCTGCTCCAACCGGACCAGCTGGGTCTCCTGGGTCACCATATCGATCATGATGTAGCCGGGCAGACCTTCTTTCCGGTTGGTGAGCCATTTGAAAAAACTGGCATATTCCAACTGGGTCACCCGCATGGGACGATTCTGGTAATTGATCTGGATATAATCGTCGGATACTTCAAACTGAGAAACCAGGGACTTTTGCTCTTCGTTGTTGGTGGCGGCCAGTTCTCCCATTTTCCGGTCTCCCAGCCGCTGGGCGCTTTCGGTGTCCAGCATGGGGATCTGATCATAGGTGATCTGAGGGATATCCTGGGTGAAGCTTCCCTCTTCCACCCGGAGCAAACTGCTGTACCGGGATGCGTTGAAAATCTTCAGAGAGAGTATGCTGAAGAGCACCAGCAGCACCACCAGCAATGCAGCGATGAGCAGTGGGAAAAAGGAATAGAGTTTCTTCTTTTTCCCCTGCATCCCCTTTTCTTCCACATAGGACGAAACCACCGGAATGCGGGCCAGAAACCATACGCCTATCAGCAGAATGGCAAAGAAATAAAATTCCCTGGACTGCAGAGAAATGGGGGGCAAAAAGACATAAAAGGCAACAAATCCCACCACCAAAGCGATGAGCAGGGCCAAGCCTTCTCCCCGAAGGTACTTGCTTTTTTTCATAGCTGAAAATCCTCCTGGTCCGCTCTGGTCTATTGCTTCTTCATGGAACAGATCACCTGGGTCAGGCTCTCCAGATCCTCATTGCCGTAATATTCAATGGTGATCCGGCCTTTGCCTTTTCCCTGGCTGATGCTGATCTTTCGGCCGGTGACCTGGGCCAACCGGTGTTCCAGTTCATCAATATAGATCTGTCCCTCATCCAGGACGGTTTCCTCTTCTTTCCCTTGGTCCAGCTGCTCCAGCCGTTTCACCAGCTTTTCGGTCTGACGCACCGAAAGACCATAGGCAAGCACGGTTTCCGCTGCCTTGATCAGGGTCTCTTCTTTGGAGAGGCCCAGCAGGGTGCGTGCATGGCCCTGGGACAGCTCCCCGGTGCGCACCAGCTCCCGTACCGGCTCCGGCAATCCCAGAAGCCGCAGGGCATTGGCCACCGCCGGACGGCTTTTCCCCACCTTCCGGGCCACTTCTTCCTGTGTCATGTGGAACCGATCCATCAGTTCCCTATATCCCTCTGCCTCTTCCAGCGGATTCAGGTCTTCCCGCTGAAGGTTTTCGATCATGGCCATTTCAAAGGCCAGCTTGTCGTCGGCTTCCACAACCATCACCGGCACTTTGTCCAGACCGGCCAGGCGGCAGGCCCGCCAGCGCCGCTCCCCGGCCACGATCTGATAGCCCCCCTCGGTTTTCCGCACGGTAATGGGACTGATCAACCCGTTTTCCCGAATGCTTTCGGCCAACTGGGCCAATGTTTCTTCATCAAAATCCCGGCGGGGCTGGACGGGGTTGGGTTCGATCTGCCGCAGCTCCACCTGAGAGACCGATCCCTGTGCTTCGGTAAGTTCTTCTCCAAACAGAGATCCCAGGCCCTTTCCCAGGCCTTTATGTCCTGCTGCCATAGGGTGTTCCTCCTCTCCCCTTCTGCTGACTACTGATTCCGGCGGAGAAATTCCTCCGCGATGGCCTGATAGGCCTCGGCCCCTCGGGAGGTGCGCTCATAGGCCAGAATGGGCATCCCGTGGCTGGGTGCTTCCGACAGCCGCACATTCCGGGGCACCACCGTGCGGTACACCTTTTCTCCAAAAAATCGCTTGATCTCTTCGGCCACCTGAATGGTCAGATTGGTGCGTCCATCATACATGGTGAGTACGATCCCTTCGATATCGATCTGAGGATTGAGAGACCGTTTGACGGTACGAATGGAGTTGACCAGCTGACTCAGCCCTTCCAGGGCATAGTACTCACACTGCATGGGCACCAGCACCTGCTGGCAGGCCACCAGGGAATTGACGGTGAGCACGCCCAGAGAAGGCGGACAATCGATAAAAATAAAATCATATTGGGGAGCCAGCTCATCCAGCGCCTCTTTCAATCGGTGTTCCCGGCCCTCCACCGAGGCCAGTTCCACCTCAGCGGCCGCCAGATTGATGTGGGCCGGCAGCACATCACACCATTTGGTGCGCAGAACGGCATCTTTCACCGGCACTTCTCCGGTGATCACATCATAAATGCTCCGACGCACCCGTTCGGTAAGCCCAAAACCCGAAGTGGCATTGGCTTGTGGGTCAAAATCACACAGCAGGACTTTTTTCCCCAGGCTGCCCACACAGGCCGCCAGATTTACTGCGGTTGTAGTCTTTCCCACACCGCCTTTTTGATTTGCAACTGCCAGTATTTTGCCCATTTCTTCCTCCGCCGTTTTTCTTTTCCCATAATAAGGCTTTTTCATCTTTTTTCGTCTTTTTCTATTATAATGCCTAAACCGCAAAGCCGCAAGAGCACAAAAGCCAGCAGAAGTATTTTTCTCCTGTTTTCTCCCTGGTGTTTCATGTGAAACATAAAAAAATGTTCCATGTGAAAATGTTTCACATGGAACAAAAAACAGAGAGGATCAAAAGGTTATGGAGAAACGCTGCCCGTCCCGGCGGGAGCGGCAGCGGGGATACGGATGGTAACCACCATTTCCTCCCCTTCATACCGGCGCTGCATGGCCGCCCCCACACCAGCCTGACCCAGGGTCTCCACCGCCCGGCTCAGGGTGTTGATGAAGAGACGCACATCGCCCAGCATTTTGGGGCGGGAACGGAGGCCTTTCTGCCCCGTCTGACGCAAGGATTCCACATACCGCTCCAGTTGTGCCACAGTCCATTCATGGCGGACGGCGGCCCGGGCCGCCTGCAGCTGCTGCTCCTCATGTTCCAGCCGGAGAAGAGCCCGGGCATGACGCTCGCTGAACCGGTATTGCCGGAGAAGAGCGATGACCTCCGGCGGCAAACGAAGCAAGCGCAGTTTATTGGCAATGGCCGACTGGGTCTTTCCCAGCTTGTCCGCTGCCTGCTGCTGTGTCAGGCCATGGACATGAATCAAACGGGCAATCCCCTGGGCTTCTTCGTAAAAATCCAGATCTTGCCGCTGAAGATTTTCCGCCAACGCCAATACCGAGGAATCCTGGTCACTGGAGGGTAGCACATAGCAGGGCACAATACACAGACCGGCCCCCCGACTGGCCCGCAGCCGCCGTTCCCCGGCAATCAGCTCATAGCCCTCTCCTGTCTCCCGCACAGTGAGAGGATTGATCAGCCCATACTGCCGGATGCTGGCCGTCAGCTCTTCCAAAGCCTTTTCATCAAAGAATTTCCGGGGCTGGTTGGGATTGATGCGGATATCCTCCACCTGCAAAAACCGCAAGGGCTGATTTTCCCGGCTTGTCCGCCGAAGAGAGAACCGTTCCAGCATGTCCATCACCTCCATGGTGACATTTTATCAGTATTTCTCTGCAAAAAGTGTCACATAGAGAGAGGAAAAAAGAGAATCTTTTGTCGAAACCTCCTCCCTCCCCCAGTGGCGAACCGCCGCACAAAGAAAAGCACCCCTTACAAAGGGGCGCTTTCGATTTTTGCATACCGCCGGGGATAGGCTGGCGGGGTATTTTTCACTTTTTCGATCAGTACCACCTGGTGATGCACATCGGTGCCGGGCAGCTGGTAACTACGCTGCTCCTTCAGCCGTCCTCCCAAAGTGCGGATGGCTTTTTGCGCCCCCTGGATCTCCTGTTCGGCCCCTTCGTTCTGGCTCTTCATAGCCAGGAACAATCCGCCGGGCCGGACAAAAGGCAGGCACAGCTCACAAAGGATATTCATGGGCGCCACGGCTCGGGAGACAGCAATATCGAATTTCTCCCGCAGCTGCTTCTGCCGGGCCGCTTCTTCGGCCCGGCCTGCCATAGTCTCAGCCGGAAGGCCCATGGCATCGCACACTTCCTGCAAAAAATCCACCCGCTTTTTCCGGCTGTCCAGCAGCAAAAACCGGGCGCTGGGCCGGGCGATCTGCAAGGGAATGCCGGGGAACCCTCCCCCACTGCCGATATCAATGACCCGCTTGCCTTCAAAATCTCCGCAGGAAAGCTGGAACAGGCAATCCAGCATATGGCGCACAGCCACCTGATCCGGCTCGGTAATGGCCGTCAGGTTCATCACCTGGTTTTTCTCCAGCAGCAGCCGGGTGTATTCCTCCAGCCCTTCCAAAGCCCCTTCGGGCAAAGGAATGTTCCATGTGAAACATCCCTGGGCGATCACATCGGTAAAGCTCATCTCATTTCCCCCTTTGCCCCAGCAAAATCATCAGCGCTGCCATGTCCGAAGGACTGACTCCCGAGATTCGGGAGGCCTGCCCCAGGCTCCGGGGCCGGAGAGCGTCCAGCTTCTGCCGGGCCTCCAACCGCAAAGTGGACATGGACAGATAGTCCAGATCCTCCGGCAGGCGCTTTTCCTCCAGTTTTTTATGTTCTTCCACCTGGCGCAGTTCTCTTTGGATATATCCCTGGTACTTGGTCTGAATCTCCACCTGCTCCCGCACCTTTTCCGAAAGGAAGGGACGGCCCGGGTCCAAAGGAGCCAGACAATCATAACTGATCTCAGGACGCCGCAGCAAATCGCTGAGCAGGATTCCCTGCCCCACCGGCGCACTGCCCCGCTCTTCCAATACCCGAGCCAAAGCCGGGCCGGAAACGGCGGTCTTTTCCAGCCGGCGGATCTCTTGCGCCGCCTGGTCATAGTCCTGCTGCATCTTATCCAGCCGCTGCTGGGACACCAGACCAATGGCATGGCCCAGGGGCATCAGGCGGGCATCTGCGTTGTCCTGGCGCAGCAGCAGCCGGTATTCCGAACGGGAAGTCATCATACGGTAGGGCTCATTGGTACCCTTGGTGACGATATCATCGATCAAGGTGCCAATGTAACCGTCGGACCGGGCCAGCACCACCTCTTCCCTTCCCTCCAGAAACCGGGCGGCATTGACTCCGGCAATGAGACCCTGGCCTGCCGCTTCCTCATAACCGGAAGTGCCGCAGATCTGTCCGGCGGCATACAGTCCGGGCACACCCCGCACTCCCAGTCCGGCCGTGAGCTGGGTGGGATCCAGGCAGTCGTATTCGATGGCATACCCCGGCCGCATGATCTCCACTTTTTCCAGTCCGGGCACGGTGCGCAGGAAAGCCAGCTGCACATCCTCCGGAAGAGAGGTGGAAAGCCCCTGCAAATACATCTCACCAGAATTTTTGCCACAAGGCTCGATAAAGACCTGGTGTCTTTCTTTTGTGGAAAAACGGACGATTTTGTCCTCAATAGACGGACAGTATCGAGGCCCTACTCCCTGGATCTCTCCTCCGTACAATGGGGACCGATCCAAAGATTTTCGGATGATCTCATGGGTATGGCTGTTGGTGTAAGTCAGATAGCACAAGCTGTCGTTATAAAGCTGCCCCTGAAAGTCAAAGGAGAAGGGACGGGGCAGCTCATCTCCCCGCTGCACCTCCAAGGCGGAAAAGTCGATGGAGCGGGCATCCACCCGGGCCGGGGTGCCGGTTTTGAACCGGCGGGTGCGCAATCCAAGTTTTTCCAGCGATTCTGTAAGGTGGGTGGCGGCAGCCAGACCGTCCGGGCCGGAGAGGATATTCTGTTCTCCGATAAAAATACGGCTGTTGAGAAAGGTACCGGTGCACACCACCAGCGCCCGTGTCTCATAAAGGGCGCCTCCCACACACAGCACGCCGGAGACCTTTCCTTCCTGGGTGAGGATCTCCGCCGCCTCTCCCTGGCGAATGGACAGGTTCTCGCAATGCTCCAGAACTTCCTTCATATACTGCTTGTAAGCGGCCCGGTCGGCCTGGGCCCGGGGAGAATGGACAGCAGGACCTTTTCCCCGGTTGAGCATACGAAACTGAATGCCGCAGGCATCGGCAGCCCGGCCCATTTCTCCGCCCAAAGCGTCAATCTCCCGTACCAGCTGGCCCTTGGCGGTGCCGCCGATGGAAGGGTTGCAGGGCATATTGCCCACACTGTCCAGATTGGTGGTGATCATCAGGGTGCGGTGACCCAGCCGGGCGGCGGCCAGCGCCGCCTCAATGCCGGCGTGGCCCCCTCCGATGACCACCACTTCATATATTCCTGCCAGATAAGACATGACTGTTCTCCTATTTTCCCACACAGAACCGGGAGAAAATGCCGTGGACAATATCCTCGCTCACTGCATCTCCCAGCACTTCATCCAAAAGCCGCACGGCCTCTTCCCCATCGGCCAGAAAGGCATCGGCGGTAAATCCCATGGCGGCACTTTCCGCTGCCATACGGCAGCTTTCCGCCGCCTTGCCCAGCAGAGCCGCCTGCCGGGCGCTGGTCACCAGGGTCTCCCCTTCTCCCTGGCTCAGCCCTGCCAGCCACTGGCAAAGCTCCGATACCCCTTCTCCGGTTTTGGCCGACAAGCGGAATACCTTGGAGAAAGCCTGTTCCACCTCAGGGAAATCCAGGGCGCCCTTGTCCCATTTGTTCAATATGGCAGCCCGTTCCAGGCCCTGAGCCGTTTCCATCACCTGTTTGTCCTCTTCGGTCAAGGGAGCTGAACCGTCAAAGACACAAAGAACCAGCCGGCTTTCCCGGGCGCTCTCCCGGGCCTTGTCAATGCCCATCTTTTCCGCCTGGCTGGAGGTCTCCCGCAATCCGGCCGTATCGGACAGCCGCAGCACGGTATCCCCGCAGCGTACCGATTCGGTGACCACATCCCGTGTGGTGCCTGCCTCGTCTGTGACAATGGCCCGCTCATACCCGGCCAGACTGTTGAGCAAGGAGGATTTTCCCACATTGGGACGGCCCAGGATGGTCACCGGCAGCCCTTCCTTCAGCACCCTTCCCCGCTGGAAGCCCTGATAGAGCTTATCCAGCTCTGCGGTGCATTCCTCCAGCACCTTCCGGGCCTCTTCGCTGACAAAGGGATCCAGATCCTCATCGGGATAATCGCACACGGCGTAAAAATGGGTCAGCTGCTGAAAGATCTTTTCCCGCATCTGACGGATGGGCCGGGAAATTCCCCCTTGCAGCAAAGAAGCTGCATTTTTAGCAGCGGCGGCCGACTGGGACTCAATAAGATCGGCCACGGCCTCCACGCCGGTGAGATCCAGCTTTCCGGCCAAAAAGGCCCGCTTGGTAAATTCCCCTGCCTGGGCCGGGCGGGCGCCCAGTTCCATGGCCCGCTCCAGAATGCAGGCCACCACCGCCTGGGAACCATGGCAGAAGATCTCCAGCAGATCCTCCCCGGTGTAACTGGACGGCCCGGGATAGCAGCAGGCCAGGCACAGATCCAGAGCCCGGCCGTCTGCGGCCCACACCTGTCCATAGCGCATGGTGTAAAAAGGCCCCTGGCTCATCTTTCCTCCTTTTTGGGGGAAAAACAGGTCATCGGCCAAAGCAAAGGCCTGGGGGCCGCTGATGCGGCAGATACCGATGGCCCCGGGCAATGTACCGCCGGAATAGGCGGCAATGGTATCTTCCATCATGGTGCTTTCTCCTTTCCGATGCAGAAAAAAGGGGGCGGGGGCGTTACAGCCCCGCGCCCCTCTGGGTCACTTGGTTATTGGTCCTGACGGCCCCGTCCGCCTTTGTTCTGGCGGCCGCTCCGGTTTTCCCGGGCGCCTTCCGGCACCACGATCACCTTTCGATTGGGCTCCACGCCCACCGAATGGGTGCTCACTCCTTCATAATCCTGAAGGGCCGAATGGATGATACGGCGCTCCTGGGGATTCATCGGCTCCAGAGCCATGCTGCGCTTATAACGCAGAGCTTTCTGGGCAGTATTCACTGCCAGCCGCTCCAGGGTAGCCTGCCGCTTGGCCCGATAGTTTTCGGTATCCAGCACCAGATGCCACCGTTTTTCCTCGTTTTTATTGGCAACGATATTGGTGAGATACTGGATGGCGTCCAGAGTGTCTCCTCTCCGGCCGATGACAGAGCCCATGTTCTGACCCACCAGATTGAGACGGATGGTCTCTTCCTCGGGACACACCGAGCATTCCACCTGAGCTTCCACCCCAAAACGGGTCAGAAGCCCTTCCAAAAAGTCGATGGCGGTATCGGCGGGAGAAGTCTCATAGCTCACCCGAACCACAGCCGGCTGGGCGCCGATGCCGAAAAAGCCGCTTTTGCCCTTTTCCAGCACTTCCACTGTCACATCGTCCCGTTCTTTCCCCAGCTGCGCAAGGGCATTGGCCACCGCCGCGTCGATGGATTCGCCCTTTGCTTCTACACTTTTTACCATTTCAAACACCTTCCGTGCACTTTAAACTTGCCCGTCGTCCTGGGATGCGTCCTTTGTTTCCTTGTTCTTTCCGGACTGCTTGCCCTTTTCCTTGCCCGATTTGGCCTGCTGGCTCTGTTCCAGCCGCCGCTGGGCCATCTGTTCCTGACGAAGCTTCTTTTTCTCTTCCTGCTCGGCGATCATCTGAGCTTCCTTTTCCCGGCCCTTCTTGATAAAGTAAGGGGTGAGGATCAGCTCCTGGATTACGGAAAAGATGTTGCGGGAGATCCAGTAGACCCCCAGACCGGCGGGAAGGATAAATCCAAAATAAATGGACATGGCCGGCATCATCACATTCATCATGGCGGCGGAAGCATTGGCCGATGCATCCTGCACCACTCCCTGACGCTTCTGCATCAGGCGCATGACATAACTTTGCAAAAAAGCAGTGGCGCCCGACAGAATGGGGACGATCCACAAAATGTTGAATTCCTTGAAAGAGGGGGTCAAAGCCAGATTGATACCCAGGAAATTGAAATCCACCTTCATCAGCCCGTCAAAGTGCTGGCTGAGCAGGTTGAAATTATCAAAATACTGGGCGACCACCTGAGCCTGCATCTGAATGGTGCTCTGACCTTCGATGTTCAGAAGCTCGGCCATCTTGGCGATTTCTTCGGTGCTCAGGCCCATGAAGTACCGCAGAGGCTGGGCCACCACATAATAAAGCCCCATCATGATGGGCAGCGTCAGCAGCATGGGCAGACAGCCGGACAGGGGGCTGACCCCTTCCTCATCATAAAGCTTCTGCACTTCCTGAGCGTATTTTTCCCGGTTGTTGGCGTACTTTTTCTGCAGTTCCAGCATCTTGGGCTGGATGCGCTGCACATCCATCATACCCTTTTTCTGTTTCCAGTTAAAGGGGAGCAGGATGATCTGGGTCAAAAGGGTGAAGAGGATAATGGAAAGGCCGTAACTGCCCACCCCTTCATAGATAAAGTGCATAACGTATCCGAAAGGGACCGCTATAAAATCAAGCATAGATCTTCTCCTTCTGCCAAATTGCAGAATCCTGTCAAAGGCCCATCCCCGGCAGAGGGACGGACATTTTTTTGTTACGGCACCGGATCATATCCGCCCCTGCAAAACGGGTTGCAGCGCAGTATGCGCCACAGAGCCAGGGCGCCGCCCTTCAAAAGGCCGTATTTCTCAATCGCCTCCAAGGCGTATTGAGAGCAGGTGGGAACAAAGCGGCAGGTAGGGGCCCGTTTCAGCCCGGACAGCCGCCTTCTGTAAAACCGTATGAGCGCAAGTACCAGATTTTTCATTTCACTTTTTCAAAAGGCCCAGTTTGGAAAACAGCTCCATCATATCCCGCTGCAAAGCATCAAAAGAACATTTCATGCACCGGGACCTGGCCACGATGACAATATCATAGCCCGGGGCGAACTGGCTCTCCTGAAGGCGATAGGCCTCCCGTAAGCGGCGGCGCATCCGATTGCGCTGCACCGCGCCCCCCAGCTTGACGCTGCAGGTGATCCCCATGCGGCTGATGGTTTTGAGACGATTCTTTCTGGCATAGACCACCAGACTGGGGGCCGCCGCCGATTTCCCCCTGGCATAGAGGGCACGGAACCGGTTATTTTCACAAAGGGACTGGGTATGCTGCATAATGAAAAGCCTCGGTATTAAAATTTAAGACCGCATGGCGCGGTCTTAGTTTTTAGTGAGAAAGCCGTACTCTGCCCTTGGCCCGTCTTCTGGCCAGAACCTTTCTGCCGTTTCTGGTCTTCATTCTCTTCATAAAGCCATGTTCCTTGCTGCGCTGGCGCTTCTTCGGCTGGTATGTTCTCAGCATTTGGCTCACCTCCCCAATGATTTTAGGTAAGACACCGGCATAAGCCTGATGTTCTCAGACGCATGCCGCTGCCTACGACAACTGCGCACTTTGTATTATAATGTGCCGGGAGCCTTTCTGTCAACCTCAAAAAGCCATCCTTTGCCTAATATTCTGGCTTTTTGCAAAGAAATTATCCCATTGTTTTTGATTTTTTGTTATATTTTTATTTTATATAACTTTTTGTATTTTTCCACTGGTTTTCCCCACAAGTTGTGGATAAACCTGTGGAATCTGTGCATAACTTGGGGACAACCTGTGGCTATCTTGTGGAAAGGCCTGTTTCCCATCAGGGAAACAGCCAATGGACCACCCGGGGCGACAGCTGAAGTCCCAGCCGGTTCTGCAAAGAAAGGGATGCTTTGTTGTCCGGCCGGATCTGGCAATAAGGGATTCTTCCCCTCTCCAGCAGCCAGCCGATCACATGGCGCTCCAAGGCATAGCCAATGCCCTGACGGCGGAAATCGGGCATCACTTCCAGAATGCCATAAGTACCCTCTTCGTGGCAGCCGATGAACCCGGCCAGCTTTTCCTCTTTGAAGGCGCCGAAGATTTCTCCCCGGGCCAGAGTGCGGGCCAGCATGGCCCTTTCGCTGTCGGCGTAGTAATGGGGGGACACCTGATCCAGCCAGGAAGGATCCAGCGTGCGAATCACAGGCTCCTCTCCTCTTTGAGGCGGCGGGGCCGAATGGGAATAGACGCCGTGGTAAAAATCCATCCGATTAAGACCCAGGCGGCTCACCGCCTGGGGAACATATTCCTCCTGATGGCATACCAGCGTCCGGCCGGGACGGCACAGCGCCACCGCTTCCTCCAAAAAGGAGGGGTCCTTTGCCGTGAGATGGTATTGATTGCAGCCGGTGTTATACAGCAGCACACCCCGCTCATCCCACTTTTCCACCTGGGCAAACCCCCGGCGAATGCAGTCGATCATGTCGATATGGCACAGCCGGTCCTGTTCCAGTGCTTCTTCCAGCTTGTTCAGATCCATCCTCTTTCCCCACTTCCTTCGGAAAGAGCGGCCTGAGCCGCCCTTCCCCCTGTGATTTTACCGTTTGCTGCCCATCTTGCCGCCTTTGGAACCGCTCAGGGCGTTATTGGACAGGATATTGGTGTCAAAAGTCACCGTCAGCGCATCCTTTTCCCGCTTCCGCTTGATGGCCAGCCAGATCATTTTGTCCAGCAGCTCATCAAAAGCAATACCGCTCTCCTGCCACAGGTAGAAGGCCAGGGAACCGGGAATGGTGTTGATCTCATTGATAAAGACCTCACCGGTCTCGTTATTCATCATAAAGTCGATACGGGCCACGCCGTTGCCGTTGATGGCCCGGAAGGCCTCGGCAGCCAGGTGCTGGATCTTCTCGGTCACATCTTCCGGCAGATCGGCGGGAATTTTCCGGCTCAGACTTTCCATTCCCTTGGAAGACCCCTTGGAGCCGCTTTCGTATTTATCTCCAAAGGTGAGGATGTCTGTGGCGTTGAGAGGCTCTTCGCACACCGAGCTCTGGCACTCGTCCAGATCGCCCAGCACCGAGCAGTTGATCTCTCGCAGATTGGCAACGCAGGTCTCCACGATCACCCGGTCGGCATATTCCATGGCGGTCTCCACCGCCTCCTCCAGCTGCTGCCGGTCTCTGGCCTTGCTGATGCCGATGCTGCTGCCCAGATTCACCGGCTTGACCACCACCGGGTAGCCGCCGCAGACGGCCTCCACCCGCTGGATCTCCGCCTCGGTGTCGTGGAACCATTTCTTTTTGTGGGTCAGAATCCCCTCCACCACCGGCAGACCGGCGCTTTTGAACAGGGATTTCATGGCCCATTTGTCCATGCCCACTGCCGAAGCACACACATCGCACCCGGCATAGGGAATGTTCAGATATTCAAAGAAGCCCTGCAAGGCGCCGTCTTCCACATTGGTGCCGTGGGTCACAGGCAGGATCACATCAATCTCTCCCACGGTGCTGTTTCCCAGCTTCTTGGGGGGATAGCACTGAAGGGTGGCGGTGTTTTCTCCGCCCACCAGCACCACCCGAGTGGCCTGCTTCAAAGCCGCCGGGATATCCTTATAGGTGTCGATCTGGCCCATATGAGGACCGGTATAGAATTTGTTGTCCTTTGTGATATAAATGGGCACCGCTTCGTATTTCTCCTGATCCAAAGCGGCAATGGCCTGCATGGCCGAGATCACCGAGACCTCGTGCTCCACGCTTTTACCGCCAAAAAAGACGCCCACGCGAATCTTCATACCCAATCCTCTCCGTTTCCATTGCAGACAAATAGTTCACAATTTGTTTTAAAAATAATTATTATTGCAAACAGTTTTCACTTTTTCCTGATTGCTGCCCTAGAGATGATACCACAAATCTCTCCGGAAAAAAAGGGCACGGCTTAATAGTTGTCCGGCAGGTCATTTTCCAACAGCACAAACCGGGGCTCACCGGGCTGGCCGCAGCTTTGGGCAAAGGCCAGAGCCTGCTGCAAAGTATCGGCCACCAGTATTTTTTCCTCGGGGAACTCGGCTGCCGCCAGGCCCTGACGGATAGGCTCAGCCTGACGGGGATTGACCAGAGCCACATAATCACAGCAAGCCGCCGCCTGTTTGCCAAACTGGAAGTTGAGATCAAACTCCCGCTCTCCCAGCTCCACCATACCGGGAGTGACTAGAATCCGCAGTCCCTGGCACATGGACAGAGTGCGCAGCGCAGCCTGGGCCCCCTTGGGATTGGAATTATAGGCGTCGTCGATGACAGTATAGTTGCTCCCACCCCGGATCAGCTGCATCCGATGGGGCACCGGTTCCAAACGGCGCACTGCGGGCTGGAGTTCCTCCAGAGAAATGCCCAGTTTATGACACACGGCGATGGCGGCGGTGATATTCTGCACATTGTGTTCACCCAGCAGCCGGGTCTTATAGCGGAAACTTTCCCCTCCGGGAGCAGAGACGGTGAACTCTGTACCGCTTTGGGTAACGGTAATATCGCTTGCTTTGTAGTCCCTCTCCCCTTCCAGGCCGTAGCGGACCACATTGCTTCCCACCTTCCGGGCGGCGATAAATTCATTGTCCTCATTCAAAAAGCACAGTCCGTCCATGGGAATGGCATCATACAGCTCAAACTTGGTGTCAATGATGGTGTCCACCGTGCCGAAGCTCTCCAGATGCTGCTCTCCGATGGCGGTAATGATGCCATAGCGGGGATGGACCAGATCGCAGATCTCCTTGATATCCCCCTTGTGCCGGGCGCCCATCTCGCAGAGGAAGATCTGATGGGTGGGCGAAAGCATCTCCCGCACGGTGCGCACCACGCCCAGGGTGGTGTTATAGTTGCCCGGGGTCATGAGCACATGGTATTTGGTGGAAAGAAGGGTGTTGAGAAAATACTTGGTGCTGGTTTTGCCAAAGCTGCCGGTGACGCCCACAACAGTGAGATCGGGCATACTCTGAAGCTTTTTCCGGGCGTCCTCCACATAATAGCGGGCCACCATTTTTTCCACAGGGGTGTTAATGAAATTGGCCAGCAGCACCACCAGAGGGGTGCACAGCAGCACCACGCCGAAAATGGCCATGCCATAGGGCAGAAGCAAGCCAGGGATCAGGGCCAGCACATAGAGCACCGCCGATGTTGCCAGAAGCCGCTTGACCCGTGCAGTATACACCAGGGGTTTTTTGGCCTTTCTGGGCCGGTTGAGCACGCAGTAGCCCAGAAGCATCACTCCATAATAAGCGCCCCGATCGGCCCGGCCCTGGCTCAGGATCCAGGGCAGCAGCAAAAGCAGGCTTTCCAGCCGGCGCAGGCTGAAAATGCTTTTGGTGTTCTTTTGCAGATAATGCCGGTACTGGCCGAACTGATAGGAGCACAGCTGAAGCATGTGGACGAAATACACCGCCCCCACCCCGGCTGCGGCCAGAGCCAACACCGCCATGAAAATGGTTTCCAAAATAGTCATACACTCTCTCCGAATCTTATGCTGAAATCATGGTATTTATTTTAGATGTCGATCCCCAGGAACTTTTTCACCACAAGGCCGATGACAAAGCTGATGGCTGCCACCGAAAGACTGATGGCCGCCATCTCCCCGAACCGGCGCAGGAAGGGCAGGGATTTTGCCACCGAAATATAGTAGTTAAAAGCCAGGATGATCAAAATGACGCATCCCAGCATGGTCAAAAGGGCCGGGAGATACATCCCTGTGGGGAAAAGCAGGAAAGGCAGCACCAGAATGGCCACCGTCACCAGATAAGCCACGCCGGTGTACAGACTGGAACGGAAAGCGTCCTCACTTCCCTCGGCCCGCTGGGCCAGATAGTTGCTGGCCGCCATGGAAAATGTGGCCGACACTCCGGTGATGATCCCGGAAAGAGCCACCAGACGGGTATTCATCAAGGCAAAGGTCATGCCGGCAATGGTGCCGGTGAGTTCCACCAAAGCATCGTTGAGTCCCAGCACCATGCTGCCCACATACTGAAGCCTTTCTTCGTCCAGCATTTCCAGAAGCTCCTGCTCGTGCTTTTCCTCTTCCTGGGAAATGGTCTCGGCCTGGGGGATCTGCTCCATCACCTGGGCATATTTCCGGGTGGCGGCGTTTTCCCCCTTCTCCATCTTTTTCAGCACAAAGGTAAATCCCAGAATGCGGCTGAGCAGCAAATAGAAAAAGGCCTTTTTCCGGTTTGGGGACACTTCCTTGCCGCTGTAAGACCGCCAGATCTTCTCATGCTCCCGCTCCTGATGGGCAATTTTGCGAAGGGTCTCCTGGTTCCGGGGATTTTTCTCCCGGGCGGCAATACCCTCATAGATCAGGCTTTCGGTGAGCTCATTGCGCTGGCTCTCCCACAAAAATTTCTCCGCTTCCGGAGAAAGAGCCGTCTTTGCCATCTTCCATCCTCTCTCTTTCTTCCCTTACAAAAAAGCGTCCAGCACAGCAGAAAACTGGGGCCAGTTATCCAGAAACGGAAAATGCCCCGCATTTTTGATGACGGCCAGACCGCTCTCCGGCAGTTTTTCTTCCATGATCTTCCCGTCCCGCAAAGGGGTAGCGGTGTCGTTTTCCCCCCAGATGAGCAATGTGTTCTGCCGTACTTTGGGCATCAGGGGCGTCAGATCCAGATTGACCAGGTTGACCAGGGTCTTTTTCATCACAGGGGAGGCATTGCGGTAGTCCTCACTGCCCCGGTTGCGGCTCATCTTCTGATAAAGCGGACCAAAAATCAGTTTGAGCACCGGCATACCCGCCAGCTTCCGGGCCATTTTGTAGGAATAGATCTTCACATAATAGCTGGCCGGGCGCACAGGAGGCACCCCTGCGGCGTCCATCAGCACCACTTTTTTGCAGCGGAGAGGGCAATTCTCCTGGCTGAGCAAGTGAAGAATGATCCTGCCGCCATTGCTGTGGCCCATCAGAATACACTCTTCCACCCCTGCGGCCTGGCAGAAATCCAGCACAAATGCCCCGTAATCCTCCAGTGTCATGGCCTGGGACGGTTCCGGCGTCTTGCCGCTGCCCGGCATCTGGGGAACCAGCACCCGGTAGCGCGCCGAAAGTTTATCCACAATGCGCTGGTAGGCCCCGATGGGAGCGGCCCAGCCGTGAAGCAGCAGCACCACCGGCCCCTCCCCCTGGTCGATATAATCCACCGGCAGACCTTTTACATCAATGGTCACCTTGTCACCTCATTTGCAGGCGGGCACGATCTCGATCCAGTAACCGTCCGGGTCCTGGATAAAGTAGATGCCCATCTGGGGATTTTCAAAACAGATGCAGCCCATTTGCGCATGTTTGTCATGGGCCTTCTGATAGTCGCTGACGGTGAGGGCCAGATGGAACTCCTCGTCCCCCAGGTCATAGGGCTCGGTCCGGTCCCGCAGGGCGGTGAGCTCCAGCAGGAAACCGCTTTTTTCCGGGTCTCCCAGATAGACGATGCGGAAGGCGCCATCGGGAGCGTTTTTCTCCTCCACCGGCTCCAGTTCCAACGCTTCTTTATAAAAAGCCAGGGATTTTTCCATATCCAGTACATTGAAATTGAAATGGGCAAACCGATAATCCATGCTTTTTCTCCTCTCATGGCATTTGGTGCTTTTATCATACCATTTTTGCCCCCCTGGTTCAATGTGATATTTGTCTTTGCCCCCTTTTCTCCGGCGTCAAAATATGATAGGATAGAAGAAATTCCGGGCATTTGCCCAAAAAGGAGTCGTGTCATGCCATTTGATCTCACTTTCGACAGCGGCCTGATCATCCTCATTGCCGCCTTCGACCTGTTTTTGCTCATCCGCTTTTTCCAGTTCCGCCGGCAGATCAAAGTGCGGGGCATGGTGCCCGGCCGTCTGATCATGCTGGGCATTGTGTGCGCCGTGGTGGTCATCCAGGCCTGCCGGGGCGCTTTCACCCAGTACACCCTGGCCTTTAACATCTGCACGGTGCTGGCCGTGCTGCTGGTGGCCATCACCCCTTCCGGCCTTTCCAAAGAGGGGATCTTCTGCAATGTGATGCCCACCCCCTGGAGCAAGATCTTCTATTATGACATCGAGGAATATTCCGAAAAGAAAGTGCGGCTGCGTGCCCATCTGGCCGCCAGCGAACGGAACCTGGTGTTCCCCAAAGAGCAGAAAGAGCTGGTGATCGCCCATCTGAAAAGCCAGAAAGTGCTTTCCTTTGAAGAATATAAAGCCCTGCGCAATTCCCGCAAATCGTAAATCCCTCCCCCAGGTTTTCGCCTGGGGGATTCTTTTGTCTTTATCGCTGTTGTCTATCAGTCCTTACCCCATCTATCAAGAGAAACGATTGGTATTTGCATCATCCGTGTTTTAGAATGAATATGTATGGGTTTTTCCCTTTCACTATGCCATTCTATGATGAAAGATGGGAGATACAAGAATGAACCGCGAACTCATTAAAGACCTGCCCGCTGTGTTTGAGGAATTCAACGAACAGCGGAAAAAATCCTTTGTCACCGCCATGGAGATGAAGCAGAAGGGCGTTCCCTTTGTGGGCGTTTTCTGCACCTATCTGCCCCAGGAGCTTCCCATGGCCATGGGGGCCGCCGTAGTGGGTCTGTGCTCCATGTCCGGTGAAACCATCCCCGAAGCCGAAAAGGACCTGCCCCGCAACCTGTGCCCTCTGGTCAAATCCAGCTACGGCTTTGCCAAAACCGACAAGTGCCCCTTCTTCTATTTCTCCGACCTGATCGTGGGTGAAACCACCTGCGACGGCAAAAAGAAGATGTATGAAATGCTGGGCGAGTTCAAACCCGTCTATGTAATGGAGCTGCCCAACAGCCAGAGCCCGGAGGCCCTGGAACTGTGGAAAAAGGAAGTCATCAAGTTCAAAGAGAAGCTGGAGAGCCACTTCGGCGTCACCATCACCGATGAAGATGTGCGCAAGGCCATCAAGCTGAAAAACGAAGAGCGCCAGGCTCTCAAGGACTTCTACAGCCTGATGAAGCTCAATCCCGCTCCCATGCTGGGCGGCGATATGTACAAGGTCCTCTATGGCTCCACCTTCAAATTTGACAAAGAAGCGCTGATCCAGGAGGTCAAGGCTCTGACCCAGAAGATCAAGGACACCTATGACGACGGCACCCCTGACTGCCCCAAGCAGAAGTTCGCCGGCCGTCCCCGGATCATGGTCACCGGCAGCCCCATCGGCGGCGCCAGCGAAAAGGTCATCAAGTGCCTGGAAGACAACGGCGCCCAGGTGGTGGTGTTCGAAAACTGCAGCGGCGCCAAATCGGTGGATGAAATGGTGGACGAACAGAACCCCGATATCTACGATGCCCTGGCCCGCCGGTATCTGAACATCGGCTGCTCCTGCATGACTCCTGACCATAACCGCTTCAAGCTGATGGACCGTCTCATCGACGAATACCAGGTGGATGCTGTGGTGGAGGTGGTGCTCCAGGCCTGCCACACCTACAATGTGGAAAGCTTCCTTATCAAGCGCTTTGTCACCGAAGAGAAAAAGAAGCCCTACATCGCTTTGGAAACCGACTACTCCACCTCCGACGCCGGACAGATCAGCACCCGTCTGGCCGCCTTCCTGGAGATGCTTTAAGCCATGGCCCGTCTCAGTCTGGGTATCGACTGCGGCTCCACCACCACAAAGGGAGCCCTGTTCGACGGAGAAACTGTGGTAAAAACCATTCTGCTTCCCACCGCCGCCCGTCCCCGGGAGCGGATGGGACAGATCTATGACGCCATGTATTCTTCGGAAGTGGAATATGTGGTCACCACCGGCTACGGCCGGGAACTGCTGCCCCAGGCCCACAAGCGGGTTACCGAGATCACCTGCCATGCCAAAGGGGCGGCCTATCTGTGCCCCGGCATCGCCGGTGTGGTGGACATCGGCGGCCAGGACAGCAAGGCGATTCTGCTGGATCGAGACGGCAATGTGGCCGATTTCGTCATGAACGACAAATGCGCCGCCGGAACCGGCCGCTTTGTGGAAATGATGGGCCGGATTCTGGATTGTCCTCTGGACGAGATCGATGCATTCACCAAAGACGCCAAACCGGTGGATATCACCAGCATGTGCACCGTTTTTGCCGAAAGCGAGATCATCAGCCTGTTGGCCCAGGGCCGGGCCCGGGGCGATATTGCTTTGGGAGTCATCCGCTCTATCTGCCAGCGCACCGCTTTGTTCGCCCAAAAACTGCGGCCGGAGGGAGATCTGTTCTTCAGCGGCGGTCTGGCCCGCTTCGAAGTGTTCCGCAAAACATTGGAAAGCTATATCGACTGGCCGGTGCACACCCATCCCCGCTCCCAGATGGCCGGCGCCATCGGCGCCGCCATCATCGGCTGGCAAAAAATCCGCTAAAATATTCTGTTCCAGATGCCGCAGGCATCTGGAACAGTTTTATTTTTTGCATTTTTTGTTTGTGTTGTCCACAGATGTTATACACAGGGTGTTGATAACCCCTGTGTATAACTTTTTGTAACTGTGGTTTTCTTTTTTCTCCCCTCTCTTTTTCCCTGCCAAAAAATGCAGCAAAAAATTGTGCGATATTTTATAGTAAAAACCCTAATTTCTCCCTGTCAATGGAGAAGAAACCTATGGTATACTATATCCATATTCATAATGTCCCGGAGGTGTCCGGGGACTTCCGAAAGGAGAGAACAAAGGAAAATGAACCAAGCGCTGAAAGAAAAGCTGTCCGCCATCCTGGGGATGAACCTGAAGAAGGATTACACCTCTGTGTCCTATGCCATCATGCGCCATGGAGAGATCCTGGCCGCCGATTCCCTGGGCACCCAAGGAGGCGAAGAGAAAAAGCCTGCCGATACAAACTGCACCTACAATGTGGCCTCGGTGTCCAAGATCTATTGCACCGTTGCCGTGATGCAGCTGGTGGAACAGGGCAAGCTGGACCTGGATGAGCCCATCGTCACCTATCTGCCCCGGCTTAAGATGCTGGACGACCGGTACCGTCAGATCACCCTGCGTCACTGTCTCAGCCACAGCAGCGGCCTTCCGGGCACCCAGTGGAAGCATTTTTCCGCCTCCGATGTGAGCCACGACACCTACTACGAAGAAGTGTATGACTACATGGCCCACAGCTATCTGAAAGCCGCTCCCGGCGAATATTCCGTCTATTGCAATGACGGCTTCACCTTGGCAGAAATGGCCGTGGCCGCCGTTTCCGGCATGAGCTACGCCCAATACTGCAAAGACCACATCACCGAACCCATCGGCGCCCACTCCAGCCGCCTCTCCCCTGTGCGCAACACGGAGTATCCCCTGGTGCAGGAAGGAAAGAAGCCCCATGAACTGCTGTTCATCCAGGGCGGCGCCGGTTATACCACCACCATGAGCGATCTGTGCCTGTTCGGCAATCAGTTCCTCACAGACTCCAGCATCCTCAGCAAGGAAAGCAAAGAGGAAATGGCCAAGCATCAAGGGGTTTCCTTCCTCCCTGGCGATACCCGCAGCACCGGTTTCGGCCTGGGCTGGGACAATGTGGACATGAAGGACAAGGACTATGATCTGGGCGAAGGCGTGCTGCAAAAAAGCGGCAACAGCTTCCAGTTTACCACTCAGTTTATCATCATCCCCAAATACGATGCCGTTCTGGCCATTTCGGAAACCCACGACTGCGGCATCGATGTGCTGGAGACCATCCTGCGGCTGTTTGCCACTGCTATGCTGGAGACCGAAGGGGTCAACATCTACACCCAGTATCAGCCGGTGCCTCAGGAGCTGAAAGAGCAGTTTGAAGGTACTTATCTGGTGCCCAGCGCCGTGCTCAACGCCCATTTCTACGGGGCTGTGCTCAATGTGACCCGGGACAGCACCCGTGGGGACAGCGAGGGCATCCACAAGAACCTGAAATGGAACGGCAAGGTGTTCGAAGGGGAAAACGACACCCGCATTTCTTTCCAGGAACATGAGGGCCAGAAATTCATGATCCTGGATCTGCGGGGCAAGGTGGCTCCCTTTGCCATGCAGGCTCCCCGGAATCTGCCTCCCGTCAGCCAGGCCTGGAAAGATCGGATAGGCAAAAAATATGTGCTGTGCAGCACTTCCCCTTGGGATCTGATCCCCTGTGAACTGATGACCGGCTTTATCATCAACCCCCTGCCGGATCACGAAGGAATCCTGGTAGCCTCCTGCTCGGGACGCAGCGACAGCGGCGTGTATGGCCTCTTTGAAGGCTCCTTCACCCCGGTGGACGATGAGAAGGGCACCGGCTTCCTGCGCACTCCGGCCAATGGCAGCCGGGATCTCATCACCCCCTGCTTTGAGAGGAAGGACGGCGCTGAGCACTGTGTCATGGCCTCCTATACTTTCCGGGACGCAGAGAGCCTTCCGGAATACCAGGGCGAAGGCTTTACCGGCGCTTACGACCCCCACACCCTGAACAAAGTCTACCGGTTTGACAAAACACTGGAGACACTGCCGGAAGTGCCGGAAAATCACCGGCTGATGGTTCTGGACGAGGACATGGTCACCTGCTATGACAGCCTGATGGGCGGCGAATACAAAAAACAAGACAAGGGCTATCTGATTCTGGTCTGATCCCCTGACGATTTCTTAAAGTTTTCTGAAAAGGGCTGCGAAAGCGGCCCTTTTTCTTGTGTTTTCCCACAAAACATACTATAATACCCAAAAAAACTTGTGGAGGAGATCCCTATGTCAGTAGAATCAGCCCGGGCCCATCTGGCCCAGTTTGGAAAGGAAAATGACATCCTGTTCTTTCATGAGTCCAGCGCCACCGTGGAGCTGGCCGCCCACGCTCTGCACACCCAACCAGGCCATATTGCCAAAACCCTGTCTTTTCTCACAGAAGACGGCCCTATCCTCATCGTATGCGCCGGTGATGCCCGCATCGACAACCACCGCTACAAAGACCTGTTTCACCAAAAAGCCAAAATGCTCACCCCCCAGCAAGTGGAGGAATATACCACCCATCCGGTGGGCGGCGTCTGCCCTTTTGGCGTACCGGAGGATGTGAAAATCTATCTGGATGAATCACTGAAACGGTTTGATATTGTCTATCCTGCCTGCGGCAGCGGCAACTCTGCCATTCCCCTCACCTGTGAGGAACTGGCTCAATACAGCGCTTGCCAGGGCTGGGTGGATGTGTGCAAAGATTGGGGCAGGCAAAACCATGAAGAAACCCTATAAAAAATGGCCTTTTCCCCTGCTCTCCCTTGTTTGCCTGGGCATTCTGGCATTTATTCTCATCCAGATGCGGATATGGAGCCTGTCCCGGGACCATCGGGTCAGCCGGGAGGAAGCCCAGCCGGCCCAGGCCATTCTGATTCTGGGAGCCAAGGTGGACTCTTCCGGGAACATGAGTCCGGCTCTGCTGGGACGGATGGAGGAAGGCCTGGCCCTTTATCAGCTAGGCAAAAGTCAAACCATTCTTATCTCAGGTGACGGAGAAAACCAGCAGCGCAACGAAATCGCCGCCATGAAAAGCTGGCTTCTGGAGCAAGGTGTGCCGGAAGAGGATATTCTGTCTGATCACCACGGCCTGAACACCTATGCCAGCCTATACCGGGCCAGGCATGTGTATCAGCTGGAAACCCTCTTGGTGGTGACCCAGGACTATCACCTGGGAAGAGCCCTTTACCTGGGCCGGCAGCTGGGGCTTTCCTGTGAAGGGGTGGGCACGCCCAACAGCGTTTTGAAAGCCCAACTGCCTCAGAATCTGCTGCGGGAGTCCCTGGCCCGGGTCAAAGCCTTCTTTAATGCCGAAGTTCTCCCCCCTGATCCCACACCCCTTCTCGCCCCCGGCGCCTGACCGGTTTCACATGAAACATTTTCCACAGCCTGGGGAAAATCTATGGGGAAAACCCGGAGCTCTTGCTTTTTTGCTTGACAAAAAGGCAAATCCCATGATATTATCCCATGAGTATGGGGCATCTGCCCGATCCACGCTTGTCAGGAAAAATCTCTGACAAGCGTTTTTTTGTGAAAATACCTGGGAAAGGATTGATCTGATTTTGAAAAAATGGATGCTTTCCGCTGCCATTGTGGCTGCGGGAAATCTGCTCTATGCCCTCACCGTCAAGCTCTTTGTTCTGCCCACCGGACTGGTGATGGGCGGTACCACCGGCCTGGGCCTCACCGCCAATTATCTCATCGGAGTGCCCATTTCCGCCTTTGTGCTGGCCTTTAATATGGTGATGCTGCTTTTGGGACTGTGCGTGCTGGGTCGCCGTTTTGCCGCCACTACACTGCTCAGCAGCTTTATTTATCCCCTGGCTCTGGAGTTTTGGCAGCGGCTTCTGGGGGATTATATGCTCACCGAAGATGTGATGCTGTGCACCCTTTTTGCCGGTCTGGGGGTAGGCGCCTCCCTGGGGCTAGTCATCCGGGCCGGCGCTTCCACCGGCGGCATGGACATCCCTCCCCTCATCCTCAACCGACTGTTCCGGGCGCCGGTTTCGGTGTGTATGTACTTCTTTGATGTGTGTATCCTGCTGAGCCAGGGGCTGTTCCAGTCCCCGGAAAAACTGCTCTATGGCGTGGTGCTGGTGATGATCTATACCATGGTGCTGGACAAAATGCTGCTCATGGGTACTTCCCGCATCGAAATCAAGGTGGTCAGCGAAAAATCCGAAGAGATCCGCCAGGCCATCCTTCAGGATCTCAACCGGGGCGTCACTCTGATCCAGACAGAAAGCGGCTATCTGCGGCAGAATACCCAGCTGGTGCTTTCGGTGCTGTCCAGCCGGGAACTGCCCAAGGCGGAAAAGCTGATCCATCAGATCGATCCGGAATGCTTCCTCATGGTCAGCCGTATTTCCGAAGTCAAGGGCCGGGGCTTCTCCATGCAGAAAAAATACCGATAAAACAGAAAAACGGCTGCATCTCAGATGCAGCCGTTTTTTTCTTTTTTAGTGATGATCTTCTTCCCCGTGGCAGGCCTTGCAGTCGCCGGTGCAGCCCACATACTGGACCGGGTCTTTGCCCTGGCCCTTATAATAATTGGCCAAAGCAGCCTTGACAGCTTCTTCCGCCAGCACCGAGCAGTGCATCTTCACCGGAGGCAGTCCATCCAGGGCCTCCGCCACAGCGGCATTGGTCAGCTCCAGAGCTTCCTTCACCGTCTTGCCCTTGACCATTTCGGTGGCCATGGAAGAGGTAGCCACCGCAGCGCCGCAGCCAAAGGTCTGAAAACGCACATCCTGGATCACTTCGTTTTCATCGATCTTCATGTAGATCTTCATGATATCGCCGCACTTGAGGTTGCCCACCTCACCCACGGCATTGGCATCCTCCAGCTCACCCACATTCCGGGGATGGGCCAGATGGTCCATAACTTTTTCCGAATACAGCATAACAAACTCCTCCTTGCCGATCACTTGCGGTTCCACACCGGGGACATGCTCCGGAGCTTCTCCACCACCTTCGGCAGTGTTTCGATGATATAATCCACTTCTTCTTCGGTGTTGAACCGGCCCAGGCTCACCCGCAGAGAGCCATGGGAGACCTCATGGGACAGGCCGATGGCCATAAGCACATGGGACGGGTCCAGGCTGCCGGTGGAGCAAGCCGAACCGGTGGAAGTGCAGATGCCCTCCATATCCAGATAGAGCACCAGGGATTCGCCCTCAATGGCGCTGATGGCAAAACTGCAGGCACCGGGCAGACGGTTTTCCGGATCGCCGGTGAGAATGGTCTCAGGGATCTGAAGCACGCCGTCGATGAGTTTTTGGGACAGCGCTTTCAGGCGTGCCGACTCTTCTTCCATGGTCTCCATGGCCAGCTGAGCTGCCTGGCCCAGGCCAACGATACCGGCCACATTTTCGGTGCCGCTGCGCCGGTTGCGCTCCTGGCCGCCGCCTTCGATCACCGGGCGCAGGCCCAGCCCCCGGCGGATATACAGAGCGCCGCTGCCCTTGGGACCGTTGATCTTATGAGCCGACAGGGACAAAAGGTCAATGTTCATTTTGTTCACATCCAAAGGCATGTGGCCGAAGGCCTGTACCCCATCGGTGTGGAACAAAACACCCTTTTCCCGGCAGATTTTTCCGATCTCTTCAATGGGCTGAATGGTTCCCACTTCGTTGTTGGCCGCCATGATGGACACCAAAGCAGTATCGGGTGTGATGGCTTGTTTCAGCTCTTCCAGATCCACCCGGCCATTTTTGTCCACATCCAGGAAGGTCACCTGGAATCCTTCTTTTTCCAGAGCCATGGCGGTATGCAAAACAGCATGGTGCTCGATTTTGGTGGTGATCAGATGCTTTTTCCCCTTGCCGGCGGGGCCATAGAGAACCCCTTTCAGAGCCATGTTGTCGGCCTCGGTGCCGCTGCCGGTGAAAAAGATCTCCTCGGCCTTGGCGCCGATGACCTGAGCCACCTGCTCCCGGGCTTTTTCTATGGCGATTTTGGCCTCCCGGCCCAGCTTGTACAAAGTGGAGGGATTGCCATATTCCTCTTTCAAATAAGGCAGCATGGCATCCAGCACCTGGGGAGCGATGCGGGTCGTGGCTGCGTTATCTGCATAAACAAACATGATGCAACATCCTTTCTATGTGGCTTCCTGCAAAGCATGATGCTTGGATGCTGTGCAAAAAGATTTGTTTCTCCGCCTTCAATATACACCATTTTAGTGTATATTGCAACAGGAATTTTATACGCTTTCCCTTTCTACCGCTTTTGAGCGATCTGACCGGTGGCCAGAGCATCGCACCGGTTGTTGAAAGGATTGTCCCCATGACCTTTGACCCAATGAATGGTCACCTGATGCCGTTTCAGCTGCGCATCCAGCGCCTGCCACAGCTCCACATTGAGCACCGGCTTCTTGTCACTTTTCACCCATCCTCTTTTTTTCCAGTTTTCCAGCCATCCTTCGTTGATGGCCTTGGAGAGATACTGGGAATCGGTGTAAAGCTCCACCTGACAAGGCTCTTTCAGCCGGGAAAGGCCCTGGATGGCCGCAGTGAGCTCCATCCGGTTGTTGGTGGTCTCCCGTTCAAAACCGGCGATCTCCTTTTCGATCCCCTGAAACCGGAGAATGGCGCCCCAGCCTCCGGGGCCCGGATTTCCTGAACAGGCCCCGTCGGTATATACTTCCACTTGCTTCATAGAGAGATTTATTCTCCCTTCTCCGGCTCAGGCTGGGACTGCTGGGCATTTTCCCCATTTTCTGTATTTTCTAAGCTTTCTCCGGCATCTTCTTCCTTATCGGCCTTGGCCAAAGAAATCAGCTTGACCCCTTCATCCAGACGCATCAGTTTGACGCCCTGAGACGAACGGGAGCAAACCCGGATGGTCTCCACACCGGTGCGGATGATCACGCCTTCATCGGTGATCAGCAGAATGTCGTTATAGGTATCCACCGACTTGATTCCGGCCAACGGCCCTGTTTTGTCGGTGAGATTGTGGGCAATGATACCGCCGCCGCCCCGGTGATGCTCGGTAAACTCCCGGGGGGAAGTCAGCTTGCCATAACCGTTTTCGGTGACGGTGAGCAGATACTGGCCTTCGCTGTCGCAGGCCACGCCCACCACATAGTCCCCTTCACTCAGGCGGATGCCCCGCACACCGGCAGCCGAACGGCCCATGGTGCGCACTTCTTTCTCATCAAAGCGGATGCCCCGGCCGTCATGGGTGCACAGGATCACCTTGTCCTGTCCATCGGTAAGACGCACGCCGATGAGTTCATCTCCCTCATTGAGAGTGATGACCCGCACGCCGGCCTTTCGGGCGGTATGGAGATCGGATAGATGGGTGCGCTTGACCACACCCTGTTTTGTGGCAAAGAACACATAGGCTTCGTCACAGAATTCCTTGATGGGGATCATGGCGGTGACCCGCTCTCCCCCTTCCAGCTGAAGGAGATTGACGATGTTGGTTCCCTTGGAGGTGCGGGAGGCCTCTGGGATCATGTATCCCTTCAGCCGCAGCACCTTGCCCAGATTGGTAAAGAAGAGCACATGGTCATGGGTGGAAGCTGTAAACACCGTTTCCACAATGTCCTCTTCCCGGGTAGCCATGGCGGTGATGCCCCTTCCGCCCCGCTTCTGGGTGCGGTAGGCCGACACCGGCAGCCGCTTGATGTACCCCAGTCGGGTCAGGGTATAGGCGCACTGCTCTTCTTCGATCAGATCTTCAATGTCCAGCTCATTTTCCACCATGGAGATCTCGGTGCGCCGCTCGTCGCCGAACTTTTCACAGATCTCGGTGAGCTCCTGCTTCACAATGGCGTAGATTTTTTCGGCATGAGCCAGAATATCTTCGTATTCGGCGATCTTTTTGTGCAGAGCTTCCAATTCGTTTTCGATCTTCTCCACTTCCAGCCCTTGCAGCCGTCCCAGACGCATGTCCAGAATAGCCTGGGCCTGGACATCCGACAGATCAAACCGCTCCATCAGGCGCACTTTGGCATCGTCATAGCTCTGGCGGATGATGCGGATGACTTCGTCGATGTTCTCGCAGGCGATTTTCAGTCCTTCCAGAATATGCGCCCGCTCCTGGGCCCGGCGCAGATCATAGCGGGTGCGTCGCTCCACCACTTCATACTGGAACCGAATGTATTCGTCCAGCATTTCCCGCAAGGTGAGCACCCGGGGCTGGCTCTGGTTGTGGATCAGGGCCAGATTGATCACCGAGAAGGTCTCCTGCATCTGGGTATACTGGTACAGCTGATTGAGCACCACCTGAGGATTGGCATCCCGGCGCAGCTCAATGACGATACGCATACCGTCCCGGTCGGATTCATCCCGCAGATCGGTGATGCCCTCCACCCGGCGCTCTTTGTGCAGATCGGCGATGTTTTCAATCAGACGGGCCTTGTTCACCATGTAGGGCAGTTCGGTGATGACGATGCGGAACCGGCCCTGTCCATGCTCTTCAATTTCTGCCCGGCAGCGGACAATGATCCGCCCTCTTCCGGTGGCATAGGCCGCCCGGATACCGGCCCGGCCCATGATGATGCCGCCAGTGGGAAAATCCGGCCCCTTGATAAAGCGGCAGATGTCCTCCAAAGTGGCTTCCGGGTTGTCGATCACATAGCAGATGGCCTGGCAGACCTCCCGCAGGTTGTGAGGCGGGATGTTGGTGGCCATGCCCACGGCAATGCCCGAAGAACCGTTGACCAGCAGATTGGGGAACCGGGAAGGCAGCACAAAAGGCTCCTTCATTTTGTCGTCGTAGTTGGGGACAAAATCCACGGTGTCCTTTTCGATATCGCTGAGCATATTGGCCGCCAGCTTGGCCATACGGGCTTCGGTATAACGGTAAGCTGCCGGAGGATCGCCGTCCACGCTGCCGAAGTTGCCGTGGCCGTCCACCAGAGGATAGCGCAGGGAGAAATCCTGGGCCAGACGCACCAGGGCATCATACACCGAAGCGTCGCCATGGGGATGGTAACGGCCCAGCACATTACCTACGGTGGTAGCCGATTTCCGGTAGGGCTTGTCCGCTGTCAGATTGTCTTCGTACATGGCGTAAAGAATACGCCGGTGCACCGGCTTCAGACCGTCCCGCACATCGGGCAAGGCCCGGCTGACGATGACGCTCATGGCATAATCGATGTAGGACTTGCGCATTTCCTTTTCCAGATCCACATCGATGATCGTTTGGCCCTCAAAGGTCAAATCGTTGATTTCACTCATGTTTTCACCTGTTTTCAAATACTATATGTATTATCAGTAAAAAATCTACTTTTTGTTCAAATTAACATGAGATCCTTGCCACAGCTTTGCCCCACAAGGCACGGCTGTGGCAGGAACCCCCCGGTCTTTGACAGCCCTAGCCCAAAGGCCAGGGCTGCAAAAAACCGTTTTCCCAATCAGCGCCAGCCGCCGTCTTCGTCGGTGCCGTCCATATTCATTCCCTGGTTCTGGGAGGGGCCATAGTAGTTGTCCCCTGTGTCATTGGGAATGATCAGAGCACAGATGATATACAGCAGCAATCCGCTGCCGCCGAAAAAGATCATTACAGCCCAGGCCAGGCGCACCAGGGTGGGATCAATGCCGAAAAACTCGGCAATGCCGCCGCATACCCCGGCCAGCACCCGATCATTGCGGCTTTTGTGCAGTCGTTTCATAGTACCTCTCCTTTCCCGCTTGCAGGATCAGATATCCAGATTGTTTACATACTTGGCATTCTGCTCGATAAAATTCTTACGGGGTTCCACCTTCTCGCCCATGAGGATGGTAAAGATCTCATCGGCTGCGGCGGCATCCTCCATATTCACCTTGAGCAATGTGCGGTTTTGGGGATTCATAGTGGTTTCCCACAGCTGTTCCGGGTCCATTTCACCCAGGCCTTTGTAGCGCTGGACTTCGGCGCCGGGGATCTGCTGCAGGATCTCTTTCAGCTGATCGTCGCTGTAAGCATACCGGGGCTCATTCCGCCCCTTTACAATTTTATACAGAGGAGGCTGGGCAATATACACATGGCCTCCTTCGATCAAAGGACGCATGAAACGGAAAAAGAAGGTGAGCAGCAGGGTACGGATATGGCTGCCGTCCACATCGGCATCGGCCATCAGGATGATCTTGCCATAACGGAGCTTGGAAATATCAAATTCATCCCCGATGCCGGCGCCGAAGGCGGTGACCATGGGCATCAGCTTTTCATTGCCGTACACCTTGTCCAGACGGGCTTTTTCCACATTGAGCATCTTGCCCCACAAGGGCAGGATGGCCTGATACCGCCGGTCCCGGCCATTTTTGGCCGAGCCGCCGGCGCTGTCGCCCTCCACGATGTAGATTTCGGTATAGGTGGGGTCTTTTTCCTGGCAGTCGGCCAGTTTGCCCGGCAAAGAGGCGCTTTCCAATGCGCTTTTCCGGCGGGTGGCCTCTCTGGCCTTCCGGGCCGCTTCCCTGGCCCGGGCTGCGGTAAGGCATTTGTCGATGATGGTCTTGGCGGTCTGGGGATTTTCCTCCAGATAGGCCGACAGCGCCTCGTAGACCGCTCCATCCACCAGGCCCCGCATTTCAGAGTTGCCCAGCTTGGTTTTGGTCTGGCCTTCGAACTGGGCCTCGGTGAGCTTGACGCTGATGACGCAGGTCAGACCTTCCCGGGTATCGTCACCGGAGAGGTTTTTGTCGTCTTCTTTCAGGAATTTATATTTGTGGGCATAATCGTTGATCACCCGGGTGAGAGCCGATTTGAAGCCGGTCTCGTGGGTGCCGCCCTCGGTGGTGTTGATGTCGTTGGCAAAAGAGAGGATATTTTCGTTATAACTGTCGTTATACTGCATGGCTACTTCCGCCATGCTGTCCTCTTTCTGAGCGGACAGATAGATCACTTCGGAATGGAGGGGCGTCTTGTTCCGGTTCAGATGCTCCACAAACTCCCGGATACCGCCCTGATAGCACATCTCATTGACCCGGATATTTTCATCGTCCCGCTGGTCGGTGAAAGTGATGGTGACGCCGGCGTTGAGGAAGGCCTGCTCCCGCAGCCGGTTAAGCAGCACATCGTAATCGTATTCCACCGTTTCAAAGATGGTGTCATCGGCTTTGAAGCGCACAAAGGTGCCCCGCTCATTGGTGTCGCCGGTGATGTGCAGGGGGCTTTCCGGCACGCCCCGGTTAAAGCGGATGGAATGCACATGGCCGTCCAGATACACATCCACCGTCAGCCACTGGGACAGGGCGTTGACCACACTGGCGCCCACACCGTGAAGGCCGCCGGAGACCTTGTAGCCGCCGTCGCCGAATTTGCCGCCGGCATGGAGGATGGTATAGACCACTTCCACCGTGGAAATACCCATTTTATGGTGAATACCCACCGGGATACCACGGCCGTTGTCCCGCACGGAGATCACATTGTCCTTTTCAATGGTCACTTCGATATGGGTGCAGTAACCGGCCAGCGCCTCGTCGATGGCGTTGTCCACGATTTCATAAACCAGATGATGCAGGCCTCTCTGGGATGTGGAGCCGATGTACATACCCGGCCGTTTCCGCACCGCTTCCAGGCCTTCCAGCACCTGTATCTGACTTTCGTCATAAGTGGTTTCAACTTTTTGGATATCAGTCATTGCTTCTTCCTCGCGTTCTATGGAAATTGCCGCCGCGGCTCAAAAGTCCACGGGGCGGATGGCTTGTTTCCTGTTTTGATCAAAAAGACAGCAGATTTTCCGGCAAAGGCTGGCTGCTGGCCCGCTTCAGCAAGGTCTGAGAGGAGATCTGGGAGATATAGACCACCGTCTTGCCATCCTCTTCGCAGACCACGGCGCTTTTGGGCAGTTCATCGCTGACGGTGACCACCCGCCCCTCCTTCTGTGCTTTTGTGAGAAATTCCCGGGTGCGCTTGCCGTATGTGGCGGTATCGAAATCAAAAATGCCCACGATGGTCCGCCGGGATACGGCAATATCCCGTCCCAAATGCAGATACATACTCCATTCCTCACTGACTTAAGGGAGATATGGTCCCTTTTTCCACCAGAAAAGCCGCCCCTTGCAGCTGACGCAGCCGCTGGGTGCGCTCACAGCAGGTGATGATCACCTGACCGCCGCCGGTTTTTCCGATGAGATATTCCTGTCTCCGGGAATCCAGTTCGCTGAGCACATCGTCCAGCAGCATCACCGGATATTCCCCTTGGTCGTCTTTGAAAATTTCCCGCTCGGCGAATTTCAGCGCCAAAGCAGCGGTGCGGGTCTGTCCCTGGCTGGCAAAGCCCCGGGCCGCCGAACCGTTGACACTCAGCAGCAGATCGTCCTTGTGGGGCCCCGTCAGGCATTGACCCGCCGCCAGCTCGGCCTTTGCATGACTCTCGGCATGCTCCAGAAGCCAGCCTTCGATGGTCTCTTCCGAAGCCTTGGGATCTTTCACCGTGGACACCGTCTGGTACTCTGCCACAAGCTCTTCCCCGCAGCCCGAAATGGTCTGCTGGATCTGGTAGGCCTCCCGGGCCAGTTTTTCAGCGAAAAAAGCCCGGTAACGGATGACGGCGGCGCCGCATTTGGCCATACGCCGGGTAAAATCGGGCAAAACCGCCAGAAGAGAGGGGTTTTCCTCCTGCATCCGCAGAATTTTGGATTTATGCTCCAGCAGTTTGTTGTATTCCCCCAAAGCCAGGGCATACCGGGGACGCAGCTGGCACAAAGCGGTGTCGAGAAACCGTCTTCTGGCCGCCGGACCTTCCCGGATCAGATAGAGATCCTCCGGGGAAAAAAGCACGCAGCGAAACACTTCCGAAAGATCGCTCTGCCGTTTTTGCTTGACGCCATTGACGGTGCTTTGCAGTTTCCCCGTACGGGGCAGGGTCAGCTCCATGGAAAATTTCCGCTGCCGGGAAAAAACCTTGGCCTCGATCCGGGCCTGGCTTTGCTGAAAGGAGATCAGATCTCCCCTCCGTGCCGCCCGCCAGGAGCGGCCGCCGGTGAGAAGAAAGATGGCCTCCAGCAAATTGGTTTTTCCCTGGGCATTTTCTCCCGCCAGAATGGTCACTCCTTCGGGAAAAGTGAGAGAAACATCCTGATAGTTGCGAAAATACCCCAGGCGAATGGCTTCTAACTGCATGAAGTGATCTCCACCTCAGTGTTTTCGAACAAAATTTTGTCACCGGGCACGCATTTTTTGCCCCGGGCCAGGCAGGTTTCCCCGTTGACCTTCACTTCGCCCCCCTGGATGCGCTCCTTGGCCTCTCCGCCGCTTTGGCATAGATTGGCAAATTTCAGCAGGCTGTCCAGCTTGATAAATGGGGTTTTAATGGGGATTTTAATGGTTTCCATAAGCTCCTCCCTTGTGAAAAGGAACGACGTTTTTCGATCAGGCGTCGGCTTTCAGCCGCACAGGCAGCACCATGTAAAGGAATTTTGTTCCTTCTACCGGCCGGATGACACAGGGGGACAGGCTGCTTTTCAGCTCCAAAACCACCTTTTCTTCCGGGCAGGCCCGCAGGGCGTCCAACAAATACCGGTTGTTGAAGCCGATTTCGATTTTTTCCGGGCAATTTTCAATGGTGCATTCATCGTAAGCCCGCCCCAGGGATGTGACGCAGGAAATTTTCAGGCTGTTTCCTTCAAAGCAGCAGCGGACGGGGTTTTTCAGCCGCTCGGAAATGATCAGGCTCACTCGTTCCACGCAGTCGATGATGCTCTTTACGTTGATTTCCAGTTTTGTGGTGCAGTCACTGGGAATGGCATTGCGGTAATTGAGAAATTCTCCTTCCAGAAGCCGGGTGGTCACCAGTGTGCCTTCCACTTCAAAGAGGGCGTGTTTTTTCTCCGGATAGATGTGAACCATTTTGTCTTCGCTGTCCGGAATGATACGGCTGATTTCTTTCAGTGTTTCACCGGGAACCACAAAGGAGAGATTTTCCCCTTTGCCGTTTTCCACTTCTTCCTGGCTCATGGCCAGCCGGTAGCCATCCACCGATACCACCGTCAGCTGGTTGCCGGTGATTTCAAAGAGGGAGCCGGTGTGGATGGGCTTGTTTTCGTTGTCGGATACGGCGAAAACCGTATGGTCGATCATGCTGCGCAGCAGTTTGCAGGACAGGTTGATGCCCTGACTTTTTTCCACGTTGGGAAGTTCCGGAAATTCCGCAGGGGACGCGCCGATCAGATTGAATTCGCTCATGCCGCAGCGGATGGTGGTCATGTAGTGATCGTCGCAGACGATCTCCACCATATCGTCCGGCAGTTTGCGTACGATGTCGCTGAAGATTTTAGCATTGAGTACAATGCTTCCTTTTTCCTTGATTTCAGCGGGAAAGGTTTTTTTGATGCCTGTTTTGAAATTGTAGCCGCAAAGAGTCAGTTCTTCATCTGCTGTAATGAGCAAACCTTCCAATACAGCGATGGTACTTTTTGTGGCTACGGCGTGAATGCAGATGGAAATGGCTTCGTTCAGCACCGCTTTTTCACAGGTAAACTTCATGTTGCGGGCTCCTTTCAGTTCTTATCTGTTATTCATTTTTATAGTAACAGTCGTAGGGCCTGTGGATTTGTGGAAAGTTTCCCCTAAGTCTTCTGTTTCAATGGCTCATGCCTTGCACAGGGGGTGTGGATGATTTTTCTCTTTTTGTGGGGTTGTCCACAACCTGTTTTTTGTCCACAGCTGTCCACGTCCTTCCACAGCCCTTGGGGGAAAAAATGTGGATTTTGTCTTTTATCGGTTCTGGATGTTCTTTTTCAGGTCGCTGAGAGCGGCGGAAAAGCTCTCGTCTTTTTCGATCTGCACCTGGGTTTTGTTGATGGCGTGAAGCACGGTGGTGTGGTCTCTTCCCATAAACCGGCCGATTTCCGGGAAGGATAAGTCGGTCATTTCCCGGATCAGGTACATGGCCACCTGCCGGGGCACTACCACATCTTTTGTTTTGGCCGAACCCAAGATCCGCTCGGTGGTGATGTTATAGAAGTTGGCTGTCTCTTCCAGGATCAGTTCCGGTGTGGGCTTGAGGCCCGGACTTGCCTTGAAGATGTCCCGGATGCATTCTTCCGCCAGGGCCATGTCGATGGCCCGGCCCATCAGGGAGTGTTTGGCGAAGATCTTTTTTACCGCGCCTTCCAGCTGCCGCACATTGTTTGTAATGGAGGAGGCGATGTATTCCACCACATTGGGAGGCAGTTCCGCTCCCAGCATTTCGGTTTTCGCATTGACCAGGGCCATACGGGTTTCGAAATCCGGGGGCTGGATGTCGGCCAGCAGACCCCATTCGAAGCGGGACTGGAGACGGTCTTCCAGGGTAAGAATCTCTTTGGGAGGCCGGTCGGAAGTGAGGACGATCTGTTTGCCCGATTCGTGGAGAGTGTTGAATGTGTGGAAAAATTCCTCCTGGGTGCTGATTTTACCGGCGATAAACTGGATATCGTCCACCAGCAATAGGTCGGCCATGCGGTATTTTTCCCGGAAGGATGCCACATCGCCCCGCTGGATGGCACTGATCAGTTCGTTGGTAAAATCGTCGCCCTTGACATAGACGATGCGGTAGGCCGGACGGGTACGGACGATATAACCGGCGATGGCATAGAGAAGGTGGGTTTTGCCCAGTCCGGACTGGCCGTAGATAAACAGCGGATTGTAGGCGCTGGCCGGCTTCTGGGCCACGGCATAGGCTGCTGCATGGGCAAACTTGTTGCTGCTGCCCACGATGAAGCGTTCAAAGGTGTAGTTGGCATAGACGGTATCTTCGTTGGCCGCCTTCCACAGGCTCAGCTCTTCATCACCGCACAGCACCCGCAGGGCCAGATCGTTGCCGGTCAGATCCCGTACAGCATCGCAGAAAGGCTGTGCATACCGGTTTTCGATCATCTCCTGCTTCATGCGGGAGGTGGTGAGCAAAATAAAAACGCCGTCTTTCACCGTCACGGCGGAGGCGTCTCCAAACCAGGTGGAGATGACAACAGGTGTGAATTGCTGTTCCAGCACATGGATCACATTTTGCAGCAGTTCGGCAGGGCTCATCATATCTTCTCATCCATTCAAAATTTTTCTGTAAAGCCTATAAAACAGCAGACTATATTGTATCACAATAAATTCCCCAGCACAACAAAAAATCGGTGGATAACCTGTGGATAACCGGGGAGTATTCCATAAACTAAATATAATACATTATAATATAACAGCGGAAAAAAGGGAAGATATCCCCGGTGGATTTTGCAAAAAACGGAAAAACTTTGTTGTGCACAAAAATCTCCACAGGCTGTTGAAAAAATTGCTCCTTTGTCCTTTTTGTTGCACCCGGGGGAAAAGTGGGGTACAATGGACGGGATTCAAAACATGGAAAAGAGGGGAACGATTTGGAGAAAGTGGTGTTGGGGCTGTCCGGCGGCGTGGATTCCGCCTTGTGTGCCCGCATTTTGCTGGAAAAAGGGTATCAGGTTACCGGTGTTTATCTGGATACCGGCAGCGATGGAGCGGAAGAAGCCCGCAAGGCCGCTTTGGAACTGGGCATCCCCTTTTTGCCGGTGGATGTAAAAGAGCAGCTGGAAGAAAAGGTCATTATCCCCTTTATGGAAGGCTATCGCCGGGGCATTACCCCCATTCCCTGTATTTTCTGCAATCCGGCGGTGAAGTTTCATGTTCTCTGGCAGAAAGCCCAGGAGTTGGGGGCTTCCTATGTGGCCACCGGCCATTATTCCGTGACCCGCCGGCTGGAAAACGGCATCACCGGACTGTATATGTCCTCCTCCCCCAATGACCAGAGCTATATGCTTTACCGTCTCCCGCCGGCTCTTCTGGACCATATACTCTTCCCCTTGGGGGAGCTTTCCAGCAAAGAAGACACCCGGGCTTTGGCCCGCAAGGCCGGGCTCAGTTCTGCAGAGAAACCGGACAGCATGGAGATCTGCTTTATTCCGGAAGGGGATCACGCCGCTTTCATGGAACAGCGGGGCCTGGGATTGCCTCCCGGAGATTTTGTGGACGAAGAGGGGCATGTTCTGGGAAAACACAAAGGCATCCACCACTATACCCTGGGCCAGCGCCGGGGACTGGGCATCGCAGCCGAGGGGCGGCTGTTTGTCAGGGAGATCCGGCCGGAGCAGAATCAGGTGGTTCTTTCCCTGACCCCTCCCACCGCTGAGGTGATTACGGTGGAAAGCCTGTGCCGTACGGCGCCGGAATATGGCGGGGAGCCATTTGAGGCCGATGTGAAAATCCGCCACAGCCGCCGCCTGGACAAAGCCATTGTGACCTATCTGCCCGAAGGCCGGGCCAAAGTGGAGTTTTCCTCCCCGGTGCGGGCCCCTTCCCCCGGTCAATCGGCGGTTTTTTACCGGGATGGACGGGTCATTGGCGGGGGGTATATTGAAAAACAGCCCTGATTTCAAAAATTTTTCGTGCAATGAGAGAAATTGTCTGATATAATAAATCCGAATGTGGAGCAGTCTGCATTCTGATCCCTGGATACCAAGAGTTTTGTATAGAAACACATAAGGAGTGTAGAAAATGCATAAGTACGTTTACCTGTTTTCCGAGGGCAACGGCAATATGCGTGAGCTGCTGGGCGGCAAAGGTGCCAACCTGGCTGAGATGACCAATCTCGGCATGCCTGTGCCCCAGGGCTTCACCATTTCCACCGAAGCCTGCACCCGTTATTATGAAGACGGGGAGAAGATCGCTCAGGACATCGAGGATCAGATCTACGAATACCTGCAGAAGATGGAAGAGATCACCGGCAAGAAGTTCGGCGATCCCCACAATCCCCTGCTGGTTTCCGTCCGTTCCGGCTCCCGGGCTTCCATGCCCGGCATGATGGACACCATCCTGAACCTGGGCCTCAACGACGAAGTGGTGGAATCCTTTGCCAAGATCACCGGCAACCCCCGTTTTGCCTATGACAGCTATCGCCGCTTCATCCAGATGTATTCCGATGTGGTCATGGAAGTGGGCAAGAAGTATTTCGAAGAGCTCATCGACGAGATGAAGGCCGAAAAGGGCGTCAAGCTGGATACCGAGCTGGATGCCGACGACCTGAAGAAGCTGGCCGAGCAGTTCAAGGCCGAATACAAGGCCAAGCTGGGCGTAGACTTCCCCTCCGATCCCCGTGAGCAGCTGATGGGTGCTGTCAAGGCGGTTTTCCGTTCCTGGAACAACCAGCGGGCCATCGTTTATCGCCGCATGAATGACATCCCCAGCTCCTGGGGCACCGCCGTCAATGTCCAGTCCATGGTCTTCGGCAACACCGGCGACGAAAGCGGCACAGGCGTTGCCTTTACCCGCAACCCCGCCACCGGCGATCCTCACCTCTATGGCGAGTTCCTGATGAACGCCCAGGGCGAAGATGTGGTGGCCGGCATCCGGACTCCTCAGTCCATCGATCAGCTGAAAGAAGTTATGCCCGAAGTGTACGAGCAGTTTGCCGCTATTGCCGACAAGCTGGAAAAGCACTATAAAGATATGCAGGATATGGAGTTTACCATCGAAAAGGGCAAGCTCTATATGCTCCAGACCAGAAATGGCAAGCGTACCGCTCAGGCCGCTCTGAAGATCGCCGTGGACATGGTGGACGAAGGCATGCTCACCAAGGAAGAGGCCATCATGAAGGTGGAGCCCAAGCAGCTGGACGCTCTGCTCCATCCCCGGTTTGACGATGAGTCCCTGAAGGCCGCTACTCCTGTGACCAAGGGTCTGCCCGCCTCCCCCGGCGCTGCCTGCGGCAAGGTCTATTTCACCGCTGCTGAAGCTGTGGCTGCGGCTCAGGACGGCAGCAGGGTGGTTCTGGTCCGTCTGGAAACCTCTCCCGAAGACATCGAAGGCATGGCCGCTGCCCAGGGCGTTATGACCGTCCGCGGCGGTATGACCTCTCACGCCGCCGTTGTGGCCCGCGGCATGGGCACCTGCTGCGTAGCCGGCTGCGGCGAAGTGAAGATGAACGAAGACGAGAAGTACTTCCTCATCGGCGACCATAAGGTCTGCGAAGGGGATTACATCTCCATCGACGGTTCCACCGGCAATGTGTACCTGGGCGAGATCAAGACCGTTCCCGCTTCCATGACCGGCGACTTCGGCCGCTTCATGGGCTGGGCTGACGAGATCCGCACCCTGAAGGTTTGCACCAACGCCGATACTCCCCGGGATGCTGAGCAGGCTGTCCGTTTCGGCGCCGAAGGCATCGGCCTGTGCCGTACCGAGCATATGTTCTTTGAAGCCGACCGCATTAAGGCCATGCGCGAGATGATCGTCTCCAAGAACGAAGAGCAGCGCCGCAAGGCTCTGGAGAAGCTGCTGCCCATGCAGCGCGGTGACTTTGAAGGCCTGTTCATGGCCATGGGAGGCCGCCCGGTCACCATCCGTTTCCTGGATCCCCCTCTCCACGAGTTCCTGCCCCAGGAGGAAGAGGATATCATCGAGATCGCCGGCGAGATGAACATGGAAGTTGCCGAGCTGAAGCAGATCATCGCTGATCTCCATGAGTTCAACCCCATGCTGGGTCATCGTGGCTGCCGTCTGGCTGTCACCTATCCTGAAATCGCTGAGATGCAGACCCGTGCCGTTATCGAGGCTGCCATCAATGTGAAGAAGGCCACTGGCCTGGATATCCAGCCTGAGATCATGATCCCCCTGGTGGGCATGGTGAGCGAGCTGAAATTTGTCAAGAATGTGGTCACCAAGACCGCCGATGAGATCATCGCTCAGTCCGGTGTGGAAATGAAGTACCTGGTGGGCACCATGATCGAGATCCCCCGGGCCGCTGTTACCGCCGACGAGATCGCTCAGGAAGCTGAGTTCTTCTCCTTCGGCACCAACGACCTGACTCAGATGGGCTTCGGCTTCTCCCGTGACGATGTGGGCAAGATCCTCAACGCTTACTATGACAAGAAGATCATGGAGCGGGATCCCTTCGCCTCCCTGGACCAGGATGGCATCGGCCAGCTGGTGAAGATGGCTGTGGAAAAGGGTAAGAAGACCCGTCCCGACATCAAGCTGGGCGTCTGCGGCGAGCATGGCGGCGATCCGGCCTCTGTGGAGTTCTTCCACAAGATCGGCCTGAACTATGTGTCCTGCTCCCCCTACCGGGTGCCCATCGCCCGTCTGGCAGCTGCTCAGGCCGCCGTCAAGAACCCCCGCAAGTAAAGCTGCTGTCATTTACCATTGGATTTGACGAAGCGCAAACCTTCTATAATTCCCATGGATACGGCATAAAACCGTCAAAATGGCATGATTTGACCGTGGAGGTTACGATCTAATCGACAAACCCCCCGCGCATTCCCGAAAAGGAATGGCGGGGGGTTTTATTGCTATTTTAGGCTGTTTCTGCAAATCCAAATGGGAACGCAAAAGTGCATTTTATCTGTGCTTGCTGCTATTTTCACGGCAGCCAGTTCCGTAATTTTGGACAAATTAAGTTTCCCGTATGTGAAGGGTTAGATGCTGTCGTCTGGTTGATCGAAATGGAATGCTTTGGCCTAAAATAATAGCAATAGTATCGTCCTTCACAAAAGGGATTGCTGAGATGCTTGACTGTTAAGTGTTTGGCGTTTTTTCGGCTCGTTAATCTGGATAATTCCAGATCTGAAGTGGCTGCATTGGGATATTCGCAGATATCCTGGATAGGAATGTTGAATATCTGACACAGTGCAGAAAGTTCCTGGAGCTTTACTTCTCGTTTGGAAAGTACATCAATGTAATTGTGGATTGCACTGATCCTGATTGGGAGCAGCATGATTGCCTTATTGATGGTAAGACTGGTGAAATGATTTTTGATTCCCAGGGCTAAAAGGATTGAGTTATGACACCCGGAAGGATATATTTAGCTGTAACTGTAATTCGTTTGCCGCCGCCCAGGCCAGAGCCATGGAGCTGCTGAACAAGTAAGCATTGTTGCTGAAAACAGAAAAAACCGTGGGAAAAATCCCACGGTTTTTTATGGCCTGTTTTTGAAGAAAAAAGGTCTTTCTGAACAAAGTGCAATCATCTATCTCCTTTTTACAAAAAGTTATCCCCAGGGGTTATCCACACCCTGTGGATATTTCCTGGGGACAACATAGCATATCTTGTGGTTATTTGCCGAAAAAGGCGGTAAAGAGGGCGTCCTGCTCTGCAAAGTGGGTCACATAGCCGATGGCCACTTTGCCCTCCGTCAGGTCGATCAGCTCCCGGGTTTTCTCCGGGCCGAAAGCGCCGCACACTTCAATGGCGCCGCAGCCTTTTTGGTACAGATCCTGCACCCGGTCTTTGGCCTGCTCCCAGTTCTGCACCGTGTAGATATAGGTGTGCTTGCTTTCGGTTTCAAAATGGGCCTGATCCTTTTCCGGATCGTACTGGGCTCCCATGAGGATAAAAGCAAAAATGGGTTTCATACAGTTGGCGCACTCCTTTGCTGTTACAATTCGATTTTCTGACCGATGCCCTTTTCCATGGCCTTCTGGGCGATGGCCTGGGCGGCGATCAGGTCAAACAGCGCCATGCCCACCGTTTTGAAGAAGGCGGTCTCCCCTTCTTTTGGCCTTGGCGCCTGGCCTGCCAGGAGCTGGCCCATGGTGTATACCTGATCCATGGTCAGAAGCCCTTCCTGCAAAGGCTGGCTCAGATCGCCGCTTTCTTCACAGGCAAAGGGAAGGTCTACATAGACCTGGGAAAGCAAAGACCACAGGCAGGGGGGATATTCCCGCATGGTGGGCTTGTAAGAACCGACCCCAATGCAGCATTTTCCGGCAAAAAGGGTGCTGTCATCAGGGAAAACCGGCTCATTGGATGTGGTGGCAGTGATGAGGATCTGGCTTTGCCGGGCGGCTTCCTCCGGGGAAGAGCAGAATGTGACAGGAGGATGATCTTCCCCCAGAACTTCCTCCAGCCTGTGGATAAACGGCGCCGGATCCTTTGCGTAGGAATCGTATACATAGATGTGCCCGATGGGCCGGGCAGCGCAGGCAAAGGCGGCCTGGTTGGCTCCCTGCACGCCGGCGCCGATGATGGCCAAAGTACAGGCATCGGCCTGGGACAGATGGCGTACTGCAACGCCGCCCACTCCGCCGGTACGCAGGGCCGTGAGGGCTTTGCCGTCCATCATCACCTGGGGGATGCCGGTATCGTAATCGCACAAAAGCATCAGCCCGTCAATGGCGGGAAGGCCCCGCTGGGTATTTTCCGGAAAAACGGTGAGGATCTTCTGGCCCATGGCCCCATCGGCAAAACAGGGCATATAGACGATGGTTTTGTTCTGGTACTCCACAGTGGGGCGGTCGGGCATAAAGTAGTTCCCGGCCGTAAAAAGCCCATAGGCTTTTTCAATGGCATCCATCATTTCCTGGGGGGTGATGGAGCGGATCAGGTCCTGTTTGTTCAGATAAAGCATGGCGCTTCCCTCCTTTTGTATCCATGATACTCCATGAGAGGAAAAAAGAAAAGCCTTTGGGAAGAAATGAAAAAGGCCGGAAAAACAAAAAAAAGAAAAGTACCCCCTGGGGAAATGTTCACAATCCATGCTGACACACGGCGGACCAGTGTGGTATAATAACCGCAGAACGATTATTATACTGGATTTTACGGCCGTTTTCTCGTCCCGCAAGCGGGACAACCGAAAACATGGCCAATATCCCATGTCGCTTCGCTTCATGGTATAATATCAACAGTTGCCGCACATGTGCGGCAGGATACTGTGTATTCAGTCGTTTTGTTTACAAAACGACTGCTGTTGATGTTACACCATAGCAAAAATCAGCAAAGCTGATTTTACGCCGCATTGGCGGCGTGCAAGTCTGTATGGACTTGCAGCTGTGGTATAATGAAAACAATCTGAAGATCTTCTTCTGACAGTGATCGTTAAAAAAACAACAAAATGTCCCACAAATAACAAAGGATAGAGGGTGTTGCGAACATGGAAAAAAACAAAGAACTGCGGGTGTTCGCCGAAGAGATCCGGGTGGAGACCATCAAAGAGCTGGCCCATCTGGGATTTGGCCATGTAGGCGGCTCCATGTCGGTGGTGGAGACCCTGGCGGTGCTCTACGGCAGCCAGATGAACTATGATCCCAAGAATCCCACCATGGAACAAAGAGACCGGCTGGTGATGAGCAAAGGGCACGCAGGCCCGGCCCTCTATGCCACCCTGGCTCTCAAGGGATTCTTCCCCCTGGAGCGGCTGAAGACGCTCAATCAGAATGGCACCACACTGCCCAGCCATTGCGACCGGCTGAAGACTCCCGGCGTGGACATGACCACCGGCTCTCTGGGCCAGGGTATTTCCATGGCGCTGGGCCTGGCCCTGGGCGCCAAGATGCGGGGCAAGGATTTTACCACCTACCTGATCCTGGGCGATGGCGAATGTGATGAAGGCCAGGTGTGGGAAGGCGCTCTGTCCGCCGCCCATCTGAAGCTGGACAATCTCATTGCCTTCGTGGACTGGAACAAGCAGCAGCTGGACGGCGCTGTGGACGATGTGCTGGATTTGGGCGACATCGGACAGAAATTCGAGGATTTCGGCTGGCATGTGCAGAAGGTCAACGGCCATGATGTGGACGCTTTGCTGGAAGCGGTGGAAAGCGCCAAAGCCCATAAGGGTCAGCCTTCCATGATCGTGCTGGACACCATCAAGGGCAACGGCTGCCGTTTGGCTATGGAAACCTTCCCCTGCCACCATCTGAAATTCAAGCCCGAGCAGATCGCCCCCTCGGTGATCGAGGCCGAACAGGTGCTGGCCAAGGCCCGGGAAGCGCTGGAGGTGCGGTAAAATGAGCTACAAAGTGAAAGAGACTCTGAAAAACGAAGAGAAAGAAATGCGGGCAGTGTACTGCAAAACTCTGTGCGATATGGCCCGGGAAGACAGCCGCATCTGTGCTCTGGATGCCGATCTGATCGGCTCCTCCGGTATGCAGGCTTTCTTTAAGGAGTTCCCCGATCGGGCTGTGGATTGCGGCATCCAGGAAGCCAACATGGTGGGCATGGCCGCCGGCCTGTCTGCCGCCGGCATGGTTCCCTTTGCCCATTCCTTTGCCCCCTTTGCCACCCGCCGGGTGATGGATCAGATCTTCATCTCCTGCGCTTATGGCAAGCAGAATGTGCGCATCGTGGGTTCCGATCCTGGTGTCACCGCTGCATATAACGGCGGCACTCATATGCCCTTTGAGGATATGGGCTGCCTGATGAGCATTCCCAAGATCACCCTGATTGAGCCCTGTGACAGCGTGCAGCTGGAGCAGGTGATCAAGATGCTTCAGGACGCATACGGCGTCTTCTATATCCGGATGCTGCGGAAAAATGCCGTGGGCATTTATGAGGAAGGTTCCACCTTCACCCTGGGCAAGGCTCCCGTGCTGCGGGACGGCACCGATGTGTGCATCGCCGCCTCGGGCATCATGGTCAGCGAAGCTCTGAAGGCTGCCAAGGTGCTGGAGGAACAGGGCATTTCCGCTGCTGTCATCGACTGCTTCACCTGGAAGCCTCTGGACGATGACACCATCGGCAATTATGCCCAGAAGTGTGGCGCTTTTGTCACAGCTGAAAATCACAATGTGGTGGGCGGCCTGGGCAGCGCTGTGGCTGCATCTCTGTCGAAGAGCCATCCGGTGCCTGTGGAAATGGTGGGCGTACAGGATGAGTTCGGCGAAGTGGGCACTGTGGATTATCTCCAGGAGCGCTTCGGCCTGACTGCCGCTGCCATTGTCTCTGCCGCTCAGAAGGCCATCAGCCGCAAATAACATCGCTTTTCCTATTTTATCACAATATAAAAGGAGAATCTGTACTATGGATATCAAGGAACGGGCTCTCAAGGCCCACGAGGACTGGAAGGGCAAGATCGAAGTCATCGCCCGCTGCAAGGTGGAAAACGCCGACGACCTGACCGTGGCCTATACCCCCGGCGTTGCCGAGCCCTGCCTGGAAATCAGCAAGGATGTGGACCTGAGCTATAAATATACCCGCCGCGGCAACCTGGTTGCCGTTGTCACCGACGGCACCGCTGTGCTGGGCCTGGGCGACATCGGCCCCGAAGCCGGTATGCCTGTGATGGAGGGCAAGTGCGCCCTGTTCAAGTCCTTTGCCGATGTGGATGCCTTCCCCCTCTGCGTGCGCAGCAAGAATGTGGACGACATCGTCAACACCGTCAAGCTGCTGGCCGGTTCTTTCGGCGGCATCAACCTGGAGGATATCTCCGCTCCCCGCTGCTTTGAGATCGAGCGCCGCCTGAAGGAAGAGTGCGATATTCCCATCTTCCACGATGACCAGCACGGTACTGCAATCATCACTGCCGCAGCGATGATCAACGCCAGCCGCCTCACCGGCAAGAAGCTGAGCGACCTGACCATGGTGGTTTCCGGCGCCGGCGCAGCCGCTGTGGCTGTTACTCGCCTGCTGCTGTCCATGGGCATTGGCGATGCGATCCTGGTCAACCGTGGCGGCGCTGTCTATGACGGCCGCACCGATCTCAACCCTGAAATTGCCGCTATGGCCAAGATCACCAACAAGAATAAGAAGCAGGGCACTCTGGCCGATGTGGTCAAGGGCGCTGATGTGTTCCTGGGCCTGTCCGCTCCCGGCGTGCTCACCGCAGAGATGGTAGCTACCATGAACAAGGATCCCATGGTCTTTGCCTGCGCCAACCCTGTGCCTGAAATCTATCCCGAAGAGGCCAAGAAGGGCGGCGCTGCCGTTATCGGCACCGGCCGCAGCGACTATCCCAACCAGATCAACAATGTTCTGGCCTTCCCCGGTGTGTTCCGCGGTGCTCTGGATGTGCGCGCCAGCGACATCAACGATGAGATGAAGGCTGCTGCTGCCTATGCCATTGCCGACATTGTCTCCCCCGAGGAGCTGAATGCCGATTACATCCTCCCCGCCGCTTTCGATCCCAGAGTGGCTCCCGCTGTGGCCAAGGCTGTGGCCGAAGCCGCCCGCAAAACCGGCGTAGCCCGCATCTAGCGCAGAGCCTGCGCCCCCATACTGGCCGGTCGCCGGCTTATATGGGTGAAGAGGCAGGATTTTCGCCCGGCCGCTTGGCTGGGTGTGTAGCTGATCAATAACAAAAAGGACGCTTGGATAAAATCCAAGCGTCCTTTTTGTTATTGGAAATCTCTATAAGTACATATAAACACGATCGTTTTTTCGAATAATGGATTACAGCATAAAAAAGTTGTGATATAATTAACAAACCCTGGGGAAAAGTGAGATGTTCAGGAGGTACAAGATATGAAAGTCAATGCAAAATCCATCAATCTGACAAAAATTCAGAAGGAAGCGGAAGAATCGTTCCGCAAAGGCTTCTTTTGCTGTGAAGCGGTGATGGAAATCATCCGTTCCAATTTTGAATTGGATGTGCCGGAAGATGTGATCCGCATGGCCTCCGGTATGGCCATTGGTGTGGGGAAATCGGGCTGCATCTGCGGCGCTCTCAACGGCGGTGTTCTGGCCATCGGTATGTTCTTTGGCCGCACCGAGCACAAAGGTCCCACCGATCCCAATGTGGTCAAGTGTATGGGTCTGACCAAGGAGCTTCATGATTGGTTTAAAGACAACAACACCAAAGGCGTTGCTTGCTGCCGCGTCCTCACCCGTGAGTTTGATATGTCCAAGGGCGGCCACAAGAGCCAGTGCATTTATTACACCGGCATTTGTGCAGCCAAGGCCGCTGAGATCATCGCCAGAGAGCTGGGCATTCCCACAGAAGGAGAGATCACCGTTCTGCCCTATGAGGAGTACATTAAAACCAGAGTGGCTCCGCTGGAGGCATAGTGCAGCATGAATGTATTCAAGAAAGTTCCCATCCCTATTTGTGCTGTGATATTGGGCATGTTCGGCCTGGGCAATCTGCTCCAGTCCTACTCCGAAGGACTGCGGCTTTTGTGCGGCGCAGTAGGCGCCGTGCTGATGGTGATGTTTCTCATCGGCGTGGTCCTGGATCTGAAAAAATTCCTGGGAGAGATGGAAAATCCCATCATGGCCAGCGTGTTCTGTGCCTTTCCCATGGCTGTGATGATGTTAGCCACATATGTGAAACCATATATTGGTTCTCCAGCCAAAGCAATTTGGTTTGTGGGTGTGGCCATCCATGTGGTGATGATCCTCTATTTCACTGTGAAGTTTCTGCTGCATTTTTCCATAGAAAAGGTTTTTGCCAGCTGGTTTATCGTCTATGTGGGTATTGCCATGGCCGGGATCACTGCACCGGCCTTTGGGACCGAGTCCATCGGATCGGCCTGTGTCTGGTTTGGCATTGTGGCTCTGGTGGTCCTGCTGATTTTGGTGACCATGCGGTATGTGAAAAGGCCGGTTCCCGATCCGGCCAAGCCGGTCATCTGTATTTATGCCGCACCTACCAGTCTGTGCATTGCCGGGTATATTCAGTCGGTCACACCCAAGTCCTTGTCCCTGCTCACTGTTTTGTGGGCCGTGGCGACGGTACTCTTTGTGCTGGCCTGTATCAAGTTTGTGCAATATTGGAAGCTGCCCTTCTTCCCCAGCTATTCCGCCTATACCTTTCCCTTTGTCATCAGCGCTATCGCTTCCAAACAGCTGATGGCTTGCGCGGCCAATCTGGGAAACCCCATGGCCTTTTTGAATACGGTGGTATTGGTGGAGACCATCATCGCCACTTGCACCACCCTTTATGCCTTGATTCGGTATCTGATCTTTCTGTTTCAAGAACCTAAGCAGACAGCGAAATAAATCGAAAAATGCCTGAGAGTTAATCTCAGGCATTTTTTTGCGCAAAGTATCCACAATACTTGTCCACAGGTTGTGGATAAAAAACCGCCGGTTTTGTCCGGCGGTTTTTTTGCATATGGTTATCGCTATAAAGGAATGGTCATGCCGTCCAGCAAGCGCAGGATGGAAAGTACCAGTGTGGCGGCAAAACACAAAATGGCCAGAATGAAAAAGGTCTTGTAGTGCTTTTCTTTTTTCAGGCAGATGCTGCCGATGAGAAAGCACAGAACACCCAAGGCCAACGGGGTCAGTTCCATAAATCCGAAGAAAAGCTTAGTTGATCTCTACTTTTTCAGCCTGCTCAGGGAAAAAGTCGTTGTCCAGATCGTAGATGTTGTGGGTAGTGGAGTCACGGAGCACCCGGCCTTCCAGGGAGTAGCAGCGGATGAAGCGCTTGCCGTCCACAGTGGTCCAGTTTTCTGCATCCCAGGTGAGGTAGCCGTCGCCATCGGTTTTCTTCTGGGCAAACTTCAGGTCGATCTGCCGGTTGTTGAGCATCAGGTCGATCAGGCCCTTCCGGTCCACTTCCACTTCCTGCTTGTGGATCATATCATATGCTTTCATTGTGTTTCCTCCATCATTTTTAAAGTATGTAGCTTTATTATAGCATCCCTGTGGGATTTTGCAACCAACTCTGGGTTGGGGGGATCAGTTTTTGGCCGCCGTCTGGAGATAGGGCGCAGGAGTGGGCTCGTCCTGGGTGAGGGCCTGCTCCACGCTCCAGTAAAAGGCCTTCTCCCCTGCTTGCTGTGTGATGCCGCTGCGGTCCATCATTTGCCGCACCGACGGAGACACGCCGCAGAGGAACACCTGGGCCTGCCGGTTTTGCACCTGGCGCAGCAGATCCAGGAAAGCCTGGGCGCCGGAGATATCCATATAGGAGACGCCCCGCATGGAAAAGATCACGCTGGAAAAGCCGTTTACCTGCTGGCCGATCTCCTCGATCATCTGGGTGTTGGAAAACAGAATGGAACCGGTGATATAGACCACCCGGGCGTTTTCGGCCCGGTGAGCCAGAAGGGCGTCGGGGGCGGCCAGGCGATGAGGAAGCACATCTTCGTAGTTGACCTGGAGTTCCGACTGCCGCACGGCCAGCAGCACCAGGGATACCACAATGCCCAGCAGAATAGCCACTGTCAGGTCAAAGAGGATGGTAGCTGCCATGGTCACCAGGAATTTCAGAATAGCGCCTTTGAATTTTTTGGAGAAAATGTAGCGGATGGTCTTCCACTCATTCATCCGCCAGGCGGTGACCATCAGCACGCCGGCCAAAGCACACAGAGGGATCTGCCCCATCACCGGCCCCAGCACCAGCATGGAGATCAGCAGGAAAAGGGCGTGAAACACACCGGTGAGCCGGGTGCGGGCGCCGGATTTCACTGCCACACTGGTACGGGCAATGGCCGCAGTGGCCGGAATACCGCCAAACAGCGGGGTGAGGATGTTGCCGATGCCCTGGGCCAGAAGCTCCCGGTCATTGTCCAGCTTGACGCCGGTCATCCGGCTGGCGCTGGCTCCGCAGAGCAGGCTTTCCACCATGCCCAGAGCGGCGATGCTGATGGCCGGAGCCAAAAGCCCGCTCAAAGTGTTCAGATCCAGAGAAAGCAGATCGAGCCGCTGGGGCAGCATGAGAGAGGAAGGGATCTCCCCTACGGTGTTTACCGGCAGCTTCAGCACCATGGAAGCGGCGGTGGTCAGGATGATGGCCACCAGAGATGCGGGCACCACACTGTTCCACTTTTTTGGAAAAAATACCATAAAGAGCACCACAAAAATTCCAATGGCCACAGTGGTCCAGTTGGGATCAAAGCCGTGGGTGAAGTATCCCCCCACCTTCTGAATGGCAGAACCCTCTATGGAGGTGACGCCAAAGAAGTTATCCACCTGTCCCAGAGCGATGATCACAGCGATGCCCGAAGTAAAGCCGGTGATCACCGGCATGGGGATAAAGGCGGTGAGCCGTCCCAGCTTGAACAGCCCGGCAATCACCAGAAGCACGCCAGCCAGGAAAGTGGCCTGGAACACGCCATTCAAGCCATACTGGGCCACAACGGAGGTGAGAATGGCGGCCATGGCTCCGGTGGGGCCGGAGATCTGGTAAAAAGCCCCGCCCAGAAGGGCGATGATGGCGCCGGCCACAATGGCGGTGAGCAGGCCGGAAGCCGCCGAAGCGCCGCTGCTGACACCGAAGGCCAGAGCCAGGGGCAGCGCCACCGCCGCTACCGTCAGGCCGGCCATCACATCGGACAGCAGTCCTTTGGCGTTGTAGCCTGCAAATTCCTTCTTCAAATCTTTTGCGTATTTTTGCAGCATTTTGTTATTCCCCCCGGAATATATTTTCTTTTTCCCCTGCAAAAGGACAAAAGTATAAAAATGCAAAAAAAGTATATCATGGCGGTGAACAAAGGGCAAGAAATTCCAGCAAAACAGGGATATTTTTGCATGGATCAAAAAAATTCCCCAGGCGGCGCACCGCCTGGGGAAAATAATGCAGGGAAGAATTTGATCACTGAGCGTCGGCAAAGCGCACCAGCATGGTGGCGGCTTCGGCCCGGGTGACCGAATTGAGGGGATTGAGCTTGCCTTCGCTGCCCTGGAGCACGCCCAGGCCCACGCAGTATTCCATGGCATCCTGGGCCCAATCGGACACCGAGGTGCTGTCAGAGAAATCGGTGAGGGCCGAAGAGGGCTCTTCCGGCGCGCCGCTGTATTGATGCAGCATATAGGCCAGCTCCTGCCGGGTCACCAGGGCATTGGGGTCCAGACTGGTGCTGTCCATGTTGGCCAGAATCCCCTTTTCATAGCACCAGATGGCGCCGTTTGTATACCACTGACCCGCAGGCACATCGGTAAAGGGATTGTCGATGGTCACCTGGGGAGAGCCGGCCATGCGGTAGAGTACCGTAGCCAGCATGGCACGGGTCATGGTGCCGCCGGGGGTAAAGGTGTTGTTGCCGGTGCCGTTGAAATAGCCCCGGTTTACGCAGGTGTTTACATAGTCCTTGGCCCAATGCCAGCGCATATCGGTGAAGGGAGTGTCATAGATGGTGGAGCCCATCAGGTCATAGGCGCACACCGAACGGTAAGAGGTGTTGAGAATGACCTCATATTCCCCATCGCCGTCCACATCCTTTACAGCGGGAGCTGCTTTGACGCCGTTGGTCTGATAAGCGCCCAGATAGCCGGGATATTCGGCGGGCAGCTGGGTGCGGGAGATCAGCTTCAGATCGCTGTCCAGAATATACAGCGAGCCGTTGACGCCGGTGTTTTCGCTGGTGGTATCATGGTTGGGGTTTGTGATGCTGTCGGTCCAGGAGCCAAAGATGATCTCCTTTTTGCCGTCGCCGTTGATGTCCACGCAGACAGGCTGGGCAGCATATTCGGCAATGGTAGAGGTGGTGGCCGGCAGAGTAAAGCTCTTCATGGTCTGATCCAGGGAGAAGCAGTAGAGTTTGCCGTCAAAGGAATTGAACAGGATCTCTTTGTTGCCGTCGCCGTCCAGATCGGCGGTGACAGGCTCGGGCAGCACAAAGGAGGAGCCGGAGTTCTGGCAGTCCTTGATGCGGGAGCCCAGGTTGACGGGAATGGTGGTCCAGTCAAAGCCCTTTTCGGTGTTCTGATAGCGGGTGCGGTCGCCGTTGAAAACGGCCACGGACATGCACAGGCTGTCCAGCCAGAAGGCGTTGGAGATGGAGTTGGTATCCATGACGATACCGGTGACCACCACTTCGTTCTTACCGTCGCCGTCCAGGTCGTCGATCACCGAGCCGGCATGGCCGAATTCCATGCACAGACGCTCTTTCATATCCACTTTGCCCTGGTCGGTATCCCAGCCCCGCTGGGCCACGGTTTTTTCATGGTCGTAGTCGATATAGGTGCGCACAGAGCCCCAGGGGCTGTCGCCGAAGGTTTCGGCGTCGGCCATAATAAGGGAGCCGTCCAGTTCAAAAGCCTGGATGCACCGGTTGTCGGTGGGAGCAATGATCTCCGGCAGGCCATCGCCGTCGATGTCACCGGTGGAAATGCCGTTGGCAAAGATGCCGTAGCTTTCTGCCTGATCCTGCTGGTCGGGAGAAAGCTGGGGCCAGTGGGGGAACAAAACGCCGTAGCAGTCATAGACCCACACAGAGGCCTCGGAGTTGACGCCGGCGCCTACTACGATCTCGCAGGTGCCGTCGCCGTCAAAGTCGTCCACGGCCAGAGAACGGATAAAGCTGTCCACTTCCAGATACTTGGGCCAGCCTTTCTTGAAATAGCCGTTGTGATCCAGCACAGAGATGAGATTTTTGTGGGTGGAGATGATTTCCACATAGCCGTCGCCGTCGATGTCCTTCACCACGGGAGAGCACCAGGCGCCGGAATAATGGGCGGAGGGTTCGCTGTTATAGGGGGTGGAGCGGTCTTTGCCGGAGTCTACCTGCCACAGAGTTTTGCCACTCTGGGCGTCGGTGACGGTGATGGCGAAGGACACGCTGACCACTTCGTCCCGGCCGTCCTTGTTGATGTCGGCCACCACCGGCTCAGCATAGTAAGCCAGGTTGGTATATTTGGCATGGGCCGCGCCGGAATAGAGATACTTGGCTTTGACCGACACAGATGAGGCGGCCTTGGCCGGAGAGGGACACAGGGAAATGCAAAGCACCCCTGCCATGAGCCCGGCTGTCAGCCGGGAAAGGGCTTTTTTCACAATACCTTCCTCCTTATACCATTTACAAAAAATTAAAATCCCTTTGATTAACAATATAAACCCAACCCCCGGTTTCGTCAAGGCGAGAACCGGGGGTCCGTTTGTAAAAAACTTGATAGGGCGATGGGAAGTGTTTTCTTTTGTTTTCTGTTCGGTCAATGAGAGGCAGGAGAAAAGGCCTCTTCCTGCTTTTTCCGGCGGGAGCGGGTATACAGCAGCCATTTGCCGAAGCCATAGCAGGTGTTGACCAGCATGGCCGCCACGGTGATCAGCATGATGTAGCTGCCTGAGATGATGTACAGGGCGGTGTAAAGCAGCAGGGTGACAAACCAGGCATACCACTGCTCGGTGTAGCGGAGCAGGAGCAGAATGCCGTTGGCGATGCCGCAGGCACTGGCCAGAGCGTCCAGGAAGGAGTCTTCGGCGCCGGGGATCATCTGGATCAGCTGCCCCACCACCAGGCCAAAGAGCAGAATACCGGCGATCACCAGAATATCCTGTTTCCAGCTCAGGCGTTTGACCACAGTCAGCTCCTGCTGGACTTCATCGGGATGGCGCTTCCAGCGCAGGAAGCTGATGATGTCGATGGGGATCCAGAAAGCTACGGTGATGATGGCGATGGTGTACCAGCCCAGGGCTATGCACAGCACCAATTCGGGGATCTCAATGAAAAACAGATCCACCATAAAATTCAGCTTGCTCTGTTTGGAGATCAGAAGCTCGCACACAGGATTGGCCAGAACAGCAATCACCGAGCAGACCACCACAAAGGAGTTGGACATATCCTCCAGCATCATGTGGGGCAAAAACACAGTAAAGCCGATGGTCAGAAGCAGCACTACCACAAGATAGCCGATCTGATAGGGGGTAAAGCTTTTGAGAAATGTTTTGAACTGGGATGAAGTGTTCATGAAAAAGCGTCCTCTCTTTTGATTTTTAAAGGGAAAGCCAGCGGCTCAGCCGGGGAAAGGCACGCAGGCAATTCTGATAATAGATGGCGTCAAAAGTCTCCGGCGGGAAAATCTTCTCGATGGTCTCGTCGTATTCCTCCAGCTGACCAAGATGGAGGGGCGGGCAGAAGTCGGTACCATAGAGGAACTGTTTCCAAAGCTCCGGCTGGGACAAAAGGGCCTGGCGGAAGGTATAGATGGCTCCCTGCACATCGTTTCCCTCTTTGGTGCCGGTTTCATAGGCGCCGGACACATCGGTGAACAGGTTTTTGTGCCGGTGCAGAAGGGCGGCGCACTCCATAAAGCGGGGATCATCCATGTGGGCAATGATGAAGTTTACCTCCGGGAAACGCTGAGCCGCCAGGGCGATGTATTTGGCCTGGGAGCCTTCCATGTCATTCTCCGATGGCAGGATCAGAGAGCAAAGGCCGGTGTGGAAGGTGACCGCCAGCCGGTGCTGCCGGGCAAATTCATAGATGGGGGTCATTTTTTCGTCGCAGGCTCTTCCCTTCTGGTAGGTCAGGTAGACTTTGAGACCCACTACCTTCCACTCATCCAGATGGGGTACCAGCTCACGGAGCTGAGGGGGGATGGGGCGATGGAGATCCACACAGGGACACAAAAAAAGCCGGGGATCGGAAAGCACCGTCTGGATACACTGGGGATTTTCCATCAGACTGGAAGGCAGCTGCATCACCAGGGCAAATCCCTGGGTACGATGGAAGTATTCGTCCCGGATGGCCGGGGAAATGATGTGAGTGTGACAGTCGATTCTGGGGCGCACAGAAAACACCTTTCTTTCCTTTTGGCAGCAAAGATATGGGAGAAAACCGCAAAAAAAGAGCCGGGGCAGCAATGCCAAGGCTCTTTTTGGTGCCGCTGACCGGGATCGAACCGGTACGGTCAAAAGACCGAGGGATTTTAAGTCCCTTGCGTCTGCCTGTTTCGCCACAGCGGCAGAAAGCAGAAACCAGCAATTAGTATAGCACGCCCTGCCCTTTCCCGTCAAGAATGGGGAAAACCGAGGACAGGAGGCCTGGATGACCGATGTTGCCCCTTTTTCCTTTTGGCCTGAAAAAGAAAGGGGGTTTTGCCGAAAGAAAAAAGGGAGGGTTTCCCCTCCCCTTTTATGACCGGTCCCGGCTTTTGAAGATCAGCGCGCCGATCAGAGAGAACACCACGGCAGCGGCAATGCCGCCGGCGGTGGCGGTGAGCCCTCCGGTAAAGGCCCCCAGAAAGCCCCGTTGGGCGATGGCTTCCTTTACCCCTTCGGCCATGGTGTAGCCAAAACCCAGAAGGGGCACAGTGGCTCCGGCCCCGCCGAACTTCACCACCGGCTCATAGAGACCGATGCCGGTAAGAATGACCCCCAGCACCACAAAAGTCACCAGAATCCGGCCGGGAGTCAGCTTGGTCCGGTCGATGAGCACCTGACTGATGGCGCAGATCACCCCGGCGGTGAGAAAGGCTCTTACATATTCCATTTTTCATCGGCCTCCAAACAAACAAGATGACAGATCCCAGGGATGCTCTGCCCCTGGTTGCAGGAAGTGGGACTGAGAAGGGCGCCGGTGCCGCAGAACAGCACCTTGCGGAAAATCCCCTGCTCCATGGCTTTGAGGATATAGGAACAAAGCACTGCTGCCGAACAGCCGCAGCCCGAGCCGCCGGCGTGGACATCCTGGCTGCCGTCATAGAGCAAAAGACCGCAGTCGTCATAGGTGGGGCGCATATCGATGCCGTCCCGCTGAAACAGATCGATGACGATCTGATGCCCCACCTTTCCCAGATCCCCTGTGACGATGAGATCGTAGTGAGAAGGTCCGGTATGGGTGTCCTGGAAGAAGCGGCGGATGGTCTCGTAGGCCGACAGGGCCATGGCGGCGCCCATGTTGGCCTGGCTGGTGACGCCAGGGTCTGCGATCCGGCCGGGGGTGGCATGGGTGATGCGCACTCCCATGCCTCCCTTTTGCAGCACCACCGCCCCGGAAGCAGTGGCCGTCCACTGGGCCGTCTGGGGCCGCTGGCCGCCGTATTCCAGCGGATAGCGGTATTGCCGTTCGGCGGAACAGAAGTGGGAAGAAGTGATGGCGCAGGCCGTCTGCTCAAATCCGCTTTCCACCAGGCAGGAGGCCACCAGCAGCCCTTCCGCCATGGTGGAGCAGGCCCCGTACAGCCCCAGGAAAGGCACATTGGTAGGCCGCAGGGCAAAGGTGGTGCCGATGCACTGGTTGAGCAGATCGCCGCCCAGGATGCACCCCAGCTGGGAAAGGGGCAGATGGGCTTTGGAAAGAGCCCGCTCCAGGGCCATGGACATCATCCGGCTTTCGGCTTTTTCCCAGGTTTGTTCTCCAAAGGTGTTGTCGTCGCTGATATAGTCAAAATCCCGGGACAGAGGGCCTTCTCCCTCCTTCTTGCCTACCACCGAGGCGTAGGAGAGCACCCGGGGCGGATCCTGAAAACAATAGGTGTTCCCTGTTTTTTTCATATTCCCTCCCCCTTTATGCAAAAATATAATAGAGCAGGCCGTAGATCACCGAAGCCGTCAGGCCGCAGGCCAGCACCGGCCCGGCAATGGTGAACATCTTGACGCAGGTACCCAGCACCAGTCCTTCGGTTTTGTATTCCAGGGCCGGGGCGGCGATGGAATTGGCAAAGCCGGTGATAGGGACAATGGTGCCCGCTCCGGCGAACTTGGCGATTTTGGGATAGATAGCCAGATCGGTGAGCAGCACCCCCAGAAAGACCAGGATGATGGAAAGGGATGCTCCGGCTGTCTTTTCATCCAGGCCCTGGCTCAGCAGAAAGTTGCGAATGGCCTGGGCCAGAGTGCAGATGGTGCCCCCTGTGACAAAGGCCAGAGAGGCATCTTTCAGCAAGGGCGAGGGCGGGGAAGCTTTTTGATAGAGCTTTTTATATTCCTGATTGGTAATATCCATGAAAAAACCCTTTCTGCCGGCGCACCGGCTTGTTTTCTTGCCGGTAGTATATGCCGGAAAAGGGTGATCATACAAAAAAGTGGCCAAAGGCCACTTTTTTGATGGGGAAAGAATGGGTTTTTATTGCCGGGCCCGGTGAAAAAGCTGCTTCACCTTTTCCAGCAGAAGAGGATGGGAAGAAAGATCCGGATCCTGCCGCAGCATCTGTTGGGCCGCTTTCTGAGCAGCCTGCAAAAGGGATACATCCTGGGACAGATCGGCGATTCTGAACTCCGGCAGACCGTGCTGCCGGTCGCCGAAAAAGTCTCCCGGCCCCCGCAGCTTCAGATCGGCTTCGGCAATGCGGAAGCCATCGTGGCACTTTGTCATCACCCGCAGCCGCTCCTGCGTTTTGGCGCTTTTGCTGGCGGACACCAGCACACAATAGGACTGGCGGTCTCCACGGCCCACCCGGCCCCGCAGCTGGTGGAGCTGGGAAAGACCGAACCGGTCGGCATCCTCCACGATCATCAGGGACGCCCGGGGCACATTGACGCCCACCTCGATCACGGTGGTGCTCACCAGCACCTGGATCTTTCCCTGGACGAAATCCTCCATCACCTGCTCCTTTTCCCGGCTTTTCAGTTTGCCGTGCATCAGGCCGATGGATACCTGGGGGATCCGCTGCTCCAGTGCCTTGGCATAGGCCACCGCCGATTGCCGCTCGTCCTCCCCTTCTTCGGTTTCGATGAGAGGACAGACGATGTACACCTGTCCCCCTTCCTGCACCTGTTTTTGAATAAAGGCATCCAGCCGGGGGCGATAGCTGGGGGGCACGGCGTAGGTCTCCACCTGCTTGCGTCCCGGGGGCAATTCGTCCAGCACCGATACCTGTAAGTCCCCATAGAGCATCAGGGCCAGGGTGCGGGGAATGGGCGTGGCGCTCATCACAAGAGAATGGGTGTCCGCTCCTTTGTCCCACAAAAGCTGCCGCTGCTGCACGCCGAAGCGGTGCTGCTCATCGGTGATGGTCAGGGCCGGACGGCAAAAGACCACATTGTTTTCAATGAGAGCGTGGGTGCCGATGAGAACCGAGATCTCCCCTTGGCTCAGTTTTTCCAGCATGGTTTCCCGCTGCTTTTTGGGGGTGGAGCCGGTGAGCAGGGCGCAGGAAATGCCGCATTGCTCCATCAGAGGCTGAAGGGATTCGTAATGCTGCCGGGCCAGAAGCTCGGTGGGAGCCATCAGCGCCCCCTGCATTCCGTTTTTGGCAGCCAGCCACAGACAGGCGGCGGCCACCATGGTTTTGCCGCTGCCCACATCCCCCTGCACCAGGCGGCTCATCCGTTTGCCTCCCGTCATGTCGGCAAAGGCCTCGTGTACCGCCCGCCGTTGGGCGCCGGTGGGGGAAAAAGGAAGAACCTGATAGAAATCCTCCGGTGGATACCAGGTCAGCCTGATTCCCCGGGCGGTGATATTCTGCTGCCCCATCAGCTGCAAACCGCAGGCAAACTGAAAAAATTCCTCAAAAATCACCCGTTTCCGGGCCTTTTCCAGCGCCTCCTGGTGGATGGGATAGTGGATGTTTTCATAGGCATAGCGGATGTGGCACAGATCGTATTGCTGGCGGATGTCCTCGTCCAGGCTTTCGGTGAGCTCGTCGGTATACTGGACGGCCTGGGAGGTGGCCTGGAGCATCAGCGTGCGGGAAAGGCCGCCGGTGAGACGGTAAACCGGCAGCAATCGCCCGGTGATCATCCCCCGTCCTGCCGGTTCAAATTGGGGGTTGGTCAGCTGTTTTTTCAGCAGCGTCCCTTCGATTTTGCCGAAAAAGGCGTATTCCTCCCCCTGGCGCAGCTGAGAGCTGAGATAGGGCTGGTTGAAATACACCAGATCGATCTGGCCGCTTTCATCAAAGGCCCGCAGCTTGGTGATGCTCAGCCCTTTGCGGATCAGCCGGGTGGAAGGGGGCTGGGCCACGGTGGCCAGAATGCAGCAATTTTCCCCCACAGGGGCCTGGGCAATGGGATAAAAGCGGCTGCGGTCCTCATATTCTCTGGGAAAGTGCTCCAGGCAGTCCCCCAGGGTGAAAAGGCCCAGCTTGTGAAAAAGCTGGGCCTTCTTTTCTCCCACACCCCGCAAGGTGCGGATATCGTCTGTGAGATGGCTCATGGGAACACCTAGCTGTGGTACTGGCGGTAGACTGCCACCACCAGCCCCAGAATCTGAGCGTTGTCCCCATCAATGGGGTCATAGGCAGGGTTTTCCGGCAGCAGGCGCACATGGCCATTGGATTTGTCCAGCCGTTTGACGGTGGCTTCATCCTCCAGCATGGCCACCACGATGGCCTTTTGATCGGCGGTGTCCTGGCGGCGGACGATCACATCGTCCCCATCCAGAATGCCGGCTCCGATCATGCTGTCACCCCGGACCCGCAGGGCAAAATATTCCCCGCTGTGGTATTCAAAGGGGATATAGCCCAGAATGTCCTCCTGCATCAGGATGGGCTGGCCGGCGGTGACCACCCCCAGCACCGGGATCTTTTTTACACCGGTAGGGTGGTTTTTCAGGGTAATGGACCGGGTGCGGCCCTCGCCCTTGTCCAAAAATCCCCCTTCCTGCAAGATTTTCAGATGGGAGTGGACGGTGGACGGGGAGCGGAGCCCCACCGCCTGGCAGATCTCCCGCACGGCGGGAGGATAGCCATTTTCATCGGTATAGCGGGAGATATAGTCCAGAATCTTCTGTCGCATGGGACTGAGTTTTTTCATGGGATCACCTCAAGGGACGGCTTATGGCATAGAATTATATATAGTATACCATAAAACACAGGATAGGGCAAACATTTGTTCCGATATATGGTAAAAAACCTTTGGGAGGCACAGAGAATCCAGCTTCGGCATATGCTGTCAGTGTAATGGTTTTGGGGCCTGGGACAGGACTGCCCCGGATCCATGAAAAAGTTTCACGAGAAACAAGGAGGGATCCCTGTTGAAGGAGATCGATTGGAAGCAAAAGACCGGCCGGGTCTCCGGAGAGGAGACGGAGGAAGCTCCGCTCCTTCACCGGGTACGCCGTGTGGTGCGGGTGTGGCCCGACGGCAGTTATGAGGAAAAGAAAGGAAACCGGCCGGAGGTGAAACAGCCCCTTGCCGAAAGCCCCCTTCTCCAGTGGGCCAGGGAAAGCGGCCAGTGGGTGCCGGAAGGGCTGAGTCTCAGCTGTCAGTGCCCTTCCGGGCCAGAGCGGGAAAAAGACAAGGAAAACCAGCGGCCCTTTTTCCCCTGCCCTTCCGGCTCCTGTGAACCATGTTCCTGTTTTTGCTCCTGGGATGGGCCGGCCCATGATTATCTCACCGGCGTAGACCCGGTGGTGGGCGGTCAGCAAGGGGAGAAGAATACGGCGCTGAAGTTGGCTCTGGCCGCCCAGCAGGGGGATAGCATCTGCATGGAGGAAGAGGGCATCCGGCTGGAAAAGGGAGCCTATCTGGTACTGCTTCAGGGCCGGGTGCAGGACTATTCCGGTGAGGAAGCCGGCATCCAGCTGCTGCTGGACGGTCAGACTGTGCCCGGAGGACTCTGGCGGGGAAAAGAGACCGCATCTCTGGGGGCGATTCTGGCTACCCAGGGGGCTGTCTTGCAGGTGATCTGCCTGGAAGACGGTCTGTATCAGAATCTGTCTCTCACAGTGCTTCGTTTGGATGGCTGAAAGATGAAAATCTATGTGTATGCCATCTGCAAAGACGAAAAAGCTTTTGCAGACCGGTGGATGGATTCCATGTCAGAGGCCGACGGGGTGTATGTGCTGGACACGGGAAGCCAGGACGGCACTCCGGCCGCCCTGGCTTCCCGGGGGGCTTGGGTAGCCTGCCGGGAGGTCGTCCCCTGGCGGTTTGACAAAGCCCGGAATCTGTCTTTGGAGCTGGTGCCGGAAGATGCCGATCTGTGCGTCTGCACCGATCTGGATGAAGTATTCGAAAAAGACTGGCGGAAAAAGCTGGAACAAGCGGCTTTGATGCAGCCTTGCCCTCAATACCGGTGCCGCTTTGTGTGGAGTCATGGAGAAGATGGAAGAGAGGGCATGGTGTTCTGGCAGAACAAGATCCACCGCCGCCATGGTTTCGTCTGGCATTATCCGGTGCACGAAGTGCTGCAATGGCAGGGGGAAAAAGAAGTTGCCCTGGGGGATGCTGTGGGGGTGTGTCTGCACCACTGGCCCGATCCCCAAAAATCCCGGGGACAGTATTTGCCCCTTTTGGAGCTGGCCGCCCGGGAAGAGCCGGAAGATCCCCGCTGTGCTCACTACCTGGGACGGGAGTATATGTACCAGGGGGATTGGAACAAGGCCGAAGAGGAGCTTCTGCGCCATCTGGCACTTCCCCGCTCCACCTGGGAAGCGGAACGGGCGGCTTCCATGCGTTATCTGGCCCGGTGCTGTCTGGAGACCGGGCGGCGGCAAGAGGCTTTGCGCTGGTTTTACCGGGCGGTGGCGGAAGCGCCTTCGTTGCGGGAGGGTTATGTGGAGTGTGCCTGGTATTTTTCCCAGGAAGAGAATTGGCCCGGGGTGCTGCTCATGAGCCAAAGCGCCCTGGCCCTTTCTCAGCGGGACAAAACCTATATCAATGAGGATTTCGCCTGGGGCAGCGTCCCCTGGGATCTGTCCGCCCTGGCCTTCTGGCATCTGGGCCAAAAGGAGAAGGCCTGTTTCTATGGTGCCCGGGCTTTGGAAAAAGAGCCGGAAAATCAGAGATTGCAGCAGAATCTGGCCTTTTATCAAGGGGAAAAATAATATATTTTTCAAATTTTCTTTACAAACCGTCCACATCTTTTTTGATGGGTGTGTTATTATGATATCAGCAACATACCTCTCTTTATTCCCCCCACAACAATAAAGAAGCAAAAGGGCGTCCGCTTAGGCGGGCGCCCTTTTGCGCATATTGGCTGTGAGAATTGTACGATTTTTTTCCTTGTATTTCGGTAAGTATGCCGCAGGAAAACTATGCTATAATAATACCGTGGCGAAGATCATGAGAAGGAGGAAAGATGTGAGCCCCCTGTTGTTTCTGCTCTATTTTTTCAATGTGATGGCTGCAATTTCCATCCTGTTTTTTCGCAAAAAACAGGTGGGCAGCACATTGGCCTGGCTTTTGGTCTTTGCCTTTGTGCCCTGGTTGGGCTTCCTGCTTTATTTCTTTCTGGGCAGTACCCGAAAATTACGGCTCTTCCGCCGCCGGTTCCGGCCCAATCCCCGCCTGGCCGAATACGGACCAAGCCCTGGGGAAAATGCCCGGGCTTTGCTTTCCGGTCAGTTCAATCTCAGCAGTCAGGGACGGGAAGGCTGCCGGGATCTGATGCTGCTTAACTTGCAGGGAGCAGGGGCCGTCTACACCCAGGGCAACAGCGCACGCCTGCTGGTGGATGCAGAAAAAAAGTATGAAAGCCTGTTCCGGGACATTGAGGAAGCCCAGGAGACCATCCATGTGCTGTATTTTATCTTCAAAACCCGGGATGAATGCGGCAGAAAACTGCTGGATCTGTTGGTGAAAAAAGCCCGGCAGGGCGTGAAGGTGCGGGTTATTTACGACACACTGGGCTGTTTCAAAACCCATAAGGCGGACTTTGATCCCTTGCTGGGGGCTGGCGGCATGGTGTATGGGTACCTCCCCTCCCCTTTGCGCACCGTTTTGCAGGTCAATTACCGGATGCACCGGAAAATGGTTATCATTGATGGCAAAGTGGCCTATACCGGCGGCATCAACATCGGCGACGACTACCTGGGGAAAGACAGACGGATCACCCCTTGGCGGGATACTTCGGTGCGGCTGACAGGGCCTTGTGTCCAGCAGGTACAGCGCCAGTTCATCCGGGACTGGGTCTTTCTGGATTCTCAGGCCGCCCGGCCTTATGTGGATAAAATCGACTCTTCCCAGAGCCTGGAACAGTGCATGAAAGAGGAAAACACCGGGCAAGTGGGCGTGCAGATCGTCTCTTCCGGCCCGGACAGCCTCTATCCCTATACCAAGGAAAGCTATCTGGGCATGATCACAAGGGCCCGCCGCTATCTCTATATCCAGACCCCCTATTTTATCCCCGACGACGCCCTTCTGACGGCGCTGCGCTGCGCCAGCCGGGCGGGGGTGGATGTGCGTCTGATGATCCCCGGAGTGGCGGACAAGGCCTATGCCTATCATGTGACCATGTGGCATGCCGGTGAATTGCTCCGCTGGGGCATTCCTGTGTACCGTTATCCCGGTTTTCTCCATGCCAAAACCTTTGTCATGGACGATATGGTGGCGTCCATAGGATCCACCAACCTGGATATCCGTTCCTTTGACCTGGATTATGAACTCAACGCCCTGGTCTATGACCGGGATTTTGCTTTGGAGTGCCGGAAGGTTTTTTTGCAGGATCAGGAAAAAAGCCGCCGCCTCACCAGAGAGGAATACCAGAGCCGTCCCCTGCCGGATAAGGTGAAAGCAGGGCTTCTGCGGCTGGTGGCCCCTTTGCTTTGATATTTCGGGATCATGGCCCTTGGCCTTGACCATAAAAAACAATGAGAAGGAGACTTGGCGAAATGATTGCGATTACCAACGGAAAAATTGTGACAGTCACCGGCGAGACCTATGAAAACGGTACCGTGCTGGTGGAAAAGGGAAAAATCACCGCCGTGGGAGCCAATGTGGCCATTCCCGCCGATGCGGAAGTCATCGATGTGAAGGGCGGCTGGGTGACCCCCGGTTTCATCGACGCCCATACCCATATCTCCAACTTCAATGAACCCGACACCATGCCGGCTCTGTGCAAGGACGGCAACGAGATGAGCGATCCCATCACTCCCCAGGTGCGGGCCTCTGACGCCATCAATCCCTGCGATTATGCCATTGAAAAGGTGCGCAACGCCGGCTTTACCACCGTCTGCACCCTGCCTGGTTCGGCCAATGTGTGCGGCGGCACCGGCATTGTCTATAAGCTGCGGGGCCATACCGCCGAGGAAATGATCATCCCCGGCACCGAGCAAATGAAGTTCGCTCTGGGCGAGAATCCCAAGCGTGTCTATGGCACAAAGAACCAGATGCCCATGACCCGTATGGGTACAGCCGCTCTGCTGCGCCAGACCTTCTATGATGCCAAGAATTATTCCGATGCTCTGCTCAAGGCGGAGAAAGATCCCTCCAAGGCTCCCAAGCCCGACTTCAAGCTGGATGCCCTGGTGCCCGTCATGCGCCGGGAAATGAAGTGCCGTATCCATGCCCATCGGGCCGACGATATCTGCACCGCCATCCGCATCTGCAAGGAGTTTGATCTGGACTTCTCCATTGAGCATGCCACCGAGGGCTATAAGATCACCGATGTGCTCCAGAAGAACAATGTGACCTGCGTGGTAGGCCCTCATCTGTGGGGACCGGGCAAGCAGGAAATCCATGGCCTGAGCCTGCACACCCCCGCAGCGCTCCATGAAGCGGGCATCACGGTATGCCTCACCGCCGACTCCGGCTCCCAGACCCAGTTCCTCCCCGCCACCGTGGGCATCCTGATGGTCAATGGTCTGGATGAGCAGGCCGCCTTTGAAGGCGTTACCATCAATCCCGCCCGTCTGCTGGGTGTAGCGGACAAAGTGGGCAGCATCGAAGTGGGTAAGGATGCTGACCTGGCTGTGTTCAGCGGCCATCCCTTCAGCAGCCTGAGCAAGTGCATGATGACCATGATCGACGGCGTGGCCTACAACAAGAGCCTGTAAGATCTACATAAACAAAAAAGCAGCCGGGAAAATTTCCCGGCTGGAGCTGATCGAAAAAGTGGCCTTGGGCCACTTTTTCGAGTTTTTGCAAGGGTCTGCGTGCAGCCATTCGGCCACACTGGCCCCTTGATAGGTGCAAAAAGCCACGCACAGGTCGCGGCTTCTTGCAAATTGATGAGGGGCAGGGCAGGCAGTCCCTTTTCGATATAGGGATTTTTGGATAAAAAACAGCCGGGATACCCCGGCTGCTTTTTTGTTGTGTTTGTTATGCCTGTGCCACTTTTTGTTGTTGGCGCTTCCGCAGGTAAAAAACCACAGCGAAAACCGCCCAGATCAGGTAGCCCCGCAGCATCATATATCCGCTTTGCTTCAGGGGAGCTGTAACCATCTCCAACCCGCCGCCCATGATCAAGCAGGAGAAGATGTAGGTGCACAGATGGGCCAGCAAATAATAGGCCAGGGTGAGCCAGGGTTCCAGCTTGAAAAGCAGAGTCAACAGGGGCAGTGCCATAAAGAAATAGATCAGGTAGCCCCAGGAATTACCTACAAACCGGATGATCGGCTGCAAAAATTCGATTTTTGCCTCAATGGCTTCCACCTGGGCCTGATTGCGCAGGGCGGGAAGCTGTTCCCGCAGGGAACTGGTATACTGAGTAAGCAGTCCTTGCGTTACTTCCAGTACCGTCCACAATACCACCAGAGCACAGAGTACGATGAGAGTCCATTTATGTTTTCTGACGAAGGTCATAGTGATCCCCCTTTCTCTTCATAGGCAGCATAAATTGGTTATATATATATTTTATCACGCTGCCAAAGAAAAGAAATAGGCAATATTTACAAATCGGAGCTGCGGAATTTGGATAGAAAAAAGGGCCGGCAAATACCGGCCCTTTTGGGGGATAAGGGAGTGGCGGCTCGCCGCCCGACCCTTTTGAAATTATTCTTTCTTTTCGGGGATATCCAGAGCGATGCTCAGTTCCTTCAGCTGCTTCTCGTCCACAGGAGAAGGACAATGCATCATCAGGTCGCTGGCGTTCTGCACCTTGGGGAAAGCGATCACATCCCGGATGCTGTCCCGTCCGGCCATGAGCATCACCAGCCGGTCCAGGCCATAGGCCAGGCCGCCGTGAGGAGGTGCGCCATAGCGGAAGGCTTCGATCATATGGCCAAAACGCTCCTGAATGTCGGCTTCTTCAAAGCCCAGGGCTTTGAACATCCGCTGCTGCACATCGCTGCGGTGGATACGGATGGAACCGCCGCCCAGCTCGGTGCCGTTGAGCACGATGTCATAGGCCTTGGCCCGCATGGCGATGGGGTTTTGTTCAAACAAGGGCAGATCTTCGTCCTTGGGAGCGGTGAAGGGATGGTGCTTGGCATAAAGCCGCTTCTTCCCTTCGTCGTCCTCGCCGTACTCGAAGAGGGGGAAATCGGTGACCCACAGCAGTTTGTAGACCCCTTCGGGGATGACATCCATCCGCCGGGCCACTTCGCACCGGAGCATACCCAGTGCATTGAGGGCGGTCTCCCGGTCTGCGTCGGCTACGATGAGCACCAGGTCTCCCTTCCCTGCCCCAGCCTTCTCCAGCAGAGCGTCCATGGTCTCGGGTTTCAGGAACTTGGCAAAGGAAGAACTCAGCTCACCGTTTTCGTTGACCTTGGCCCAGGCCAGGCCCTTTACCCGATAGGTCTTGACGAACTCAGTCAGGCTGTCGATCTCCTTGCGGCTGAATTTGGCGCCGCCTTCGATCTTGATGCCCCGCACAGTGCCGCCCTGCTCCAATGCGCCGTCAAAGACGCCGAAGCCGCAGCCCTTCACCGTTTCCGACAGATCAAAGATCTCGTAGCCGAAGCGCAGGTCGGGTTTGTCGGAGCCAAAGCGCTCCATGGCCTCCTGGTAGGGCAGGCGCTGGATGGGCAGAGTGATGTCCACATCCAGCACTTCTTTGAATACCCGCTGGAGGAAGCCTTCGTTGACGGCCATCACATCTTCCTGATCTACAAAGGACATCTCCAGGTCAATCTGGGTAAATTCCGGCTGACGGTCGGCCCGCAGGTCCTCGTCACGGAAGCAGCGGACGATCTGGATATACCGGTCAAAGCCGGAGAGCATCAGCAGCTGCTTGTACTGCTGGGGGGACTGGGGCAGAGCGTAAAACTCGCCGGGATGCACCCGGGAAGGCACCAGATAGTCCCGGGCCCCTTCGGGGGTGGATTTGGTGAGCATGGGGGTTTCGATTTCCAGGAATCCTTGCTCGTCAAAATACTGCCGGGCCACATGGGCGATCTTGTGGCGCAGAGCCAGGGACTTCTGCAAAGAGGGACGGCGCAGGTCCAGATAACGGTATTTCAGCCGCAGGGCGTCGTTGACCGAGGCCTCGTCGCTGATCTCAAAGGGCGGAGTGTCGGCTTTTTCGTAGATTTCCAGGCTGTCGGCCAGGATCTCAATGCGGCCGGTGGGGATCTTGTCATTGATGGAAGAGCGCTGGCGCACCACGCCTTCGATCTTCAGAGTGTATTCCGAGCGAACGGTGAAAGCCAGATCAAACAGCTCTTTGTTGTCGGCCTCGTCAAAGACGCACTGGACAATGCCTTCCCGATCCCGCAGGTCGATGAAGATCAGGCCGCCCAGGTCCCGCATACGGGCGCACCAGCCGCAGACGGTGACCCGCTGCCCGATGTGCTCTTCCCGCAGGGAGCCGCAGTAATGCCGTTGAGGGTTGAGAAAAATCGACATAAAAACATCTCCTTATGGTGATAATCGTTTATTCTTCCGGACGGATGGGCTTGCCCTGGCTGAGAAGGGCGATCTTGGAAAGCAGCCAGCCCGAGGCCTGCTCCTGGGGAATGGTCTCCTGCTCCCCTGTCCGCATGTTCTTGATGGAAACGGCGGCGGCGTTGACCTCATCCTCGCCCAGGAAGAGGACAAAGGGCACCTTCAGCTTGTCTGCATAGCTCATCTTGGCTTTGAATTTCTTCTGTTCGGTGTAAAGCTGGGTGCGGATGCTCGCCTGCCGCAGCTGAGTGGCCAGGGAGATGGCCGGGCTGATGTCTTCGGTCATGGGCAGAATCAGCACATCCGCTGGGGCGGTGAGCAGCTCGTCGTTCAAAAGTCCCTGCTCTTCCAGCACATAAAACAGCCGGGTCAGGCCAATGGAAATGCCAACGCCGGGCAGCTGTTTATCGGTGTAGAACTCCGCCAGGTTGTCATAGCGGCCGCCGGAGCAGATGGAGCCGATTTCCGGATGCCGGGTCATCTGGGTCTCATAGACGGTGCCGGTGTAATAGTCCAGGCCCCGGGCGATGGTCAGGTCCACCTTGAAGTGGGTCTCCGGTACGCCGAAATCTCCCATGTGGCGCACCACCTGGGAAAGCTCCTGAATGCCGGTGTCCAGCAGCTCGTTCTGGCCTTTCAGTGTTTCCAGCGCTTCCATGGGATCGGCGCTTTCCAGCACTTCCAGCAGCTTGGAGGCAGCATCTTCTGCCACAGCAAACTCGCCGGTGAGCACTTCCAGCACCTTTTCTTTTCCGATCTTCTCCAGCTTGTCAATGGTGCGCATCACATCGGTGGCCTTGTCCCCCAGCCCCAGCAGGTCAAACAGACCGCTGAGCACCTTCCGGTTGTTCAGCCGGATCTGGAAATCTTCAAGGCCCAGGGCGGTGAAGGTGCGGTAGATCACCGAGGGGATCTCGGCTTCGCACAGGATGTCCAGCTTGCCGTCGCCGATGATGTCGATGTCTGCCTGGTAAAACTCCCGGAAGCGTCCACGCTGGGGCCGCTCGCCCCGGTAGACCTTGCCGATCTGATACCGGCGGAAGGGAAATGCCAGGTCATTATAGTGAAGGGCCACATATTTGGCCAGGGGTACGGTGAGATCAAAGCGGAGAGCCAGATCGCTGTCCCCCTTCTGGAAGCGGTAGATCTGCTTTTCGGTGTCGCCGCCGCCCTTGGCCAGCAGCACTTCGGCGGCCTCGATCACCGGCGTGTCCAGGCCGGTGAAGCCATACAGCTCATAGCTTTGGCGCAGGATGTCCATCATCCAGTTCATCTGGGCCTGCCGGTGAGGCAGAAGCTCCATAAAACCGGAAAGGGTGCGGGGTTTCATTTTGCTCATAGTCCTTCTCCTGTTCTTTTGAGAGAAATAGAAATAAAAAAACGCCTTCGTCCCTCACATGGGACGAAAGCGCAGTCTTTCGTGGTGCCACCCAATTTCGGCGGAAAACCGCCCTTTTTGCCTCAAGGGTGCGGGAGGCTGCCGCAGGCGTCTCCGCCCGCCGTTCCGGCGCTGTCTTCCCCAGTTCCTTTCCGCAAAACGCTTTCAGCCAGGGCGTTTCTCTCTGCTGCGGCGGTGACCGGATACTAAGTCGCCTTCATCACGGTGCTTGGGGATATTCTATCCTTTTTGCAAGGGAAAGTCAAGAGCCGGAAGAGAATCATTGTTGAAAGAAACTGGAGGATATGGTAATATAATTGCACAATGAAACAGAAAGGAAGATGCTTGATGAAAAAAACATGGTCTATGCTGGGCCGCCGGATGACGGCACTGCTGGCTTCCATGGTGCTGCTGGCCGGTGTGCTGCCGGTGCAGGCCGCAGGGCTCCAAATGCCCACGGCCCAAAAGGCACAGATGGAAGTGCCCTCTGAGTGGCTGTCGGTGAATGTGTATTCCTCCCTCAAGGATGTGAAGGCGGAGGATGTGAAGGTCACCGTCACCTATGACGGCTACCTGGGCAGCCTGAAGGCCTCTGATCTGGGGCTGGGGGGAGATGGAGAAGTTCCCGTGCTCAAGGAAGGCTCCCACATCCAGTTTGAGATCCAGCATGAAAACCCCATGACCTATTATAATTTCTGCTATGACGGCATTGTTGTGCCGGAAGATATGCAGCCCATGGGCTGGGATGACTGCGGCGGCGGTCAGATTTATTACGGATCGGACAGCGAGGGCAGCTTCCCCATCCAGGTCTATGGCACAGGAAAGGAAAACCACAGCACCGCCCAGGCCGCCGGTATTGTCAACATGGAGGATTTCGGCACCTATCTGGGAAATGGCACTTACTCCTATCTGGCGGTGAACGGCCTGGTGGACTATGCCTTCCACAGCCAGGAGGCCCGGGATGCAGGCGGCAATTACCAGTACAATGACTACACCATCAACTATGCACTGGGTGCGGCTCTGACCATCAATGAGCAGCAGGTGGAAGAGATGGAAAAGACCGGAACCATGACCTTCCTGGCCGGAACCCCTGCAGAGTACAAGATGGCCTATCCCGGTCTGAAGGAACTGCTGAGCAACGGGGAGAACACCCCTTCCTCCTGGGCGGAAAAGGAAGTAACGGCGGCCAAGGAGGCCGGTCTGGTTCCTGCTTTGGTGGATGACCCCGCCTATCAGGACAGCACCACCCGGGAGCAGTTTGCCCAGCTGATCGTCCAGATGATCACCGTGGCCACCGGCAAGGAGATGGAAGCCGCTCCGACCGATACATTCCAGGACACCGACAGCGAAGCGGTGCGCAAGGCTTACCAGGCCGGCATCATCAACGGCATGGGCGACGGCACCTTTGCTCCCAAACAGACCATGACGAGAGAGCAGATGGCCACCATGATCCATCGGGCCATTTCCTATATCGAAAAGGAGACCGGCGTTAAGCTGCTGACCAAACCGGCTGTGATCCAGGGCTATACCGATGAAAACCAGGTATCCGATTGGGCCGCAGAAGGCATGAAGGCGCTGGTAGCCAATGGCGTCATCAATGGCACATCGGACACCACCCTGGCTCCCAAGGCCCCCTGCACCGTGGAGCAAGGCATTCTGCTTCTGTACCGGCTCTATGAAAAGATCTGATTTCTGCTAACTGTCAAAAATACCCCGGTTGCAAACCGGGGTATTTTTTTACCCCTATGGTTGATGAAAATTTTCAAATCTGGTAAAATGAAGTCACGAAATCACAGAGAGGGGTGCAAGGAATGAAGAAGATGGACAAACGGAAAAAAGTTCGGTGGATTGCCGCTTTGGTGGTGCTGCTTTTGCTCCTTGTGCTCTATGTGCCCCGCCCGTTGTTTTTAAAGGGACAGCAGGTGGATACCATTTTGTACCGGGCGCCAGAGTGGGATACGCTCCATGTTTATTATCCCATTCAGGGAGTGGAACAGGAGCTTCCTCAGGATGCTTTGGAAAGTATTTTGAAAAAAGCCTGGGTTGTTCCCCATTTTCTGCCCTTCCAAATGGCGGAACCCTTTCCCCAGGGAGCCGTGACCTATATGCTCACTCTGGAGGATGGCCGGACCATTCATCTGGGCGAAATGAACCGACTGGAAACCGATGTGTTTGGAAGTTACCGCCGCTATTACACCATCCTCAACGAAGATGAGCTGATGGAAGAACTGAACGCCCTGCTCAAGCCGGAGGAAAAGGAAAACCTGCCCTCTATTGTGGCAGGTGAAGTGGATGAATAATAAAAAACGCCGCCTGAGATACAGGCGGCGTTTTTTATTATTTGTTGTTTTTGGGATTGACGATATCACGCCAGGCCAGGTCGCCCCGGATCAGGCCCTGGATGAGCACTTCCGCCGTGGCCACATTGGTGGCAAAGGGGATGTTGTTCATGTCGCACAGACGCTGCAGGTTGGTGAAATCGGAATCGCCGCTGTATTTGTCCAGAGGGTCCCGGAAGATCAGCACCATGTCCAGCTCGTTGTAGGCCGCTCGTGCGGCCACCTGCTCATCGCCGCCGCTGATGCCGGGCAGCAGGCAGTTGACCTTCAGCCCTGTGGCCTCCATAATCAGCTTGCCGGTGGTACCGGTGGCACACAGCTCATGCTGGGAGAGAACGCCGCAATAGGCGATGCAGAACTGAACCATCAGCTCTTTTTTTCTGTTTTGCGCAATGATGGCGATATTCATAATCTATTCTCACTCCGTTTCTCCGATCTGTATGGAAAGCCGGGAGACCCCGGCCCTTTGTTCAAAGCTTCATCAGCCGCACCTTTTCCCCCTTCAGGCGGCGGGCGATATTCTGATAGGCGGTGACAGCCGGGCCTTCGGAATAGAGCATCAGCACTTTTCCGGCGTTGCCGCAGGCGATGATATCCCGATCCTCGGGAACCACCCCCAAAAGGCCCAGGCCGGCAAGATCCATGGCCCGGTCGATATTCACCATATCCCCTTGCTCGATCATCCCCGGTCGTACCCGGTTGACCACAATGCGCACATTGTCCATCTTTTCCCGGTAGAAGATCTGAGCGGCCTGCTCAGCTCCCCGCAGGGAGGTATAATCCGGGGTGGACACAATCACCGCCCGGTCTCCCCCGGCGGCAAAATAGGAAATGGTGTCGGGAAGCCCCGCAGGGCAATCCACAATGGTATAAGTAAAATGGGCCCGGCAGTTCTGGAGAAAAGCGGCCACCCTTTCTTTGGTGACGCAGCTTTCCAGCTTGCTGGAGGCCGGGGCGGTGAGCACCCGCAGGTTTTTGACGATGGGGTGCCTGACGGCTGCCTCTTTCAGGGAAGCCCGTCCGGCGATCACATCGGAAAAGGAAAACAGCAGCTGGTCGGTCATGCCCAGGACGATATCCAGGTTCCGCAAACCGCTGTCTGCATCCACCAGAAGCACTTTTTCTCCCAGGGCACACAGGGCCACCGCCGTGCCGCAGCAAAAGGAGGTCTTACCCGTTCCTCCCTTGCCGGAGGCCGTGATGATCACCGTTCCCACCGAAGAACATCTCCTTCCCGTTTGTGCTCCGCCACCAAAGGCGGCGGAGCATTTTCCCCATAATGATTTTATTATACTGTATCAGATGCCGGCATGCAATGGAAAATCAATGGCGGCCCATTAGAAAATCAGTAAATCAGAGTGTTTTCCTGAGGCGCCGGATCGGGATTGGTCTGTTTGCCAAAATAGGCGTCATAAATATCCCGGACGATGGGAGCCACATTGCCGCCGCTGCCGCCGTGCTCCACCAGGACAAATATGGCGATCTGGGGATCGTCATAGGGGGCAAAGGAAATAAAGACGCCGTGGGCCGACTGACTCTTGCTGGCAGTAGTCTGGGCCGAACCGGTTTTGCCGCCTACGGCAATGGGATAATCCCGGAAAACGCTGGCGGCGGTGCCGTCGTCGGTAACCACACCCCGCATGCCTTCCTTGATGGCCTCAATGGTGCTTTCGGAGATATCCATCTCGGCCAGGACTTCCGGCTGGTATTCTTCCACTACCTGGGTGTAATCGTAGCTTATCACCTGCTTGAGGAAGTGGGGACGGTACCGGGTGCCGCCATTGAGGATGGTGGCCATATAGTTTGCCATCTGGATGGGGGTGAACTGCTGTTCACTCTGGCCGATGGCGGCCTGGAGGGTTTCGCCGGGCCACCAGGTCTCGCCGTTTGCTTCCCGGCTTTCCGGGCCGGCCAGGTTGCCTGCCACTTCGCCGGGCAGTTCCACGCCGGTTTTCTGTCCCAGACCCAGCTGTTTGGCATAGTAGTTCAGAGTGTCGATGCCCATGAGACGGGAGGCTTCATAGAAGAAGTAGTTACAGGAGTATTTCAGAGCACCGCTCACATCCAGAAGACCGTGAGTGCCCCGCTTGTCGTTCCAGATCCAGCAGGCAGGGGTATAACCGCTGGAGGCATAATAGGTGTAAACGCCCTCGTCCCGGATCTTGGTGGAAGGGGTGATGGTGCCGCTTTCCAAAGCGGCCAGGGCGGTCACCGGCTTGAAGGTGGAGCCGGGAGGATAAGCGCCCATGATGGCCCGGTTGAACATGGGTTTCAGCGGGTCGTCATAGAGCATCTGGTAATCCTGGTTGAAGGTGGCCAGATTGTAGGTGGGATAAGAGGCACAGGCCAGAATGCCGCCGGTGTCGATGTCGATGACCACTGCGGCGCCCCCTTCCACATCCCAGCCGCTGGTGTGGTTGCGCTGGCCCCGCTCTTTGATGGACTGGATGGTGCTGGCCAGGGATTCTTCGGCCACGGCCTGCAGATCCAGATCCAGCGTCAGGATCACATTGCTTCCCGGCTGAGGCTGCTTGGTTTCGGTCTCATTGGTGATATCTCCGTCGATGTTGGTCTCCACCGCCTTTTCCCCGTCGATGCCCCGGAGATAGGATTCATAGGCTTTTTCCAGGCCGTCCTTGCCGATGGTGTCATTGAGGCCGTAGCCCTGGTCCTTCAGCTCATCGTATTCTTCCCGGTAGATCTTCCCCACCCGGCCCAGCACATGGGAGGCATAGGTGGTGTCATACTGGCGCATATTGTCCACTGTGATGGTGACGCCGGGCAGCTGGCTGCTCCGCTCTTCCACCAGGGACACCGTTTCCACATCCACCTGACTGGCAAAGGTGTAAAGATTGTTGTAGGAGGAAAATTGCTGCTGGTCCATTTCATACCGGACACCGGCAATGAGCCGGGCTTCCCCATCGGAGAGGGAGGGATCGATGTCGTATTTCTCCCGCAAAAGCTCCATCAGCTCCGGAGCCGACAGATCTTCCAGGGTTCGCACGATGTAGTCGGGGGCGGTTTGGTCCACCACGGCGCTGAGGGCCTGGAGCGCCGAGTGTACCGCCTGCTCATCGGTGTCCGCATCTTTCTCCGGCTTTTCATTGGCCGTTTCCTTCAGCTCATCCTTTTCCACCGGAATGCGCCACAGCTTTTCGTTGTCCTCGATGAAAGAACGGAGGTTTTTGGCCGTGTCTTCTTCGTAAGAGGCAAAGGTGTAGGCAAAGGGGGCATCGGTTGTGATGGGCAGGGTGTCATAATGTTCCAGGCCTGCCTGCTGGGTGATGGCGCAGATGTCCAGGATCACCTGATTCTGTTCTTCTTTTTCCCAGGAATAGTAATCGAAGGAGATGGAAAAGCCCAGGGTATTGGACACCAGCGGACGGCCGTAGCAATCCAGGATCTCGCCCCGGGAGGCCGGCTGGTCATAGGTGCGCAGGATCTTCCGCTGGGCTTCTTCCCGATAGGCGGCGCCATTGACAATCTGCAGATCCACAAGGCGCAGCACCATCAGGCCCAGGGCGACCACCAGAAAACCGCTGAGCAGGGCCATTCGTTTCAGTTGACTTCTTCGGTTCATAAACGATCCTCTCCGGGGGCAGGGTCATTCCTCTGCGGTGAAGCGGGAATGAATGTGTTTGACGATCAGATAGACCACAAGGGAAAAAGGCAGGGACAGCAGAAGGCTTTTCCCCGCCGTGAGCAATAGCCCTGGGGAATGGGCTTCATAGACCAGGGCATAAAAGAAGAAAAAGGACAAAAGGGTTTTGAACAGAGAGAGAAAAATGCCGCACATCAGCAGCGTGGGGAACACTCTCCGCATATAGCGGGATGCAAAAAAACCTGCGCCCAAGCAGCCCAGGCTGTAATACATGGACAAAAGGGCTTCGGGGGCAGTGGAATTGACCGACAGAAGGATTCCCCCGGCAAAGCCGAAGATCGCTCCCACAAAGGGGCCCTCAAACAGGGCCACCGCTGCAAAAAGGAAGGGAAGCACATCGGGAGAGGCCTCCCACAGAACAAGGCGCGTGCCCCGGGAGGACTGAAGCAGAAAACACACAAGCAGAAGCAATGCATACAGAGCCATCCGGCAGCGAAAATTTTTTCTTTCTTGCATGAGCTTACTCCGTGATGGTAAAGGACTTGATGATATATGCCTTTTTCAAAGAATCCAGCTGGGCGGCCGGTTTCACTTTGGCATAGGTGGAGATGCCGTGGCTTTCGGGGAGCACCTCGGTGATGGTGCCGATGAGCAGTCCCTTGGGGAAAATGCCGCCGTAGCCCGAGGTCTCCACCGTGTCGCCCACCAGCACATCGCTGTCGTTTTTCAGGTAGGACAGGCGCAGAAGTCCATCCTCCGCCAGGTCATAGCTGCCCTGGGCCACCACCACTTCCCGGGTGCGGGAGATCACAGCACCCATTTTCAGGGAAATGTCGGTCACCGGTTTGACCTCGCAGAAGTTATAGCCCACGCTGGATACATACCCCACCAGGCCGTCGCCTGTGACCACGGCGTCATTGACTTCGATGTCATCCTTTTCCCCCCGGCTGAGGGTATAGGTGGTGGAGACGCCGTCGCTGGAAAGACCGATCACCTCGGCCAGCTCGTATTCAAACTGGGAGTTTTTCCGGCGTAGACCGGCCAGCTCCCGCAGATAGGTGTTTTCGTCGATGGCGGCGTAATATTCCCGCTCCTTCTGTTCCAGCTCCTGCACCCGCTTTTCCAGCTCCTGGTTTTCCTCCACCAGGCTGTCATAGCGGTAAAAATAGCCGAACACATCGCTGACAAAATTCCCGGCCCGGGTCAGAGCCTGCTGCACCGGGGTCACCAGCACGCCGGTACCGTTGGTAAGAAAAGAGAGCCTGCCCGTGGCCAGGTTGAACCCCAGCAGCACCGAGGCGCACAAAAACAGGGCCAAAGCCCAGCAAAATAGTTTGGAAGAAAAAAGTTTCATGTTCTGCGGCACCTCACGCCGGATCGTTTGACAGGGGCCCGCTGCCCCCTTCTCCCGCCCAGGGCAGCCCCATTTCCGAAAACAGCCGGGCCAGGGGCGCCAGAGGCAGGCCTACCACATTGTAAAAATCCCCTTCCACCCGCTGCACCAGTAAAGCGCCTTTGCTCTGGATGCCATAGGCGCCGGCCTTGTCCATGGGCTCGCCGGTGGAAAGATACCAATCGATCATGTCCCGGGACAGGGGGTAAAAGGTCACCGCCGTCTCTTCCCAATGGGTCAGGGTACGGCTGCGGCTCATGAGCACCAGGCCAGTGCACACCTTGTGGGTGCGGCCCGAGAGCATTTCCAGCATCTGACGGGCCTGGGCCAGAGTGCCCGGTTTGCCCAGAATGGTGTTTTCCAGACAGACCACGGTGTCGGCGGCCAGCACCACATCCTCTTCCCCGGCCCCCTTTAAAGCGCTGCGGGCCTTTTGCAAAGCGATCTGGGTGACATAATCCTGAGGAAGGGCGGCGTTGCTCATTTCCTCACAGTTCTGGGGGCGAACATCAAAAGCGAGCCCCAGCCCCCGCAGCAGCTGCCGGCGGCGGGGGGAGGCGGAAGCCAGAATCAGCATAGGCCCTCCTTAGTTCCGGCCGGTGGAGCCGAAACCGCCGGCCCCCCGCTCTGTGGGATCCAGGGTTTCACAGGGCATGGGCTGGGCCTGCACCACCGGCACCACCATCAGCTGGGCGATCCGGTCGCCGTCCCGCACAGTGATGGGAGAGGAGGAAAGATTGATGACGCTGCACAGAATCTCTCCCCGGTAGTCGGTGTCGATGAGCCCCACTCCATTGGCCAAAGCCAGTCCCTGGCGGGTGGCAAGGCCGCTGCGGGCCAGTACCAGCCCGGCATGGAGGGGTGGCAGCTGAATGGCGATGCCCGTGGGGATGGCGGCCCGCTCCATGGGCTTCAAAGTCATGGGTTCCAGGAGAAAAGCCCGCAGATCCATGGCACAGGAGCCAGGGGTGGCATATTGGGGCACAGGGGCCAGACGGCCCATTTTATCAGGGATACATTGTATTTTTAGTGTTTCCATAGTACTCCTATCTTAACGCATCAGGCAGAAGATTTGGCGAACAAAAAGAAAATTTTTATGGATTTATTCCACGCCCCGGTAATAAAGACCCCGGGTGAAGCGTCCTTCCATGGCCAGGCCCTGGTCGTAGCGGCGGGCCACGGCGGCACATTCCTGGGCGCTTTCAGTGGTGAAGCACAGGCGGACATGGCGAAGGCCCAGACGGGTATAATCCTTCTTTTTGTCGCTGAGCACCACCGGTTCGCTGTTGTAGAGGGTGTTGCGGCATCCCGCCTCGGGAAAGAGGGGAAACTGGCGGCCGGTCTTGTCCGAAAGGAAATGCTGCCCTTCTTTGCAGGCGCATTTTCCCGCTCCCCGGCGGATGGCGCAGTTTTCAAAGATCATCAGGGGCAGACGGCCATAGACGATGGCTTCGCAGGGCAAAGCCTTGCTCACATCCCGCATCTGGGGGAAGGTCATTTCAAAAGACAGGGTGGCGCTTTGGAGCCCCTGGGCTTTCAGCTCTTTCAGCGCCTGGGAATTCATGATGTTCAGCCCAAAATCACCCCGCAGGGCAAAGCCGCTTTCCTTCAGAAGGGCGGCATGGCCCACATTGGAGCACACCACCTGGCCGATCCCCGCCTTTTTGCATTGGCGCAGCATCGCAAGGAAAGGAGGCCACTGGCTATCAAACATGATTCGGGGCAGAACCGCAGCCACCTGAATGCCCTTTTCCTCTTGCAGGGCGATGCACTCCGGCAGATGCCGGACGCATTCCTCCAGGGGCAGATATATATAGTCCGGCTGGAGAACCAGAAGAGGGGCAGAAAGCTGGTCAAACCGCTGCACCTGGAAGATCAGGCCGGGCTCCCCCTGGTGTTCCAGACGCCGGGGACCGGGCTGCCACTCCCCTTCCCTCCGCCGGGGCGGCCGGCGGCGCAAAGAGGTAAGACCGTCCAGGCACTGGCGGCGCATGGCGTTGATGGTGCTGGCCGGGATGCGCAGCATGGGGTCCAGAGTAATGTCCATCTTTTCCGGATAAAACACCGTGCCGCCGGTTTTGGACAGATTCCGTGCCACTTCTTCCTGGGTGGTGGCACGGGAAATGGCCCGTTCCGCCATAGGGGCCTGGGCTTCGTAGGAAAAACCGTCCCCATCGGTGGCGGTCAGCTTCATCTCCCGCCCATCCAGAGCGGTGAAGGACAAATGAATGGGCACCCGGGGCTCTTCCTTTCCCTCAAAGATCTGGCGGGCCTGGGCGTAAACGCCCCGGGCCGCCCGGGCATCCTCATCCCGGCGGACACCGAACATCTGGGGACCGGTTTTTCCTGTATAATACCCATCGGTAAAGCCGCTGCGGGAGAAAACCTGTTCCAGCTGCTGCATTTCCTCCTGGGTGGGGGCTCTTCCCTGCTGGATGGCCCGTTTGTAGATGCGGGTGACCAGAGCGGTGTATTCCGGCCGCTTCATCCGGCCTTCGATCTTGACGCAGGCCACCCCGGCCTGTTCCAGCTCCTGCAAGTGGGTGCACAGGGACAGATCCTTCAGGCTGAGCCAGGGAGCGGGCTTTCCGCCGTCGAAGCCATAGGCCATGCGGCAGGGCTGGGCGCACAGGCCCCGGTTGCCGCTGCGGCCGCCGATGGCAGCGGAGAGATAGCATTGGCCGGAATAGCACATACACAAGGCGCCATGACAGAACACTTCGGTTTCGATGCCGCAGCGTTCTGTAATAAAGCGGATCTCATCCAAAGGCAGCTCCCGGGAGAGCACCACCCGGGAAAAGCCCATCTCTTTGCAGGCAATGGCCCCCGCCAGATCATGGACGGTCATCTGGGTGGAGGCATGCACCGGCAGATCGGGGGCCAGAGCCCGCACCATGCGCACTACGCCCAGATCCTGGACGATGACGGCGCTGGCGCCCTCCCGGTTCAGCGTAGCGATGAGGGAAGCGGCCTTTTGCAGTTCCCGGTCGGTGAGAAGGGTGTTCACCGTCACATAGGTGTGCACGCCCCGCAGGCGGCAATAGCGCAAAAGCTCGGGGAGCTCTTCTCCGGAAATGTTCTTGGCGCTGCGCCGGGCGTTAAAATCCCCGGCGCCGAAATAAATGGCGTCGGCGCCGCCGGCAATGGCGGCCATGGCCGATTCCAAAGAACCGGCAGGGCTCATCAGCTCCAAAGCCATGGCTTTTTCCTCCTTTGCCTGGTCTGTTTTTTGGGGTGTCCGGTTATCCCCGTTTCAGCCGGGCCAGCTCAGCCCGCAGGGAAGCGGCTTCATCGGCGTATTCCCGGATCTGGCTGCGCAGGCTGTCCGAAGAGGCCTGGGCTTTATAATAATCGTCTGCAATATTCAAAGCGGCCATCACTGCCGCTGTCAAAGCCGAAAGATTGGCAGAACCATGCTGCACTTCCCGCAGTTTGCGGTCCACCAGCTCGGCGGTCTTTTTCACATATTGGGGGTCGTCATCGGCCAGAAGATGATATTCCATGCCTCCAATGGTCACCGTCACTCGATTCTTCACAGAAACCCGCCCTTTCCGGCGGCTTTGGCCGCCTTTTCTAAGGATAATATACCTAATATAAAAGTATATCATAGGAACTGCTGTTTGTTAAGGGAAAAAACCCCCTTCTTGAGACGATGGACGGGCCGTGATACAATACCCATATAAAATGGACAGGATCCACACGGTATGGCCGCAGATCATCTGCGGAGCAAAGGAGCAGACCATGGAAATCGAAGTGAAGTACAAAGGTGAGGAAGGCATGGACCTGTTTGCCCATCCTCTTCTGGCTCCCTTTCTGGGGCCACGGAAGAAAACGCCCATGAGCGCCCTCTATTATGATACGCCGGAATCCGGCTGTGCCAAGGCCGGTTTTGCCCTGCGCCTGCGTCAGGAAGGGCCGGAGTCGGTGTGCACCGTCAAAGGCGGCGGAGTGCAGGATGGGGTAGCCCGCCGGGTGGAGATCGAAGAAAAGGCGGACACACTGGATCAAGGGGTACAGGCTCTGCTGAACCGATCCGATCTGCCGGAAAACTGGCGGGATGTTTTGAGAGGGCCCTTTCAGGAAAAGGCCCGGATGGAGTTTTGCCGCCTGTCCGCCCTGTTTTCCCGTGAGGGGCTGGTGGTGGAAGTGTGCAGGGATCAAGGGCGCATCCAGGCCGGAGACAAAGAGGCACCCATCGACGAATGGGAGCTGGAACTGAAAGAGGGCCCCGAAGAGGAGTTTGACACCCTGCGCCGGGAACTGGAAAAGGGCCTGGGCCTGAAAGGCTGGGAAAAATCCAAATTCGCCCGGGCCATGGAGCTTCTGGCATGAGGGGGCGGAACATATTGACCTTTTTGAAAAGGAGCTATGGAAAACTGCGGCAGCTGTTGGGCCGGGCCCTTCCCGGAGCGTTGTGGGGCGGACTGTTCTGGTGCATCGTTTTACTGATGGGGCGCTTTTTCGGTGATGGCAGCCGGGCCATGGCCCGGGCGGTGACAGGGGCCATCGCCTTCTGCACCGAAAAGATCCCCCTTCCCCTTTCGGAGGTGTTTCTGGCCCTGGCCGCAGCGCTGGTGCTTTGGTTTCTTCTGGGCGGCGCCATCCGGGGAAAAGGCCGGGGATTTCTCCGGGGGCTCTGCTCTGTGGCGGCGCTGGCCCTTTGGCTGGGCGGTGCTTTTACCTTCCTGTGGGGCGTACAGTATCAGGCCCCTTCCCTGGCAGAGGAACTGGGCCTTTCCGTGCGGCCCCGGTCGGTGGATGAACTGATGGAAAGCGCCATGATCCTTGTCCGGCAGGCCAATGAGCTGGCCGATCAGGCGCCCCGGGAGGAAGACGGTACTTTTTTGGCGGGGGATTTTTCCGCCCTCAGCCAGGAGACCGGCGCCCAGTATGAAAAACTGGGCGAAAGCTATCCGGTCTATGGAGCCGGTCGGGTGACTATGGCAAAGCAGGCCCGGCTGCTGGGGAAACTGATGCCCTGGGTGGGTATTGCAGGCTATTACTTCCCCTTTACCGCCGAACCCACTGTAGGGCCCACGGTGAGCACCCATCTGGCCTATAACATCGCCCATGAACAGGCTCACTGTCTGGGAGTGGCTCCTGAGGATGAAGCAGGCTTTTCTGCCTATCTGGCCTGTGTGACCAGCGATGACCCAGGGGTGCGGTACAGCGGCGTCATCAACGGCTATATTTATCTGTCCAATGCCCTTTACGATGTGTCTCCGGAGCTGTCCTCCCTGCTCAGCAGTCAGGTGGGAGAAAATCTTCGCCGGGATATCCGGGCTCTCAACGATTACCTCAGTCAGTTCGAAGGCCCGGCCAAAACGGCGGGCACGGCCGTCAACGATGCCTATCTGAAAGCCCAGAACCAGACCGCCGGCATCCAGAGTTACGGCAATATGGCGGACTTGCTCATTGCCTATACGCTGGACGGTTTGGAATGAGAAATTTATGCAGAATGATGAATAAATAACTATTGCAATTTTATGCGGAGTATCGTATAATTATCCCATCAAAGACAACGCGGATGCATTTCAGATTGATGGAGGGAATTGCAATGAAACTGCTGAAAAAACTCACCGCCCTGTTTTTGGCGGGTATCACCGCCGCCACTCTTACTGCCTGCACCAAGGAAGAGGGACAAAACGGAAACGGCTCCCAGAACCAGGAGGAGAAAGACCAGATCGTCCTGGGTACCTCGGCCGACTACGCTCCCTTTGAGTTTCACAAGATGGTCAACGGCGAGGACACCATCATGGGCTGCGATGTGGCCCTGGCCCAGAAGATCGCCGACGACATGGGCAAAGAGCTGGTAATCAAGGATATGGAATTTAACAGCCTGCTCAATGAACTGAACAATGGCACGGTGGATTTTGTCATCGCTTCCATGGCTCCCAATGAAGAGCGGAAGCAGCAGGTGGACTTTTCCGATTATTATTATACCGGCGGCATTTGCTGTCTGGTGCGGGCGGAAGATGTGGATACCTACACCACCCCTGATAGCCTGGCCGGTCATTCGGTAGCGGCCCAGACCAGCTCTATCCATGAAGAAGTGGCCAAGGATCAGATGCCCGACTCTCCCCTGGTCTCTTTGGGCAAGGTGCCCGATATGATCATGCAGCTGAAAACCGGCAAGGTGGATGCTGTTCTGATGGATAAAGACACTGCCGATGGCTACCTGGCAGAGAACGACGATCTGGCCCAGGCTTCCTTTGAGGTGTTTTATGAAGAGAGCACCTGCGCTGTGGCGGTGAAAAAGGGCAACACCCAGCTGCTGGAGCAAATCAATGAAACGGTGAAAGAAGTGAAGGAGCAGGGGCTGTTCGATCAGTATATGGAAGAAGCCAAGGCCCAGGCCCCTTCGGAGGAATGATTTTTTCACTCTTCCGTCACATTGAACCAGTATTTTCCCTTTCCATTGGGGGATTTCATACAAGTTGATGGGTATTTTGCTATTGAATCAATATGAATAGCGATGTATAATTATTGCACGCAATCAAAACGCCCCTTATGGGGATTACTGTGGAGGAAATGAAGATGAAACTGAAGAAATTTGCAGCCTTGCTGCTGGCAGCTGTGATGACCCTTTCCATGGCGGCCTGCACCAAGGAAGAAGGCCAGGCAGGCGGCGGTGAAAAGGAAGAGGAAAAGGACCAGCTGGTGCTGGGCACTTCCGCCGACTTTGCTCCCTATGAGTTCCATAAGATGGTCGACGGCAAGGACACCATCCTGGGTTTCGATGTGGCTCTGGCCAAGAAGATCGCCGAAGAGATGGACAAAGAGCTGGTGATCAAGGACATGGACTTCAACAGCCTGCTCAATGAGCTGAACAATGGCAGCGTTGATTTTGTGGCCGCCGGCCTGTCCCCCGATGAAGAGCGGAAAAAGCAGGTGGACTTCTCCGATCCTTATTATTTCGGTGAACAGTGCTGCATCATCCGCAAAGAGGATGCCGAAAAGTATACTTCCCTGGAATCTTTCAAAGACCAGCAGATCGCGGCCCAGACCGGTTCCATTCAGGAAGGCATCGCCAAGGAGCAGTTCCCCGGCTCTGTGCTGGTTTCCCTGCCCAAGCTGCCTGATGAGATCATGTCCCTCAGCAGCGGCAAGGTAGAAGGCGTGATCGTGGAAGTGGCTGTGGCCAATGGCTTTATCGCCCAGAACCCCGATCTGATGATCGCCGATTTTGAGGTTCCCTATGACGCTACCGGCAGCTGCATTGCCGTGAAGAAGGGCAACACCGAGCTGCTGGATCACATCAATTCCGTCATCGCCGATGTGGTTGCTTCCGGCGAGATGGACGAGATGGTCAACCAGGCCAACCTGGATTCCGAGTATTAAAAAAATACGGGCCGGACGGGGAGTCGCTCCGTCCGGCTCTTGAGCACTTCCCAAGGCGAAAAACAGAGAGAGAACAAAGGAGGTTACCGGCTTGAATATATCCTTCTCCTTCCTGCCGGAGTACTGGCCCTATTTCAGAGACGGTGTTTATTACACATTGGTGCTGGCTTTCCTCACGGTGGTCATTGCCGTGATCCCTGCCATCTGTCTGGCATTGATGCGTCTGTCCAAAAGCAAGATCCTCAGATTCATTTCCGGCGCTTTTATTGAGATCATCCGCGGTACTCCTATGCTGGTACAGGTGTCCATTATTTATTATGGCGTGTTCGGCGCGGTAAAGCTGCCCAACTATATGCTCTTCGGATTTATGAACTTTGCCATGTTCCTGCCCTGTATCATCGCTCTGGCCATCAACAGTTCGGCCTATGTGGCGGAAGTCATCCGGGCAGGCATTCTGGCGGTGGACCGGGGCCAGACCGAGGCGGCCCGCTCTTTGGGCATGACCCAGGGTCAGTGCATGCGCATGATCGTGCTGCCCCAGGCTGTGAAGAACATTCTTCCCGCCCTGGGCAACGAGTTTGTTACATTGGTAAAAGAATCTTCCATTTGCTCCACCATCGGCGTCAGCGAGCTGATGTTCGGCGCCAACCTGACCCGCGGCGCCACCTATCAGACCATGGGTCCGCTGCTGCTGGCTGCCGCTCTCTATCTGTGTATGACATTCCCGGCTTCCAAACTGCTGGGTTATGTGGAAAGGAGGATGCGCCGTGGCGACGCCCGCTAATCATCTCATCGAAGTCCAGGGCCTGGTGAAAAAATTCGGCCCGGAGATCACCGCTCTCGACCATGTGAACTTGACCATCGACAAGGGCCAGGTGGTGGTCATCGTTGGCCCCTCCGGCTCGGGCAAATCCACCCTGCTCCGCTCTCTCAATCTGCTGGAGATCCCCACCGAAGGCAGCGTCATTTTTGAGGGTGTGGATATCACCGATAAAAAGATCAATCTGGATCAGCATCGTCAGAAGATGGGCATGGTGTTCCAGCATTTTAACCTCTTCCCCCACAAAACCGTGCTGGAGAACATGACTCTGGCTCCCATCAAGGTGAAGAAGATGCCCCAGGCCGAAGCCGAAAGCATGGCCATGGATCTGCTGCGCAAAGTGGGCCTGGAAGATCGTGCCCAGGCATATCCGGCCCAGCTCTCCGGCGGCCAGAAGCAGCGTATCGCCATTGTGCGGGCCCTGTGCATGCAGCCCGATGTGATGCTCTTTGACGAGCCCACCTCGGCTCTGGATCCGGAAATGGTGGGTGAGGTGCTGGAGGTTATGAAGGACCTGGCCGCCCAGGGCATGACCATGGTGGTGGTCACTCACGAAATGGGCTTTGCCCGGGAAGTGGGTACCCGGGTACTCTTTATGGACCAGGGCCATCTGTTGGTGGATCAGCCGCCGGAGGAGTTCTTCGGCCATCCCGAAAACCCCCGCCTGCAGGAGTTCTTGTCCAAAGTGCTGTAAATTTCAAAATGGGCCGGAGTTTTCCTCCGGCCCATTTGTTTCGGCGATATTGACAAAAAAATATCAAAGTTTTGTCCACTTTGCCTCTTTCTTTTTGGGAAAAAAAGGCGCATAATAAGGCCGAAATCAAAAGAAACGCTGCGGCGTTCTTTTTTTGAGGTTAAGCGTTAAAAAAATAACAAATGCGGCACGGCCGCAAACTGAGGAGGAATTGCTATGGCACGATTTACATTGCCCCGGGATCTGTATCATGGTAAGGGCGCGATTGAAGAACTGAAGAATCTGAAAGGCAAAAAGGCCATTGTTGTGGTAGGCGGCGGTTCCATGAAGCGTTTTGGCTTCCTGGATAAAGCGGTGAACAACCTGAAGGCGGCCGGCATGGAAGTGCAGCTGTTTGAGAATGTGGAGCCCGATCCTTCTGTGGAGACCGTCATGCGCGGCGCCCAGATGATGCGGGAGTTTGAGCCCGACTGGATCGTGGCCATGGGCGGCGGTTCCCCCATCGATGCGGCCAAAGCCATGTGGGCCTTCTATGAATATCCGGAGACCACCTTTGAGCAGCTGATCACCCCCTTCAACTTCCCCACCCTGCGCACCAAGGCTCGTTTCTGCGCCATTCCCTCCACTTCGGGCACAGCCACCGAGGTCACAGCTTTCAGCGTCATCACCGACTATGAGAAGGGCATCAAGTATCCTCTGGCCGACTTTAACATTACCCCCGATGTGGCCATTGTGGACCCGGATCTGGCCGAGACCATGCCCAAGAAGCTGACGGCCCACACCGGTATGGACGCCATGACCCACGCCATCGAGGCCTATGTGTCCACCGCTCATTGCGATTACACCGATCCTCTGGCCCTCCACGCCATCCATATGATCCATGAGGATTTGATCGCCTCCTTCCAGGGAGATATGGCCGCCCGGGATCGGATGCACAACGCCCAGTGCCTGGCCGGTATGGCCTTCTCCAATGCGCTGCTGGGCATTGTTCACTCCATGGCCCACAAGACCGGCGCTGCCTTCTCCGGCGGGCACATCGTCCATGGCTGCGCCAACGCCATGTACCTGCCCAAGGTCATTCGCTATAACGCCAAGAATCCGGAAGCTGCGGAGCGCTATGCTCAGATCGCTAAATTCCTCCACCTCTCCGGCAGCAACACCGAAGAGCTGGTTACCAGCCTGATTGAAGAGCTGAAGAAGATGAACAAGGCCCTGGAGATCCCCTCCTGCATCAAGGATTACGAGGGCGGCATCATCGACGAGAATGAGTTCATGGAGAAACTGCCCCAGGTGGCCGAGCTGGCCATTGGCGATGCCTGCACTGGCACCAATCCCCGCATCCCCACCCAGGAAGAGATGGAGAAGCTGCTGAAGGCTTGCTATTACGACCTGGAGATCGATTTCTAAAATAGATCACAACAAAAAGCAGCGCCGCATTTCGCGGCGCTGCTTCAGACTGTCGAAAAACCTATATAACGAAAAGGGTCATCCGCCCTACCCCTATAAATCCGCAAAAAGCCGCGACCTGTGCGTGGCTTTTTGCACTTCTCAAGGGCGGGGCGCCCGCTGGCAAACATTCTTTGCCCGGGTCAACACAACCGGCCAAGGCAAAGAAAGGAACGGGTCCAGCGTCACGCTGGGCGGCTCGCCGCCAGCCCCTTGCAAAAACTCGAAAAAGTGGCCTAAGCCACTTTTTCGACACGCTCAAGCAGCGCCGCATTTCGCGGCGCTGCTTTTTTGCTTGTTACAGGTTACAGCGGGATGTCTTTCAGATCCACTTTGCATTCGTTCCAATCTGCAAAAGTGTGGTTTTCTTCAAATTTTTTCAAAGGAATACAGGAAAACCGGGCTTTGCATCCCAGCAGGGTTCCCTCTCCCCAACCGGCGTAAAAATGATACCGGTCCTCTGAACCAAAGGTGTAGGTTTCGGTGATGCTTTCAAAGGGCAGCAGCACCGGCTGATCGGTGACGCTGAGAGTGGACTGGAGAGTGGGATCGGGCCGGCCCAGGGCTTCATTATAGGAGAAGGGAGTAAACACCGAGCCGCTGTAGGCGATGCGCTGGGGCCAGGGCGTATTGTTTCGTAGAGTGCACTGGACGGTGATCGTTCCTTCGTTTTTGTCGCTGGGTTTCTGGAGGATCTTCATGGAAAGGCTAAAGTCCTCTAAAGCGGCGATCTGATCCCGCTGGAAGCCATAATAGAGCCAGCCGCCGACACCAAGACCGATGGCAAGAAGCAGGGCCAGTGAGGAAAGTATCCATTTTGTCTTTCTTTTCACGGGAAACACCTCCTTTGGATACATTTATTATAAAATAAAATATTTTTTGCGTCACTGGGAAAAATTACAGAAGGCTCCCCAGAAAAATTGTGGATTACGGCAAAAAAAGAACGCTGTGCGTTGCACAGCGTTCTTTTTTGAGGCTTGCGGTTTAGCCGAACATTTTCAGCAGGAAGCCCGCCGCCACAGCGCTGCCGATTACGCCGGCCACATTGGGGCCCATGGCAAACATCAGCAGATAATTGGCTTTGTTGTACTTCTGGCCTTCCACATTGGCCACACGGGCGGCCATGGGCACAGCAGACACGCCGGCCGCACCGATCAGGGGGTTGATCTTGCCGTGGGACAGTTTGCACATCACCTTGCCCAGCAGCACGCCGCCGACGGTGGAGAAGGCAAAAGCCACAAGGCCCAGGCAGATGATCATCAGAGTCTGGGGCTTGAGGAAGATGGTGCCGTCGGCGCTGGCGCCCACAGACACACCCAGCAGAATGGTGATGATGTTGATCAGAGCATTCTGAGCGGTGTCACTGAGGCGAGGCACAACGCCGCTTTCCCGGAACAGGTTGCCCAGCATGAACATACCCAGCAGAGGAGCCACAGAGGGGAGCATCAGCACCACCACGATGGTCACGGCGATGGGGAAGATGATCTTTTCGGTCTGAGAGACCTTCCGCAGCTGCTTCATCTGGATCTTCCGCTCTTTTTCCGTGGTCAGCAGCCGCATGATGGGGGGCTGGATCAGGGGGATCAGAGCCATGTAGGAATAGGCCGCCACCGCAATGGGAGCCAATAGCTCAGAAGCCAGCTTGGTGGCAAGGAAGATGGCCGTGGGGCCGTCGGCGCCGCCGATGATGGCGATGGCCGCTGCCTGCTGAGGGGTGAAGTCGATGCCAGGAATGGTGTGGCCCATGACGATAGCCAGCACAAAGGCCACATAAATGCCCAGCTGAGCAGCAGCGCCCAGCAGCAGGCTCATGGGGTTGGCCAGCATGGGACCGAAGTCGGTCATGGCGCCTACGCCCATAAAGATCAGGCAGGGGAAAATACTGCTCTTAACGCCTTGGCTGAACAGATACAGCAGTCCGGCCTTGGTCCAGCTCTCCCCTTCCGGCGGCGGGCTCATCAGTCCGCCCAGAGGCAGGTTGACCAGCAACATGCCAAAAGCGATGGTCAAAAGGAGCATGGGCTCGAATTTTTTCACAATGGCCAGATACAGCAGGGCACAGGCTACCAGGATCATAACGACCTGCTGCCAGGTGATGGCAGAAAATCCGCTGTCCATCACCAGACCCTTGAGAACTTCGGTGATATTCATAAAAAGGGCCTCCGCTTAGGAAATCACAAAGAGCAGATCGCCGGTGTTCACCTGAGCGCCCTTGGTGGTGGCCATCTGAGCGATGGTACCGGAGCAGGGAGCGGTGATCTCGTTTTCCATCTTCATGGCTTCCAGGATGATGACCACATCCCCTTCCTTGACAGCGGCACCGGTCTGGACCTTGATGTCGATGATGGAGCCGGGCATGGGGGATTCCACCTTGGTGCCGGCGGCTGCGGCCACAGGAGCGGGAGCAGCAGCGGGGGCCGGGGCGGCTGCGGGAGCAGGTGCTGCGGCGGGAGCCGGAGCGGGTGCTGCAGGAGCGGCTGCTACCACCACAGGAGCGTCGGTGACGCTTTCCAGAATGGCCTCGCCCTTTTCCACCAGGACTTCATAATTTTTGCCGTTGAGTGTGACGATGTATTTCATTTGCTCTTGTTCCTCCCTTAGTCGATGGGCCGGATGGAGATGAACCGCAGGGTATTCAGCGGCTCGCCCATCTGGTCGGCTACGATGGCCATGATCATGGCAGCGTCTTTTTCGTCCACAGTGGTCAGGTCACATTCCCCGCGGGACTGCGTAACGGGGATGGGTTTGCCCTGGGGCTTGGGGGGCTCCTGGGGCTTGGGAGCCGGAGCGGGTGCCGCAGGCTCCGCCTTGGCGGGGGCGTTGTCTTCCTGAGCCAGACGGGCCACGATCTTGGACATGATGGCAATGATCACGGCCAGAAGGGCCAGAACAGCCATAACCACCACAATGCCAAGACCAGCGGTGACCAGAGCTTCGCCCACCGACATTTCCGTGATGGCCAAAACGATGTTTGTCATACCGCAGCCTCCTTAGTCCACTTTGCGGATCTGATAGGAGACGGTGTTGTGTTCCCGCTCCTCCCGCTCTTTGAAGAACTTCTCGGCGATCTGGGGGAAGGCCACATAGGACAGCACATCCTCATCGCTGCGGGCCAGGTCACCGATTTCCTTCTTGGCCTTTTCAAAGCCGGGCTCCAGGGTGTCGGCAAAGCGGCACTCCAGGGGCTTCTCATCCCCCAGCACCTTCTTGACCAGCTCGGCGTTCAGCTCGCCGGGAGCTCTGCCGTATTCACCGCGGATGTAGGCCTTGATCTCCTTGGTGATGTTCTTATACCGCTGGCCGGAGAGCACATTGTTGGCCGCCTGCACGCCCACCATCTGGCTGGAGGGGGTGACCAGGGGCGGATAACCCAGATCGGCGCGGACTCTGGGAGTCTCTTCCAGAACCTCCTGGAGACGGTCCAGAGCGTTCTGGGCCTTCAGCTGAGCGATCAGGTTGGACAGCATGCCGCCGGGCACCTGATAGGTCAGGGAATCGGGATCGGTGCCCATGACCACCGGGTTGAGCAGGCCGGTTTCCAGAGCCTTGTCCCGGATGGGGCGGAAGAAATCGTTGATTTCTTTCAGCACATCCTCGTTCAGGCCGGCGTCATAGCCGAACTGCTTGAGGGTGTAGTTCATGGACTCTGTGGGGGGCTGGGAAGTGCCGCCGGACATGCAGGCGATGGCGCAGTCGATGGTGGTAGCACCGGCTTCGATGGCCTTCAGATAGGTCATGGGGCCCAGGCCGGTGGTGCAGTGGGTGTGAACCACGATGGGCAGCTTGACAGCTTCCTTCACCGCCTTGACCAGGTCATAAGCCTCCTTGGGAGACATGATGCCGGCCATATCTTTGATGCAGATGCTGTGGCAGCCCATCTTCTCCAGCTGACGGGCCAGGTTCACGAAGTTTTCCGGGGTGTGGATGGGGCTGGTGGTGTAGCACAGGGTACCCTGAACATGGGCGCCGGCCTTGATGGCCTCGTCCACCGCCACTTCGATGTTCCGCAGGTCGTTGAGGGCGTCGAAGATGCGGATGATGTCGATGCCGTTTTCCACGCTCTTGCGCACGAAAGCCCGGACGATGTCATCGGGATAGTGCTTGTAGCCCAGCAGGTTCTGGCCGCGCAAAAGCATCTGCAACTTGGTGTTCTTTACCACTTTGCGGATCTTGCGCAGACGCTCCCAGGGATCTTCATGCAGGTAGCGCAGGCAGGAATCGAAGGTGGCGCCGCCCCAGCACTCCAGGGCATAGTAGCCGGCCTTGTCCATGGTCTCCAGGATGGGCTCAAAGTCGCTCATGGGCATGCGGGTGGCGATCAGCGACTGGTTGGCGTCCCGAAGTACCGTTTCGGTGATGTTGATTTTCATCTGCTTTTCCTCCATCTGATTAAAAGTGACAGATCAAAATTTCCGTTATTTTCATAGTACCATAAAATTGCTTAAAATCAAAGAACATTGTTATTTTCTAAACGGATTCTAAAGAAAATGTAAAAAGGGGCCAAAGGGACTTTTTTTTCTTTTTTCTTTTTCTCCATGCTTTTCTTTTATAAGGAAAGTATGATATAATTTAATTTTAAAAAGAAGAATATGCCGCAAAGAGCCCCATATATTTCGGGGCTCTTTTTTTTCGCTTTGACCTTTGCCGTAGTTGACAGGATATGATACAATAACATATTGTCAGTATCTATATAAAAGCCGCCTTTGGCGGGAAAGGAGGAGCGGGATGAGCCGGGATGTGACGATCGTCCTCCGCAGCAGCCAGCGCTATCCCCAGCAGGAGCCGGAAGAGATGGAACTGACGGTACATGGCAAGCTCTATTTCCGGGGCGGCAGCGTTTTTATCTCCTATGAAGAAAGCGCCATGACCGGCATGGAGAACACCCGAACCACTTTGAAAGTGGAACCGGGGCGGGTGGAGATCATCCGCACGGGAAAAAACCACAGCCGCCTGTGCTTTCAGGAAGGGCTGCGCCATGAGAGCCTCTACCGCACCCCCTACGGTCTTTTGCAGCTGGCCACGGTGACCCATCACCTCGTGACCCATATGGGACAGGAAGGCGGCACTCTGTCCATTCGCTATCAGGTGGAGCTGGAGGGCCAGCTGGCTTCAGAAAATCATTTGCAGATCGAAGTGCGCCCCTAGATGCAGAGGAAGAATAAATTTGGAGGTTTGACCTTATGAATCATGTGCTCAACGCAAAGGAGCAGGCCCAGAGCCTGATCCTCAACGCTTACCGGAAGGCGGCGGAAGAAGGACTGCTGCCCTCCCACCCCTTTGAGACCGCTCCGGTGGAGATCCCCAAGGATGTGAAGAACGGCGACTTTGCTTCCACCTTTGCCATGCAGGCGGCAAAGCCTTTGGGCATGAATCCCCGGAAGATCGCCGAGGCCATCTGTGAGAAGGCCCAGCTGGAGGGAACCATCTTCTCCGGTCTGGAAATCGCCGGCCCTGGCTTCCTCAACCTGCGCCTGGGCCACGGTTATTTTGAAAATGTGCTGCGGGATATCCAGGAGGAAGGGAAAAACTACGGCCGCAGCCAAAGCGGGAAAAAGGAAAAGATCATGGTGGAATTCGTTTCCGCCAACCCCACCGGCCCCATGCACATGGGCAACGCCCGGGGCGGCGTTCTGGGCGACAGCCTGGCGGAGGTTCTGTCCCGGGCGGGCAACGATGTGTCCCGGGAATTCTATGTGAACGACGCCGGCAACCAGATCGAAAAGTTCGCTCAGTCTCTGGAGGCCCGGTATTTTCAGATCTTGGACGGGGAAGAGAATGTCCCCTTCCCCGAGGACGGCTATCACGGCGACGACATCCGGGAACTGGCCAAAATCTTCTATGAGCAGCATGGGGATTCCTACCGGAATGTATCCCAGAAGGAGCGTCATGATGCTTTGGTGCAGTTCGGCCTGGAAAAGAACCTGGCCAAAATGCGCCGGGATCTGGAAAAGTACCGGATCACCTATGACACCTGGTTCTTTGAATCCACCCTCCATGACTCCGGTTATGTAAAGGAGACGGTGGATCTGCTCACCCAGAAGGGCGCCACCTATGAAAATGAAGGGGCTCTGTGGCTGCGCACCAGCGATTATGGATGCGAAAAGGACGATGTGCTCCGCCGGGCCAACGGCTTCTATACCTATTTTGCCGCCGATATCGCCTATCATCGGAACAAGTTTGAGCAGCGGGGCTTTGATCGGGTCATCAACATCTGGGGCGCCGATCACCACGGTCATGTGGCCCGTCTGAAGGCCGCTCTGGACATCCTGGGCCTGGACGGCTCTCACCGGCTGGAGATCGTGTTGATGCAGCTGGTGCGGCTGATGCGGGACGGCGAAGTGGTGCGTATGAGCAAGCGTACCGGCAAGGCCATCACCCTGTCCGATTTGCTGGATGAGATCTCCTGCGATGCCGCCCGCTACTTCTTCAATTCCCGGGCCGCCGATACCCATCTGGAGTTTGACCTGGGTCTGGCCGTGCGGGAGGACAATGAAAACCCGGTGTATTATGTCCAGTATGCCCACGCCCGGGTCAAGAGCATCCTGCGGAACCTGGAGCAGGAAGGGGTGCAGTGCAGCCTGAATCCCGACCTGTCTCTGCTGCAAAGCGAAGAGGAGCTGGAACTCATCCGGGAACTGGCTCGCCTGCCTGAAGAGATCCGCCTGGCCGCCCGGGATCGGGAGCCTTCCCGCATCAACCGGTATGTAAACAATGTGGCCGCTGCCTTCCACCGGTTCTATACCGTCAGCCGTATCCGGGATGCAGAGACAGAGGCCCTGCGGGATGCCCGGGTCTATCTGATATGCCAGGTGGCCACCGTCATCGAAAACGGCCTGTCGGTCTTTGGCGTCACCGCCCCTGACAAGATGTAATGTAACTGTCTTTGTTCTCTTTTGGTCTGTCCCAGGAAAGGAAAAAAAGATGAAAACCGCGAGAAAACTCACAGCGCTTTTGTGTGCTTTGGTCCTTTGTGTTTCCCTGAGCGTGCCGGCGTTTGCCTACACAGCAGAGGAACAGTATGACAACCTGATGGCCATTGTGGATCTGATCCGCCAGGTGGCGGTGGATTCCTCCATGAGCGATGACCCGCTGGCCAGAGGCCTCAAGACCCTTTTTGAAGAAGATCCTGAGGCTTACGAAAAGCTGATGAGCAGCATGCTCAGCAGCTATGACCGGTATTCCAACTATGTGCCTGCCGGTCAGTATGATGTGAGCTATCCCAGCAATGCCAGTTATGTGGGCGTGGGCGTCACCCTGGAACAGTACGGGGAAGATGTGCGCATCGCCGCCGTCACCGAAGGGGGCAGCGCCCAGAAAGCCGGCATCCGGCCGGGGGATATCCTGGTGTCGGTGAACGGCACTTATACCCACGGCATGACGCTGGATCAGGTCTCTCCCCTGCTGCGGGGTGCAGAAGGCACCAAGGTCACCGTCAGCATCCGGCGGAGCACCGGCGGACACACCTTTGTGCTGGAGCGCAGTTATATTCAGGTCTCCAACTTTTCCTCCCAGGTGCTGGAGGACGGCATCTATTATATGAAGTGGACCCGCTTTGCTGAAACCACTTCCTACCTCCAGTTTGTCTTTGCCATCAAGGACATGGTGGAAAACCAGTGCGGCGTGCTTATTCTGGATCTGCGGGGCAATCCCGGCGGCGAAGTGAACATGGCCCTCAACGCCCTCAACCGGCTGATCCCCGACGAAGGGAAGAATTTCTTCGCCATTTCCAGCCGCCAGGGAGAGGACAAGAACATCGAGGTCTACAAATCCGAGGGCATGGGCCCCCGGCTCAACAAGATCCTCATCCTTCAGGATGAAGGCAGCGCCAGTGCTTCGGAGATCGTCATCAGTTCTCTGTGCGATCTGGGCTATGCCGAAAGCGTAGGCACCACTACTTATGGCAAGGCCCGGGGCCAGTATCATCTGGTGTTCGACGACGGTTCCGCCGTGGTCATCACCGGCCTGGAGCTGATCGCCCCTTCTACCCCGGACTATGACGGCGTAGGCCTGGCCCCTGACCATGAGGTGGAAAACACGGCAGAGCCCCATCCGGCGGCTCAGTGCGACAAGGTGCCCGAGCGGTTCCTCAACATCACCAACTGGTCGGAAGATACCTATAAACTCAACTGCGCGCTGGTGGCGCTGGGCCTTCTGGACGAGAGCCAGAAAGCCGATATGTATGAGTTTGATCAGCTCACCGCCGATGCCCTCAATGCATTCCGCGGCTATCGGGGCATTGCACCCCAGAATTATCTGGACGCCCAGACAGCGGCCCTGATCAACCAGCAGCTCACTGACATGGCCTCTCAGCAGGTGGTGGCGGACAAGCAGCTTCAGTATGCTTTGGAGCTGGCCCGGGAATATGCCAAGCAGCCGCTGCAATACACCGTGGATGAATACGGCAACTTTACCAACCTGCCTCAGGCAGAGGAGACCCCTGCACCGGAAGAAACCCAGAGCGGGGAGACTCCGGCCGCCTAAAAAGGAGAGCGAATGATGAAACCACTTCCCTTTTCCCTTCCTGCCCTGCTGTGTCCCCAGCCTTCTCCGGAAGGCGAAAGCGAAAAACTGTCCTGGCCGCTGCACCGGCCCGACCGCCTGCTGTTTCCCTTGCCGGAACAGGAGGGAGAGGGCACCCAGCAGTGGGTGGAGCAGTTCAAAACCATCATCGGGGACGCCCAGGGATTCGTCATGGCCGATTGCGGCATGTCCGTGCCGCAGCAGCGGGCTGCTCTGCTGGCCTGTCAGGAAAGCCCCGGGAAGCCGGCCTTTGTGGCCTGCCTCACCCTGGACGAAGAGAGCCATACCCCGGACGGCTGGGATGGGGATGCGTCTCTGGTGCTGCTGCAAAGCATGGGTTGTGCAGCGGTGCTCTTTACCGCCGGAGACAAAGAGGTGATGGAAGAGCTGCCCCGCCTGTTCAGCACCTTGTGGGAGGATGCCCGCATTCCGGTGGGGGTCATTCTGCCCAAGGAAAGCGACCGGCAGCTGGTGGCCGCCTTCCCCCGGTCCTGTCTGATGATGGGGCCGGATGAAGGCGCCTGCGCCCATCTGGGAAAGCTGGGAGAGGAAACGGGATTCTGGAAGCGGGAGCTGGTGATGGCCGATCCTCCCGAAGAGGATTGGTTCATCGCTGTATCCAATGGCCGGGACCATTTGCTGGATCCCACCTTTGACATCGACGGGGAGCTGGAGTGCCAGGGGGATTTCACCCAGCAGCTGCTGGATCTGGAAAGCGATGGATGCACCGCCCTGCGCCTGCTGCTGCCCGATGAAGATGCAGTGGATCTCTTTGCCGCAGAGCAGTATATGGTGAAAATGCCCGTCAGCTTGTGTGTGCAGGACCCGGTGCTGTTGGAGCGGGCGCTGCGGGCTTTCTGGGGCCGGGCTGTCTATGACGGCACCTGGCCGCTGGAAGAGGAAGATCTGGGGCCGCTGGTGGAGAAATACGGCCTGATCTTGCTGTAATAGAAAAAATCCTTGCATTTTTCACCAGAACATGATATTATATTGAGTGCATTGAAATCAAAGTATTTACCATCCTATGATTGACCGGAGGTTTTTTTAGAATGAATGAGACCGTTCGTCTTGTATTGACCATTGTCCAGGTGATTGTCAGCCTGGTGCTGATTCTGACCGTTATTTTCCAGTCCGGCAAGCAGGCCGGCCTCTCCGGTTCCATCAACGGTGTGGCCGATACCTTCTTCGGAAAGAATAAAGCCCGTTCTCTGGACGCCAAGCTGGAGCGGCTGACCACCATCACCGCCATTTGCTTTATCGTCCTCACCTTTATTCTCACCATCCTGTAAGAGAAAAACAAACAGACCTGGGATTTTTCCCAGGTCTTTTTTTACATTCTGTTTCTTTTCTGCGAAGAAACCTGTGCTATACTGAGAAAAATCGGATGGTTGGTTGCGCAATGGGGTTATGGCAAGGAGGGTATTTTATGAAAAGCATCAAGCCCGGGCGGGGTCCTTCCATGATGGGAGGGCTGAGCAGTATTCTGGCCGGCGTATTCGGCGTCATCTGGACCATGGCGGCGGTGCAGATGGGGGCCGGAATTTTTGCCCTGTTCGGTGTGGTCTTTATTGTGTTTGCCGTGTTGCAGGCCGTTTATCAGTTCAAAAATGCCACCGGGGAAAACCGGTATTCGGTGTTTGATATCACCGAGGAAGGGGAGGAACCTGACCCGCTGGAAAAGCGGTTTTCCCCCTCCTCCCCCGAGGAAGAAAACAAAAGGCCGGAAGGAGGCTTTTGCCCTTATTGCGGGACCCCGGCAGAAAAGGACTATGATTTCTGCCGCCGCTGCGGCAAAAAACTGCCTTGACAGGAAACGCCAGACTGTGGAAAAACCGATATAGCCAGAGGGAAGCATTTGCTTTACCTCTTATCAATTTGCAAACCCCAGACCTGTGCGCCGGTTTTTGCATCTCTTAAAAAGGACCTCCTGGGTCGCTTGCGGAATCCCTGATTTTGTGATATGATTTGCATTACAGCAGTTTCGACTCTAAACTGTTTGCCGGTGAAAATCATGGAAGGAAGTGATCCCATGGCCAAAGGCCTTGCCCGCTTTATGGGCGCCCAGGATATGACGGTGGGCAGCCCGGTGAAAAAACTCATCCAGTTTTCCATCCCTTTGCTGATTGGAAATCTGGCTCAGCAGCTTTACAACACGGTGGACTCCATTGTGGTGGGCCGCTATGTGGGGGACAATGCCCTGGCCGCCGTGGGCGCCAGCGGTCCCATGATCAATCTGCTTCTGGTACTGTTTGTGGGCATTTCCACCGGAGCCAATGTGATGGTGGCCCAGTATTTTGGCGCCAAACGCCGCTCCGAGCTGTCTGACACGGTGGGAACGGTCATCACCCTGACCCTGCTGGCTTCCATTGTCATTATGATCGTCGGCCCGCTGCTGGTGCCGCCATTTCTGCGCATGGTGGATACGCCGGCAGAGATCTTTGATATGACTTCCTCTTACCTTATCATCTATTTCCTGGGCATTGCCGGCATGGCCTATTACAATATCATTGCCGGTGTACTGCGGGGCATGGGCGACTCGGTGATGCCGCTGATTTTTCTGATGGCGGCCTGTCTGACCAATATCGTTCTGGACCTTTTGTTTGTGGTGCGCTTTGGATGGGGTGTGGCCGGTGTAGCCATTGCCACCATCATCGCCCAGTTCCTGTCGGCTTTCCTTTGCCTGTTCCGTCTTTGCCGGATGAAAGAGACGCTGGACATCAATTTCCGCACGCTCAGACCCCATGCCATTCTGGCCAAGGAGCTGTTGATCCTGGGCCTGCCTTCCGGTTTGTCCCAGGCCATCTTCTCCATGTCGGCCATTGTGGTGCAGTCGCTCACCAACAGTTTCGGCGCTTTGGTGGTGGCGGTGAACACCGTGGTCATGCGGGTGGACGGCTTTGCCATGATGCCCAACTTCACCTTTGGCAATGCCATGACCACCTATACCGGCCAGAATATGGGTGCCGGACGCACCGACCGGGTGGAAGAAGGCATCCGGGATGGTTTGCGTCTGGGACTGGTGGTCATCGCTGTGCTGGTGGCGGCCATTGTGATCTTTGGCTCCTCTCTCATCCGGTTGTTCACCGACACGCCGGAAGTGGTGGAGATGGGCCGGAATATGCTGCGGGTGCTGGCGCTGGGCTATATCGCCATGGCCATTACTCAGACTCTGTCCGGCGTCATGCGGGGCGCTGGCGATACCATGACCCCCATGTGGATCTCCCTGATCACCACAGTGGTCATCCGGGTGCCGCTGGCCTATGGCCTGGCGGCCGTGATGCACTCCCCCTATTGCCTGTTTATCAGTTTGCTGATTTCCTGGTGTATGGGCGCTATGCTGTCGGTGATCGCCTACCGCCGGGGCAAATGGCGGAAAAAAGCCATTGTGAAAAAAGAAGAAGCGTAAAAAAAGCTGTCCGGAAATTTTTCCGGACAGCTTTTTTCTTTGACTGGATCAGGACAATTCGAATTTGCCGGTATAGAGCTGATAGTACTGGCCTTTCTGCTCCATCAGTTCTTCGTGGGTGCCCCGTTCGATGATGTTGCCGTTTTCCAGCACCATGATGGCGTTGGAATTGTGGACGGTGGACAGGCGGTGGGCAATGACAAAGACGGTTCGGCCCGACATCAGATTGTCCATGCCTTCCTGAACGATCCGTTCGGTACGGGTATCGATGGAAGAGGTGGCTTCATCCAGAATGAGCACCGGCGGGTCGGCCACGGCCACACGGGCAATGGCCAGCAGCTGGCGCTGGCCCTGGGACAGGCTGCCGCCATCGGCGGTGAGCATGGTGGCATACCCCTGGGGCAGCTGTTCGATAAAGGTGTCGGCGTTGGCCAGGCGTGCGGCCCGGATCACTTCTTCATCGGTGGCGTCCAGACGGCCATAGCGGATGTTGTCCATGACGGTGCCGGTGAACAGATGGGTATCCTGCAAAACAATGCCCAGAGAGCGGCGGAGGGATTCTTTGTGGATGCGGCTGACCGGGATGCCGTCGTAGAGGATCTCGCCCCGGTCGATGTCGTAAAACCGGTTGATCAGGTTGGTGATGGTGGTTTTGCCTGCGCCGGTGGCGCCCACAAAGGCGATTTTCTGGCCCGGCTTGGCATAGAGGCTGATGTTGTGAAGCACAGTTTTTTCCGGCACATAGCCGAATGTCACATCCTTCATGCGCACATCGCCCTTCAAGGGGATGAGAGAGCCGTCGGGTTTTTTCCAGGCCCACAGCTCGGTGCGTTCCGGGGTCTCCTGAAGCTTGCCGTTTTTGTCTAAAGAGGCATTGACCAAAGTCACATCCCCCTCGTCCTCTTCCGGTGTTTCGTCCAGCAGGGTAAAGATCCGCTGAGCGCCGGCCAGGGCCATGATGATGGCATTGATCTGCTGGGAGATCTGGGAGATGGGCTGGTTGAAGCTGCGGTTGAACTGGAGGAAGGAGGCAAGGCCGCCCAGTGTGAAGCCGCCTACGCCGCCGATGGCCAGAAGGGCGCCCACAATGGAGGTGAGCACATAGCTCAGGTTGCCCATGTTGCCCATGATGGGCATGAGGATGTTGGCAAAGCCGTTGGCGTTGTCGGCGCTGTGAAACAGCTGGTCATTGATCTGGTTAAACCGGTCTACATTTTCCTTTTCGTGGCAGAAGACTTTGATGACCTTCTGCCCTTCCATCATCTCTTCGATGTAGCCATTGACCGTGCCCAGGTTTTTCTGCTGGGCCACAAAATAGCGGGAAGAACGGCTGGTGATCTGCCGGGTGATGAGCAGCATCAGCGCCACCATAAACAAGGACAGGCAGGTAAGTGGGACATTCAGGGAGATCATGGAGAACAGGACACCCAGGATGGTCACGGCCGAGGACACCAGCTGAGGCATGCTCTGGCTGATCATCTGACGGAGAGTATCGATGTCGTTGGTATAGATGCTCATGATATCCCCGTGGGGATGGGTGTCAAAATAGCGGATGGGCAAGGTCTCCATATGACGGAACAGATCGCAGCGCAGGCTGCGCAGGGTGCCCTGGGTCACATACACCATGATCTGGTTGTAGGTCAGAGTGGACAGGGCGCCCACCAGAAAGATCAGGCCCATGCGGGCAAGTTGAAGGAGCAAGGGGGTGAAATCGGGAGAACTCTGGGTGAGGAACGGGACGATATAATCGTCGATCAATGTCTTGATGAACAGGTTGCCCATGACCATGGCAGCGGTGCCGCACAAAATGAGCACGAACACCAGGAGACATTGGAATTTATAGCGCTTGAGCAAGTAGGCGAACAGACGGCGCAGCACCTTCCAGGGATGGGCCACGGCGGGGCCTTTCTGCATCATGGGGCCTTTGTGCATAGGGCTCATTCTTCGTCCCCTCCTTTCTGCTGGGAAAGATAGATCTCTTTATAGATGGGGCTGGTGTTGAGAAGCTGCTCATGGGTGCCATAGGCGCAGACGCTTCCGGCGTCCAGAAGCAGGATGTGGTCGCAGTCCTGCACCGAGGAAATCCGCTGGGCAATGATGATTTTGGTGGTGCCCGGCAGCTCCTGAGCCATGGCGTCCCTGATCAGCTTGTCGGTGCGGGTGTCCACGGCACTGGTGGAGTCGTCCAGGATCATGATCTTGGGATTTTTCAGAATGGCCCGGGCCAGGCACAGCCGCTGCTTCTGGCCGCCGGACACATTGGTGCCGCCCTGCTCGATATAGGTGTCATACCCCTGGGGCAGCGCCGTGACAAAGTCGTGGGCCTGGGCCAGACGGCAGGCGTGCTCCAGTTCTTCCTGGGTGGCGTCTTTTTTGCCCCATTGCAGGTTTTCCCGGATGGTGCCGGAGAAAAGCACATTCTTCTGAAGTACCATGGCCACTTCATTGCGCAGGGTCTGAAGGTCATAGCGGCGCACATCCACACCGCCCACAGCCACCGAGCCTTCGCTTACATCATAGAGCCGGGGGATCAGCTGCACCAGGCTGGATTTGGAAGAGCCGGTGCCGCCGATGATGCCCAGAGTTTCCCCCGGTTCCACCGTCAGATCCACATCCCGCAGCACCGGTTTGCCTCCGGCGGAATACCGCAGGGTCACATGGGAAAACTGGATGGAGCCGTCTTTGACGGTGGTTACCGGATTTTCCGGGTTTTCCAGGTCGGGCTCTTCGGTGAGTACCTGGGCGATACGGTCGGCCGAAGCCCGGGCCATGGTGATCATAACAAAGACCATGGAGATCATCATCAGACTGATCAGGATGTTCATCACATAGGAAAACAGGCTCATCAGCTGACCGGTGGTCAGATCGCCCACCACGATCATCTTGGCGCCCAGCCAGCACAGCAACAGAATGCAGCCATAGACAGTCAGCTGCATCACCGGAGCGTTGAGCACCAGCACCCGCTCGGCCCGGACAAACAGCCGGTATACATTCTGGCAGGCTTTTTCAAATTTGCTGATCTCATGGTCTTCCCGCACATAGGACTTCACCACCCGGATGGCGCCCACATTTTCCTGGACGCTGGCATTGAGGGCGTCATATTTCCGGAAGACCCGGAGAAAGACCGGATGGGAGTTTTTGGTGATGAGCACCAGGCAGAAGCCCAGAAAAATAATGGCCGCAACAAAGATAAGGGACAGGCGGGCGTTGATGGAAAAGGCCATGATCAGAGCGCACAGCAGCATCGTGGGCGCTCGGGTGCACATGCGCAGGATCATCTGAAAGGCGTTTTGCACATTGGTCACATCGGTGGTCATACGGGTAACCAGGCCGGCGGTGGAGTATTTATCCAGGTTGGAAAAGGCAAAGCGCTGGATGTTTGCAAACATACCCCGGCGCAGATTGCGGGCAAAGCCGCTGCTGGCCTTGGCGGCCAGGCGTCCGGCGCAGGCGCCGAAAAACAGGGAGAGCATCGCCATGAGCACCATCAGCAGACCGGTGCGGTACACATAGTCCATGTTCCCCTTCTCCACCCCGTTGTCGATGATGGCGGCCATCATCAGGGGGATGAGCACCTCCATCACCACTTCCAGCACCACAAAGATGGGTGTGAGGATGGAGACCCGTTTAAATTCCCGCAGATGGGAAAGCAGTGTTTTGAGCATAGGGACCTCCTTAAAATTGAAAAATATAGCAAATTGTTATGGAGCTGACTGTAAGCATCCTAACTATATAGACGGGAGAAACGCCGCCCGAGGCGGCGGTTGTTTATTTCTTTTCCAGATGATGGCGGAGCTTGTCGGTGATGATGAAAAACTGCTCCAGCTCTTCCGGCGTGAGGCAGCTGTACAAATCATTTTCGCTTTGGATGATCCGTTCTTCAATGCACTGGTGAACGGCCAGGGCCTTGGGGGTGAGCACCAGTTTTTTCAGTCTGCCGTCCCGGGCCACCGGGCGGCGCTCCAGAAGTCCCTTCTTCTCCAAGAGCTGCAAAATACCTGTGGCCGTGGAGCGGCGGATCTGAAACTCTTCCTCAATATCCCTCTGAAAAATATCCTGATCCTGATGATGCCCCAGGTAACCCACAATGCGCCCCTGCATTCCAGTGAGAGGCTCGATCCCGATTGCGGACATGGATTGATCCACCCGCCGTTTGAGCAGATTGGAAAGGGATTTGATCCGGGCGCCGATCATCCGTTCCAGCTTCAATCGCCATCCTTCTTTCTAAAACTAATTAGGACACTAACTAATAGTATAGCCAAAGCATCTTGTCTCGTCAAGAGGGGATGGAAAACTTATATGAAGGACGGAAAAAGCAGAAAAGACATCAGGATTTCTTCCCGTCTTTGTCCGTATAACCGCCCATGGATTCCATACACTATTCCCAGTATCTGAAATAAAAGGAGAAATTGGCATATGAAAGCTACCGGTATCGTCCGGCGCATTGACGATCTGGGGCGGGTGGTGATCCCCAAGGAGATCCGGCGCACTTTGCGCATCCGGGAGGGAGACCCGCTGGAGATCTTTACTGAAAAGGACGGCAGCGTGATTTTTAAAAAATATTCCATGATGGATGATCAGGGGGAATTTGCCCAGCAGATGTGCGATGCCATTTTCCGCACCCTGGGCTGCAGCGCCGTAGTCACCGACCGGGACTCGGTGTTGGCTGCGGCCGGGCCTTGCCGCAAAGAGGTGCAGGAAGGCCGGCTCTCCCCGGAACTATGTCAGATGATGGAGGAGCGGCAGGTGTATCGGGCCGGTGCAGGAAAACCTCTGCCCTTGTGCCAGGGAGAAACACCTTTGGTTGTCACTTCCGCCGCCCCCATTCTGGCGGGAGGGGATCTGTTGGGAGCGGTAGTCTGTCTGGGAGAAAGCAAGACCTCCTCCGACAGCGAAAGCAAACTTTGCCAGGCCATGGCTGCCTTTCTGGGCCGGCACATGGAACACTGAAACAAATGAAGCCCCGGCGGGATTTCCCGCCGGGGCTTTTGCTTTCAGGAAAGGGCCGGAGCAAAAGCAGGCTCCCGGTCCTCTGTTTTTTTCAGCAGCACCCCGTCATCATCCAGGGTAAACAGCACACAATCCCCTTTTTTCACATGGCCTTCCAACAGCTCCATGGCGGCCAGGTCCTCAATCCGGGTCTGTACCGCCCGGCGCAGCGGCCGTGCTCCATAATCCGGGTCAAAGCCGATTTCGGCCAGGTGATCCAGCAGAGCGCCGTCATAGGAGGCTTCCAGTCCGGCCCTCCGGAGCCGCTCCACCACCTGATCCATCAGACGGGCAGCGATCTGGCGGACCTCATCCTTCTGCAAACGGGTAAAGACGATGGTGTCGTCGATGCGGCCCAGAAACTCCGGGCGGAAGGTCTTTTTCAGCTGGGCCAGCAGCTCTTTTTTCATCTGCCGCCCCTCTGCTTCTCCCTGTGCGCCGCCAAAGCCCAGGGGACGCTTGTTTTGCAGCTGGCTGGCTCCCACATTGGAGGTCATGATGATGATGGTGTTTTTAAAATCCACCCGGCGGCCCTGGGAATCGGTGAGAATGCCGTCGTCCAGTACCTGCAAAAGCAGATTGAACACATCGGGGTGGGCCTTTTCGATCTCGTCGAAAAGCAGCACGCAGTAAGGTCTGCGCCGCACTTTTTCGGTGAGCTGTCCCGCTTCTTCATAGCCCACATATCCCGGCGGAGAACCCACCAGCTTGGAGACGCTGTGGCGCTCCATATATTCGCTCATGTCCAGACGGATCAGGGATTTTTCCTCCCCGAAAACGCTGTAGGCCAGCGCCTTGGCCAGTTGGGTTTTTCCCACGCCGGTGGGACCCAGGAAGAGAAAGCTGCCCACGGGACGGTTCGGGTCCTTCAGTCCCACCCGTCCCCGGCGAATGGCTTTGGCCACGGCCTGCACGGCTTCCTCCTGTCCCACCACCTGGCGGTGGAGTTCCTCTTCCAGATGGGCCAGGCGAAGGGCTTCGTCCTCGGTCATCCGGGCCACCGGAATACCGGTGAGCAAAGCGGCCACCTGGGCGATGTCCTCCAGGCCGATGGCTCCGGAGATCCGGCTCCGGGAAAGGGCCCATTGCTCTTTTTGCTCTTCCAGATGGGTCCTCTGCTGCTTTTCTTCATCCCGCAAAGCAGCAGCCCGTTCAAAGTCCTGGGCATCTGCTGCTTCTTCCTTTTCCTTTTCCGTTTGGGCAATGGTATCTTCCAACACCTTGAGAGATGGCGGCGGCGTCATATTTTTCAGCCTGGCCCGGGAAGCCGCTTCGTCCAGCAGGTCCAGGGCTTTGTCCGGCAGATACCGGTCGGGAATATACCGGGCGCTGATCTCCACCGCCCCCCGGATGGCCTCGTCAGTGATCTTGATTTTGTGATGGGCTTCGTATTTGTCCCGCAGGCCCAGCAGGATTTTTTGGGCGTCCTCCTGGGAGGGCTCTTCCACCGTCACCGGCTGGAAGCGGCGCTCCAGGGCGGCATCTTTTTCAATGTGCTTCCGGTATTCCTGGGTGGTGGTGGCGCCGATCACCTGGAGTTCGCCCCGGGAAAGGGCAGGTTTTAAGATGTTGGCGGCATCCACTGCTCCTTCAGCCGCCCCGGCCCCCACAATCATGTGCAGCTCGTCAATAAAGAGGATGATGTTTCCCGCCTGTTTCACTTCCTGGAGAGCATTTTTCAGCCGCTCTTCAAATTCACCCCGGTATTTGGCCCCGGCCACCATGGCGCTGAGGTCCAGTGTAATCAGCCGCTTGCCGCTGAGGGTTTCGGGAACATCCCCCTGAACGATCTTTTGGGCCAGACCCTCGGCAATGGCGGTCTTGCCCACGCCCGGCTCCCCGATGAGACAGGGATTGTTTTTCTGGCGCCGGGAAAGAACCTGCATCACCCGCTGGATTTCCTGCTCCCGGCCGATCACCGGATCCAGTTCGCCCTCCCGGGCCCGGGCGGTCAGGTCTGTGCCGAACTGTCCCAGAGCCTTGAGTGTGTGCTTCTCCCCGCTTTTCCGGCCCTCTCCCGGATTTGCAAGGGGGGATTCTTCTCTCCCTCCCTCGTCCAGCGTCCGGCAAATGGCCCGGGTGTCGGCGCCCAAAGTCCGCAGCAGCCCCATGGCAGCGCTGTCCTTCTCCCGGAGAATCGCCATGAGCAGATGCTCGGTGCCGATGTATCCCGCCCCCTGGCCGGCTGCTTCGGCAGCAGCCCGTTCCATGATCTCCTTGGCATGGGGCGTCATACCCATGGGCTGGACGCCGGGAGTTCCTTTGCCGATGGCCCGGACGATGGCGGCGGTGAGGGCGTCCCCGGAAACCCCATAGGACAGGAGTATTTTGGAGGCCACTCCCCGTTTTTCTCCCAAAAGGCCCAGAAGAATATGCTCCGAACCCACATAGTTGTGGCCCAGGGCGCTGGCCGCCTCATAGGAAAGGCGCAGGGCGTTTTGGGCTTTTTCCGTCCATCTGTTGTTTGCCATGTGAAATGGTGACCTCCTTTGTTCAGTCCTCCAAGGGCTTTTGGGAAAGGACGCGGCGGAAGCAGCGGGCCCGGGCTTCCTCTTCCTCCTGAGGGGAAAGGCTCCGGCCTGCCCGCAGAGTCAGAAGAGCCGGATGGATCTCTTCCTCCAGCCCCATGAGCTCTCTGGGAGAAAACCCGGGCAGAATGTCCTGGGATGCTCCCAGCCGCAGCTGGGAGACAGCCAGCTGCCCTTCCTCCCAATCCATCCGCCGGGCGCAGCGGGCAATGCCCATGGCCCGCCATACCCGGTCTTCCATCACCCCGGGGTGCTGGCGGCGGAATGCCTGCCGCCAGGCCATTTCCCGGGATGCAATTTCCTGAGCGGACTCATTGACCTTGTGAATGATTTCTTCTTCCTCCATGCCCAGTGTCATCTGGTTCAAAAGTCGATAGCTTTCCCGGCGGCCGTAGGCATTTTCCATTTTTATGCCCACCTGCCGGAGCGCAGCCGCCACATTCCGGATCTGGCCGGTGCGGGTGAGCAGGGGCAGATGGAGCACCACCGAAGCCTGCAATCCGGTGCCGATACGCTGGGGATCCTGGGTGAGGAAACCCCACTGCGGGTCATAGGAAAAATCCAGGCTCTCTTCCAGCAGCGTTTCCAGGCTCATGGCCTCTTTTAGCAGCCGTTCCAGATCAGGGGCTTTTCCCTGGGCCTGGATGGTCAGGTGGTCTTCCCCATTGACCAGAATCCCCAGACTTTTGTCCTGGCCCCAGATCAGGCCGCAATGGTCTTTTTCTTCCATATCCCGGGAAATCAGCCCCTGGACCACCAGGCCCTGGCGGCAATCGGGGGAAAGATCCTGCAAAGGTACCAAAGCCATCTGGGCGCCCGATGCCCGCTTGGCTGCATCCTCGGCCCGATGCAGCAGGCGAAGGGCCTCTGCTTTCTGCAAACGGGCACCAAAGGGCAGACCGTCCACATTGCGCCCCAGACGAACCTGGGCGCCCAGGGCCAGATAGGGGTCGCTCAGCCATGCGTTCTGGGTCATATATTTCCCTCCTTGGGGGTGCTTTCCATCTGATGCAGCGCATCCCGCAAAAGGGCGGCTTTCTCATATTCTTCCTGCTTCACTGCCTGCTGAAGCTGCCGGCGCAGACGCAGGATGTTCTGCTGTCCCTCCTGACTCCGGGGGACTTGCCCCTGGTGGAAATGATCTCCCTGCATTTTGGAGATCAAGGGGGCAAAAAGATCCCGGAAGGTTTCATAACAATGGGCGCAGCCTGGTTTTCCGGTGCGCCGGATCTCTTCCTCCCGGGCGCCGCAGCGGCAGACCCGGCCGGGGGAAGGCGCCGCTTCCGGTGCAGGGGGAAGCAGATCCGCCAGGGAAGGGGCCCCATTGCCCTTGCAGGGGATGGCTTCTTCCTCTCTGGCGCAGTCCGGACACAGCCACATGGTCACCCACCCGTTTTCCGAAAAGCAGCGGAAAGTGCCTTCTCCTTGATTCTTGCCACATTTCTGGCACAGCATACCCATCGTCTCCTTTCTCGGTTATTGCTCTGCCGCCAGAGCCGCCAGAGCGGCCCCCAGCATTTCCGCCCGCAGCCGGGGACGGAGGAGCTGAGGAACGGCGGAGAGAGCCTGGTCTCCCAGGCAGGCCTTCAGGGCGCAGAAGCATTCCTCTCCCAGGATCCCTGCCTTGTGCAGGTCGTACAGAAGCAGCTGGGCTGCCGACTGATCCACCTGCTGGCCCAATGCGGCCACGGTGTGCTGCAAAAGGGCAGAGGGTCCCATGGGCACCCGGACAATGCGGATATATCCCCCGCCGCCACGGCGGGATTCCACACTGAACCCCCGGGCCGGGGAAAACCGGGTCTCGATCACATAGTTGATCTGGCTGGGGGCGCAGCCGAAGCGGCTGGCCAGCTGGCTGCGCTGCAGCTCCACGGCATCCTGGCCGGTGAGCTGCTCGGTGATGAATTGAGCGATGAGATCGGATAGTTTCATGGGATCCCCTTCTTGTGAAATATTTGACTTTGACTTTCTTTGACCTTATGCCAACAGTATAACAAATATTTTTGAAATTGCAAGAGGCGGCGTATGTAGCCCAAAACCGGTTCACCGGGTTTTGGGCTGGGAGGAAAGAGCGGCCGGGGACGGCGCCTGGCCGAACCGGTTTTCGTGGGGAAGGGTCACAGGTCCGCCCAACTGCTGACGAAGCTGCTGCCAGGACGGGTTTTCCAGATTTTGATGTTTTTCCATTTCTTTTGACACCGCCTTTTTTGTCATTTTTACGATGAGGGTATTTTTTCCGAAGATTCGCAAAAAATTCATTTGCAATTTCCGCAAATCATGGTATGATGAATCTGTAATTTAAAGAGGAGGTGCTTTTCCCATGGCTTATAAAATCAGCGATGCTTGCGTAAGCTGCGGTGCTTGCGCGGCTCAGTGCCCCGTCAGCGCGATCAGCGAAGGCGATTCTCACTACGAGATCAATGCCGACACCTGTGTGTCCTGCGGCGCTTGTGCTTCTACTTGCCCCGTTGGCGCCATCAGCGAGGAATAAGACATTCGGACAAGCCTGGCCGTTTTGCAAAGAAATCCTTTGCAAAACGGCCTTTGTCATATCTATATAGGAATTTCTGTATCCCCATGTTTGGAAAGGAGTTTTTGCCTGTGGATATCAAACGATTTGAAATGTTCCGCGACGCCGTTTTAGAGCCGGTGTGCTCGGTGATCGTGGGAAAAAAAGAGGTGGCCCAGCTGGTGCTCACCTGCTTTGTCTGTTCGGGCCATGTGCTGCTGGAGGATGTGCCGGGCACCGGCAAAACCATGATGCTGAGAGCCTTTTCCAAGGTGTTGGGCGGCAAGTTCAGCCGCATCCAGTTCACCCCGGACCTGCTGCCCTCTGACCTGACCGGCATCGATTTTTACAACCAGAAGACCGGGGAATTTGAATTTCGTCCCGGGCCCCTTTTCGCCAATATCGTGCTGGCCGACGAGATCAACCGGGCCACGCCCCGCACCCAGTCCAGTCTGCTGGAAGCCATGGAGGAGCGGCAGATCTCGGTGGACGGCAAGACCTATCCCCTGGAAGAGCCGTTTATGGTGATGGCCACCCAGAACCCCTTGGAGTCCTACGGCACCTTCCCTCTGCCGGAAGCCCAGACCGACCGGTTCTTCATGCGTCTGCACATGGGATACCCTGACCGGCAGGAGGAGCTGGAGCTGATCGGCCGGCCCAGCACAGCCCATATGATCGACTCTTTGCAGGCCACCGTCACCCCGGAGGACATCGCCTATGTGCGGGAAAACTATACCCAGGTGAAATTTTCTCCCGTGGTTTCCGGCTATCTGATGGATCTGGTGGAAAAAACCCGCCAGGACAGCGGCTTTTCCGTGGGCGTCAGCACCCGGGGCGCCATCGCTTTGTATAAAGCCGCTCAGGTGACAGCCGCCTTCCACGGCCGGGATTTTGTCATTCCCGAGGATGTGAAGGATATGGCGCCTCATGTGCTGGGGCATCGTCTGTCCTCCTCTTCCCTGGCTTCCTCCCGGGATGTGCAGACCTATCTGCAAAAACTCATCGCCGCCGTGCCGGTGCCCACAGAAAACCTGTAAAGGAGGGAGGCGTTTTGCTTTTCCTTCTTTTTCTGCTCATTGTCTGCGCCCTGATTTGCGAGCTGGTGTCGGTGAAAAATGCACTGTTCCATGTTTCCTATCATTGCCGGCCGTCCCAGAGCGTGGTGGAACCGGGGGAGGAATTTCAGATTCTCACCACCATACAAAACGGCAAATGGCTGCCGGTGTCCTATCTCCAGGTGGTGCAGAACCTGCCCCACGACATCTGTCTCAATGCCTATCTGGGTCACTTCCAAAGCGATCCCACAGTGGCCCGGCTGTATTCTTCCTGCTTTTTAGGTCCTCGCCAAAAGCTCACCCGGCGCATCAAGGCCAGTCTTCCCCAAAGAGGGCGGCGCATTATTTCCGACGCGTCCATCACCGGCGGGGACCTGTTGGGATTTACCAGCCGGTCCCGGAATGTCCCCCTTTTTTATGAGATCGTGGTGCTGCCGGCCCGGGTGGAAGAGCCGGCTCTCAGCCGGGCTTTGGGCGGCTTTCTGGGAGACATTTCGGTACAGCGGTTTATTCTGGAAGACCCTATGCTCACCATCGGCGCCCGGGAATACACCGGCAGGGAGCCTGTGAAGTCCATCAGCTGGAAGCACTCGGTGCGTACCGGCCATCTGATGGTCAAAGAGCTGGATCACACGGTGGAAAACACCGTCACTGTGCTGCTCAATGTGGAGGGGGGCAGCCATGAAGAACTGGAACGGTGCTTTTCCCTCACCCGCATGGTGCTGGAGGCGCTGGAGAAGCGGGGCTTTTCCTGCTCTTTTCTCACCAACGCAGCCACCGCCGGCGCCATTGGCCAGTGGAACCAGGTGTCTGATGGCCTGGGCGCTGGCCATACCCGCGCCATCCTGGAGGGCCTGGGACGGGCCACCTATGACGTGCGGGAACCTTTTTCCTCCTTGGTCAACCGGGCGGTGCTTGGGGCCAGGGACGGACAGGCCCATGTCCTGATCACTCCGGCGCCGCTGCACAAGGGCGATGCTTTTCTGGCTCCCCTGCTGCAGCAGAGCCAGGGCCGGCTGTTTATCATCTGCGCCAGGGAAGATGGGATGGGCTCCCAGGAGGTGAGGGGATGAATTTGCTGTTTTGTTTTAAAATGGTGTCGGAGTTTTCCTTTTATTTCATCCTGGGCAACTATTTTGCCACTCAGATAAAAGGAGACGGAGTTCCCCTGCCCCTGTGTCTGCTTCCCCCTTTGACTGTGGCGCTGTGCCGTCTGCTGAACAGCCGGAAAAGCAAATGGGAACGCCCGGCCCTGCTGCTTTGCCTTTTGGGACTTTTCTTTTTACATACCGTCCCGGACATAGGAATCTATCTCTTTGGCTGTCTTTATGGAACGCTGCTGGTGTTTCGCAAGATCTATTATCATTCCTATGATATGGCCCTGGAGAATTTCAACCGCTGTTCCATCATTCTGGCCATTGCCATGCCCCTTCTGGCCCTGGCCAACGGCGGGGTGGCGGCCCTCACCGACGGGGTGCCCCTGGCCTTTCTCTTTTTGGCGTCTTCGGTGCTCCAGACCCGGATGCTGCGCCACAGCCCGGCCATGCTGGAAGACAAGAAGTTTTTGCTGCGGAATCTGGCTGTGCTGGTTTTTCTGGCTGTACTCACATTGCTTTCGGCCACCCAGCCGGCTCAGATCCTTTACCGAAACGGCCTGGCTCTGCTGTATAATCTGATTGTGGTCAATCTGGCCCGTCTTGTGCTGGTTCTGGTCACGGTGGGGGCCTATGTGTTCCGGTTTATTTATTCCCTGTTTCAGGGAAAGTTCGAGCCCACGCTGCCCACCGAGGGAGAGATGGAGCTGGCCTTCGGACTCAAGGGAATGGAATATGAACAGGTAACGCAAACGCCCATGTGGGTGCAGCGCATCATCATCGGCGCTCTGATCCTGGCGCTGATGGCCGCCATCGGCTATGTGCTCTGGCGCATGACCAGGCGGCGGTATGGTGACGACCGGCAAACAGAGATGGAGGACACCCGGGAAGAATGGCGGGAGCCCAAAAGCCCCCGGCGGGAGATCTTTACGCCCCGGGACCCTCGCCGGGCGGTGCGCCATTACTATGCCCGATTTCTCCGGGATGCCCATAAACGGGGTATCCACATCACCCCGGAGAGCACCACCCGGGAGATTTTGCAGCGGTGTCTGTCCTGCTATGAACAGGAGGGGCTGACCCTTCTGCGGCAGGTCTATCTGTCGGCCCGCTACGATCCCTCGCCGGTGGATCGCGTCCTTGTCAAGCAGGCCCGGGAGTACTATAATAAAACCATTCGTTCGGCCCGAAATCATAAGGAGGAAATCAAATGAATCCCTATCTGAAACGCGCCTATGAACTCCAGGAGGAGATCACCGAAAACCGCCGGTATATCCACTCTCACGCCGGCGTGGGTTTTGATTTGGACGACACTGTGGAACGGATCATGAGCCAGCTTCGTGCCATGGGCATTGAAGGGGAGCGCTGCGGCAAGGCCGGGGTGGTGGTCACCCTGGGCAAGCCGGGCAAAACCATCCTGCTGCGGGGAGACATCGACGCTCTGCCCATCCCGGAGCAGACCAATCTGCCCTTTGCCAGCAAAAACGGCTGTATGCACGCCTGTGGCCACGATTTCCACGCCGCCATGCTGCTGGGAGCGGCAAAGCTGCTGAAGGAAAATGAAAGCGCCCTCCCGGGCACTGTCAAGCTGATGTTCCAGCCGGCGGAGGAAAAACTGGCCGGCGCCCGGGATATGGTGGAAAACGGCGTGCTGGAAAATCCCCATGTGGACGCCGCCTTTGCCATGCACATCGGCACCGGCAATTCGGAAAGCCCGGTGGGCAGCGTCAAATTCACCAAAGGCCCCTCCCACGCCTCGGGAGACAGCTTCCGCATCATCGTCCAGGGCAAAGGCTGCCATGGAGCCTCCTCCTATCAGGGGGTGGATGCCATCAGCGTCGCCGCCCATATTCTCATCGCTTTGGAAGAGATCCCGGCCAGAGAAGTGCCGGCCGATCAGCTGTCCATCGTCACCGTAGGGGTGTTCCAGGGCGGCTCGGCCTGCAATATCATCGCCGACACCGCCACACTGGAAGGCACCATCCGGGCCCTGTCTCCGGAAAACCGGGAATTTCTCATCCGCCGGGTACGGGAAGTGGCCGAAAGCATCGCCAAGGCCTTCCGGGCCACCATCCGGGTGGAAGAGCCCACCGGAGGCACACCTCCTTCCTATAATAACCCGGCTCTGTGCGAAGAAATGCTCCCCTTTATCAAAGAGATCGTGCCGGAGGATAAGGTCTTTGTCCGGGAAAACCAGCCCTCTCTGGGCAGCGAGGACTTTGCCTATGTGTCCACCAAAGTGCCGTCCATGATGATCAACCTGGGGGCAGGCAGCACCGAGGAAGGGTATACCTATGCCCTCCACAGCCCCTTTGTCACCCCGGACGAAGGCTGTCTGCCGGTGGGCGCCGCCCTCTACGCCCATTGCGCCACCCGCTGGCTGGAAGAAAACCAATAAAAACCGTTTGAGAGGTCAGAAAGATGAAAAAATCCATTGGCATCCTGGGAGGCATGGGGCCGCTGGCCACCGCCGATTTGTTCAAGAAGATCGTACTGCTCACCAAGGCTGGCTGCGATAACGACCATATCCGCATTTACATCGATGACAACGCCCAGATCCCCGACCGCACCACCGCGATTCTGGAAGGGGGAACCGATCCGGTGCCCGCCATGACCGATTCGGTGAAGAAGCTCTCTTCCATCGGGGCCGATGTGCTCATCATGCCCTGCAACACCGCCCATTATTTCCTGCCCCGGCTGAAAGAAATCTCCCCCATCCCCTTCATCAGCATGCTGGAGGAGACCGCCCGCACCTGCCGGGAGAGCCACGGCGACACCCCGGTGGGACTGCTGGGAACCACCGGCACCATTCGTTCGGGGATCTATCACAAGGCCCTGGAAGAGCAGGGCGTCCCCTGCATCGCTCCCGACGAAGAGCAGCAGAAAGTGCTGATGGAGTTGATCTACGGTGTGAAATCGGGCAGCGAAAACCTGGATGAAGGAGCTTTCCGCAAGGTTTTGCAGCAGATGAAGGAAAAGGGCGCCGGCTACTTTATCCTGGGCTGCACCGAGCTTCCCATTCTCCAGGAGCTGTTCCATCTGGAAGAGGAATGCGTCGATCCCACCACGGTTCTGGCCAAGGCCGCCATCACCTATTGCGGTTATTCGGTGAAAGAATAAAAAAGCATCAAATTTTTCTTCTTTTTGCCTTTACATCTATGGGCAGCTATGGTAAAATCCAAATGTGTGCCCTTGTGCTTTGTCCGGGGATTCGGGCTTTGTTTCAGCAAAGCGCCTTCCTGGCCCCCCACACAGCCTTGCGGCGAATGAAAAACAGGAGGAAATACCAATGATTCTCAAAGACAAAAAGGCCGAAGTGATCGAAGCCAACCGCCTGCACGAGACCGACACCGGTTCTCCCGAAGTGCAGATCGCCATTCTGACTGCCCGGATCAACGAGCTGACCGAGCACCTGAAGGTCCACAAGAAGGACAACCACAGCCGCCGTGGCCTGCTGATGATGGTCGGCCAGCGCCGTGGCCTGCTGGCTTATCTCCAGAAGAAGGATGTGGAGCGTTACCGCGCCATCGTCAAGAAGCTGGGCCTGCGTAAGTAAAGAAATATGCAAAAGGGGGGACAAATCTTTGTCCTCCCTTCTGCGCATTTTCTTTCATCCAGAATATCACAATCACCTGCGGTGCCCCCTGCCTTTTTAGCAGTTGAATGACCCGGCCTCATGGCAAGGCCCGGCCATTCAAGTGCTAAAAGCATTGGGTATCCGCACCGGAAAAGGAGGAACCTTTTTTATGATTACCAAGATGGAATTCCCCAACGAAAGAAGATTTGAAACCACCCTGGCCGGCCGGCCTCTGGTGGCGGAGACCGGCAAACTGGCCGGCCTGTCCAACGCTTCCTGCATGGTGCGCTGGGGCGATACCTGCGTGCTGGTCAATGCCACTGCTTCCAAGAAGCCCCGGGACGGCATCGATTTCTTCCCCCTGTCTGTGGACTTTGAAGAAAAACTGTATGCCGTGGGCCGCATCCCCGGCAGCTTCATGCGCCGGGAAGGCCGTCCTTCCGAGCGGGCCATCCTGGCTTCCCGCCTGATCGACCGGCCCATCCGTCCCCTCTTCCCCTCGGATATGCGCAATGATGTGGTCATCAGCTGCACCGTTATGAGCGTGGATCACGACAACCTGCCGGAGATCGCCGCCATGATCGGCACCTCCATTGCCCTGTCCATTTCCGACATTCCCTGGGGCGGCCCCATCGGCGGCGTCAACATGGGCTATGTCAACGGCGCTTATGTGGTGTGCCCCAACTCCGAGCAGCGGCAGAAGAGCCAGCTGAATGTGACCGTGGCCGGCACTGCCGACAAAGTGGTTATGATCGAGGCTGGCGCCGATCAGTTCCCCGACGACCAGATGCTCCGGGCCATCGCCATTGCCCACGATGAAATCAAGAAGCTGGTGGCCTTCATCGACGGCATCAAGAAGGAGATCGGCAAAGAGAAGTTTGATTTTGAACACATCACCGTGCCCGCTGAGATGTACGAAGATGTGAAGAATTACGCCGAGGCTCAGGTGCGGGAAGCGATTCTGGCCGTGGACAAAACCGTGCGGGACAAGGCCATCGACGCCCTCACCGACGAAGTGATCGAGAAGTTCGGCGAGAAATATCCCGACAGCGAAAAGCTCTTCGGCGAGTGTATGTACAAGCTGCAGAAGTATGTGGTGCGCCGCATGCTGCTGGATGAGCAGAAGCGTGTGGACGGCCGCAGCCTCACCGAGGTGCGTCCCCTGGCCGCCGAAGTGGGCCTGCTGCCCCGGGTCCATGGCTCGGGCCTGTTCACCCGCGGCCAGACCCAGGTTCTGACCACCTGTACCCTGGGCACTCTCCGGGATGCTCAGGAGCTGGACACCATCTACGAAGAAACCGAAAAGCGCTATATGCATCAGTACAACTTCCCCGGCTATTCTGTGGGTGAGGCCAAGCCCTCCCGTTCCCCCGGCCGCCGGGAGATCGGCCACGGCGCTCTGGCCGAGCGTGCACTGGAATGCGTCATCCCCTCTGTGGAAGAGTTCCCCTATTCCTTCCGTCTGGTCTCTGAAGTGCTCTCTTCCAACGGTTCCACTTCCCAGGGCAGCGTCTGCGGCTCCACTCTGGCGCTGATGGATGCCGGTGTGCCCATCAAGGCCCCTGTGGCCGGCATTTCCTGCGGCCTTGTGGTGGAAGGCGACCGCCATATCACCTTCACCGACATCCAGGGCATCGAAGACTTCTTCGGCGACATGGACTTCAAGGTGGCTGGCACCGAGAAGGGTATCACCGCTATCCAGGTGGACATCAAGTGCGATGGCCTGACCATGGAGATCATCGAAGAAGCCTTTGAAAAGACTCGCGTGGCCCGGATGGAGATCCTCAACGAGGTGATGCTCCCCTGCATCCCCGCTCCCCGTCCTGAGCTGTCTGCCTATGCTCCCAAGATGGTGCGCTTCACCATTGATCCTGAGAAGATCCGCGATGTCATCGGCAAGGGCGGCTCTGTGATCCAGAAGATCACCGCCGACACCAACACCAAGATCGACATCGAGGACGACGGCTCGGTGTGTATTGCCGCTATCAATGCCGCCGACTGCGACGCTGCCAAGAAGACCATCCTGGCCATTGTCAAGGACCCGGAGATCGGCGACATCTTCTATGGCAAAGTGGTGCGCATCATGAGCTTTGGCGCCTTTGTGGAAATCGCCCCCGGTAAGGATGGACTGATCCACATTTCCAAGCTGGACAACCGCCGGGTGGAGAAGGTGGAAGATGTGCTGAATATCGGCGACATGACCTGGGTCAAGGTGGTGGAGATCGACGACAAGGGCCGGATCAACCTGTCCCGCAAGGATGCCATTGCTGAGATCAACGCCCGGGGCGGTGCCAAGCCCGGCGAACATATCCGGTAAAAAAGAAAAAATACTGTTACGGAGCCAGACAAAGCTCCGGGAAACGGGGCGGGTCTCATGGCCCGCCCCGCCTTTTACGCGGCAGGGCCGCAGATTTTTGCGTTTGAGGTGTGACTATGATCGAAAAAATCACTTTGCCCAACGGCGTGCGTATTCTTTATGAGCAGGTTCCCTCGGTGCGCTCTTGCGCCCTGGGCGTTTGGGTGGAAAGCGGCTCCCGTCATGAGCCGGAAGAGCTGGGAGGCATTTCCCACTACATCGAGCATATGCTGTTCAAAGGCACCGAAAGCCGCACAGCGGCCCAGCTGGCCACCGCCTTTGACGCCATTGGCGGCCAGGTCAATGCCTTTACTACAAAAGAAAACACCTGCTATTATGCCCGGGTGCTGGATACCCACATCCAGGAAGCCGCCGATCTTCTGTGCGATATGTATTTCCACTCCCGGTTCGGCCGGCAGGAGACCGATCTGGAGCGGGGCGTCATTCTGGAAGAGATCGGCATGTATGAAGACACCCCCGACGATCTGGTGATCGAGCGGCTGTCCTCTGCCATTTACAAGGGCTCTTCCCTGGGCCGTCCCATTCTGGGCACCCGGGAGACCCTGGAGAAGATTCAGGGAGATACCCTGCGGGATTATTGCAGCAGCCGTTATTCTGCCGCCAATACCGTGGTGTCGGTAGCCGGCAGCTTTACCATGAACGACATCGACCAGATCGCCCGCCGGTTTGAAAAGATGCCCGGGGGAGAGCCGCTGACAGCGCCTCAGGCCGTCTATCAGCCCTCCTTTACCACCAAGACCAAGGACATTGAGCAGAACCATCTGTGCCTGGCCTTCCCCGGCATTGCCGCCGGAAGCCCGGACCGTTACCGGATGCAGGTGCTCAGCAACATCCTGGGCGGCGGAATGTCCTCCCGCCTGTTCCAGCGGGTGCGGGAGCAGAAGGGTCTGTGTTATACCATTTACTCCTTCTCTTCGGCTCATCGGGACACCGGCTATTTCGGCGTCTATACCGCTTTGGGCCGCAGTACCGAAATGCAGGCTCTGGAGCTGATCGGCCAGGAAGTGCGGGCCTTTGCCCAGGAAGGCCCCACAGAGGAAGAGGTGCGGCGTTCGGTGGAGCAGCTGAAGAGCTCGGCTCTTATGAGCCTGGAAAGCATGAACAGCCGGATGAATGCCAACGCCCGGGGCGAGTTCCTTTATGGCCATCCCCTCAGCGCCGAGGACATCATCCGCGGCTACGATGCCGTCACCCGGGATGGAGTCCATCAGTTGGCTCAAGAGCTGTTTAAGCTGCCCAATGCCTCCTTCTCCGCTGTGGGCAAGGTTTCCTCCCAGGAGGAATACCAGGCCGTTATCCGCGCCGCCCTTTGCTGAAAAAAGAGAACCCCGCCGTTTGCATAGCAAGCGGCGGGGTGAGTGTTCCGAAAAAGTGGCTTAGGCCACTTTTTCGGGTTTTTGCAAGGGGCTGTGTGCAGCCATTCGGCCACACTGGCCCCTTGCAAGGTGCAAAAAGCCACCCGCAGGTCGCGGATTTTTGCGGATTGATGAGGGGGAGGAAACAGGTTTCGCTCCAGCTGGATCTGTTTTGCGATAGTCTGAATCCGCCGCTTGAATAGCAAGCGGCGGATTTTCTGTACAGGTCGGATTTTGATCAACAGATCAGCCGATTTCCACCATGGTGCCCCTTCCTTTTTCCAGGGCCAGCCGGTAAATAAGGTGGGCGGCGGACAGGTCTTCCACAGCAATGCCCACCGATTCAAAAAAGGTGATTTCTTCCGGACTTTGCCGGCCGGGCACGGTGCCCAGAAGCACCTGGCCCACTTCGCCCCGGATGTTGTCCATGGAAAGCTCCCCTTTTTCCAGAGGGATCACCAGATCTCCGCCGTCCCGCAAAGCGGCCTGGCGCTGATCCAGGTAGATGGCCGAGCGGCAGACGGTGCGGCTGTCCACCTCCCGGGCTGTGGGGGCGCAGGCGCCTACGGCGTTGATGTGGGCGCCTTTTTTGATCCATTCTCCTTTCACCAGCGGTTCCTTGGCCTGGGTAACGGTGCAGAGAATATCCGCCTGTTCTACGGCTTCATGAGGAGTTTTGCACAGGACGGCCGTGAGCCCCAGCTGCTCTTCTGCCCATTTGCAGCAGGCTTCTCCACCGGCGGGAGTGCGGTTCCAAACGAAGACACGGCGGATGGGGCGCACCTGGGATATGGCCTGGATATGCATCCGGCCAATGCGCCCGGCGCCCAGCAGTCCCAGGTCACAGCTGCCCTCCCGGGCCAGCACACGGGTGGCCGCGGCGCTGGCTGCGGCGGTGCGCAGCGCAGTAATGTGCTCGGCGTCCACAATGGCCAGAAGAGCGCCGGTAACGCTGTCAAACAAGGGGATAATTCCCTGACTGGTGCCGTTTTTCTTGGCCTCGGCGCCGGGAAAGACAATGGTCTTGACGCCGCAGATTTCCTGCTGCTGGTTGTCCGATGCCATGAGAGCAAACATATTTCCCTTTTTCTGAGGCATCATGCTCCGCTGAAGCATAGCGGTTTTTCCGGCAGAAATGTCCCGGAATGTTTCCTCCATGGCACAGATGCAGGCTTCCATGGTGAGAAGTTCTTCTGCGTCTTTTTTTCCGATGATCAGAGTCTGGTTCATGGCGGTCCCCCTCTTTCCTTTGGATGATTTTTATGATAGTCCTATTATAAAACGAAAAAAAGGCGGCCGCAAGGCCGCCTTTTGAATGTGCCCTCAAAGGGGCAAAAGCCAATATTCCGGTTTTTACAAGAGGCTGTGTGCGGTGCGGGACATTCAGCTTTTTTGCCGGCGCTTCTGCCGGGTCAGGCCCCAGATGCCCCAGGACAGGGTGATCATCCCCATGGCGCTTCCGCCCAGTGCACCGGTCCACACAAGGCCCCGGTTGGCCGGGATATGCCCTTGCTGCCAGCCGGTGTTGTAGTAGATAATCAATTTGTCACCCCGGTAATAGCTGTTGGGCAGCAAGGAGAAGGGCGAGGTCACCGCATGGACGCCCTTTTCCTTGTCTTTCCACTGGAAAGTGACGCTGGCGCCACGGCCGTCTCCATCGGGGTATTGGACCTGGGCCCGCACCTGCACACCGGTCCAGATATAGCGAAGTTCGGTAGCCACCAGCAGAATGACAAAAACCATGCATACCACACCGGTCAGGATCAGAATGCGGAAAATCCGTCCTTTGGCCTGGTGGGATTTGCCTTTTTCCATGTCCCGCCGCATCCATGCTGCCCGTGTACCGATGACAAAGGCGCAGCAGGCGGCCAGACCCATGACCCCCGACAGCACCAGACGCCGGGCATCGCCTTTGGCGATCACAAGACCGGTTTCCGGCCAATAATAAAGGGAGCGGGTTTCTCCGATTTCCACATCCCCCCGGGCGTCGCCAGTCAGGCGCAGTTCTTCCCCGCCATAGGTAAATTCATATACCGGGAACTGGTCGTAGGAGTTGTAGTATCCTCCGTTTTTGTTCTGACGCAGCGAGCGGCTGCGTTCCATGTCCACCACCGTGCCTTCCACCTGGATGCTTCCTCGCTTTTCGCTGAAATGCACCGCCAGAGGGGGCATGGCCATGGCGGCAAACAGCGCCGTCAGCACAAAGGCCACGATCATGGTCCGCCTGGTGGGAAGCGGTTTCTTTGTTCTCCCTTTTTCCATTGTGTCCTCCCTCTGTTCCTTTTCAGGGAAATCTTTTCCCATTGTACCCCCATTTGCAGCCTGGTACAAGGCCCGGGCCCTACAAAAAAGCGGGAGGCTTGCCTCCCGCTTTGGTTACTTTGCCAGAATCTGATTGACGCCGTCCAGATAGGCTTTGATACTGGCTTCGATGATGTCGGTGCTCAGGCCCACGCCGGTGATGGTGTTTCCATCATGCTCCAGCTGCACCTCCACCTGGCCTTGGGCGTCCATGCCCCGGCTCATCGAGCGGATGCTGTAACTGACCAGCTGGGCGCCGGTCTGTACAATGTTTTCAATGGCGTGAAAGGCTGCCTCGATGGGACCGATGCCGAAGGCCACCGTCTCCATGCCATCTCCATTGTAGCACAGGCTCACATTGGCAGTTGCCGAAATATGGGAGCCGGAGTTGACCACATAGCCCTGAAGCATCCAGCGGTCTTTGCACCAGTCTTCTTCTTCCCAATTTTCGTCCCGGGTTTTTTTGATCAGATCCATTTTTCCTTCTCCTCTTTCGATGAAAACTGGCAGGGGAGGCAAACCAATAAAAAACCGTCTCCTGCAAAAAGATGCAAGAGACGGAATCAGGTGCAATCCCGCGGTACCACTCTTGTTGGCCAAAGGGCCCACTCGGTCGGGGCCATCACCCCGTGCCCTGATAACGGTGGGCTTCCGGCGCGCTTACTGGGCAAAATGCCGTTGGGCTTGCTGCTCATGGGTCAGTTAGAAAAGCCTTCTGCCGCTGTCTTGCACCATCCGACAGCTCTCTGCAGGCCAGGCGGGCTTCTTTTCCCCCAGTCAATGCATTTGGGTTGGTTTCTTACAAGATTAAACCATTTTTCTCTGGTTGTCAAGGGCGATTTCTGCCAAAAAAGCAGCTTCAGTGCAGGAGGGAAAGAACTTTTCCCACACTGTCCTGGATAAACAGGCTGGCTCGTCCCTCCCGGCCGGTTTCGGTGCGGTTGATGAGCACCAGGTGCCGGCCGTTGAAATAGTCCAGCAGTCCTGCGGCAGGATAGACAACCAGAGAAGTGCCTGCCACGATCAGCAGATCGGCCCGGGCGATCTCTTCCACCGCCTGGGTAAGAATGCGGGTATCCAGACTTTCTTCATAGAGCACCACATCGGGCTTGATCACGCCCCCGCAGGGACAGAGGGGAACGCCTTCGCTGCGCAGGATATCGCTCATGCCGAAAAGTCTGCCGCATTTCTGGCAGTAATTCCGGTGTACCGTGCCGTGAAGCTCCAGCACCCGGCGGCTGCCTGCCATCTGATGCAGTCCGTCGATGTTCTGGGTGATCACCGCTTTCAGCTTTCCCTCCTGTTCCAGCTGGGCCAGCTTTTCGTGGGCCGGGTTGGGCTGGGCCTCCGGCCAGAGCATCTTATCCCGGTAAAACCGGTAAAATTCCTCCGGATCCTTTTCGAAAAAACTGCGGCTGATGATCTGCTCCGGGGGATAGTGGTATTTCATATGATAGAGTCCGTCGGTGCTGCGAAAATCGGGGATGCCGCTTTCGGTGGAGACGCCGGCGCCGCCAAAAAAGACGATATAGCTGCTTTCGTCCACAAACTGCTGCAGCTGTTGTATCTTGTCCATGAACCAGGACTCCTTTCGCAAGAGGATTTAAAGAACAAACCGGAAGAAGCGCATCACTTCAAAATAATCATCGGTTTCAAAGGAGATGGTGCAGTCATCCAAACGCTGTGCGCCAGGATAAAAAGCGTTTTTGGCCGCCAGATTGTGGTCTTTGTAGCACACTTCTACGGTAAAATGCTCCGGAAGAGCGGAAACTTTCCCCTGAAAAGGCTGGGAGAGGGCACGCTTCACATCGGCCCGGATGAGCTGCTGGGCCTTCTGAGGAGCCAGGCAGCGCAGCGCACCGCCCACACCGGCCTTGACTGCCGTAGTCACCAGGCAGGGGTGGAGATCCTGGGAATCTTCGCACAGCTGCTGGTCCCCGGAAAGGTAGACAGTGGGCACGCCCAGGCTGGCGGCGCACAGGCTGAACATCATAAATTCGCTGCAAATCCGGCCGTTGAGCTTGATGTAGGCCGCCCGTCCGCTGACGGTGTGGGACATGGGATTGCCCTCCCGGGAAGCGGCGCCATGATAACCCACGAACAAGGCGGCGTCAAAGCTCTTGTCCAGCCCCTCCACCATCAGGAAGGGATGCCCCGACCAGCCTTTGATGATCTGGGCGCAGGGCGGCAGGACTTTGCTGTCGATGTTGCAGGCTGGGCCGTGGGCGTCTTTGATGACGATCTCGTCGGCTCCCGCCTCCATGGCCCCTTCACAGGCTGCCAGCACTTCTTTTGTCATTTCGTCGCAGTGGTAGGGATAGTTGGGATTGCCGGGGCGGCAATCCTCGTGGGAAAGAGTGGTGGCTATGCCTTCGATGTCGGCGCTGATGAATACTTTCATATGGATCGCTCCTTTCGATTGGTATGCATTTCTTCCAAATGGATCTGATGCAGGATGCGGTAGCTGGTGCCGCCAGGGGACGGGATGGATTCCATGAGAGAAATCGTCCGCACAGGGAGAACCAAGGGAGACAGGGGAAGGCGCTCCCAGGCTGTTTCCTTTTTCCCCCGACGCAGAAGGGTGATGTGAGGGGAAAAGGGCCGTTTTTCCAAAAAGATGCCCTCTTGCTCCAGCTGCTGAGCCAACCGTTTTTGTATTTCCATGAGGGGATGGCTTGGCTGCGGACGCAGGAAGATCACATCTCCTTTTTCCCCGGGAAATCGTCCCAGGTGGGAAAAGGTGAGAGCAAATTCTCGGCCTTCCACCCTGGAAAGGGCCTGACAGGCGGCCTTTTCATCGGGCTGCTCTCCCAGAAAGGCCAAAGTCAGATGGAATTTTTCCGGTCTTTCCCATCGGGCCAGCGGGTCCCGTTTTTGCAGCCGCTGGGAAAGACCCCAGATCTGTTCCCGGCAGCGCCTTGTCACCGGCAGGGCGATAAACAGACGCATAGCCCCTCCTTATTTCACCCGGGCCCCAAAGGGCATCAGAGCCAGTTGAGCCAGCTTGAAGCACTGGAGCCCGAAAGGAATGCCGATAATGGTGATGCAATAGAGCAGGCCGGCTCCCACGGATACCAGGGCCAAGGGCAGGCCGCTGACGATGAGCCATACCAGATTGAACAAAAAGGATACGGCGCCGCCTCCGTAGACCACTTCCTTGCCAAAGGGAAACAGAGCCAGCCCGGCAAATTTAAAGCATTGCAGGCCGATGGGGATGCCCACAATGGTGATGCACCACAGCACGCCGGCCAGCAGCCAGGAAAGGCCTAGCGACCAGCCGCCCAGGCAGAGCCACAGCAGATTGCCCAAACAGCCCATAGCCTGTTATCCCTCCAAAGCGGCGGCCCATTCCCCTTCTTTGAACCCCAGAAGGACCCGGCCGTTGTCCAGAAGCAGGATGGGCCGCTTGACCAGCATGCCATCCTGGGCCAGCAGATCATATTGGGCCTTTTCCTCCATTTCCCCCAGCTTGTCCTTCAGCCCCATTTTCTGATAGAGCTGGCCGCTGGTGTTGAAGAATTTTTTCAAAGGCAGGCCGCTTTGTTTATGCCACTTCTCCAGCTCCTGGGCAGTGGGGTTCTGCTCCTTGATGGGCCGGGATTCATAAGAAAGACCGTGGCTGTCCAAAAAGGCCTGCGCTTTTTTGCAGGTGCTGCATTTGTTATAACAGATGAATACCATAAATTCCTCCTTGTGAAACAGATGGCGGATTTGTATGCCCCTATTGTACCCCTATTCCAGAAAAGGGGCAACAAAAAAGCCCTGGTATGCAGGGCTTTTTTGTTGTTGAAAACGACATAGGCAGGAAGGAGCTTTTGCCCTATCCCGAATCAATCTGCAAAAAGTCACGACCTGTGGGTGGCTTTTTGCACTTCTCAAGGGGCCAGTGTGGCCGGTGGGCTGCACGCAGCCCCTTGCAAAAACTCGAAAAAGTGGCATAGCCACTTTTTCCACATGTGTAAGCCCTGGTATGCAGGGCTTTTTTCATTGGGGAGGCAGAACCTCTTTTAAAACCAGAATGCGTTGGTTGGAGCTGCCCCGGAAGGACAGGGTCAGATCCCGCAGCGCTTCCACATAGGGACCGTCCACCAGAATATCGCAGGCGTGGAGCAAATCCCCAATGGCCGGACGGTCTTTGGCCATTTCCAGAAGCTGTTCCAGGGTGTAGCCCGAATAGATGGTCACATCCTTCCCCTGTTCCCTGGCCCCGCGGGCCAGAGGGAGAAGAGCTTCCGGCTGGCAGAATGGCTCCCCACCGGAGATGGTCAGGCCTTGCAGCAGGGGATTTTCTCCCATCCGCCGCAGCAGATCGGGAGTATCCCCCAAAAATCCCCCTTCAAAAGGATGGGTCTGGGGATTGTGGCAGCCAGGACAGTGGTGGGGGCAGCCTTGGGTAAAGACCACAAAGCGGATGCCCTCCCCGTCCACAATGGATTCCTCCACAATGCCGCTGAGCCGCAGCTCTTTAGACGCCATGCTTGATCCGGTCCTTTTCCTCCGCCCGCTTGGCGTTGTTAAAGCGGTCGGTGGTGCCCACCAGATAACCGGTGATCCGGCGGATCCGCTCAAATTTCACGCCCTGGCCTACGCAGGCCTCTTTCTGTGTCAGTTTTCCTTCGGTCATGATGCAGACTTCCTTTCTATACAAAGTGAAATTTATTATTTAATTATTCCAAGCCGTAAAAATTCGGCATACCGGGGAATTTCTTCCGCAGCTCCCGGAGTTTTTCGATGGACACGCCTTCCCCTTCTCTCCGGCCGCAGCGGGGACAAACCTCGTCGATGACGCCGGTATAGCCGCACACCGGATCCCGGTCCACCGGATGATTCACCGAGCCATAACCCACACCGGCCTCCTTCATGCAGCGGATTACCGCCTCAAAGGCCTTGGGGTTTTTGCACACATCCCCGTCCAGCTCCACATAGCTGATGTGGCCGGCGTTGGTCAGGGCGTGATAGGGAGCTTCCAGCCGGATCTTGTCAAAGGCCCGGATGGGGAAATACACAGGGATGTGGAAGGAGTTGGTGTAATAGTCCCGGTCGGTGATTCCCGGAAGCTTGCCATAGATCTTCTGGTCGATGCGGAGGAAGCGGCCGGAAAGCCCTTCGGCCGGAGTGGCCAACAGGGTGAAGTTCAGGCCGGTCTTTTGGGATTCCTCATCCATCCGCCGGCGCATGTGGCTGATGATCTCCAGGCCCAGCTTCTGGCTTTCCGGGCTCTGGCCGTGATGTTTGCCGGTGAGGGCCACCAGGGTTTCGGCCAGGCCGATAAAGCCCACGCTGAGGGTGCCGTGCTTGAGGATCTCACCCACAGGCTCGTCCACATCCAGGTTGTCGCTGTCGATCCACACACCCTGTCCCATGAGGAAGGGGTAATTGCGGCTTTTTTTGGCGGCCTGGATCTTGAAGCGGTGAAGCAGCTGGCGGATGACCAGGTCGATCTTCTCATCCAGCATCTCATAAAAGCGGTCCAGATCCCCGTGGGCTTCGATACCCAGGCGGGGCAGATTGATGGAGGTAAAGCTCAGGTTGCCCCGGCCGCAGGTGATTTCCCGCTCCGGATCATGCACATTGCCCATCACCCGGGTGCGGCAGCCCATATAGGCCACTTCGCTGTTATAATCCCCTTCCTTGTAGTATTGCAGGTTAAAGGGGGCATCCAGGAAGCTGAAATTGGGGAACAGCCGCTTGGCCGATGTGCGGATGGCCAGCTGGAACAGATCGTAGTTGGGGTCCTGGGAGTTGTAGTTGATTCCCTCTTTTACTTTGAAGATTTGTACCGGGAAAATGGGAGTCTCCCCATTGCCCAGACCGGCATCGGTGGCCAAAAGCAGATTGCGGATCACCATCCGCCCTTCGGGGGAGGTGTCGGTGCCGTAGTTCACCGAGCTGAAGGGAACCTGGGCCCCGGCCCGGGAGTTCATGGTGTTCAGGTTGTGCACCAGAGCTTCCATGGCTTGATAGGTGGCCCGGTCGGTTTCCGCCATGGCGGTCTGGGTGGCCATATCATGGGCCTTCTGGGCCTGTGCAGCGGTGAGAGTACCGCCCTGGGGCAGCGCTTGCTGGGTCAGCCAGGGCACCAGCTGTTCGCCGTAGAGCTGGGGCTGGCCCATGGACACATCCTCCCCCACCTGTGCTTTGGCATTCTGAACCAGAGCCTGTCCCTGACCGTATTCCAGGGAGCAGAAGGCATTGAGATATTGTCCCAGTGCCTTGAAATATTCCTTGCGGAAGGTTTTGGCCACACCGGGAGCCATGGCATAGTCGAAGTTGGGCACCGACTGGCCGCCGTGCATTTCATTCTGGTTGGCCTGGATGGCGATGCAGCCCAGAGCGGAATAGCTTTGGATGCTGGCCGGCTCCCGCAGATAGCCGTGACCGGTGGAAAAGCCGTTTTTGAACAGCTTCAGCAGATCGATCTGGCAGCAGGTTTCGGTGAGCATATAGAAGTCCTTGTCGTGGATGTGGATGTCGCCGTTGATGTGCGCGGCGGCCACATCCCGGGGAAGGATGTAGTTGTCCACAAAATATTTGGCCCCCTCGGAGCCGTATTTCAGCATGGTTCCCATGGCGGTATCGGCGTCGATGTTGGCGTTTTCCCGCTTGATGTCGGCGTCGGCGGCATAGGAGAAGGTCAGTTCTTTATAGATCTCCATCAGGTCGGTTTCCGACTGACGGATTTTGGCGTGTTCCGCCCGATAGAGGATGTAAGCTTTGGCCGTTTTGGCATAACCGGCTTTGATAAGGGTCTCCTCCACCAGATCCTGAACCTGTTCCACTCCGGGGATCTGGCCCTGGGGAATGGAGCGGGTCACCCGGCGGGTCAGCTCATCCAGGGCAGCGGAGGGAAGGGATTCTTCCCGCACGGACACATTGGATTTGCGGATGGCCTCCCGGATCTTGCTGGGATCAAAGGGCACCACATCTCCGCTGCGTTTGCGGATGGATACCGGTCCGGCCCAGGAAGCGGCGCTTACCCGCACCGGCAGCCGTTTGGAAGCAGCCATAAAAAACCTCCTTTGCATGGCGGAAGCAGGGAAGGCATCCCCCCTGCTCCCCAGCGGCGGCCCATTCGGGGCAGCGCCCTTGTTCTTGTGTGCCGTCGTTTTGCCATACTATATATAGTGATGATAATCGTTTCAAACTGTATATATAGTAATTCACCCCCTGGAAAAATGCAAGGGGGATTTTTCAGTCAAGCCCCTGTCCGGTGGCCCGTTCTGGCGACCTTCCCCCATGGGAGCCTTGCAGCTGCAAGGGTTTGAGAGACGGGATAAAAATTCGGAGAAAAATAAGGCCAAAATTTGTGCAAGGTATTATCTGGAAGACTCTTTTTACAAAAAGTAAATTTTTCCCCATGGTATACCATGGGGTGTGAAAACGGAGTCTGTTTAGTGACTAAACTTTTTTTGCCCCTCGGCTGGACAGGGTAGTTGAATTGTAATATACTATTTACAAAGAAATGCGGAGAAAGGGGAGTGATGGCAGCCGCGCACTGCGCGACGGTCTTATGAAAACGAAATCTTCTGTCCAGCCCTCCCTGGCTCTGGACCTTGTGGAACCGGGCCGGGACGAACACATGGTGGCCGCACGAAAGACCACCGAAAAGCTGCCGGAAGGGGTCACTTCCAAGATGATGTACCGGGATGTGGTACGCATCGCCTGGCCCTCCTTCATCGAGCTGACGCTGACTCAGCTGGCCTCTATGGTGGACCTGATGATGGTGGGCAAATTGGGAGCTGCCGCCATCGCCGGCGTGGGGCTGACCACTCAGCCCAAATTTTTGATGATGACCATGTTCCAGGCCATGAATGTGGGCGCTACTGCCCTGGTGGCCCGGTACAAAGGCGCTTCCCAGCAGAACAAAGCCAACCTGATCCTGCGTCAGGCCTTGCTGCTGACTCTGGTGCTGTCGCTGATCGGCGGCGTGCTGGTGTTTCTGTTTGCAGAGCCGCTGGTGAAGTTTATGGGCGCGGCCGAGGCATCCACTCTGGCCGACGGTACCATCTATCTGCAGATCCAGGCATTGGGCATCGTCACCGTGGCCCTCACCAGTACCATCACCGCATCCCTGCGGGGCGCCGGCAACAGCCGCACCGCCATGATGTACAATCTGGCGGCCAATGTGGTCAATGTGATCTTCAACTATTTGCTGATCTACGGCAATTTTGGTTTCCCCCGTATGGAAGTGGCCGGTGCGTCTTTGGCCACTGTCATCGGCCAGGCGGTGGCTATGGTTCTGGCCTTTGCTTCGGTGATGGGCCACCGGAATTATGTTCACCTGTCCATCCATGATTTCCCCCGGGGATTCAAGCCTCAGAAAGAGGCCATGTTCTCCATTTTCAATGTGGGCATTCCCGCTATGATCGAGCAGTTGGTCATGCGTACCGGTATGATCATCTATTCCCGTACCGTGGCTGGTCTGGGCACGGTGGCCTTTGCCACACATCAGGTATGTATGAACATTCAGGCGCTGTCTTTTATGAATGGCCAGGCCTTCGCTGTGTCGGCCACTTCCCTTATGGGTCAGAGCCTGGGAAAAAAGCGGCCCGATATGGCGGAATATTACACCTCCCGGACCCGGCGTCTGGGCATGTGCGTGTCCCTGTTCATCATGGCCAGCTTTATTCTCTTCGGCAGAACCATTGTGGGGCTGTACAATGACGATCCCCAGATCGTGGAAACGGGCGCCAAGATCCTGATGTTTGTAGCGTTGATTCAGCCTTTCCAGTCCAGTCAGTTTATTCTGGCCGGTGCATTGCGAGGGGCCGGAGATACCCGTGCTACCGCTGTGATCACTGCCATTACCGTGCTGTTTGTACGGCCTGGCCTGGCGATCCTGCTCATCAATCTGACGAGCCTGGGCCTTTATGGCGCTTGGGTTGCTTTGGCAGCCGATCAGCTTCTTCGTTCTCTGCTGGTCTGGCTCCGGTTTGTTTCCGGCAAGTGGAAAAAAATACGCATCTGAGCAAAGGCCCTCCGGTTTTCCGGAGGGCTTTTTTTGTGTTTTTGGTAAATCCTCTGGACGAATAGAGCAAAATAGTGTATTACTATAATAAGCTGTGACAAAGGTGGGCGGGATGCTCCTTTTGGATGCTGCAAAGAAAAGAGGGCAACGCCATGAATGTGATCGAACGGATCCAGGAAAAATATGGGGATATGACCAGGAAGCAAAGGGTATTGGCCGATTATATGCTGGAAAACCCGGATTCCATGTCCTTTATGACCATGAAAAATCTGTCCGGCCGGACTCAGGTTTCGGAGATGACCATTTTAAATTACTGTACCGCGCTGGGATATGGGAATTACAATGAGCTGAAATATGAGTTTCGCAAGTACATCAACGAGAGAAACAAGATCGAAGTGCAGCGTCAGAATGAATATCTTAATGCCAGTGTACCGGAATACGAGCTGGATGACAAACAGAATCTGCTGTATCAGGTGTGTCAGGAAGAGTTTGATCTTCTCAAGCTGCTGTTTGCTCATATCGATATTCCTTCCCTGTTTCAGGGGGCGGAGATGATGCTGGATGCCGACTGCACGGTGTTTTGCGCCCGGGGCGTGTCCCTGCAGATTGCCGACTTTCTGTCCATGCGCCTGGCCACTATGGGGCTTCCATCCATTGTGATGAACACCGAGCTGAATGACAGCGTGCAGTCGGCCCTCCCCTTGCTGAAAGGGGGCACATTGCTGGTGCCCATTTCTTTGCCGGATTATTATGTGATGACCACAAAAGTGTGTGAGTTTGCCCGGCAGAGACGGTGCCGTATTTTGGCCCTGACAGACTCCAAGGAGCAGTCTCCCGTGGCGCCTTTTGGGGATCTGGTGCTCACAGCCCCTGCTTCCAGCAGGCTGTTTCTCAATTCTCCCGGCGGGCTTCTGGTGCTGGCCCACCTGCTTTCCGCGGCGCTGAATATCGAAAAAAGCGCCCGGCACACCAGTAAATTTTGTTCTCCTCAGGAGTTTTCCCAGGTCTTTACCAAAAAAATGAAAGGATCCCACGGAAACTCCAAAATTTTTTGATAATTAGAGTATATACACTGATTTTATAGATAGTTTATACCGCAAATTGGAAAACTGTGAATTTTGCCCATATTTTTTAGGTGAAATTCACAGTTTTTTATTATTTTATTGACTTTTATAATAGCAAACACTGCAATAATTCTATAACTTGAACCCTCCTATTGGAGCATCTGCACAATCGGAGGAATACAGAAGGAGGTTCTATTTTATGAAACGATACCTGGCATTGTTCCTGGCACTGGTCATGTGTTTCTCCCTGGCCGCTTGCTCCGGCGGCGGTGCATCCATCACCGATGACCCCAGTGCCCCTGGTGGTTCTGGAGGCGAGAAAGAGGGTTCTGAACAGTCTTATAACACCTTTATTTCGGCGGAACCTTCCACATTGGATATCTCCCGCCGCATGGATTCCTACTCTAGCACTATCATGATTGACACCATGGAAGGCCTGGTTCGCCTGTGCCAGACCGGTGAGGGTGAAGATGCCGAATATGAAATGCGTCCCGGCGAGGCAGAAAGCTGGGAAAGCAATGAAGACGGCACCGTCTGGACTTTCAATCTGCGGGATGGACTGAAATGGCAGGATGGCGAACCGGTCACCGCCGATCAGTATGTATATTCTCTGCAGCGCAGTGCCGATCCGGACACTGGCTGCCCCAACAGCTTCTTCCTGGAGCCCCTGCTCAACTACCCGGCCATCGCCGCAGGTGAGATGGATGTTTCCGAGCTGGGCGTCAAGGCCATTGATGAAAAGACTCTGGAAATCACCCTGAGCGCTCCCAAGCCCACCTTCATCGAAATGCTTCCCGCTACTGTGTATTATCCCCAGCGGCAGGATATCATCGAAAAATACGGTGATCAGTTTGGTTCCGAAGCCGAAGCCTACATCGGCAACGGCCCCTTCAAGGTGGATTCCTGGACCCATAACAATTCCATCGTTCTGAGCAAGAACGAGAACTACTGGGATGCGGACAGCGTCAAGCTGGAAAAGGTCACATACAGCATCATGACCGACGAGACTACATATTATAACGCCTTCTCCAGCGGTCAGTTGGATATGGTTACCGTTACCACCAAGGATTATGTGGAGATGTTCCAGGGGCAGGATAAGAACTATGCTCCTTATCTGTCGGCCAACCTGGCGTTCAACTTCTTCAACATCAGAGACGAACTGTTCTCCAATGTAAATATCCGCAAAGCCTTTACCCTGGCGGTAGACCGGGAAGAGTTCAACGAAGTTTGCTATGACGGCATGCGTGTTCCCACTTATGGTTGGGTGGTTCCCACAATGACCGTGGGCGAAACAAATTACCGTGAAACTGCAGGCGATAACATTAAGGTTATGCAGGAAGAGCTGGCGGCCGAGGGCAAGACCCCCAAGGATCTGCTGCTCCAGGGCATGCAGGAGCTGGGATTGGGCGATGATCCTTCCACTCTGGATGTGACATTCTCCTTTGGCTCCACCAATACCCTGACCCGCAACATCGGCGAATATCTCCAGCAGGTCTTTAAGACCGAACTGGGTGTGGAAATCGAAACCAGCTTCAATGAATGGGGCATCTTTAACTCCAATGTGCAGAGCGGCGATTATCAGGCCGGCTTCATGGGCTGGGGCGCTTATTACAACGATCCCTACGATACCCTGAGCCTGCTGCTCACCGGATCCACCGCCATCAATACCGGCTGGGCCAACGAGGAATATGATTCCATCCTCAATGCTGCCACGGCTGAAATGGACGAAGAGACCCGGATGCAGGAATATATCAAAGCCGAGCAGATCCTCATCAACGAGGAATGTGTGGTGTCCCCCATGGCTACCAACCAGGTGCAGCGCTTCTTCCAGCCCTATGTGAAGGGATACAGCGATCTGGGCTTTACCAACACCGGTTCCAAGTACATCTACATCGAGAAGTAAGGGCCGTTCACAGCGAGCTAGTTGAAAATCAAATCACTGTGTGACGCAAAACGGGGGGCAGCGCCTGGAGCGTTGCCCCCCGTTTCTTTCCCGGATATTTTCCAAATGATTGGAGGGGTCTTGATTGACACGCTATGTGCTCAAGCGCATCCTGTATATGCTGCTGACGCTGCTGATTGTGGCCACCGTCACTTTCTTCATGATGCGCAGCATCCCCGGTGATCCTCTGGGCGGCATGGCCCGAGAACTGCCGGAACAAACCAAGGCGAATTACTATGCAAAGTACGGTTTGGATAAACCGTTGGTAGAGCAGTATTTGATCTATATCAAAAATATGCTCCAGGGTGACCTGGGTGAGAGCTTGCTGTATCCTGGCCGTTCGGTCAGCGCTACGATTTCAGCCACATCTCCGGTCTCCGGTCTTGTAGGCGGCATTGCGTTGGTGATCGGCCTGCTGATAGGTGTTTGCCTGGGTATTATAGCGGCTTTGAAAAAGAATCAATGGCCGGATTATGTGGTGATGGTCATTGCCATTATGGGCATTACGATTCCGGTGTTTGTGCTGGTGTCGTTGATGCAGTATTTTTTCTCCATCAAACTTGGCTGGCTCCCTTCCTCCGGTTGGGGCGAACCCAAGCATTTGATTATGCCTGTGATTGTGCTCAGCTTCAGCACGATTGCCACCTATGCCCGTTATATCAAGTCCAGCATGCTGGATGTGCTGGATCAGGATTATATCCTTACCGCCCGTTCCAAAGGGCTTAGCGAAGGACAGATCGTCCGCCGCCATGTGCTGCGCAACTCGCTGCTGCCGGCCGTGACGATTCTTTCCGGACGGATCGTTGGCATCTTTACCGGTGCTTTTATCGTGGAAAAGATGTTCACCATCCCTGGCATCGGCTTCTACTACATCAGCTCCATCAACAACAACGACTACACCATGACCATGGGAACCACGGTGTTCTACGCCGCGCTGTTTGTGGTGATGCAGCTTGTTGTGGACTTTGTCTATATGTTGGTCGATCCGCGGATCCGCATTTCGGAAGCAAAGTAAAGGAGGGCTTAATATGCAAACGATCCCTAAAGAAAAATTTGAGATCATCGGCGTAGAGCCCGGCGCGGAGCGGATCGCCCGTCCACAGGTAGGTTACCTGAAGGATGTATGGCGTCGTTTCCGGAAAAACAAGCTGGCCATTGTTGCGCTGATCATGCTGGTTGTTTTGGCGTTTTTTGTGATTTTCGGCCCGGCCATCAGCGGATATTCCTATGAGGATGTGGATCCCACCTCCCGCAATGCATCTCCTTCTGCAGAGCACTGGTTCGGCACCGACAGCCTGGGGCGTGACCTGTTTGCCAGAGTGTGGCAAGGCGGCCGGGTTTCGCTGATCATCGGTTTCCTGGGTGCGTTGATCTCGGCCACTGTAGGCTGCCTTTACGGCGGAATTTCCGCTTATTTTGGCGGAAAAGTGGATACGGTGATGATGCGTATTGTGGAAGTCATTATCAGTATTCCCTACTTGATCGTGGTCATTTTGTTCTCCATCACATTCCAAAGCAAGGGACTTTTCACATTGATTTTGGCCATGACGGTTACCGGTTGGTGCGGAACAGCCCGTCTGGTTCGCGGCCAGATGCTTCAGCTGAAAAGTCAGGAGTTTGTGCTGGCCGCTCAGGCCCTGGGCGTCAAGCCGCTGCGGATCATTGTACGGCATATGATCCCCAACACCCTGAGCGTAATCATCGTTTCCATTACCTTTGCCATTCCCAACTATATTTTCTCGGAAGCCTTCCTGAGCTATATCGGCCTGGGCGTTCAGTCCCCCAACACTTCCTGGGGCGCTCTGGCTTCCAGCGCCCAGACACAATTCCAATTTTATCCCTTCCAGCTGTTCTTCCCCGCTGTGATGATCGCCATCACTATGCTGGCCTTCACGATGATGGGCGACGGTTTGCGGGATGCTCTGGATCCCCGTCTGAGAAAGTAGGCGCTATATGGAAAAAATTCTTGAAGTAAAAGACCTCCAGGTCTCTTTTAACACCTATGCCGGTGAAGTGCGGGCTGTGCGAGATGTAAGCTTTCATATCAACCAAGGTGAAACACTGTGCTTTGTAGGAGAGTCAGGCTGCGGTAAAACCGTTACGGCCAAAGCCATTATGCGGCTTCTCCCCAAAGGACAGGCCGTGATCAAAGAAGGGTCCCAGATCATCTTTTCCGGAAAAGACGTTTTGAAAATGGACGGAAAAGAGCTGCGCAATTATCGCGGCAATGATGTGAGCATGATCTTCCAGGACCCTATGACCTCCCTCAACCCCACCATGACCTGCGGCAAGCAGATCATTGAGACACTCCGGCTGCACCGCGGCCTTTCCAAAGAAGAGGCCACCAAGGAAGCCATTCATATGCTGGAAATGGTTAAAATTCCCGATGCGGAACGGAGAATCAAGGATTATCCCCATCAGATGTCCGGCGGTATGCGTCAGCGGGTAATGATCGCCATTGCCCTGGCCTGTCAGCCTCATCTGCTGATTGCCGATGAACCTACCACCGCTCTGGATGTGACCATTCAGGCCCAGATCATCGATCTGCTGCGGGAACTGAAGGAAAAATTGAATACAGCCATCATTCTGGTTACCCATGACCTGGGTGTGGTGGCCAATTTTGCCGATCGCATCCAGGTGATGTACGCCGGCCAGGTGGTGGAACGGGGTACAGCCCGGGAGATTTTCTATGAAGCCAAGCATCCCTATACCTGGGCTTTGCTCAGCTCGGTTCCCAAGCTGGCCAAGGAGAGCAAACAGGAGCTCTATACTCTGCAGGGCACACCTCCTGATCTGATCCTGCCTTTGGAGCATTGTCCCTTTGCAGCACGGTGCGAGTTCTGTATGCCCATCTGCAAAGAGCAGATGCCACCGGAGACCGTTTTGACCGACACCCACAGGCTGTCCTGCTGGCTCCAGCATCCCGACGCCCCCAAGGTGAAATCCTTCTATGAAAGAGAGGTTTAAAGCATGAGTGAGAATTTGATCGAAGTCAAAAACCTCTGCAAGTATTTCCCTGCGGGCAAAAAACGCACGCTGAAAGCGGTGGACAATGTATCCCTCACCATTGCCAAAGGCGAAACACTGGGACTTGTGGGCGAGTCCGGCTGCGGCAAGACCACCTGCGGCCGTACGATTTTGAAGCTTTATCCTCAGACATCGGGGCAGATTTTCTTCGATGGACAGGAAGTTTCCAATATCAAAGGAAAGGCTTTGCTGAATTTCAAAAAACGGGCTCAGATGATCTTCCAGGATCCCTATTCTTCCCTGGACCCCCGTATGACCATTGCCGAGATCATCTCGGAAGGCATGACGGTACACAACCATATGACCAACCAAGAAAAGCAGGAGAAGGTCAATGAGTTGTTGGGCAAGGTGGGCCTGACCGAAGATTATGCCAACCGGTTTGCCCATGAGCTGTCCGGCGGCCAACGCCAGCGCATTGGTATTGCCCGGGCCTTGGCGGTGGAGCCGGAGTTCATCGTCTGCGATGAGCCCATTTCCGCTTTGGATGTGTCCATCCAGGCACAGATCATCAACCTGCTGATCAAATTGCAGAAGGAAAACCACCTCACCTATCTGTTCATCTCCCATGACCTGTCGGTGGTGCGTCACATTTCCGACCGGGTGGGTATCATGTACCTGGGCAGTATGGTGGAACTGGGCAGCAGCCAGGCTATTTTCGGCCAGCCGCTGCATCCCTACACCAAGGCTTTGATTTCCGCCATTCCGGAGGCCGATCCCGATGCGGAAAAGACCCGGAAACGGATTCCCTTGGAAGGAGAGGTGCCCAGCCCCATCGATCCTCCTTCGGGCTGCAAGTTCCGCCCCCGGTGCGCCTATGCCACCGACAAATGCGCCCAGGAGATTCCGGCCTGGGAAGAAGCGGCTCCCGGCCATTTCGTAGCCTGTCATCATTGGCGTAATGTGTAAGCAAAACAAAAAAGGTGCCTGAATGGGCGCCTTTTTTGTTTGTATTTCTCCCATCCAGTGAAAAGCTGTGTTATAATATCAACAGTTGCCGCATCTATGCGGCAGGATACTATGTATTCAGTCGTTTTGTGAGCAAAACGACTGCTGTTGATGTTACACCATAGCCAAAATCGGCAAAGCCGATTTTACGCTTTGTTTTGGCGTGGCAAGTCTGTATGGACTTGCAGCTATGGTATAATAACCGCAAAGCGGTTATTATACCGGATTTTTGCGGCCGTTTTCTCGTCCCGCTTCCGGGACAACCGAAAACATGGCCAATATACCATGCCGCATTGGCGT
>NZ_JACJKW010000002.1 GCF_016901775.1 Intestinimonas butyriciproducens
CAGAAATGCGGCGGCTTTTTCCATAGCCGGGCCTTTAGCTCAGTTGGTTAGAGCATCCGGCTCATAACCGGACGGTCCCGGGTTCGAGTCCCTGAAGGCCCACCATTTCACCAAAAGACACGCCATCCGGCGTGTCTTTTTTCGTTGTATTTTATTGCGGATAAAAGCACATTTTTGTGGAAAAGATTGTCGAAAAATGGTATAATAGGGAACCGTGGAGAAACATGACAGATGCCTTCCGCGAAATTTGCAGGCTCTGTTATGAAAATCTTCAAAACGGAGGGTAAAAACATGAACGAACAAAAACAAGAAACCAATCAGCAAACTCAGCCTGTGCAGGTGCAGGAACCGGTGAAACAGAAGAAGGGAAAGGGCTTTTTCCGGTGGCTTGCGCGCCACCCCAAATTGCTGATACTGTTTATCCTGGTGGTGGCCATAGCCGTGGGCGGCCCCTTCTTCTGGCTGGCCATCCGGGATCAGATGAGTATTTACAGCGATACCAGCAAGTTGGGGTTTGAGGACATCGGCGAGATGGCTACACAGTCGGCTTATTGCACTGAAATCAGCATGACCGAGGCCGAACGAGAACTGTTTGGCATTTCCATTCCCTTCACCCAGAGCAAGTATATTTACAGCTATGATGTGGAGATCAAAGCGGGTTATGACTTTGGGGAGATCCAATGGAGTGTGGACGAGGAAACAAAGACCATTGAAGTCAAATTACCGGAAGCACAGATTCTCAGCAACGAGATCGACCTGGATTCCTTCAAAGTGTATTATGAAAAAGAGAGTATTTTCCGTCCAATTACCTTGGAGGAAAACAACACCGCCATGAAGGAATTGCAGGAAACAGCTGAAAAAGATGCCATTGAAAATGGCCTCCTGGAAAATGCTCGAACCAATGCGGAAACCATTCTGAAAGCCTTTTTCGCCAAAGGCTTTGATTTGGAAAAATACGAGATCTATTTTTCCTAAACGGAAAGGAGTGCTAGTCAGTGAAAAGCTTTGCGAGAGGGATTTTATACGCGCTGGGGATTCTGGCGGCCGCTGTGGTGATCTTTTACTTCATTTTGTTCATCACTGCCTGATGGCCGGTACTGTGCCACGCAAAACAAAGCCCTGGGAGAAGCCTTCTCCCAGGGCTTTTCATTTATCCCGTTATTTTGGATCGCTTTCTTTTCTTTGCTTTTTCTGACTTGCCTGAGCCAGGTCACGGATGCGAAGCTCTTCCTGGAATTCTTCGTTCCGTTCATCATGGCCGGTTTGCTGCAAGCCGGTCATCCGAGCCTGCATTTCACCGGTGACAAAAGGACTGAGATACATTCCGGAGGAAACGAATTTGGCCCGCTGCATACCACTGTCCAGAATGGCAAAGGGCTGGAAGATGGTAAAGAGCAAAGCATATTTCAGCCCCAGCTTGGGGATGCGCACCACCAGAAGAACCAGAAGCAGGACACCCATCCACAGATAGAGGGAAGGCTTCGCCAGCCCCATCAGGGCCAGCAGAAGCAGCGCCACGCTGGCGGCGGTGTTGCCCAGGCTATCGCTGTCATAGCCTTTCTCCCGGGCTGCATAGATGCGGAGAGGAAGAAACAGGATGTGACACACCAAACATACAGCCACAACAGCCACAAAGAGGAGAAGGTATTTCCAGTTCCAGGTGCCCCAATATTCCCGTAGAGCTTCTTTGTGCTGTTGCTCCTCAGCAATCTCCCGGGAACTGGGATTGGGATCGATTTCAAAACTGTAAGAGTACCGTTGGGCAACTTCTCCCCAGTCCTCACTCCAATGCACATAGTCCAAAGCGGGAAGGATGCCCAGAATCGAAGAGAGCAGATAAACCACAACCACAATTCCAACGGCGATCATGGCGGCCCAGCGTTTCCATGGGTCAGAAAAGGCGTGGTCATACAGATAAAGGATGAAACTCACCCCGAAATAGACAAGCACCAGGGAGCTGAGCACCAGCATCAGCACCATTAAGGGGCCGTAGGCCGGCTGGACCCGACCGAAGAAACGGGTGGTTTCCCACAAAACCAGAGAGACAAATCCCAAGATCAGAATAAAAATAAAATTGGTGGGAACAAAACGGCGATTGCTCATCATCTTCATAGGAAACATAAAGACCCTCCTTTCAAAGGGCAGGAACATCGCTCTCTGATTCTGTTTGAATACATTATAGCATATGTCGAAATTTTGGCAATATATCGGGCATGAAATCAGCAATATAGCCAAATATATTGTTAAAAAAATATCAATATTGCTGTGAGACAAGGAATACAGCGGAGAAAAGAAAAAACAAATGGTTACAGAAAAATAACAAAAAGGGTAAAAATATTCGCCAACAAAAAAGAAGCAAAAGAAAAAGAGACAAAATGAGAATTCTTGACTATAAAATAGCCGGTATAGTGGATGAAATACAGAAAAGTTGAAACAAAAATGAAGAAATGTTTTGGAAAAATGGAATAAAAATTTAGAAAAAAGGGGAGAATATATCCCTGAAAAGACCATATTTTGTGGTGCTGGTGGGGAAGGTCGAAAGAAAAAGGTTGCAAAATGGTATCAAATCGGTTACAATAAAGAAGGTTTCAAGCCGGCAAACAGGCCGGCGGATGGTCAGAGCGCCATTCTCCGCAGACAGCAAGCGGGGGAGCCAGCCAGAGGGGAGGCAGAGCCTGCCTGATGACGGCACCACAAGCCCGCGGCCTTGGCCGCGAGGAAATGGAAGGAGACATTCCCAAATGGAAACCAAGAAAAAGAGCCGATTGATCCCCATGTGTTCCATGTTTCTGGCCTCGTCCCTGTTGATGGGCGGCATGATGATGGGCACAAAACGGGTGGTTATTTACGACGAAGGGGAGCGCCATGTGGTCTATACCCTTTCCGGTGATCCCCAGCGGGCTGTGGCCGCAGCGGGCATTGAGCTGGGGGCTGACGATGAAATCACCTGCTCCGGAGATCTTTCCCAGGGCTTTGGCGTGGTGCAGGTGGAGCGGGCCTTCCCGGTGCTGATCACCGCCGACGGCCGTACCCATATGCTGCAGACCACAGGCGGCACGGTGCAGAGCATTCTGGCCGATGCCGGCATCACTCTGGGAGATCAGGATCTGGTATATCCTGCATCGGAAGAAGAATTGACCCAGGGCAGCGACATCACGGTGCGCCGGGTGGAAGTGCGCAATGAAGAAGTGCGGGAGAGCATTCCCTATACCACAAAAACAGTGGAGACCGATGCGCTCCCTTACGGAGAAAGCCGGGTGGTCCAGCAGGGCCAGGCCGGAGAAAAGGTGACAACCTTCCGGGTGGAATACCGGGACGGGTCGGAATACAGCCGTACCAGCCTGGGAACAGAAATCACCCGCCAGCCGGTGACTGAAGTGATTGAAACCGGCACCGGAGGTATGGTACAATACAACGGTCAGAACTACACTTACAGCAAGGTGTATCAAATGAAGGCCACTGCCTACACCACCGAGGGAAAGACCTGGAAGAAAACAGCTTCCGGTACCATTGCCCGTGTGGGCGCCGTGGCGGTGGATAAAAATGTGATCCCTCTGGGCTCCCGCCTGCTCATCCAGGGCAGCGACGGCAGCTGGATGTATGGTCTGGCGGTGGCAGAAGACACCGGCGGATCGGTGAAGGGAAACAAGATCGACCTTTATTTCAACACCTATCGGGAGTGTATCAATTTCGGCGTACGGACGGCTACCGTCTATGTGCTGGATTAGATCGCGTCAAAAGGGTGATCCCATCTGAATCTGTGTGATATCGGCACCATCAAAGAGATATTGACCCGTCATGGGTTTCATTTTTCCAAAAGCCTGGGACAGAATTTTCTCTGTGCCAGACATGTACCCACAGCCATTGCTCAGGGAGCAGGCATCGATGAAAATACCGGCGTGCTGGAAGTGGGCCCCGGCATTGGCACCCTCACCCGGGAGCTGTGCCAGAGAGCCCGGCGTGTGGTGGCGGTGGAATTGGACCGCAGACTGCCCCCGGTGCTGGGGGAGACCCTGGGGGAATTTGATAACTTCCACCTGGTGGAGGGAGATATTCTGAAAACAAATATTCCCCAGCTGTGCCGTGAGGAGCTGGGGGAGGGGCGGAAAGTGGCCTGTGCCAACCTGCCCTATTATATCACCACTCCGGCTCTCACCGCTTTGGTAAGCAGCGGCTGCTTTGCCCAGATCACCGTTATGGTGCAGAAGGAAGTGGCCCGGAGAATCTGTGCCAAACCGGGCACTGGGGATTATGGAGCCTTTTCGGTCTATTGCCAGTTCCACGGAAAGCCATCCATTTTGCTGGATGTGCCGGCCGGATGCTTTATTCCGGCTCCCAAAGTGGATTCGGCCGTGGTGGTGCTTACGCCCTATGCGGAAAATCCCCTGGGACCGGTGGACGAAAATCTTTATTTCCGGGTGGTGCGGGCGGCTTTTGCCCAGCGGCGTAAGACGCTGCTCAATTGCCTGCGCCATGGCTTTCCCCAGCTGGAGCGGGAGGATATACTGGCTTGCTTGGAAGAGGCCGGCATTGGAGCGCAGGCCCGGGGCGAGACCCTGGGGCTGGAGGATTTCGCCCGTCTCACAGAGGCTGTGGGAAAGCGTTTGCAGAAAGAATAAGAAAAGAGGGCCGGGCCGTCTATGGCTTCGGCCCTTTGCCCTGTGGAAAGAAAAAGGAGAATGGTATGCTCAAGGCCCTGTGGCTGTGGCTGCTGCTGATCAATGGAACGGCATTTGCCCTGTGCGGTGTGGATAAATGGAAGGCGGTACAGGGGCAATGGCGGGTGCGGGAGCGCACATTGCTGCTGTCGGCGGCATTGGGAGGAAGTCCGGGGTTGCTTTTGGCCATGCTCTTCTTTCATCACAAAACCAGACATCGAAAATTCACCTGGGGTGTACCGGCTATTCTGGTTTTGCAGATTGCCGTTTTGGTGTGGGTGGCTTTTCAGCGGAGCCGCCTTTGAAGCGGGAAAACAAGGAGGGAAGCTGTTTGGGAAAGTGGATCAAGCGGGTGCTGGCCCTGCTTTTGTTGTGTGCTATGGTGCTTGGCTATGCCCGATGGATTGAGCCTCGGTGGATCCAGGTGAAAAAGGTAGAGCTCTCCCTTCCCGGCCTCACAGAAGAAATGCGGGTGGTCTGCTTTGGGGATACCCATATGGGGCTGGAGTTCGGCCCGGAGGATCTGGAACAATGGGTGGAAAAAATCAACGGTCTGGAGCCCCAGGCCGTGGTGTTCCTGGGAGATCTGTTTGACAATTACAGCCAATATGAGGGCGATCCGGGCGAAGTGAGCCGGGCGCTTTCTCATTTGCAGGCGCCATGCAAGCTGGCGGTGATGGGAAACCACGATGTGGGCGGCGGCGCCGAGCGGGTCTACGAGGATATTATGGAAAAAGCCGGATTTCAGGTGCTGCGGAACCAAAGCGTACAGCTGGGGTCGGTGAATTTTGTGGGAGCCGACGAGCTTTTGTTTTTTGTGCCCCAGGTGGAAGGGCTGGTGGAAGAAGAAAAATGCAACATCCTTTTGTCCCATGCTCCCGATTACGCCGATGAAACCCAAGGGTTTCAACTGACAGTAGCCGGACATACCCATGGCGGCCAGGTGTGCCTGCCTTTTTACGGGGCCCTGGTCAAGCCGCCGGGAGGGGAACACTATACTTCCGGGCTGTATGAAAAGGGAGAAGAATTGGTGTATGTCAACCGGGGGTTGGGAGTGACCTCTCTGCCGGTTCGGTTTTTCGCCCGGCCGGAAATGACCCTGCTGGAGCTTTCTCCCCAGGGAAAATAAAGCCAGTATTTACATTTCGTTCAACATTTGCCCGCCTTCATCGGGTACAATCGTCCTATTAAAAAGGAGGAACGGGGATGGATGTAAAGAATTACCGTTATGACGGCAGTGAGGAATTGTCTTTGAAAAAAGCCCCCACCAGCGCCAAGGGCCTGGGACTCCAGCGACAGGAAATCGAAGAAAAGACCCAGCGCAATATGGAGAAGATCGCAAAGCTCCAGGATAAGCTGTATGCCCAGGGGCAGGAGGGCATCATCATTTTGCTCCAGGCCATGGATGCTGCTGGAAAGGACAGCGCCATCAAGCATGTGATGGGGGCCATCAATCCCCAGGGCATCACGGTGCACAGCTTCAAGCAGCCCAACAGCCAGGAGCTGAGCCACGACTATCTGTGGCGGGCCGTGCGTCAGCTTCCCGCCCGGGGAAGCATGGCCATTTTTAACCGTTCTTATTACGAAGATGTGCTCATTGTTCGGGTACACTCCTTGCACAAGAGCTATCAGATGGCCCAGCGGTGCCTGGATGACCCGGAGTTTTTCCAGAAGCGGTACCGGCAGATCCGGCATTTTGAAGAATATCTCTATGAAAACAGCTACCGGGTGGTGAAGGTCTTTCTTCATGTGTCCAAGGAGGAACAGAAAGAGCGGTTTCTGGAGCGTATCGAGAGAAAAGAGAAGAATTGGAAATTTTCCCAAAGCGATGTAAAAGAGCGGGCCTATTGGGAAGAATATCAAAAAGCCTACGAAAAGGCCATCAATCAGACGGCCACTCCTCATAGCCCATGGTATGTGCTGCCGGCGGACAACAAGTGGTACACACGGTATCTGCTGTCCCAGGCAGTGCTGGAGACGCTGAAGGATATCGATCCTCAGTATCCGGCCCCGCCGCAAAAGCAGCAGGAACAGCTGGAGCAGTGCCGGAAGATGCTGGAGGAAGAATGCTGAGTTTCAAACAAAGGGAAGGACAGAAGGAATGAAAAAAAGCCAATGGCAAAAAGCTTTGCTGGCGTTGTGCACCGCCGGGATGATTCTGGCGGCGGGATGCAGCCAGGAAAAGCAGGAAAATGAGGAAAAGAATAAAGGAGAGGATTCTGTGAACAAGGCAACCATCACCATGGAAAACGGGGAGAAGATCCACATTCAGCTGGATGAAGACCAGGCCCCCATTACAGTGGAAAACTTTGTGGAGCTGGTGCAGGACGGATTTTATGACGGCCTGACCTTCCACCGCATCGAGCCGGGTTTTGTCATTCAGGGGGGTGACCCTCTGGGCAACGGCACTGGCGGGCCGGGACACACCATCAAGGGTGAGTTCAAGGCCAATGGGGTGAATAACACCATTTCCCATGAGCGGGGCGTTATTTCCATGGCCCGGGCCCAGGACTATGACAGCGCCGGAAGCCAGTTCTTCATCACTCTGGACGATGCCACCTTCCTGGACGGCCAGTATGCTGCCTTCGGTACCGTAGACGAGGAAAGCATGGAAGTGGTGGACGCCATCGTGGAGCAGTATCTCACAGACGGCAAGGCCCCTGTGATGGAAAGCATCGTGATGGAAGACTGATTGGAATAGAAAATGAGAAGAATGCCCCGGCGCATACTGCGCCGGGGCATTCTGTTGCCTTTCTATGAAAAATGTGATACAATAAGAAAAAGAAAATGATATAGTGAATTAGTGCGATGAAAGGAGAGGCGAACATGAAACGGTATGTATTGACCCGATGCGCCAAATGGCTGGGAATTTTTCTGCTGGCCGGCGGGGTGATCTTTTACATCCTCCAGCTGGCCCCTCCCGATCCCAGCCAGTGCGTTCTGGCAAAGCCGGTGATTTATCTCTATCCGGAAACGCCCCAGGAGACCAGGGTGAATGTGGTCCTGACAGCCGGTACATTCACCGTCACCGAGCCTGCTTTGCAGGATGGATGGCAAGTCATGGCCTATCCGGACGGTACCCTGGTGGATGAGGAGGGAAACACCTGGCCCTATCTGTTCTGGGAAGCCGATTCCCAGGGGGAGTTCCAGTTTGAAGAAGGATTTGTGGTGCCTGGAAATGAGACCGGCGCGTTCTTGGAAAAGGCTTTGGCCATCCAGGGGCTGAACGAAAAGGAGCGTCAGGATTTTCTGGAATACTGGCTGCCTTTGATGGAGAAGAACCCCTATAACCAGATTGCGTTCCAACAGGAGGAATACACCAGCCTGGCCGCTCTGACCATCGATCCCGCCCCTGATACCCTGATCCGGGTGTTCATGGCCTGGAGGGGCCTGGATGAGCCGGTGGAGATGAAGGAGCAGGTGTTGACTCCCGTTTCCCGGCAGGGCTATACCGCAGTAGAATGGGGCGGCACACAGGTACAATAACAAAAAACGGAAAGAGAACCAGGGCCAAGGGTCCTGGTTCTCTTCTGGTGCAGCCAAATAAAATATGTGCTTTTTATTCCGCCATGTCCAATAACATATCTCCCAGTGCATCGGCAAAGAGGGAAGCGGAGTAAAGGGCCTCGTCCAGGGAGTTGCCGCTGGTACCCACTTCCAGAAGCATGCTTCCCGGTGTCACATGCTGGTTAAAGCGGGCGGCCCGCACATTGATGGGGCGCATGATGCCGGGATACAGGGCGTTCATCTGCTGTTGGATCTTGGCGGCAAAGGCCAGATGATCCGGCCAATCGTCAAAAGTCAGGCCGCCTCCGTCGGTACCGGCCACCAGCATCAGCTGGGCTGCCTGCCGTCCGCCGATCTGGGCCACGGTTTTGTATTTTTTGCCGCTGGAAGTGATCATGGCATCCCGATGCACATCAATGACAAATTTGATGGATGGGTTTTCAGAGATGGCCTGCTGGATCACTTCCAGCGCCCGGTTATAGGCGCCGTTATAGGAAGGACTGTCGCACAGCACGGTGGCGTGAATGGTTTTGATGCCTTTTTCATTTAAAATCTTTTCCATTTCGGCCCCCACCCGCACCACATTGTAATTGGTGTCGGTGGTGCGGTCGGTGTCGGTGGGAGTATACCAGTTGGCGGCGTCGGGGGTATAGGCCTCGCTGCCATGGGTGTGGACGATGAGCACCGCCGGCTCATCCAGAGAAAAGGGAATGGAAACATTCTGATTCAGCAGGTCTTCCATGTCGATCTGGTAATCGGTTTCATTTTTATAGTAGACCGTACCGGCGCCGGGATAGGAGCCATCGTTGCCGTCGATCTGGATGGCGGCCACATTGGCCTGGGCCTGACTGGTCTGTCCCTGGGGAAGCACCGCTTCACTGACCTCTTCTCCGGCAGATACCAATTCCTCTTCGGGAGCATCCTCTGGAAGAAGGACATCCGAGGGGGAATAATCCTCGATGGGCAAGTTGCTTTTTGCCGGGGGAAATGAAGAAAAGGCCGGAGGCCAGGGGGATTCCTGGGCGAAAACCCACAGCCCCACGGCTGCCAGCAAAAAAGGCCACAGCCCTTTTTTCCGCCGGGGCTTTTTCCGTCTGTTATGGCTTCTGATTTTTCTGTAGTTCCTGTGCCCCAGCGCCATGAAAAACTTCCTCCATCCTGGTGTTGATGGAACCATTCTATGGCTTTTATGGCTTTTTTATGCCTTGTCCTCAACTGAGCAGGCTTTCGATGTCCTCCACAGACAGATGGGTATGCAGGGCCATATCAACGGCATAACCCAGGATCTTGGCGCTTTTCACCATCAGGGCGTCGATGTCCTTGGGGGTGACGATGAGGGAAGAGGAAGGCAGCTGTTCTTCCGGCGGCGCGCCGGGACACAGATCGGCGGCCAGGGTGCGGGCTTCCACCACTGTGGGAATGCCCAGGGCCAGCACCGGGGTGTGGAGGGTCTGTTCATCCAGGGGGAAGCGGCCGGGGGCGATGCCGCCGCCAGGGGTGATGCCGGTATCGGAAAGCTGAATGGTGCGGCAGAGCCGGGACAGCTTTCGGGACACCAGCGAGTCGATGGCGATGATGGCGTCCGGACGGATCTTTTCACACAGCCCCAGCACCACTTCGCCGGTCTCTACGCCGGTAAGTCCCAGCACTCCTGGGGCAATGGCGCTGACCCGGGCAAAGGAGCGGAATACATCGGGCATGGTGTCTTTCAGATGCCGGGTGACGATGATTTTTTCGGTGCAGAGTGGGCCCAGGGCATCGGCGGTGAGATGGCGGTTGCCCAGTCCCACCACCAGAACGCTCTCCGGCTGGGAGGGCAGCAGGCAGCGCACCTGGCGGGCCAGAAGGGAAGAAGCGGCGGCGATGGTGTGATCCTCCCGTTCCCAGTTTGCCCCCAGCTGGAATGTGATATAGCGGCCTTGCGGCTTGCCCATTTCCCGTGCCCCCTCCGGGGTGCGGATATGCACTTCGGTGATATGGATGCCCTCCTGCTCTTCTTCCTTCCAATCCACCCCCGGCGGTTCCTGGCGGGTCTGCTCCTGATAGAGCTCCCGGGCCTCCAGGGCCAGGTCTGTGCGTCTCGATTCCATCGGATTTCCTCCTGTTTTTCTCTTAGTGTTTCCCCCGGAAAAGAAATATGCAAAAATTGTGTGAGAAACACTTGCATTTGCCGCCGCAAAATGTTAGAATAAGCAATGCTATGAATATCTGAGGTAAGGAGGTCATGATTTTGCCGAATATTAAGTCCGCGAAGAAGCGCGTGCTGGTCAATAAGACAAAGAACGAGAGAAATCGCGCCGCGAAGACAGCGATGAAGACACAGTTGAAGAAGTTCGACAGTGCCATTCAGCAGGGCACCGGCATCCAGGAGGCGTATAAGGCCACCGTGGTTTGCCTGGACAAGGCTGTTGCCAAAGGTATTCTGCACAAGAATACTGCCGCGAGAAAAAAGAGCGCGCTGGCGAAGAAGGTCAACGCCGCCGCCAAATAAGCAGTGGAATTTTGATGATCTTCCAGGGCCGGGATTTGTTCCCGGCCCTTTTTGCTGCGCAAAAAGAAATGGGATTGCATTTATTTTCCTGTCTCCCTTTACAGCAGAGTGGGAGTGTGCTAACATAAAAATGAACAATTTGTAAAAGTTCACCGCTGCAAAGGAAAATAAGGAGGATGATTGCTTGTGAAAAAAGGCATTGTATTGGCCGCACTTCTGTTTTTGCTGGTGCTGTGCACCGTTTCTATGGCGGCGCCGGCCGAAGTGTCTCCCCTGGCGGGGACCTATGAAGGCTGGTATTATGCCAACCAGGGACAGACCGGCCTGACTCTCACCGTCAACGAAGACGGCACCGGCGTGTTTGAGTTTTACAATATGCCCGGGCGCAGCAATGCAAAGGAGGGCTCCTATACCATCAAGGCCACTCTGGAGAACGGCAATTATGTGATCAGAGGAGACGAATGGATCGAAAAACCCAGCACCTATTCCTTTGTCACCCTGAAAGGTACGTTGAACCAGGACATCTACACCGGTTTGGTGGATGGCAACAAAAACTGGGAGTTTGTGCTGAACAAAAACAACTCCAGCTATCAGGAAGTGGTGGACAGCGTCTATCAGAACCACAGCTACAAGGTGTTTGACGAAGGCATGACCTGGCAGCAGGCCAAGGAGAAATGCGAATCCCTGGGCGGTCATCTGGTGACCATCACTTCCCAGGGAGAGCAGAACTTTGTGGCAAAACTGCTGACAAACGGCAGCAAGAAGCAGTACTGGATCGGAGCCACTACCACAGGCGGCGCGCCCCAGTGGATCACAGGGGAAACCTTCTCCTATTCCAACTGGGATGTGATCGAGCCCAACAGCCACACCCGCTCCGATGGGGAAAAGGAACAGTATGTGCATATCTATAACACACCAAATCCGGCGGTGAGCGGCAGCAAGCGCTTTGCCTGGAACGATATGTATTATGACAACACCTATCCAGGGGAAGAGGACAACTTCTCTTTGCAGACTGTGGGCTTCGTATGCGAGTGGGAAACCTGGTCGGATTCGGCGGACTGGTCCACCCCGGAGCTTCAGGAAGCGGCCGATGCCGGACTCATCCCCGATGTGCTGGTGGGCAAGGATATGACAGCGCCGGTGACCCGGGGCGAATTTGCTGCCATTTCCGTCAACCTGTTTGAAGCCATGACCGGCGGGCGGGCCGTCATGTCCTCCCAGTGCCAGTTTGAGGACATCGCCGATAATGAAAACAGGAACTATATCCTGAAAGCCTATAACATCGGTGCAGTCCGGGGATACAGCGCCACAGAATTTGCCCCCGATGAGCTGATCACCCGGGAGCAGCTGGCCACCATGCTGTGCCGGGTGTACAAAAGAGCACAGTGGCCCGACTGGACACTGGAAACCGATGAAGAATACACCATCAACTATTCCGGTGTTCCCAAGTACGCCGATGATGGCCAGATCTCTGATTACGCCAAGCCCAGCGTCTATTTCATGACCAAATACAATGTGATCTCCGGTGTGGGCAATGGGATGTTTGCTCCCAAGAACACCAACTCCATGGAAGAGGCAAAGCATTATGCCAATGCCACAAGAGAGCAGGCCATCGCCATGTCTTTGCGCAGCTTCAAGAATCTGAAGTAATCGAGCTATACAGAAAAAACACCGTTGGGATTTCCCAACGGTGTTTTTTCAAGCGGTTTAAATCAGCTTGTGTACTTCGATCTGGATACGGCCTTTTTTGGAAAGACCGCCGATCTGGGCCAGAATGGCTTTGCCTTTGCCCCGCAGAGAGATGCGGGCTCCTTCGGGCACAGGCTTGTCCCCTTTGAGGGCATCGGCCCCATCCACCTGCACCAGGCCCCGGCGGATGCACTCCGCCGCTTCTCCCCGGGAGAGGGAAAAGGCCACGGTGAGCACCGCGTCCAGACGGAGGGAAGGCACGGTGTCCCGCAGGGTTTTGAACTGAAGGGGAGGAATGAGCAGGCTGTCCAGAGCCACCGGCTCCACGACGATGGAGGCGTGGCCGGCTTTCTCCAGGTTGTGGCGCACATAGTCCCCCATTTCCGCCGTCAGCAGAATGTCGGCGCTTTGAGGGGAAACCAGAATGTCACCCACCATCTCCCGCCGGATGCCCAGCCCCATCAGGGAGCCCAGGTAATCCCGGTGGTTCAGTTCTATGCCGCCTCGGGGCCTGGCCCGCAGGGCACAGATGGGGTTGTCCTCCAAAGGAATGTCATCCGGGGTCTCCATATAGTCCGGGAGGAACAGGGCCAGACGCCGCTCGGCCTGGGGATAACCGCCATAGAGAAAGAAGCCCTGGCTTCCCATCCGTTCCATGGCGGTGCGGCACAGATTCTGCTGGCGCAGATCGAGAAAAGAAGTGCAGGATGGTTGAAAATATTTTTCTGCCTGGCTCATTTTATCCCATAGCTGGCTGATGATCAGCCGGTCCTCCGGCTGTTGGGCCAGAGACAGCAGTTCTTCCCGTTTGGCTGGCATGGACCATCCCTCCTGTGTGTGTTGGAATACTCATCAGGGATTATAGCATACTCCCTGGGGAAAAAGCAAAAAAAGCGCCCGAAGGCGCTTTTTGCAGTTACTCTAAAATCTGAATCCCGCAGCCGATCAGATGGGGGCCGGTGTGCACACCCAGGGTACAGTCGATTTCCCCTTCATAATAATGGGTGGCGCAGCCGATCTCATCCCGGAGTTTGCTTTTCAGATATTCCAGATCCCCGGGGCAGCCGCCATGGGCGGTGGCCAGGGTATAGGGGGTGCCGTCGGTGGGGACCATGGCCCGGATACGCCCTGCCATCTCGTCCATGGACCGATACCGGCCCCGTACTTTGCTGATGCTGGCCAGCTGGCCGTCAGGAGCAAAGGAGATAATGGGCTTGATCTGGAGCATGGTACCGGCAATGCAGCTGATCTTGCCGATCCGGCCGCCTTTTTGCAGGTATTCCAGGGTGTCCAGGCTGAACATCACCTGGGTGTTTTCCCGCAGGCGGGGAACCAGGAGCAAAAGCTCTTCCCAGCTGGCCCCCTGGGCCAGGCGGTTGGTCACTTCCAGCGCCAGACAGCCCTCTCCCAGGCTGCCGCTGTTGGAGTCGAATACGGCGCATTGGAGCCCTTCGTAATTTTCTGCCATCAGACGCACCATATTATAAGTGCCGCTGAGGCCGGCGGACAAGCAGATGGCAATGACCTTTTCAAAGCCCTGGGACTTGATTTCATCCAGCAGAGAAAGCAGCGTACCGCCGTCGGGCAGGGAGGTGGTAGGCAGAGCCTGGGGCATCCGCTGGTAGATTTCCTGGGGCGTGATGTCCACCCCGTCGGAATACTCCCTGTGGGGATAAATGATTTTCAGGGGAAGCACAAAAATGTCCCGTTCCCGGGCCAGGGCCGGAGAGATATCAGCGCAGGAGTCGGTGAGCACCGCAATTTTTTGAGGATTCAAATGAACACACGCCTTTCCAAAAGCCCAAAGGGCCGGTTGACGGAAAAATCCGTTGCAAGTATAATAAAAACAGAAGAACATAACGCTGTTATGTGATATACTCATTATACAGAACGACGGCATTGTTGTCAATTCTTTTGAAAGGGAGGACCCTTGATGGAATATCGGGAGAAGCGGAAAGCCCAGGGCCAGGAAACCGAGCAAAAGATTCTGGAAACGGCCCGGCAGCTGATGCGGAAAAATGGCTACGACGCCGTGTCCATCCGGGACATCTGCAAGGAGGCGGGGGTGACCACCGGGGCCTTTTATCACCATTTCCGTTCCAAGGAAGAGATGCTGGAAAAAGGCGGCCAGCAGCTGGATCTTTACATCCGTCAGCAGCTGAATGTGCGGCCTTTTCACAGCAGTCTTTCCGCATTGCGTATTATTTTCACCGCTTATGCAGAATATATGGAAGAAAACCAGGGTGAGCTCACAGCCCGGTATTATCAGAATATGCTGGCTATCAGCGCCCAAAAGCCCTTTGACACCGGACGGAGCATTTATCAGATGGTGCTGCATTTTGTGATGGAGGCCCAGGACAAGGGGATCCTATCCCGGCAATACGATGCGGAAACGATCGCCACCTTCTGTGTCCGCCATTTCCGGGGCATTGTCATCGACTGGGCCTTTCATAACTACTCTTTTTCCCTGATGCAGGCCATGGAAAGGGAATTTAAGATGGCCTATCAGCTGTTCAAATCTCTCCGGGCGCCGATGATATAAAAAATTTACAAACAACCGGCTTTTTTCGTCCAAAAAACCATTGGAATCGGCAATGAACTGTGATAATATAATTATATTGATTTTATGATCTGGTTTTCAAAACTACTTATTTGTTTTGTATGGCTGGAAAGGAGCCGAATATGGAAATGAGAATGGATAAGGCAAGAGAATATCTTCCCCGCTACACCCTGGGCGAAGAAATCTTCAACTCGGTGTCCCATGGGATAGGGGTGGCCCTGGCCTGTGTGGGCTTCGGGATTCTGATCGTGCTGTCGGCTTTGTATGGGGATGCCTGGGCGGTGAGCAGTTCCATCGTCTATTCCTTCTCCCTGTTTGCTCTCTATCTGGCGTCCACCCTGTATCATGCCTGCCCCAACCGGCGGGTGAAGGGTGTTTTGCAGGTGCTGGATCATTGCTCCATTTTCCTGCTGATCGCCGGGACCTATACTCCCTATACGCTGATCACCCTGCGAGGGGCTTTGGGATGGAGCTTGTTTGGTGTGGTGTGGTGTGCGGCTATTGCAGGCGTGGTGCTCAACGCCATCGATGTGCGGAAATACAGCCGCATTTCCATGGTGTGTTATGTGGCCATGGGCTGGGTCGTTGTTCTGGCCATCCGGCCGCTGATGGCGGCGCTTTCCTGGCGGGGACTTTTGCTGCTGGCTCTGGGCGGCGTATTTTACACCGTGGGCATCGTCTTTTATGCGATCCGCCGCAGCTATATGCATTCCATCTGGCATCTGTTTGTGCTGGCGGGCAGCGTATGCCATTATCTGAGCATCCTTCTTTATGTGATCCCTACCACTTTCTGAGAAAGGCGGTGAATAGCCGTGGAGCGAGAAATCAGAGGCAAGAGGATCCTTTTGCGGGAGCAGAGGGAAGAGGACGCGCCGTTTTTTGCTTATTGGTTCAACCAGCCCCGGGTCATGTTCCAGTGCGGTTTTGAAAAACCCACCGACGAGGAAAAAATAAAGCGGCAGATCACTTTCGATCACAGATCGGAGGATTCCCGTTGGTTCACCATCACCGATAGGGAGGGGCATATCGCGGGAGAGACCGGCCTGCTGCGGATGTTTCCGGCCTGGAACCAGACCGACCTGACCATCATCATTCCCGATCCCCAAATGCAGCACAAAGGTTATGGCACAGAAGCCATGGAGATCATGCTGGATCTGGCCTTTCGGGAATATCAGATGCACCGCGTTTCCATAGGAGTCGTGGCGCTGAATACCAGTGCGCTGGAATTTTACAAAAAGATGGGATTCCGGCAGGAAGGCGTTCTGGAAGAGGCATACTATTATAAAGGTGCGTACAGTGATTTTGTGATGATGCGCATCCTCAGCCGGGAGTGGAGATCGTCAAACAAAATGTTTGCAGCCTGTGAGAAGGTCCCTTCTGAGGAAATCCTGGATGAGGGAAGAAAATGTCCTTGACAAAACCGATGAGACATGGTAGGATATAAAGGCACTCATGAGTGCAGCCATCAGGCTGTGGAGAAGTACTCAAGTGGTGAAGAGGCTCCCCTGCTAAGGGAGTAGGGCTCGAAAGGGTCGCGAGGGTTCAAATCCCTCCTTCTCCGCCAAGAAAAGACACGCTGTCCAGCGTGTCTTTTTTGCTATCTATTCCAAAAAAAGAGAAAGGCGGAAACGGGTATGCTGCGAATCAAAGGGGCCAGAGTGCTGTGTCCGGACAGCGGGATGGATCAGGTGATGGATATCCTCCTGGAAGGAGGAAAGGTGGCCGCCATGGGCAATGGCTTGCCGGAGCAGGAAGGAGAGACGGTCATCGACGCACGGGGACTGTGTGCAGCTCCGGGGCTGGTCGATGTGCATGTACACTTCCGTGACCCGGGCCAGACCCACAAGGAGACCATCCAATCAGGGGCGGAGGCTGCCAAGAAGGGCGGTTTTACCACGGTGATCACCATGGCCAATACCAAGCCCCCGGTGGACAATGTGGAGACGCTTCAGTATGTGCTGGAAGAGGGGAAAAAGACCGGCATCCATGTGCTCCCGGCGGCCTGCATCACCAAGGGTATGGCGGGGAAAGAACTCACCGACCTGGAAGCACTGTGCCAGGCCGGAGCGGCAGGATTCACCGACGACGGCATCCCTCTGCTGGACAGCGGCCTGTGCCGCAAGGCCATGGAGTGGGGAGAAAAGCTGCAGAAACCTCTGAGCTTCCATGAAGAGGACCCGGCCTTTATCGGCGAAAACGGCATCAACCGGGGCAAAGCCTCGGAACGCCTGGGAATTTTCGGTTCTCCGGCCGTGGCGGAGGATTCTTTGGTGGCCCGGGATTGCATGCTGGCCCTGGATACCGGAGCCAAGGTGAATATTCAGCACATCAGCTCCAAAAATGCCGTGGCCATGGTGCGTCTGGCCAAAAGCCTGGGGGCCCATGTAACGGCGGAAGTCACCCCCCACCACTTTACCCTCACCGAAGAGGCGGTAGCCCAGCACGGGGCCATGGCCAAGATGAATCCGCCCCTCCGCACAGAAGAGGACCGGCAGGCGTTGATCCAGGGGCTGAAAGACGGCACCATTGACATGATTGCCACCGATCACGCTCCCCACACCCAGGAAGAGAAGGGGACGGAGCCTTTGTGGAAAGCTCCCAGCGGCATCATCGGCCTGGAGACCGCGCTGGCTCTGGGTATCACAGAGCTGGTGGAAAAGGGACACCTGACCCTGGTGCAGCTGATGGAAAAAATGAGTCTGGCGCCGGCCCGTCTGTACGGCCTGGATGCCGGGTATCTGGCTGCCGGCGGCCCGGCCGATCTGGTGCTCTTTGACCCCTGCGAAAGCTGGGAGGTGACCGAAGAGGCTCTGGGCTCCCGCAGCAAGAACACCCCCTTCCTGGGGCGGCATGTGACCGGGCGGGTAAAATACACCATCTGTCAGGGAAAGGTGGTCTATGCCCATCAGGGCTGAGGCGGTCTTTTCTTGAGCCGGTAGGCGATCAGCTCAGGGCTGACCCCAAAGGCCTGGGCCAGCTGAGGGATGGTGCAGCCGTCATATTCTTCCAGTGTGCTGTCGTCGATGAGCAGGCAGACGGCGAAGCGGCTGGCCTCCCATTCATAGCGGCTGATGGGGAAAAGGGTATTCTGGCGCAGAAAAGGCGTGTTGGCTTTGGGATGGAGGATGGCATGTCCCAGTTCGTGGGCGCAGGTGAATCGCAGTTGATTTTCCTCCAGATCGCTGTTGAGATGGATGACCTGATGCCGGTAGCTGCAGCTGTAATAGCCCCGGATGGAGCCCAAAGGCTCGGTGATCAGGATGATATGGCGCAGGCGGGCGATCTCAAAAGGGTCCCGGGTGCCATAGCGGCGCACCAGACGGGAAACGATTTTCTGGACCATAGGGTTTCACCTCATCCTTCGGTATTTTTTCGGTGTGAATTTTTCCTTGGCCAGGGCTTTGGTCATTTCCAGCTGCCGGCGAAGACTGGATACCAGCAGACGGCGGGTGGGGTTGTCCAAGGGTTCGCCGTCGAACATCAGCGCCCCCTCGCCGCCTTCCAAAAGGGCCAGCATGGCCGAAAGCCGCCGGTTGATCTGTCTCCGGTCCCGGGGAGTGAGAAAGCTCCCCCGCTCCCGGCTTCGCCGTGGGCGGGAAGAGGTGTTTTTCCGATCCATGGTGCCCCCTCCTTATAAAGTAAGAGAAATGGAAAGAAAGGAAAAGCTTTCCTTTCTTTTACAATACCACAGCCCTTGTCCCATAAACAGGACAAGGGCTATGGTCGTCCGAAAAACGATATAGCAAAAAGAATGTCCGCCTTTTTTGATCCGTAAAAAGTGGCGACCTGTGCGTCACTTTTTACACTTCTCAAGAGGCAAGTGCGGGTTAAAGCGTGCACGCAGCCCCTTGCAAAACTCGAAAAAGTGGATTCGCCACTTTTTCGAAGCCAACAGCCCTTGTCCCATAAACAGGACAAAAGCCGTGGCGGCACAAACTGTGCCGCCACGGCGGGGAGGGAAAGAACGAGAAAGGATGTATCCGGGGGGCAAAGCCCCCGGGCGTTCAGCAGCAGTGCCAGTTCTGGCCCCAGCCTGACTGGCAGCAATGTTCGGCGGGAGCCATGCGCTGAAGAGCACAGGAGATCTCCTTCAGCACTTCCAGGGTATCCTGACAGCACTCCAGCTCTGTGTATCCGCTGCCAGTATGGATGCTCATGGGAACATCCACATAGCGGGCACAGGTGCAGATGGTCTGGATCTGGGGGGTACAGGAGCAGCAGGAGCAGCAGGAGCTGCAATTTCTTTGGCAATGATTTCTCATACTCTCACCATCCCTTTTGGATTGGCGCATCCGAAAAGGAGCGCTCACCCTATTGTATGCTTCCGGGGCCTCCGGCGTCCCTGGCGCCGTTTGACAGGAAGCGGGGGACCATGGTACTATTCTGATAGAGTGCCTTTTGGCAAATTTCCCCCGGGTTTCCGGGAAAAGGGGATCAAACAACATGAAACACCAGAACGCATGGCTTTTCAATCTGATGCTGATCGGCACCGCCTTTTTATGGGGCGTCTCTTTTTTATGGGTGAAAGATGCATTGAACGCCGGGTTGGACAGCAGCTTTTTCCTGTTTCTCCGGTATTTGCTGGCCTCACTGATCTGGCTGCCTTTCTGCGGCAAGGAAGTGAAAAATCTCACCTTCCGTCAGGTGCTCATGGGCCTGACGGTGGGCTTTTTCCTTTACGCGGCCATGCTGGTGCAGACCATCGCACTGAACATGACCACGCCCTCCAACAGTGCCTTTATCACCACATCCTATGTGGTGCTCACTCCCTTTGTGGTGTGGGTCCTTTTGCGGCAGAAGCCCAAAAAGAAGATCTATGCCTGTGCTGCCTTGTGCTTTCTGGGGCTTTATGTGCTCACCAGGGTGCCGGGGGAAAGTTTTTCCCTTTCCTTTGGTGATGGCCTTACCTTGGTATCGGCTCTGCTGTTTGCCTTGCAGATGACCTTCCTGTATCGCTTCAGCAGCCAGCTGCCTTCCAAAGTGCTTACCTTCCTGCCCCAGGCCACCACCTGTGTGCTTTCCTTTATTACGGCCCTTGTCACGGGAAAAGTCACTTTTGAGGGCGTGGATGTGAAAGCCGCTTTGATCCCCACCTTGCTGGTGGTGTTTCTGGCCACATTGGCCGCAGGCTATTTCCAGACCGTGGGCCAGAAAAATGTGGAGCCCTCCCGGTGCGCCATTATCTTTTCCCTGGAGTCGGTGTTTGCCTGCATCGCCTCGGTGGTCATGGGCTATGAACCGTTGACCACCAACCTGGTGGCCGGAGGACTGATCATCGTCACTTCCATCATTATTTCTGAACTGCCCTCCAAAGAGGAACGGCGTCAGGCACGCCTTGCGGGACAAATTCGCCAGAAAGAGAAATAAAAGCCCAAACCGCTCTCCTTTTTCGTTGACAAAAAAGGGCGGGGGGTGTAAACTATCGTGGACAGAGATCAACCGGTGCGCCGGGAAAGTTTTTCCGGCGAGAATAGGTAAGTTGGGTGCAATTCCCACGCGGGACCGCCGCTGTAATGGCCGAGCCCTTTTCCAGAATGTCACTGTGGTTACACACGGGAAGGCGGAAAGGGCAAAGACGCCTGAGCCAGAAGACCTGCCTGTTGATAAATAGCCGGGCCGCATTGCGGCGCGCGGCAGATTACACAGCTAACGGAATCCTTGGCTGGCGTAACAAGGGCAGTGCTTTGGCACTTTGGTCTTTTTATGCCTTTTCCCCAGGGAAAAGGCATTTTTTTGTGCCAGAGACCGCCGAGAAAAAAGGAGGAATTGTCATGCGCAAACGAGAAAAACTGGCTCTGAGTCTCTCTTTGTTCATGGCCCTGGGTGCCGGTGTAACACGGCAGGCAGGCGCGATGCACATTATGGAGGGATTCCTGCCCCCCAGCCACTGTGTGGCCTGGGGCGTCATTTGTCTGCCCTTTTTGGTATGGGGCGTCATCCGCATCAAGAACATCACCCGGGATCACCGGAAGACCCTGCTGCTTCTGGCTATGTGCGGGGCTTATGCCTTTGTGCTGTCGGCTCTCAAGATCCCCAGCGTCACCGGCTCTTCCAGCCATCCCACCGGCACCGGTCTGGGGGCCATGCTCTTCGGGCCTTCGGTGATGGCGGTGCTGGGTATTATTGTTCTGCTGTTTCAGGCACTGCTTCTGGCCCACGGCGGCCTGACCACCCTGGGGGCCAACACCTTCAGCATGGCCATTGCCGGACCCTTCCTCACCTACGGGGTGTGGAAGCTGTGCCAGAAAATGGGCATGAAGCGGGAAATTTCGGTGTTCCTGGGCGCTATGCTGGGAGATCTGTTCACTTATTGCATCACCAGCTTCCAGCTGGGCCTTTCTCATCCTGGTACAGGCGGAGTGTGGAGCTCTGCCATGGAGTTTATGGGCATCTTTGCCCTGACCCAGGTGCCGCTGGCCATCATTGAAGGCATCGTCACCGTGGTGGTGGTCATGGGGCTGGATCATTATGCCCAGCCGGAGCTGCGGGATCTGGCCCGGAGAAGATGTGAGGAGGGTGCAAGATGAAAAAGAGTGTGGTTGCAGTGCTTTTGCTTCTGTTGTGCGCCCTCATCGCCGTCTTTCCTTTGGTGATGGTGAAAAACAGTGAGTTTGGCGGCGCCGATGGCGCGGCGGAAGAAGCGGTACAGAAGGTGGACCCGGACTATGAGCCTTGGGCCGAAAGCATTCTGGAACCCCCTGGCGGAGAGACAGAGAGCTTGCTCTTCTGTCTCCAGGCCGGTCTGGGTGCTGGAGTGCTGGGCTTTGGTTTCGGCTGGCTGGCTGCCCGGAAAAAATACCGGAATGATGAAGCATCTCAATAAGCGACCCCTTCCAAGCCCTGCCCTGCGGCAGGGCTTGGCGTGCGTGAAAGGGGGAAAGCAGGAATGGTGAAACGGGTGCTTTGGGGCCTTCTGGCTTTCGCACTGGCGCTGGCCTTCACCTGGGGCAGCCTGCCGGGAACCGACGCCCTGATTCTGGGAGCTGCGGCGGCGCTGTTGGCCTTTTTCTTTTTGGGGCATGGAGGACATAGCCACCATGGAGTGGCGTCCTTTGATCAGCTGGCCCAGCGTTCCCCTTTGGGCAAGGTGCATCCGGGGATTAAGATTCTTTTTTCCCTGGGATCTCTTTTTCTTTGCGCCGGGGCCAAGAGCCTCTGGCCGCCCCTGCTGGCAGGCCTGATCCTGGGCGGAATCACCGTATGGAAGGGAAAAGTGCCCCTCAGACGGTATCTTTCCTTTCTGGCGCTGCCCCTATCGTTCATCGCTTTGAGTGCTCTGGTGATGATTTTTCATCTTTCCCCGGCTCCCGCAGGGCTTCTGGACATCCCTCTGGGGCCGGTATGGCTTTCGGCCACGGCAGCGGGACGGCAGGACGCCATTCTCACATTCTGCCGTGCCATGGGCGGGGTGAGCTGCCTGTATTTCCTCAGCCTGTCCACCCCTTTGCCGGAGATCATCCATTGTCTGGAAAAAATCCATGTGCCCCAGGTGGTGCTGGAACTGATGTTTTTGATCTACCGGTTCCTCTTCCTTTTGTGGGAGGAGGGACAGCGGCGCAATCAGGCCGCCCAGGCCCGCATGGGGCAGGGCCGCTTTGGAAGAAGGGTGCAGAGTTTTGCTCTGGTGGCCCAGGGGCTTCTGGGGGGCGCCATTCTCCGGGCCGAGGGGAGCTGGCAGGCCATGGAGAGCCGGGGGTATGACGGCGCCTTCTGCTTTTTGCAGGAGAAAAAGCCTGTGCGGCTGCGTCATGGCCTGTGGGCCGCTTTGGGTCTTGCAGCCCTGGGGATCGGGGTCTTTTGGCCGGGGAGGTAACATGGAACAGATCATATTGCAGCTGGAGGACCTTTGCTATTCCTATGGCGGAGATGCTCCTGCTTTGGAAGGGCTTTCTCTCAAGGTGAAAGCCGGGGAGCGTATTGCGGTGCTGGGAGGTAACGGAGCGGGAAAATCCACCTTGTTTCTTTGCTGCAACGGCGTGCTTCATCCTCAAAAGGGACGGGTGGTCTATGAGGGGCAGCCCATGGATTGCCGCAAACGCAGGGACCGGCTGGCCTTGGGGCAAGGAGTGGGCATCGTTTTCCAGCAGCCGGATGAACAGATCATCGCCCCTACGGTGCTGGGAGATGTGGCCTTCGGTGTGCTGAACCTGGGATTTTCCCAGGAAGAAGCCAGAAAGCGGGCCAAGGATGCCCTTTGCCAGCTGGGTTTGGAAGGGTTTGAGGAAAGAGCACCCCAATATCTCAGCGGCGGCGAAAAAAAGCGGGTGACCATCGCGGGGGTGCTGGCCATGGAGCCAAAGGTGCTGCTGCTGGATGAGCCGGCCGCTGCTTTGGACCCTCAGGGAGCCTGGGAACTGGAAGGGCTGCTGGAAAAGCTGCACCAGAAGGGTCTGACCCTGATGGTGGCCACCCACGATGTGGACTTTGCCTATGGGTGGGCCGACCGGTGCCTTGTAATGGAAAAAGGCCGGCTTCTGGCCGATTTGCCCCCATGGGAACTTTTTAAAAAAGAAGAACTTTTGGAAAAAGCCCATTTGCGGCCGCCCTTTTTGTTTCGGGCGGCCCGGGCCTTGGGGATGGAGGAACATCCGCCCCGCACCATAGAGGAATTGGAACAACGGATCAAAGGAGAGAAACAATGGAACAGACCGCACTGCTGATCGTCAGCTTTGGCACCAGCGTGGAGGAAACACGGAAAAAGACCATCGGTGCTTTGGAGGAAGAACTGAAACAGGCTTTCCCCCATCTCCCGGCCTATCGAGCCTATACCAGCCCCACCATCCGCCGTATCCTGGCGAAGCGGGGCGAGCAGGTGCCTTCCCCTCAGGAAGCCATGGAGCAGCTGGCCGCTCAGGGTGTACGGACCCTGTATATCCAGCCCACCCATCTGATCTGCGGGGAGGAATACCATGCCCTTTCCCAGAAGGTGGCCGAAAAAGCGGGATTGTTTGAAAGGGTAGTCCTGGGCCGTCCGCTGCTTTATGACATGGAGGACTGCCGCCGGGCGGCTGAAGGGCTGCTGGAGGACTTTTCCCCGGAAGAAGGGGAGGCTTTGGTGTTCATGGGCCACGGCACCGAGCATCCGGCCAACGCCGTCTATCCGGCCATCGGCTATATTTTCCACCTGCTGGGCCGGACGGATGTGTTTGTGGGCACCGTGGAGGGCTGGCCCCAGGGAGAGGATGTGCTGGCGCAGGTGCAGAAGGCCGGTTTCCGCCGGGTGCTGCTGGCTCCCATGATGCTGGTGGCCGGGGACCATGCCCGCAACGACATGGCCGGGGAAGAAGACAGCTGGAAAGCGTTGTTTGAGAAAGCCGGGCTTACAGTGCGCTGCGCCCTGCGTGGAATGGGTGAAATCCCCGCCGTCCGGCAAATCTATGTGGATCATTGCCGAAAACTTCTTGAGACCAAGGAGCAGGCATAGTACAATAGAAATTGCCGAAAAAAGGAGGGGAGCGCCATGGGTCTTGAATTATACCGCCAGGAAGGGACCAAAAAGCTGCGCTGCGGCTATACCACCGGTACCTGTGCTGCTTTGGCGGCCCAGGCGGCGGCCCGGGCGCTGCTGCTTCATGAGCGGCCGGCAAAAGCCACTTTGCTCACTCCCAAAGGGGTGGAGGTTTCCGCCCCGGTGGAAGAACTGGAAGTGGGAGAAGGTTTTGCCCGCTGCGCCATACGGAAGGACGCCGGAGACGATATCGATGTCACCGACGGCATCCTGATCTTCGCCCAGGTGCGTCCCATTCCCCAAGGGATTCAGGTGGACGGCGGAAGGGGCGTGGGACGGGTGACAAAGCCCGGTTTGAACCAGCCGGTGGGACAAGCCGCCATCAACCAGGTGCCCCGTCAGATGATTACTCAGGCCCTTTCCCAGGTGCTGGAGGAAGGGGATTGTAGGTGCGGCCTGGAGGCCATCATTTCCATCCCCCAGGGAGAGGAACTGGCCGCCAAGACCTTCAACCCCAACCTGGGCATTGTGGGAGGACTTTCTGTGCTGGGCACCAGCGGCATTGTGGAGCCCCAGAGCCTGGAGGCTTTGCAGAGGAGCATCGAAGTGGAGATCCGGATGCACCGGGCCCAGGGAGAGAACAAGCTGATCCTCACCCCGGGAAATTACGGGGAAGCATTTATCCGTACTTATGCCCCTCTTCCCCCATGGCCCCAGGTGAAATGCGCCAACTTCATCGGCGCCAGCCTGGACTACTGCGCTCAGTATGGCTATGAAAAAGTGCTGCTGGTGGGACATTTGGGTAAATTTGTCAAACTGGCTGGTGGGGTGATGGACACCCATTCCCGTCTGGCCGACTGCCGCATGGAGATCCTGGCCGCTCACGCTGCGCTGGCCGGGGGAGAAGCCTCCCTCATCGGGCAGATCATGGAAGCGGCCACCACCGATGGCGCTCTGGAGCTGCTGCAGAAAGCCGGTTTGTGGGAAAAAGTCCGGCAGACTCTGCTCTATAAGATCCAGTATCATCTGGAACGGCGGGCGGCGGGGAATTTTTCGGTAGGCGCTATTATTTACAATAACATCCAGGGCTTTTTGGGAGAGACCTCCCAGGTGAAAGGCCTTTTGGGTTTGATGGAGGAAAAAGAATGAAAAAAGGTACCTTTTACGGAGTGGGCGTCGGTCCGGGAGATCCGGAGCTTTTGACCCTCAAGGCCATCCGGGCTATGGAGCATTGCCCGGTGATCGCCGCTCCCGAGACCCGGGGAGAAAAGACGCTGGCTCTGGACATTGCCCGGGGAGCGGTGGATCTTTCGGGTAAAACCATTCTCACTTTGGAATTTCTCATGACCCGGGACAAGCAAAAGCTGGAGGAGAGCCACAGGGCCCAGGCCCGGGCCGTGATGGAATACCTGGATCAGGGTCAGGATGTGGCCATGCTCAATCTGGGGGATGTGTCCATCTATTCCACCTTCAGCTATCTGCTGGAGATCATCAAAGGGGCGGGGTATGAGACAGAAGTGATCCCCGGCGTGCCCAGCTTCTGTGCCGTGGCGGCTTTGCTGCAGCAGAGCCTTACCGTCATGCGCCAGCCGCTGCACATCATTCCCGGCGGCCACGGCAATCTGGAAGAGCACCTGTCCCTGCCGGGCACCAAGGTGCTGATGAAATCGGGGAAAAGTCTGCCGCAGGTGCGGGAGACCCTGGACAAGCTGGGGCTTTCCCACAAGGCTTCCCTGGTGCAGAACTGCGGCCTTCCCGATGAGAAGGTCTGCCGGGATCTGGCGGAGGGCATTCCCGAAGCCGGCTATTTCACCACCATTGTAATAAAGGAGTGAGGAAGATGATCTCCATTGTAGGGGCGGGCTCCGGCGCCGCCGATCTGATCACCGTCCGGGGAGCCCGTCTGCTGGGCCAGGCCGATGTGATTGTCTATGCAGGCAGCCTGGTCAATCCCCAGCTGCTTTCCTATGCCAAAGAAGGCTGCGAGATCCACAACAGCGCCAAAATGACCCTGGAAGAAGTGGTGGATGTGATGGCCAAAGCCCATTTTCTGGGCAAAAATGTGGTGCGGCTCCACACCGGAGACCCTTCCATCTATGGGGCCATCCGGGAGCAGATGGATGCCCTGCGGCAAAAGAACATCCCCTTTGAGGTGGTGCCCGGCGTGTCCAGTTTCTGTGGTGCCGCCGCCGCTTTGCAGGCGGAGTACACCCTGCCCGGAGTGAGCCAGACGGTGATCATCACCAGAGCCGCCGGGCGTACACCGGTGCCGGAAAAGGAGAACATCCGCTCTCTGGCCGCTCACCGGGCCACCATGGCCATTTTTCTGTCGGCAGGGCTTCTGGAGCAGCTGACAGAGGACCTGGTAGAGGGCGGATATCCGCCGGAAACTCCGGCGGCCATCGTCTACAAGGCCACCTGGCCCGATGAGAAGGTGTGCATCTGTCAGGTGAGTACCTTGGCGGAGACCGCTCAGAAAGAGGGCATCAACAAGACCGCGTTGATCCTGGTGGGTGATTTCCTGGGGCAGCAATATGACCGCTCCCTGCTCTATCACCCCAATTTTACCACCGGTTTCCGGGAAGGCAAAAAACAGTGAACGGTGCCATCATCGCCTTCACCCAGCGGGGAATGGACACCGGCGAGCGTTTGAGGAAAGGGCTGGAGGAAAAAGGCATCTGCTGCACTCTTTGCCGGGGCGGGAAGGAAAACCCTCTGCACCAATGGACAAAGGAGCATTTTGCAGACTGCGGCCTGCTGGTCTATGTGGGGGCGGCGGGCATTGCTGTGCGGGCGGTGGCGCCCTTTGTGCAGGACAAGACCCGGGACCCGGCGGTGCTCTGTTGTGACGAAGGGGGACGCTATGCCATCCCTCTGCTGTCCGGGCACATCGGCGGCTGCAACCGCATTGCTTTGTGGGCCGGGGAGATACTGGGAGCCCAGCCCATCCTCACCACTGCCACCGATGGCCGGGGGCTTTTTGCCGTGGACACCTGGGCCACCCGGCAGGGCCTTTCCATCCTCAATCCCAAGGCCATCAAAAGGGTGTCCTCCCGGCTTCTGGATGGGAAGGAAGTGGTTCTGTGGAGCGATTTTCCCTGGAAGGGAAATCTGCCCCAAGGGGTGGTGCAGGGAGAAAAGGGGCCTTGCCACATCCGCATTACTTGTCAGAAGGGTGACTGGGGCGAGGCGCTGGTGCTTTGTCCGCCCGTGGTAATTGCGGGAATCGGCTGCCGCAAGGGCACAGCGGAAGAAAACATCCACAGGGCTGTGGACAATGCCCTTGGCCAGGCGGGACTCTATCCCCAAAGTCTTAAAAAGGCGGCCAGCATTGATTTGAAAAAAGAGGAGCCAGGGCTTGTGGCTTTTTGCCAGAGCCGAGGGGTTCCTTTTATCACATATTCCCCGGAAGAGCTTGCGGCCCTGGAAGGGGACTTTACCCCTTCAGCCTTTGTGCAGAAGGTCACCGGGGTCAATAATGTGTGTGAGCGGGCGGCTTTGATGGAAGGTGGCCGTTTGATCCTGCACAAACAGGCCGGGGAGGGCGTCACGGTGGCCCTCAGCCTGGGAGAATGTATTTTGGATTTTGCAAAGGGGGAAGAGCCATGAAAAAGCTCTATATTGTAGGTTTAGGGCCGGGAGACGGGGAGTTTATCACCCCCCAGGCCCGCAAGGCCCTGGAAGACAGCCAGGTGATCTGCGGCTATACCGTTTATATCGATCTCATCGCTGAAAGCTGTCAGGGCAAGGAGATTCTGACCACACCCATGACGAAGGAACTGGAGCGGTGCCGCATGGCTCTGGAACAGGCGGCGGCCGGACAGACCACCGCCATGGTGTGCAGCGGAGACGCCGGGGTCTATGGCATGGCCGGGCCGATTCTGGAGCTGAGCCCGGAATATCCTCAGGTGGAGATCGAAGTAGTGCCGGGCATCACCGCCGCTCTCAGCGGCGGGGCCGTGCTGGGTGCACCCCTTACCCACGACTTTGCCATTATTTCCCTCAGCGACCTGCTCACCCCCTGGGAGACCATCGAAAAGCGGCTCCACTGTGCCTCGGAGGCCGATTTCGTCCTGTGCATCTACAATCCCCGCAGCAAGAAGCGGGCCGACCATCTGATGAAGGCCTGCGACATCGTCATGGAGCACCGGGATGAAAACACGGTGTGCGGCATTGTGCGCAACATCGGCCGGGAGGGCCAGGAGCATAAGCTGATGACCCTGCGTCAGCTGCGGGATGAACCGGTGGATATGTTTACCACGGTATTTATCGGAAATTCAGCCACCCGGGCCCTGGGGGATAAGATGGTCACTCCCCGGGGCTATGAAAATAAAAAAAGATGAAAAAGCTATTGATCTTTGCGGGCACCACCGAGGGACGGCTGCTGGCTCAGGCCATGGCGGAAAAGGGCTTTGCAGTCACGGCATCGGTGGCCACAGGCTATGGCCGGGAAGTGCTGCCCCAGGGGGAGAACCTGACCGTTCTCACCGGAAGGCTGGACGAAGGGGCCATGGAAGGACTGCTGAAAAAGGAAGGGTTCTGCCAGGTGGTGGACGCCACCCATCCCTATGCCCAGGATGTGACCTGGAACATCCGTCGGGCCTGTGAAAAGGCGGGGACGCCCTATCTTCGTCTGCTGCGGCCAGGGAGCCTTTTGCCCTCTGACGCCGTGCAATCCGCAGATACCAAAGAAGCGGCCCGGCTGCTGGAAAAATTGCCTGGGAATGTGCTGCTCACCACTGGCAGCAAGGAACTGGGTGTGTTTGCATCGGTCACCGGGTTTGACAGCCGTTTTTTTGCCCGGATGCTTCCCATGGGTACGGCTGTGGAGGAAGCGGCGGCGCTGGGTCTGCCCCGAGGGCATATCATCGCCATGCAGGGACCTTTCACCAAAGAGCTGAATGTGGCTCTCATTCACCAGTATCACATCGATATTCTGGTGACCAAAGACGGGGGAACACCGGGAGGATTTGCGGAAAAATGCCAGGCAGCCCAGGAAGGGGGCGCCCGGCTGCTGCTCATCGGCCGTCCGCCGGAAGAAGCGGGGAGCATGAGCTATGAGCAGGTGGTAAAACAGCTGGAACAGCTGGGAGAGGAGGAACACCCATGAAAATCACCCTGTTGGGAGGCGGTCTGGGCAGTCCGGATACCCTGACCCTGGGAGCCTGGAAGGCTTTGCAGAATGCCCAGGTATTGGTGGGGGCACGCCGGGTGCTTGAGAGCCTGCCGGAAGGACTGACTGGGGAACAATATCCCGAGATCGCCCCCCAGAAGATCGTCTCCCGACTGAAACAGGCCATGGAAGAGGGGAAAAGAGCGGCTTGCGTGGTGCTCAGCGGGGATGTGGGCTTTTACAGCGGCGCCCGGAAACTGCTGCCACTGCTGGACTTTGGCCCGGTGGAGGTGCTGCCCGGCCTTTCCTCTCCCCAGTATCTGGCCTGCCGTCTGGGGATGCCCTGGCAGGACTATCACCTGGTCAGCGCCCACGGCATGGGAGAAGAGCAGGTGGACCCTGTGGGAGAGGTGCGCTGCCATAAAGAGACCTTTTTCCTCACCGGGGGCCAGTTTACCCCTCAAAGAATCTGCCGCCGTCTCAAAGAGGAAGGATGGGGAGATTTGCCGGTGACGGTGGGGGAAAACCTGTCCTATCCGGAGGAAATCATCACCCGGGGAACAGCGGCAGAATTGGCGGAGCGGGAGTTTGCATCTCTTTCGGTGATGCTGGTGGAAAACCCCTGGCCTGCACCCCTTTGTCTCACCGGCGGCCTGCCGGACGACTGCTTCCTGCGGGGCAAAGCACCCATGACAAAGCAGGAAGTGCGGGCGGTGTCGTTGGCCTTCCTTTCTCCTGGGGAAAGGGATACCCTATGGGATGTGGGGGCGGGAACCGGTTCGGTGTCGGTGGAACTGGCCCGCCTGGCCCGGAGGGGGAGAGTGTACGCCGTGGAATGCGGGGAGGAAGCCTTTTCCCTGCTGGAAGAGAACAAGCGCCGGTTTGCACTGAGGAATCTGTTTCCGGTGCAGGGCATGGCCCCGGAAGCACTGGAAGCTCTTCCGGCCCCGCAAGGGGTGTTCATCGGCGGCTCCAAAGGGAATCTGGGGACGATCCTCCAGGCGGCCCGCAAGAAAAATCCCCATGTCCGGGTGGTCATCAACGCCATTGCATTGGAAACGGTGCATCAGGCTTTGGAAGAGCTGACAAACCAGGGCTTTGTGAACATCCGCGTCAGCCAGGTGGCGGTGAGCCGGGGAAAAGAAGTGGGCCGGTATCACATGATGACCGCCCTCAATCCGGTGTATGTGCTGGGAGGTGAAGGCAGTGGCCTATAACATTCCCCGTCTGGTGCTGGCCGCTCCAAACAGCGGAGCAGGCAAAACCACCATGGCCTGTGCTCTTTTGCAGGTCATGATGAACCGGGGCCTTTCTCCCGCTGCCTTCAAATGCGGCCCCGACTACATCGATCCCATGTTCCACAGCCAGGTCATTGGGGCCAGGGCCCACAACATGGATCTGTATTTCGTACCGGAAGACCGGGCGCGCTTTTTGTTCCAGGAAGGGATCCAGGGCTGCGGTGTGGCGCTCATCGAAGGGGCCATGGGCTTTTACGACGGGGTGGCGGGGAAAAGCACCCAGGCCAGTGCTTATCATGTGGCCCAGGTGCTGAAGGCTCCGGTAGTGCTGGTGGTGCAGCCGGGAGGCTCTTCCCTCACGCTGGCCGCTGCTCTGAAAGGACTGCTGGGGTTCCGGGAGGATAGCGGCTGCCGGGGGATCCTTCTCAACCGGTGCAGCAAAGGCCACTATGCCTTGCTGAAACCCATGCTGGAAGAAGAGCTGGGGATACCGGTGCTGGGCTATCTGCCGCCCATGCCGGAGTGCGCCCTGGAAAGCCGTCATCTGGGACTGGTGACGGCAGAAGAGGTGACAGGGCTGCGGGAAAAGCTGGCGGCTCTGGCCGCTCAGGCGGAAGAGACCATCGACATCCCTAGGCTGCTGGAACTGATGGAAAGTGCGCTGCCTTTGGAGGAAGAAGTGCTGATCCTTCCGGCCCGCGCCATCACCCAGCCGGTGATCGCCCTGGCCAGGGACAAGGCATTCTGCTTTTATTATCAGGAGAATCTGGAGCTTTTGGAGAAGCTGGGGGCCAAATTGGTCTATTTCAGCCCCCTGGAAGACGAAGGACCGCCAGAAGAAGCCGATGCTTTGTATCTGGGCGGAGGGTATCCGGAGCTTTACGCCCGGCAGCTCAGCCAGAACCAGGCTTGCCGGGAAAATGTGAAGCAGGCTGCTTCCAGGGGAATGCCGGTGCTGGCCGAGTGCGGCGGCTTCCTTTATCTGCAAAAGAGTTTGCAGGATGAGGAAGGCAGCAGCTGGCCCATGGCCGGAGTGCTGCCTGGGGAAGGATTTCCCACAGGCAAGCTGGGACGGTTCGGTTATGTGGAGGTGACTTCCTGGCGGACCGGGTTGATGTGCCCCAGGGAAGAAAAAATCCGGGGCCATGAATTTCATTATTGGGACAGCACCCAGCCGGGAAAGGATGCTTTTGCAAAAAAGCCCCTTTCTACCCGCACCTGGGAATGTGTGCATACCAGCCGCACCCTGTGGGCCGGATTCCCCCATCTGTATTTTTACAGCAATCTGGGCTTTGCCGCCCGGTTTGTGGCGGCGGCTGCACAATATCAAAAACAAAAAAAGGGATGATAAGCAATGACTTTGGAGCAAGTGTGTGCCGGCATCCATGGTGCTGACGAAGGAGCCCGGCAGGAATGTCTGAAAAGGTGGAGCACCATTGCAAAACCCCTGGGCAGTCTGGGAATGCTGGAAGAAAATGTCATGCGTATCGCTGCCCTCACCGGTGACGCCCAGTACCGCATCGACAAGCGGGCCGTGGCGGTGCTCTGTGCTGATAACGGCGTGGTGGCCCAGGGGGTCACCCAGACCGACAGCAGCATCACCGCCCTGGTGGCCAAAAATCTGACCGAGGGGCAAAGCTGCGTCTGTCACATGGCTCATATGAACCGGTGCGATGTGGTGCCGGTGGACATCGGCATCAACCGGGATGTGGAAGCCCCCGGCCTGTGGCACAGAAAGGTGGCCTATGGCACCAAGGATCTGTCGCTGGAGCCGGCCATGACCCGTCAGCAGGCTGTGAAGGCCATCCTCACCGGAGTGGAGGTGGTGCGGGAGCTGAAAGAGCAGGGGTACAAGATCATCGCCACCGGAGAGATGGGCATCGGCAACACCACCACCTCCAGCGCCGTTACCGCCAGCATGCTCTCCCTTCCGGTGGAGACCGTCACCGGAAGGGGAGCCGGTCTGAGCACCGAGGGACTGATGCGGAAAAAAGCGGTGATTCAGAAGGCTCTGGATCTTCACAAGCCCGATCCCAGTGACCCGGTGGATGTGATCTCCAAAGTGGGCGGCTTTGACATTGCCGGAATGGCCGGACTGTATCTGGGCGGCGCTTTGTACCAGGTGCCCATCATTGTGGATGGGCTGATCTCCGCCGTGGCCGCCCTGTGTGCCCAGGGGCTGGCGCCGCTGTGCACCTGCGCCATGGTGGCAAGCCATGTTTCCGCAGAGCCTGCCGGTCAGGTCCTGCTGGATAAATTGGGGCTTTCCTCCATGATCAATGCGGGAATGCGCATGGGCGAAGGCACCGGGGCCGTGGCCGCCCTTCCCCTTCTGGATATGGCCTATGATATCTATTTTGGCATGGGTACCTTCTCCGACATCCAGATGGAAGCGTATGTGCCCCAGAAATAAGGAAGAAAAAGGCCGTTTTCTCCTGGTGGTGGGAGGCAGCGCCAGCGGCAAAAGCCAGTTTGCCGAAAGCTTAGCGGTCTCCGCCCCAGGGAAGCGGTATTATATCGCCACCATGGAGCCTTTTGGAAAAGAGGCCCAGTGGCGCATCGCCCGTCACCGGCTCCTGCGGGAAAACAAGGGTTTTGAGACGGTGGAGCGGTTCTGGGAGCTGGGGAGCCTGGTGTTGCCCCAGCGGGGGACGGCGCTGCTGGAGTGTGTCACAAACCTTCTGGCCAACGAGATCTTTTCCCCGGAAGGCGCGGGAGAGCAAGGGGCCGTGGAGGCCATTTTGCAGGGGATCGCGTCCTTGCGCCGCCAGTGCCATCTTCTGGTGGCCGTCAGCGGCGAGGTGGGACTGGAGCCTTTGAGCCAATATGCCCCGGAGACCCGCCGGTATATGGGGCTTTTGGGAAAAATCAACCGGGAGATGGCAAAGCAGGCCGACGAGGTGTGGGAAGTGACCTGCGGCGTGCCCATCTGCCACAAAGGAGGAACAAGATGAAAACCTTTTGGCAGACCATTTGGGTGGCCCTGTCCATGTATTCCCGTCTGCCGGTGCCCCGGGCGGAGTGGAACAGCAAAAATATGCGCTATGCTCTGTGTGCCCTGCCCCTGGTAGGGGTGTTTTCCGGCATCTCTCTATGGCTGTGGGACTGGCTGTGCCAGGCGCTGGAGCCAGGGGAGATGCTGCTGGGGGCGGGGGTGACCCTTCTTCCCATCCTGGTCACCGGGGGCATTCACATGGATGGCTTCTGCGACACCTGTGACGCCCTGGCCAGTCACGGGGACCGGGAAAAGAAGCTGGCTATTATGAAAGATTCCAACGCCGGAGCCTTTGCTGTTCTGGGCTGCGCCTGTTATCTGCTCTTTTATTTGGCCCTGGCGTCCCAGTGGCACACCGGAGGAACATGGGCTTTTCTCATGGGCCTTGCCATGGTGTTGGAGCGGGCCCTGGCCGGGCTTTCCCTTTGCCTGATGCCCTGCGCCAGAAACAGCGGCCTGGCCCGAATCTTTGCCGACGGGGCCGCCAAGAAAAACACCGGCATCTTTTTGGCTTTTGTGGCAATTTTCTCTTTTTGCGCACTGGTTTATGTGGGAAAGATGGTGGGAGCTCTGATGGGGCTTGTCGCTTTCCTGCTGTGGCTCTGGTACGGCGCCTGGGCCAAAAAGGAGCTGGGGGGCATCACAGGAGACCTCCAGGGCTATTTTGTCCAGCTGTGTGAAATGGGTCAGCTGGCGGTGCTGGTGTTTGCCACACTGGCCCTTTGAGAAGGGAGAAAAAACATGATCCTGGTCATCGGCGGCTATGCCGCAGGAAAAAAGGAATATGTCAGGAGTCTGGGCTATCAGGATGAGGACTTCACCATCGATCCCCGGGAGGAAAAACCGGTGGTCTGGGGCCTGGAAGCCCTGGCCGCCCAGGCGGGAGAAGGGTGGGAGAGCCTTGTGCCCGGCCTTGTGGAAAAAGAGGTGGTCATCTGCCAGGAAGTGGGAAGCGGCGTCATCCCTCTGGAAAAGGAAGCCCGGCAGATGCGGGAATACACCGGCAGGCTCTGCACCGCTTTGGCAGAAAGAGCAGATCGGGTGGTGCGCCTTTTCTGCGGCATTCCCACCATCATCAAGGAGTGAGAAAGATGGAAGTTATTCTGCGCCGCCACGCCATGACGGCGGGCAACAGCAAAAAGCAATACATCGGCTCCACCGACCAGCCTCTCAGCCCGGAAGGGGAGCAGAGCGCCCGGTTGTGCGCCGGGGCCGGGGATCAATCGGTTTCCAAGGTCTATTCCAGCCCTATGCGCCGCTGTCTTCTGACCAGCCGGATTTTTTATCCCAAAGCACAGGTGGAGATCTGCCCCCTTCTTAGGGAGATGGATTTCGGCCTGTTTGAGGGAAAAAACTATGAGGACCTGGGGGCCGATCCCCTGTATCAGCAGTGGCTGGATTCCAACTGCCAGGACCCCTGTCCCGAGGGGGAGAACATGGATAATTTTTCCAAAAGAGTGTGCCAGGGTTTTGAAGAAGTGATGGACAAGGCTGCTTCCCAGGGAGAAGAGCAGGTGGTCATTTTGGCTCACGGCGGAACCCTTATGGCCCTGATGGGCCGCTATGCCCTGCCCCGGCGGGGGTATTTCCAGTGGCAGACCCCCAACTGCGGCGGATACAAGGCCCGCTGGGATGAAAAAAGCCGTCATCTGGTGGATTGGAGCCCGCTGACTCTGGAGGAGCGGAAATGAGGCCCTTTTTCTTTGCGCTGCCCCTGGGTGCTCTTCTGGATCTGCTGCTGGGGGACCCCCGGTGGGCGCTGCCCCATCCGGTGGTGCTCATGGGCAAGGCCATTGCTTTCTTGGAAAAGATTTTCCGCCGGATTTTGCCCAAAACCCCTGGAGGAGAGCGGATGGGCGGCGCATTGCTGGCCCTTTGTTTGCCACTGGGATCATGGGGGATCTCCTTTTTGATTTTGTGGGCGCTGGGGCTGATTCATCCCATTCTGGCCTTTTTGGCGGAGAGCTTTATGTGCTATCAGATTCTGGCCGGGCGCAGCCTGTGGGACGAGAGTATGCTGGTTTATAAAGAACTACGCAAAGGGGATCTGGAAGGGGCCCGGCGCATGGTGGGACGCATTGTGGGCCGGGATACCCAAGCCCTTTCGGCAGAGGGTGTCACCCGGGCGGCGGTGGAGACGGTGGCGGAAAACACCGGCGACGGTATCATCGCTCCTTTGTTTTTCCTCATGCTGGGCGGGGCCCCTCTGGGCTTTTTCTATAAAGCGGTGAACACCATGGACAGCATGGTGGGATACAAAAACGACAGATACCTGTATTTTGGGTGCATCCCCGCCCGGCTGGACGATGTGATGAACTTTCTGCCGGCCCGGCTGGCCGGGGCCTTGATGGTGCTGTCGGCTTTTCTGCTGCCGGGATACCGGGGGAAAAATGCCTTTTCCATCTGGCGGCGGGACAGGCGGAACCACAAAAGCCCCAACTCCGCCCAGACCGAAGCGGCCGCCGCCGGGGCTTTGGGTGTGGAGCTGGCGGGAAGCGCCTACTATTTTGGGAAGCTGGTGGAAAAGCCCACCATTGGTGATGCGCTGCGGCCTATCCAGCCGGAGGACATTCCCCGGGTGGGAAAACTCATGTTCTGCACCAGTTTTTGCTGCCTGCTTTTGTGTCTTGGCGGGCGGCTGATTTTGTGGGGAGGGATTTTGTGAAACTGATCCATGGAGGAGATGTGGAAGGATTCCGGGAGGAATTTGGCCGGGAGCCTTTGGATTTTTCGGCCAACATCAGCCCCTTGGGGCTGCCGGAGGGGGTGCGCCAGGGGGTGATCCATAGCCTGCGTGAGGCCACCCAGTATCCCGACCCGCTGTGCCGCAAATTGCGCCGGGCCATTGGGGAAAAAGAGGGGATCGATCCGGAATACATCCAGTGCGGCAATGGAGCCGCCGACCTGATTTTCCGGTTGGTGCTGGCGGGGCGGCCCCGGCGTGCACTGGTCACCGCCCCCACCTTTGCCGAATATGAGCAGGCCCTCACCGCCTTTGGCGGTGAGGTGGAGCGGTATCTGCTGACAAAAGAGGAAGGCTTTGCCCTGACGCCCCGGTTTCTGGAGGCCTTGGAAGGAAAGCCGGACATGGTCTTTCTCTGCAATCCCAACAACCCCACCGGAAACCTGATTGCCCCTTCCTTGCTCCGGCAGATCTGGGAAAAATGCCGGGAAAAGGGCATTTTACTGGTGGTGGATGAGTGCTTCCTCTCCTTTTTGCCCCGTCCCTGGGAGCACACTCTGAAAAAAGAGGTACAGGAAGGAGCGCCCCTGCTTTTGCTGCGGGCCTTTACCAAGCTGTATGCCATGGCGGGCATCCGATTGGGTTATTGCCTGTGCGGCGACCGGCAGCTGCTTTCCCGGATGGCTGGAGTGGGACAGCCCTGGGGCGTGTCGGTGCTGGCCCAGGAGGCCGGCCTGGCGGCCTTGCAGGAAGATCAGTATGTGGAGAATGTACGGGCTCTTATTGGGCAGGAACGCCCCTGGCTGTGGCAGCAGCTGGAACGGGCCGGAGTGCATGTGGTGGGCGGCAGCGTCAACTACCTGTTCTTCCGCAGCGATGTGCCCCAGCTGGGAGAAAAAATGCGGCGCCTGGGCGTGATGATCCGTTCCTGTGCCAATTATCCCGGCCTGAGCGAGGGCTGGTACCGGGTGGCGGTGCGCACCCGGGAAGAAAATCAGCGTCTGGTGGATTGCATCCGCCAGGCGGGAGAGGGGGATCGGTAACATGAAAAAAGCCAAGTCCATCATGATCCAGGGCACCATGTCCAATGCCGGCAAAAGTCTGCTGTGCGCCGGGCTTTGCCGCATCTTTCACCAGGACGGCTACAAGGTGGCCCCCTTCAAAAGCCAGAACATGGCCCTCAACAGCTTCATTACCAAAGAGGGACTGGAAATGGGCCGGGCCCAGGTGGTGCAGGCCGAAGCGGCAGGGGTGGAGCCCGATGTGCGGATGAATCCCATTCTGCTCAAGCCCACCAGCGATGTGGGAAGTCAGGTGATCCTTCGGGGCCAGGTGCTTTCCACTATGCCCGCCCGGAAGTATTTTGCCTATAAACACAAGCTGATCCCCTCTATTTTGGAGGCCTACGATTCCCTGGCCGCCGAAAATGATATCATCGTGTTGGAAGGAGCAGGGAGTCCGGCTGAGATCAATCTAAAACAGCAGGACATCGTCAACATGGGTATGGCCCGCATGGCGGGAGCGCCGGTGCTTCTGGCCGGAGACATCGACCGGGGCGGCGTGTTTGCCAGCCTGTATGGCACGGTGGCCCTGCTGGAAGAAGAAGAGCGGCAGCGAATCCGGGGTCTGATTGTCAACAAATTCCGGGGGGATGTGGAGATCCTCCGTCCCGGCCTTTCCATGCTGGAAAATTTGACCCGGGTGCCGGTGGTGGGCGTGGTGCCCTATCTGTCGGTGGACATCGAGGAAGAGGACAGCCTGGCCGCCCGCCTGGACAATGAAGCACCTGCCTTGGTGGATATCGCCGTCATCCGTCTGCCCCGGCTTTCCAACTTCACCGATTTTGCCGCCCTGGAGCGGACCCAGGGAGTGGGCGTGCGGTATGTGTCCCGCCCTTCTCAGCTGGGCGAGCCCGATCTCATCATTTTGCCCGGGACCAAAAACACCATGGGCGATCTGCGCTGGCTCCGGGAAAGCGGCCTGGAAGGGGCTATTCTCAAAAAAGAAAGCCAGGGCGTGCCCATTCTGGGCATTTGCGGCGGTTATCAGATGCTGGGGCAGGTCTTGCGGGACCCCCTGGGTGTGGAAGAGGGAGGCAGCCTGCGGGGCTTGGGTCTTTTGCCCATCGAAACCGATTTTCTGCCTCAAAAGACTCGCACCCAGACCCAGGGGCATATCACAAGGGCCCAGGGCTTTTTTGCTCCTTTGGAAGGCTGCGCCTTCCAAGGCTACGAGATCCACATGGGAGAGACACGGCATTTGTCCGGCGACCCTGCCGCAGCCCTCACGGGAGAGGGATGGGAGAAGATGGATGGAGCCTCCCAGGGAAATGTGCTGGGCACTTATGTCCACGGCATTCTGGACGGGGGCGAGCTTGTGCAGAAGCTGGTTTCCCTGCTCTTTGAGAGCAAAGGCCTGGACCCCCGGCAGGTGGAGCAGATGGATTACAAAGCTTACAAAGAGCAGCAATATGACATTCTGGCCGACGCCATCCGGCGCAGTCTGGATATGGACAAGGTGTATCAGATATTGGAAGAAGGAGCCAAGGAGGAACGGCCATGACAGGAAAATTGGAAACACAGAACCCGGCCGGCATCGAAAAGCGCAGCTTTGAGATCATCACAAAGGAACTGGGCGACCGTCATTTTTCTCCGGAGCAGGAACCGGTGATCAAGCGGGTGATCCACACCACAGCGGATTTTGAGTATGCCGATTCCCTGTATTTTTCCCCGGAAGCGGTGGAAAAGGGCATCGAAGCCATCCGGGAAGGGGCCCACATCGTCACCGACACCAACATGGCATACAGCGGTGTGAGCAAAAAGACCCTGGAAGGCCTTGGCGGTGCGGCCCACTGCTTCATGGCCGATGCCGATGTGGCCAAAGAGGCCAGGGAGCGGGGGGTGACCCGGGCGGTGGTGTGCATGGAGCGGGCTGCTTTGATCAAGGCTCCCCTGATCATCGCCGTGGGCAACGCCCCCACGGCTTTGCTGCGCCTGTGCCAGCTGATGGAGGAGGGAAAAATCGCTCCCCGGCTGATCATCGGTGTGCCGGTGGGCTTTGTCAATGTGGTGGAGAGCAAGGAGGAAGTGATCGCTTCCAAAGCTCCCTGCATTGTGGCCCGGGGACGGAAGGGGGGCAGCAATGTGGCTGCGGCCATTTGCAATGCCCTGTTGTATCAGGCCTCGGGACGGGTACTGTAAAAAGAAAAAGGAAAAAACAGGCTCGGGTTTTCACCCCCGAGCCTGTTTTTTATGATATGAGCAAAGATAAAAACACAAAAGTTGGATTTTTATGCGGAATGCCACTGTTTTTCTGCACTTTGATGTGTTACAATAAATATAAATATTTTCAAAAAAAATAAAATTGCCTTAAAATTTGCTGTCATGTCGAAACAATTCAGAGGAATGGCGAAAAGTAAAAGGCGCAAAAAGGAGGGATGGAGAAGGGAATATGCATTTTATATTCACAAATGGAAAAGGAAAAAGGGGGGACGGGTCGTAACATGCCAAACAAATTGGAAATCAGAAGAAGTGCTCTGCGAAAGATTCGGGAAAAGTTTCTGGAATCTTTTAGCGCCGTAATACCTATTGGTTTGATCGTACTGCTGCTTCATTTTACCATCGCCCCCATGCCAGGGGGAACATTCGGCTCCTTTTTGGTGGGGCTTGTTTTGCTGATTGTGGGGATGTGCCTGTTTTCTTTGGGGGCAGATCTGTCCATGATGCCCATGGGTGAACGGATCGGCGCACAGCTGACCCGTTCCAAAAATCTGAAATTGTTGATTATCACTGCGCTGGTGATGGGGGTGCTCATCACAGTGGCCGAGCCCGATCTCCAGGTGCTGGCCCGGCAGGTGCCGGCTGTACCGGATAAACCGCTGATTTTTTTGGTGGCGGCAGGAGTGGGTCTGTTTTTGGTGGCCGCTCTTTTGCGCATTATTTTTCAAAAAAGCCTGCGTTTGATTCTGATGGTCTGCTATGGCTTGGTGTTTTTCCTGGCTATTTGGGTGCAGCCGGGATTTCTGCCGGTGGCTTTTGACTCAGGCGGCGTCACCACGGGCCCGATTACGGTGCCCTTTATTCTGGCGCTGGGCATTGGTGTGGCCGCCGTTCGGGGCGGACGCAGCGCCCATGACGACAGCTTCGGTTTGGTGGCCTTGTGTTCCATTGGCCCGATTTTGTCGGTGCTGCTGCTCAGCCAGTTCTATGATGCAGCTGGCGGCGCTTATGGCGCCACTGTGCCGGAGACGCCTCACAGCCTGGGCGAGATCCTTTTGCAATACATTCAGGCATTTCCCCATTATGCCAAAGAGGTGCTCATTGCCCTTCTGCCCATTCTGGGGGCTTTTGCCTTGTTTCAGGTGCTTTTTCTCCGCTTGCCCCGGCGCCAGATGATTAGGGTAGGGGTGGGCGCTGCCTACACCTATGTGGGATTGGTGCTCTTTCTCACCGGGGCCAATATTGGCTTTTTCTCCGCCGGCAATTTCCTGGGCGGCGCCATTGCCGCACTGTCCTACCGGTGGGTGCTCGTTCCCATCGGCATGGTGATGGGGTTCTTTGTGGTGGCCGCTGAGCCTGCGGTGCATATTCTCAACAAGCAGGTGGAAGAGATCTCCGGTGGCACCATCTCCCGCAGCGCCATGCTCATCAGCCTGATGTGCGGTGTGGCCGTTTCCCTGGGACTGGCCATGGCACGGGTGATCTGGGGGCTGAGCATCTGGTATTTCCTTCTGCCCGGTTATCTGGTGGCTTTGGTGCTCACTTTATTTGTGCCCAAAATCTTTACCGCTGTGGCATTTGACTCAGGCGGCGTGGCCTCCGGACCGATGACGGCCACCTTCCTTTTGCCTTTTGCCATGGGGGCCTGCCAGGCCATGGGAGGCGATGTGCTCTCCGATGCCTTTGGCATCGTGGCCATGGTGGCCATGACGCCTTTGCTGGCCATTCAGCTGCTGGGACTGTGGTCGGTGTACCGCCAGAAGAAGCAGCCCAGGGAGGAATTTGCCCTGGATGAAACCGAACTCATCGAAATGGAGGGATAGCTGTGGCAAAAAAAACAGAAGAAAGCCGCCGGATCCTCCTGTTTGTGGCGGTGGCGGCCCGGGGACAGGGAGAGAAGATCGCCACCTTCTGCGCCTCCTGCGGCGGAAAGGTACGCCTGGTGGCCCTGGGAAGGGGTACTGCCAGCCAGGATATCCTCAACTACCTGGGCCTGGGGGACAGCAAGAAGGATGTGGTGCTGTGCACCGCGGCCCGTCCGGCAGCCCAACGGATGCTGGAGGGAATGAAAGAGAAGTTTTCCATGGACAGCCCTGGCGAAGGCATTGCCTTTACCATCCCGGTATCCAGTGTGGTGGGCCGGGTAAGTTTTGAACTGCTGCTGGGGGGAAAGGGAGAGCAATGAAAGAAAACGAATTGATCGTAGCCATTGTGGAGCGGGGCTATGCCGACGATGTGATGAAGGCGGCCCGGTCGGCCGGGGCCAGAGGGGGCACCATCCTTCATGCCCGAGGGGCTGGAAATGAGGCACGGGACCGTTTTTACGGTGTGACCATCCAGTCGGAGAAAGAAATGGTACTGCTGGTGGTGGAAAAAGAGCACAAGGCGGGCATTATGAAAGCCATCTGTGCCCAGGCCGGGCTCAATCAGGAGGCCCGGGGTCTGGTATTTTCCCTTCCGGTGGAGGATGCTGTGGGAATGGCGCCGGAGGACAGCCTGCCCGATCTTTCGCAGCAATAGGAAAAAGGCTTCTGGCATTGTGTCAGAAGCCTTTTCCATTTGTTCAGATGTTCAGAGCTTTTTTCAGCGCAGGACAGAGCAGGAGCAGGGTTTTGCCGATGGGAGCGGCCAGACGGCCGGTACGGGCCATTTCCAGCAATACTTCATAGGAAACACGGCATACGGCCACCGTTTCTCCCTTTTGCAGCCGCACATTTTTGGGATGCACGGATGAGCGCAGCAGGAAGGAGTCCATCTGTCGTCCTTTGGCCCGGGTGGAGCACAGAAAGTGCAGTTGCTGCGGCCGGGCCTGAATGCCTGTTTCCTCCTTCAGTTCCCGTAAAGCAGCCAGGGAACTTTCTTCTCCCCACTGCACACCGCCGCCGGGATTTTCCCAGCAAAGGGGATATTCCTCTTTTTCCGGGCTGCGTAAAGTGAGAAGAAAGCGGTTTTCCTTGTCTACGATCCACACTCCTACCGCTTTGTGGAATGTGCCGGGGGGCAGAGGCTCGCCCCGGGGATGGGGATGGGGAAGGGGTGCGCCGGTTTGTTCATCGTAAAGCTGCCAAAATTCCATAAATCCTCCGAGAAAAGAAAGGGGCGGCTGAGCCGCCCCTTTGAGCGTGTCGAAAAAGTGGCTTGAGCCACTTTTTCGAGTTTTTGCAAGGGGCTGCATGCACGCCTTCGGCGCACACTTGCCCCTTGATAGGTGCAAAAAGCCACGCACAGGTCGCGGCTTTTTGCGAATTGATGAAGGGTAGGGCAAACGATCTTTTCGTTATATAGGTTTCTCGATAGTCTGAAAGGGGCGGCTGAGCCGCCCCTTTTTGCATATCAATGGAATCAAAATAAGTTATTTTGCCATTTCTTCCAGATAGACGCCCACGGCCTTGCCGTAAGGCACATTCTGGCCGCACTGATTCATGGCTCTTTCAATGACGCCCAGCACAGCCACTTCATCATTGATGTCGATGTTGCCCATGTGGCCCAGTCGGAACATCTTGCCTGCATAGGCGCCCAGACCGCCGGCTACGATGATGCCTTCTTCCAGCAGAGTGGCCCGGAATTTGGCATCGTCCATGCCTTCGGGATAAAGCAGGTTGCTCAGGGTCACGGCCCGGCAGCTTTCCTTGGCCAGGGGCACAAGACCGATGGCTTCCAGCGCCTTCTGCATGGCCCGGGCGTTCTTCAGGTGGCGCTCATAGCGGGCTTTCATGCCTTCTTCCTTGATGATGCGTACCGATTCCTTCATGGCCCACACCAGGTTGATGGCCGGAGTGGCGAAGTATTTGGAGGTGTCGTCCATGATGGGCACCCACTTGTCAAAGTCGCAGTAATACTCGGGGATGACGCCCAGAGTGGCTCTTCTTTCCATAGCCTTTTTGTTGGCCCACAGCAGAAGCAGACCGGGGCAGACGCCGAAGGCCTTCTGGGAAGCGGTGAAGAGCACATCGATGTTCATCTCTGCCAGGTTTTCATATTCGCCGGCGGTGGCGGCCACGCCGTCCACGATGTAGATGGTCTCGGGGAAGTCACGCATCACTTCGCCGATGGCGGCGATATCGGCGGCCGCACCGGTGGCGGTGTCCACATGGGTGACTGTCATGGCGGCATAATGCTTTTCGCTCAGCTTTTTGCGGATTTCTTCCGGAGAGACCACGCTGCCCCATTCGGCCTTCAGCACATCGGCATTGAGCCCTTTGTGCTCACAGATGTCGATGAACCGGTCGCCGAAGAAGCCGTTGGAGACGATGAGCACATTGTCCCCCCGGCGGGTCATATTGGAGATGGCCATTTCCATCGCCAGTGTGCCGGTGCCGGCCACCACAAAGGTTTTGCCATCGCAGCCGAACAGCTGGCCCAGATCGTCAATGACGCTCTTGAAATCCTTTACAAAACGAGGATCGCCGAAGGCCTGAATTTCACGGCCCATTTCCTCCTGGATGGAGCGTACCACCGGCGTGGGGCCGGGGATCATCACCATGGTTTTCTCTTTCATTATCAAAAGCACCCCTTTTCAAAACGATGGAAGCTGATTTCACAAAGTGAAATGATATTTCGATTCCATTTTTCTGCTTTTATTGTAGCATCCCCATGGGGGAAAGTCAAAGGAGGATGCGACGAAAATCCGTTGAGGATTCCGTGCAAATAGTCTATAATTTCATTGTGTAAAATGAAACGGGGAGGAAGAACCATGGAAAAGAAGCTGGCCAAAGTGAATCAATCGGTGGAAAAGGCATTGCAGCTGGTAGAGGTGCTGGCTTCTTCCCGGGAGCCCATGCGACTGGGGGATCTGGCGGCGGCCTGCGGCCTTCCGGCCAGCACCACGCTGCGTCTGGTAAACACCCTGCTGCTTCATGGCTATGCCAATCAGGACCCGGTGACGCTGCGCTATTCTCTCACGCTGAAATTTGCCCAGATCGGCAGCCAGGTCTCTTCCCAGATGGATATCCGCAACCTGGCCCATCCCTGGCTGCTGGAGCTTTCCAGCCGGTGCGGGGAAAGCTGCTGCCTGGCCATTGAGGAGAACCGGCAGGTGGTTTATGTGGATGTGGTGGAAGGCCCCGATGGAATGCTGAAAATCATGCAGCGCATCGGAAAAAGGGCACCTTTGTACTGTACCGGCGTGGGGAAGATCTTTCTGCTCAACGACGATGCCGCCTCCCTGGAACAGTATATCGCAGAAAATGGTCTGGAACCCCTGACTTCCCACACCATCACCACCCGGGAAGGGCTGCTTTCGGAACTGGACAGGATCGGGCGCCAGGGATATGCCCTGGACGATGAAGAGTGCGAGCAGGGAGCCCGGTGCGTGGCTGCCGGGGTGCGGGATTACACGGGAAAAGTGGTGGCTGGCATCAGTGTTTCCGGCCCGCTGCACCGGATGGAGCCGGAACACATCCGCCGGATCATTCCCCAGGTCCAGCGCACCGCCCAACGCCTGTCCCAGCTTCTGGCCTACGAAGAATAAAAAGAGCGTGCCGTCTGGCACGCTCTGAGCATGTCGAAAAAGTGGCAGGAGCCACTTTTTCGAGTTTTTGCAAGGGTCTGCATGCAGCCGATTGCTGCTTTTAGCGTCCAATCGGCTACACTTGCCCCTTGAAAGGTGTAAAAACCGACGCACAGGTCGCCGGTTTTTGCGGATTGATGAGGGGGAGGGCACATATTTCTCTCCAGCTGGATCAGTCTTTCGACCGCAAAAAGAGCGTGCCGTCTGGCACGCTCTTTTGCTGTGTTCAGATTTGGGTACGGCCTTCCAGGGCCCGGGTGAGGGTCACTTCGTCGGCATATTCCAGATGCCCGCCCACAGGCACGCCGTAGGCCAGACGGGTCACAGCCACACCAAAAGGTTTGAGCAGCCGGGAAAGGTACATGGCCGTGGCCTCCCCTTCGGTGTCCGGGTTTGTTGCCATGATGACCTCCCGGATGTCCTCGTCGGCCACCCGCTGCAGCAGCTCCTTGATGCGCAGCTGATCGGGGCCGATGCCGTTGAGGGGAGAGATCACCCCGTGAAGCACATGGTAAAGTCCCTTGTATTCCCGGGTGCGCTCCAAAGCCACCACATCCTTGGGGTCGGTGACCACGCAGATCAGTCCTTTGTCCCGCATGGGATCGGAACAGATGGAGCAGATTTCACCATCGGTGAGATTCTGACACACCTTGCAGGTGTGTACCGTCTGTTTGGCATCCAGAATGGCCTGGGCAAATTCGGCCGCCTGATCCTCTGGAAGATCCAGCACGAAAAAGGCCAGCCGCTGGGCGGTTTTATAGCCGATGCCCGGCAGACGCTCAAATTGCTCGATGAGCTTTTCCACCGGCGGCGCAAAATATTTCATAATTAGAACAGACCGCCCATCCCGCCGGTGAGTTTGTTCATCTCTGCGGTGTAGGTGTCGTCAGACTGCTTCATGGCCTCGTTGACAGCGGCCATCACCAGGTCGCAGAGCATTTCGGCATCTTCCGGATCGATGACTTCCGGCTTGATGGTCAGCGCAGTGAGCTGCTTTTGCTTGATGGTAGCGGTAACAGCGCCGCCGCCAGCGGAAGCGGTGAACTCCATCTCTTCCAGCTCGGCCTGCTTTTTGGCCATATCCTGCTGCATTTTTTGGGCCTGCTTCATCAGGTTGTTCATGTTGAAACCGCCCATAGGCATCTTTTTCATGGGATAAACCACCTTTTCTTTGGTATTTTGTTGGTATTTTGATTGTATTGACAGAAGCTTTGTGACAAAAGCTCAATCCTGCTGTTCCCGCACATCCACACCCAGGCTTCGGGCTGTGTTCAGCACTTCATCCAAGGAGCCTTCCTCGGCCTGGGCCGAAGCGGCCGATTTGTTCCGCAGCCGCACACCGGAGAATCCAGCCTTGCTGGCGGCCTGCTCCAGAAGGGTTATTACACGGGGACGGTCCAGAAGCAAAAGTCCCTCTTCGTCCACGCCGATGAGCAGCAGATCGCCCTTGAGAGAATAGTGGGCCAGCCGGATGTAAGTGGCGGCCGCCGGATTCATAGGCGTGCCCTTCAAAGCGGCAAAAAACCGGTCCCTGGCATCGGTATCTCCCGGAGAAGAACTTCCCTTTTCCTTGGGGCTGCCCTCTTGTGGAGCAGGGGAGGGAGCCCCGGGAGCAGCCGATGCTGCTGGGGCGGAAACCGGAGAAACGGGCGCCGCCGGGGCGCTTTGCTGGGGAGCGGGAGAAAGGAGCACCGGCCCCCGGCACAGGCGGAGCAGGCACATTTCCCCATCGGCCCGGCGGATGGCCGAGCGTGTCAGCCGGGAAAGAGTCTCGCCGATGACCCCTGCGGCAAAGTCCAGAAATTCCGGAGAAGCCTCATGAGAAGCCTGTTTCAGTTCTTCTATGGTAAAGAAAGAGGAAAGCAGGGAGCTTTCGGCTTCCTTGACCGACTGGACGAGGTAAATATCCCGGATCAGGGACAAAAGCTCGTCAAACAGGGAAATCATATCCCGTCCCTGGTCATAACACTGGGAAAACACCGCCAAAGCCTGGGCGGCATCTTTTTTGCACAAAGCGGAAAAGAGAGCCAGTAGCTGCTGGTTTTCCGCTACCCCCAGGCAATTTTGCACATGTTGCAGATCGATGGGGGCATCCCCGGCCACACAACGGTCCAGAAGGGAGATGGCATCCCGCATGGAGCCGTCTCCCAGCCGGGCCAGGAGCAAGGCGGCCTCGGGGGAAAGACTCAGATTTTCCGCCCGGGCGATGGTGAGCAAACGGTCGCCGATGGCGGCGGGGGAAATCCGGCGGAAATCATACCGCTGGCACCGGGACAGGATGGTGGCAGGCACCTTGTGGATCTCGGTGGTGGCCAGGATAAACAAGGCATGTTCCGGCGGCTCCTCCAGGGTTTTCAGCAAGGCGTTGAAAGCGCCCGGTGACAGCATATGCACTTCGTCGATGATATAGGTGCGCAGACGGAGAGCGGTGGGGGCGTAATTGACCTCCTCCCGGATCTCCCGGATGTTGTCCACGCCGTTGTTGGAAGCGGCGTCGATTTCCGATACATCCATTGCCGCATCTTCCAGCACGGCCCGGCAGTTTTCACACTGGTTGCAGGGGTTGCCGTTCACCGGGGAAAGACAGTTGGCCGCCCGGGCCAGGATTTTGGCGCAGGTGGTCTTGCCGGTGCCCCGGGTGCCGGTGAAGAGATAGGCATGGGACAGCCGCCCGGTCTGGACCTGGGCCTTGAGGGCGGCGGTGATGTGCTGCTGGCCCACCACATCGTCAAAGGTGATGGGTCGCCATTTGCGATAAAGGGCCTGATGAGACACGAAAGTTCCCTCCCAAGAAAGCAGAAACACAAAGAAAAACAAAAAACAGCGGCGACTCCCAAGGCTGCACACCGCTTCCTCGAAGACGTCCTTTGCCCGTAACCCGTATGCTCGGCTCAAAACCGGTTGGCCGCGGCACACAGACTGTGCCGCTTAATGCTGCTCGGTTCCCCGCCTGACATGGTTCACGGCGATCTGTTGCGCGGGACCGATCTCTCTCAGCTTTGCATACGAGGCAGACGGCAAAAAGACGAATCCTCTGAAACGGAATTAACCCCTGCATATAGCGGATTTCAGGTGATAAGGAACCGCTGACTCCCCGGTTAGTGCAGCCTTGGCAAGCGCCGCTGTAAAAGATATTATAATACATCTTCCCCGATTTATCAACTGGTTCTTGGGGAAAGAAGGGTGGATGAGAAAATTTTCCCCATGTTATTTTGCGTTGCTTGTGTTTGCCCGCGGTGTTTGCTATATTGGTGGGCAGTATAGAAGCAGTACAGGAGGAAAAGGAATGCTTGGAGAAAACCTGAAAAAGTTGCGGAAGGAAAAAGGAATGTCCCAGCAGGAGGTGGCCCAGCGGCTCCATGTGGTGCGGCAGACGGTATCCAAATGGGAGAGCGGGCTGTCGGTGCCCGATGCCGATCTGCTGGTGAAGCTGGCCGATGTGCTGGAGAGCGATGTATCCTGTTTGCTTTGTGGAGAGACTGGCGGCAAGGAAAGCCGGGGACAGGAAGGAGCGTTGGTGGAGCAGTTGGTGGAGCTCAACCGTCAGTTGGCGGAAAAGAACCGCAGGGCCCGGCGGATCTGGAAGGCAGTGGGAATTACAGTGGCCTTGTTCCTCCTTTTCAATGTGTTGCTGGTGGTGCTGGGAAGCGTGGCCTTTCAGCAGATGAAAGCCGAAGGAGATGTGGAGGTCATCACAAGCGGGGAGGCAGAATTTCAGCCATAGCAGCAAAAAGGCCGGGAGATAAACTCCCGGCCTTTTGAAACTGGCCTAGTACAGGCTCTGGATGATTTCTGCACAGCGATCGGTTCCCAGAACGCCGCTGTCCAGGCAAAGGGTGTAGTTTTCCGCTTCGCCCCAAACGGTGCCTGTGTACAGTTCGTAGTAGGCTTTCCGTTTGTTGTCCTTGTCCTGCAGTCTTTTTTCCGGACCGTCCTCCCGCTGGCCATAGATGGAGACGATTCTCTCGGCTCTTTTTTCATCGGAAGCATGGATGAACACAGTCAGGTAATCGGCGATGTCCCGGAGAATGTAGTCGGCGCAGCGGCCAATGATGACGCAGGGGCCTTGGGATGCCAGGTCGGTGACCGCTTTCTTCTGGGCCAGCCACAGCTTATCCCCATCGGACTGGCCGTTGTAGGTCCGTCCGGCCAGGGCGTTGCTGTACAGGCTGTCCGATATGGCGTATTCGCCGTATTTGGCCACATATTCTTTGGCAAAGCCGGTTTCTGCTGAGATTTTGTCGATGATCTCGCTGTCGTAGCAGGGAATGCCCAGCTTGGCGGCCACCTGTTTGCCGATGGTACGGCCGCCGCTGCCAAATTCCCGGCTGATGGCAATGATCCGGTTGGAAGTGGCCGGGGCCGGCGCAGCCGGAGCCTGGGCAGCTTCCTGAATGACGGACTTTTTGAAGCGGGCGTAGAGCACTGCCGCAATGACAAAGGCCAGAGTGTCTGTGACGGCCTGCACCCACATCAGACCTTTGACGCCCCAGATGGCATCCATGACAAAGGAAAGCACTGTAAAGATGATACCCAGGCGAAGTACAGCCAGAAGCAGGGAGGCCTTCCATTTGCCCACTGCCTGAAACACCGAGTTGTACATATTGAACAGGCTCATACCGATGACGCACCAGCTCCAGCACCGCATGAAGGTGGCAGCCACCTGAATGGTTTCTTCGTGAGGTGTGAAGATGCCGGCAATGGCTGCGGGCATCCGCTGTACGATGATGAGAAACAGAATGGAGAAGATCCACAGGATCTTGAAGGAAAGGCTGCACACCTGATGGACCCGCTTATGGTTTTTGGCGCCGTAGCTGAAGCCGATCAAAGGCATGACGCCCTGGGCGATGCCGATGCTGATGTGAAGGGCGATGGTACCGCATTTGGAGGTAACGCCATAGGCGGCGGAGAGGATGTTGCCGTTTTCATGTCCCAACAGCAGGCCGTTGAGCACGGCAATGGACACCGAAACCAGCAGCACTGACACCGCAGCGGGGAAGCCCATGGCACAGGTGTCGAAAGACACTTTGCGCTCCAGGGAGAAGCGTTTGGGATGGATGCTCAGAACGGTGTGTTTGCGTATCCGGGCCAGTAGGACAAAAAAATACACCATGGAGATGGTGTTGGAAAGCATGGTGGCCACCGCGGCACCGGACACATCCATACCAAAGCCAAAAGGCATGGTCAGGGCGCCGTTAAAAATGGTATCGCCCTTTTCGAAGATGAAGATGGGGTCCAGGATGATGTTCATAATGCCGCCAAGGGAAAGGCCAATGCCGGCCTCTTTGGTCTTGCCCTCGGCCCGGACCAGATGGCCCAGGATCAGTCCGGCCACTGTGGGCAGGCCGCCGATGACAAACACCCAAAGGAGATATCGGGCCGAAAAGCTGAAGGTCAGCTCATCTGCCTTGAAAAAAGTGAGGATGGGTTTCATAAACAATCCCAGGATAATGGCCAGAATGGCTGTCACGCCGAAGCTGGCCCAGAAACCAAAAGCAGAGGCCTTTTTGGCAGTATCCTGATCGTTTTTGCCCAGACTCCGGGCGATCACGCTGTTGGCGCCGATGCCGAACAGATTGGCCACAGCGGTGAGCAGGGTGAAAATGGGAAAGGTGATGGAAAGCGCCGCAAGCTGGTTGGGGTCGCCGATCTGTCCCACAAAGAAAGTGTCTGCCAGGCTGTACAAAATCACCACGATCTGGCTGATCACCGTGGGGATGGCCAGTCTGGCAACGGCCTTGCCCACGGGCATGGTGGTAAACAATTCATTGTTGTTTTTCTGCATTCTTTCTGCCCCTTTCTATTCCATCCGGCTGGTTTCTGCATGGAGGCCATTGAGAAAACACTGAATGGCGATCTCCCGGCTTTTTTCCAGCTCGGTGTCCTTATAATAATAGAAATACCCCAGATCCTCCTGGGAGATGAAACCGTGGAGAATGGCGCGAAGCACCCGCTGCCAGTGGGAGCAGGCCTCACGGCTCAGACCATAGCCGCAAAGCAGCTCCATCACCGTTTCCAGAAGCGGTACGGCCATTTCTTTTTCCGTCTCATCGTTGTTCAGCGGCATGGACATGATCAGCCGGTACAAGCCTTTGTTTTCTGCGGCAAAGGCAAAATACGCCCGGGCAAAGGCCCGGATGGCTTCGTCTTTTTCCTTTCCGGAGATGGCGGCCTTTTGGTTTTCCACAAACCTGTGGATGGCGCAGCGGAACACCTCCCGCTGCAGATCCTTTGTGTTTGCAATGTGGTTATACAGAGACGGCGTTTTCACCTAAAGCCGTCTGACAAGCTCATGCAGGGAGATGACACACTGTCCGCTTTCTTCAATCAGCGTCACAGCTTCCTGCACGATGATCTCTTTGGTCAGTCCTTTTGGACCCATAACCCATGCTCCTTTCAAACCAACAGCATTAGTAATGCTGTCACTAACACTGTTAGTTTGTCGAGAGGGAAAGAGCGGCAGAAGATGAAAAAGAAAAATTCCCCGGATACCGTGGGTATCACGGCATCCGGGGAATGGGGCAAGGGAAGGTATGGCAGAGTTTATTTCAGCCTGTCCAGCAGTGGGCCGCCCTCTTCCCGCAGCCACTGGCGGCAGGGAAGATAATCAGGTAGCACCCGCTCCACTTCTTTCCAAAAGCGGGGAGAATGATTCATTTCCAGCCGGTGGCACAGCTCGTGTACCACCACATAGTCCAGCACTTCCGGCGGGCAGAGCATCAGGAGAAGGTTAAAATTCAGATTTCCTTTGGAAGAACAGCTGCCCCACCGGGTATGCTGCGCCCGGATGGTGATGCGGCCATAGTCCACCCCCGCCAAAGGGGCAAAATGCTCCACACGCCGGGGGATTTCCTGCAAAGCGGCATCTGCCAGAGAAATACGCTCTGTCAGAGTCAGCGGCGGCAGGGCCCGGCTTTGCCGGGCGGCAAGTTTTTCCAGATGTTTCTGAATCCAGGGGGATTTTTCCTCTACAAAGCGGCGGATTTCTTCTTCCGGCAGCTTCAACGGAGAGCGCACCACAAGCTGCCCCTCCCGGGTGATCTGAAGGGACAGTGTTTTCCGCTTGCTGCGGAGAAGGGTATAGGGATACAGTGGGGATGAGGGCATGGAAATCTCCTTCCGGCGTATTTGCTTTCAGTATACCCTCTTCCGGTTTCCAGGACAAGAGCCTTCTAGCCTTTCAGCAAAGGAAGCAGCTGGTTTTCCATTACCCACCGGTGACTGTAATGGGTGCGCACCAGGGTTTTGGCAGAAAGAGCCGGGTCTTCATCCATCCGGCGCAGAATGTCCCGGCCCTGGTCCTCATAATAGGCCTGTTCCGAAGGATTGTAGGTCTCCCGGGTGTCAAAGCCGAAGTTACGGGCATCCCAGCGAAGAAAGTAGGCGCCCAGCTTCTCTCCCAATTCCTGGAGCGCAGGTACTGCTTGATTGAGCACCAGGAAGTTGCCGCGGCTGGCGGCTTCCAGCACCGTCAGACCGAAGGATTCCGAATAGGAAGGACAAATGAACAGGTTGGACAGCTGGAACAGTTCCAGTACACTCTCCCGGGGAAATCCCAGGGGATAACCGATATCGGATGTGAAAAGCAGATTGCCGGCAGACAGACCGTATTTTTCCCCCTCGGTACGGATCATTTTTTTGTAGAGTGCCGGAGGAATGTGGGCACAGGGGAAGCCGCAGAATACGGCTCGGGTCTGGCGGGAGGACACCTTCTGGATGGCGCCGCACAGAGCAGCCACTTTTTCCAGCCGCTTGCCGGTGGTGAGCCGGGCCGGGTAAATGGCCAGCACCTCGGCCCCCAGCAGATCTATATGCCGGGCCACTTGCTGTACATCCTGGTTCATGGAGGAAAGAAGGGGCAGGCAGTTATATACGGCGGCGCACTGGTCCAATGGAACACCGTACTGCCGGGAAAGGGCAGGAAGGCCTGACTGGGTAGGATAGACGAAGATGGTATTGGGCAGGGGGGTAAAGCGGGCGGAAAAAGGTTCTTCCATGGTTTCCGGCCGCGGTACCGGCAGGGAATGGGTAAAAGAGAGAAAACGGAGCTGGGGCAGCTGTTTCTGGGCTTTCCGCAGGGCGACATTGTGTACCAGATGCCACCCCTGGTACAGGATGTCATGGAGGATGCACACATCCACATCCTGCAAATGCCGGACAAAATCCCGGGCAATGGCATCGGCTTCCCGATGGAAAGTGGGATGCACCGAGCCGGTGGGGGCGGAGTAATCCCGCCAGTGGATGGGCTGTCCATCCAAGGTGTTGGTGATCTTTACCCATTGCAGTACGGGGTCTGAGAAAATTCCGGTGCGTTCGCGGTCGGGACAGTTTTCACTCACCAGCATTTTTACGGCAATGCCGGCATCCAACAGCATTTGCAGCTGGTCAGCCACCACATTCACCAGAGAATAGGTGGAGGACAGCCCGGCGAACATGGTAAGAATGGCAACTTTCACGGTGTGCTCCTTTCCATGGATGCGGCGCGGCGATTTTGCCGCGCCGCAAAAGTGGGTCAACCGGATTAAACGGAAGGTTGGTTGGGGCAGCTGCACCCTCCGAACAGATCCAGCTTCTGTTTCAGAACGGTTTCCAGCTGGGCCACGGAATCCACCATGGGCTCCACCGATTTGTTGGTTTGCAGCAAGATCTCCGGGGTGACATCGGCCATAGCCACCATTTTCTGGATTTTTTCACCCTCAGCGTTGAGGATGTGAGACAGAGCGGCTTCTTCCAGGGCCACCGACTGAATGATATCGGTGATGGCCTGGGATCTTGTGATGTTGCTGGACGAAATGACAGGCATTCCTATAATTGCTTCCGCTCCTTCGTTGGTGTGGTTTTGTGTTGAGTATGGGCTCCCTTTATCTTATGGAAAAAGGAAAAGAGATGTGACGCCCTGGAGAAGATTTTTTCTTCCCTATGGGAAGAAGGAATCCTGTCTTGATACGGCCCCTGATGCGCCGGCAGTGGAACGGATCATCGATCCCCGGGGAAATGTTCTGCTCAGCTCCGACGAAATGGGAAGAATCGATGCTCTTTCCTCTTAATGGGGTTTTGTGAAAGCAGCATATTTTGAGAGGGAGGACAGCAACCCTTTGGAAAACAGATCAAAGCCTCCGGATTGGCCGGAGGCTTTGATTATTTCAGACATATGCAGCACCGGGTATCCATTTCCCTTGGGAAGGGAAAGAATATACAGAAAAAATGGGGAGCTTGGGGTTTTTCTTACCGGTTTTGCGCATCTTCGTCCTGTTGCTCTTCCTTGGGTAGAGTGTGCCATGGGATTTCCTTTTTGGGGAAAAAGCTGCCTTTGATTTTTTTCAAAAGGCTTTCCACCAGATAAAACCACAGATTCCCCAGAAAGAAGAGAAGAAGCAGCAGAAGAAAAATAACTCCCGCCTGCTGGAGCAAAGGGATCAGGGTCATTTTGTGGCAAAACGATGGAGGAAAAAGTCGGTAAAGGCCGCCAGCTCTTTTTCCTGAGATACATAGACATAGAGCTTTTCATCTTCCAGCCAGTCATAGGCGTTGATGCCGATGTAATTCCGCTTGTCCGGATAAATGATAAAGGCATCGGTGGGATATTTATTCCGGTAGGCCTTGAGGATTTCCGACCGGCGGTAATAGGTAGGATCGCCGCAGCCCGACAGATCGGGCACGGTGGGCACCACTGCAATGGTTCGGGTTTCTTCGTTCCAGCCTACGATCAGGTTGCCGATCTTGGTTTTGCTGCCGTGAACAAAGCCATAGTTGAACCGGCTCACATCTTCAGTGTAGCCAAAAATCAGCTGGTAGGAACTGCCGTTTTCCACCACCTGGTCAAACAGTGCACGCATCTTGGCTGCGTTTTGTCGGCTTTTTTCCATGTCGATTTCCGGCCCTTTGAAAATTTTGCTGAACAGTCCCATAGGATTTCCTCCTGAAATAAAGATGTTTTTTTGATTTTGTATTTATTATGGGTGAAATTTTTCCGCCTCGGGGTAGAGGCGGAAAAGGGGATCACCGGCGCAGCCCATCCAAAAAGTGGATGATGGTCTGGATCTGGAAATCGGCCGTTTCATCGGCGGCTTCAGGCACCAGAAAGGGCAGAGTCTCAGGAATCGCCCGGCGGATGACCATCAAAGTCAGGCAAAGATTGGTGAACAGGGCCACCTGCCTGGGACCGGCCGGAACGCCGAAACATTCCAGAAGTTTTCCAAACAGCTGACTTTGCTTTTGACGAAAAATCTGACAGTTTTCGGGAGAAAGCCGGCGGAAAATATGCTGTTGCCCTTCGATCGTCAGGACGGCGATACCATTTTGCTCACCATAGCAGCAGGAGCGGAGAAAGGTATCCACGCCTTCGCTCCAGGAAAGGGACGGATCTTCCATCAATTTTTTGGCGTAAGCCAGGATCCGGGGCTGCTGGAGATAGAGGGCTTCCACCACAAGGTCCTCCTTGGTGGGGAAAAAAGAATAGAAAAAGCTGCGGGAGATCCCTACCTTCTGATAGATTTGCTCCACCGTTGTATGCTGAATGCCTTGTCTGGCCATCAGCTCCAGCGCCACAGCCACCAGCTGCTGCCGCAGCCGCTGTTTTTCTTCCAGGGAATAGGCCACCCTGGGCATAGCACAGACCTCCTTCCATAATAAAGACAAATCAAAAAATGTGTTTTTATTTTAGCACCGTTCCAAAGATTTGGCAAGTGGAGGATCGGTGGAGAAAAAACGACAAAGCCCCTGGCCATCGGCCAGGGGCTTTGTGTATTAAAACAGGGGATAGGGTTTGCGGGTTTAATGGGTGAAGCGGTACAGGAAGGTCACCATTTGTCCGCGATTGCATCCCAGGTCGGGGCTGAATGCGGTGTCCGAGGTACCATTGGTGATGCCCTTTTCCAGCGCCCACTGCACTGCATTGTAATAATAGTCGCTGGGCTTCACATCGGCAAAGCCCGATGGAATGGTGGGAGCGGGGGACTGGGAGAAACGATGGAGAAAAGTGACCATCTGGCTGCGGCTCACCGTCTGATCCGGTGCAAAAACTGTGGCGGTGACGCCGTTGGTAATGCCTTGCTCCACAGCCCATTGGACCGCTGTGCGATAATAGGCATCTTCCGTCACATCGGCAAAAGGCATATCCTGGCTTTGGGGCGCAGGCGAACCGGCCAGACGCCACAGGAAGGTGACGGCCTGGGCTCGGGTACAGGTGAGATGGGGGCCGAATGTGGTGTCCGTGATGCCGTTGGTGATGCCCTTTTCCAGCGCCCACTGTACTGCATCATAGTAATAATCCTCTATGGATACATCCACAAATCCCAAGCCGGTACCCTGGGGTACAAACAGGGCTTCCACCTTCACTGGGCCGCCAGGCATCCGGAAGGTAAAGCTGCCATCGCCTTTGGGAGTGAGGGTCAGCATACTGCCCTTCTGATCGGTCACGATCAGGCTTCCCAGCTCATATCCAGCCTCCGGCTGGGATGTGATGGTAACGGTTTTTCCGGGAGAAGCATTTTGGGGAGTGATGGTGATTTTGCCGCCCTCTGTCTGGGAGGGAGAAGTGATGGGATAGTGGGGCTCCTGGTCTCCGCCGCCAGGAACAATGGATGCAGCCTGGAAAGCGGCGTGGACCGTGAGGGAATCCCGGATGTTTTCCACCTGATAAGTGCCGTTGGCGGCAGGAACTGGCGTACCGTTTACCGAAAGAGTTGCCAGGGTGTAGCCGCTGCTGGCGCTGGCCCGGATGGTCACGGTGGAGCCGGACTTCACCTGATAGACGCCGTTCTCATTGCGGATCACAGCATCGGTTCCATCTGCATTGATCGCAGAGATGGAAACCGAGCCGCCAGCACCGGCAGTACAGGTGATGGTGGGATCGACATGTTCACCGCTGACCAGGGCATAGGCCGAATAAGCTCCCTGGTCGGTGGCCCGAAGCCGGGCGTGTACCAGGCCGGACGATCCGGCGGACAGAGTCAGCTGGCCCTGATCATTCACCTGGAAAGTGCCGGTGGCCGGATCGGCTTCCCACTCTACCAGGCGGCTGCCGGTGAGGGACAGGGTGCTGCCGTTTTCCAGCACGGCCACTGCTGATAAGGTGGTGGAGCTGCTGGTGGGCTCCAGCTTTTGGTTCTCGATGGGCTGGCCATCTGCATAGATGGCGATGTTTTTCAGTTGTCCCAGAGCCGGGTTCACCAGCTGTAAGGTACGGGTGGTGCGGTGGCCCACCCCATCGGTGGCCGTAAGGGTCAGGGTGTGACTGGCGGCCGTTTCACTCAGGTTGACTTTATAGGTGAAAGAGCCGTCTTTTTCAATGGTCACAGGTTCCGCTGCGCCGCCATCCACCGAAATGGTGAGCGTGCCTTCGCTCCGGCCGGTCACCTGGGTGCTGGCGGAGAAGAAGGAGCCGCTGTTGGGGGTGGAGATCATCAAAGCCGGGGGCGTTGAATCCACGGTAAAGCTCTTGGTATAGCGGAAGGCATCCCCCTGGCTGTTGGTTCCCTGGAACCGGATGGTATGGGAACCTTCGGTGAGGTTTTTCAGTTCCAGAGAGATCGTGCTTTGGCTGGTAACTTCTGTTTCCTCGCCGTCGTCCAGGCTCCAGGTGCCCGAGACCTTCTGGCCCTTTGCCTCTGTGATGGTGGCGGTGAAGCTGTTCTTGGGATAGATCAGGGTCTCAAAGGTTTCTTTCCCAGCCTGGGTGGTTTCTGTTACGGCCTTCACATCGGCATCCCAGGAGAATGTGGGCGGGGTGGGAGCGGAAACGGTCACATCGGTGCGTGTTTCTTCCGAATAGAGGGTAACGCCGTCAGTTGTTACCTTATAAGCGGATACCCCCATTTTGTAGGTTTTGCCCGCTTCCAGGCCCACGGTGGTTTCGCCGGTGGCGATGGGATAGCCCTTGTCGTCCAGAAGCAACTGTCCCTCCTTGCCGGTTTGATACTCCGGCACTGTGGCCTGGCCGCCGGCGGTATAGGTGTTGCTGCCTTTTTCCAGCATCAGCCCGCTGACACCGGAAACCAGCTGATCCCCTTCATAGAAGTTCACCCGGTAGCCGTCAATCCCCTCACCGGAGGCGGTAAAGGACACCTTGTAGTCTCCGGCGGATTGTACATTGCTCACCGTGGGTTTTGCGGGCTGCTGGGGATTTTCATACTTCCAGCGGGTTTCCGCAGTGGAGGCGGTGGTGGCACTCTCGTCCACCGCTACGGCCCGCAAAGTGTATGTGCCGGAGGGCAGGGCAGCGGTGTCCAGGGTGATTTCCACGCTGCCGCCCGTGATGGCGCCAGTTGTACTGCCCACGGGATAGGCGGTTTCCCCGTCCACGGCCAGCAGGGTGATCTGGGAGAATTTGCTCAGGCCGGTACCGGTGACGGTGGCCCGATTGTCGTTTTCTTCCACCTTTTCCAGCTCCGGCAGCGGGGCCAGGCGGTAGAAGGTCAGGTCGGAGGGCTGGCTGGTTGCGATGGTATAGGCGCCCTGCGTCCCAGCCGGGAAGGTTACTGTCATGTGTGCTTGCTTGCTTTTTTCGTCATAATACACATGGGCATTGGCATTCTGGTTTTCCGGCGCATTGGCGTCTTTTTTCGGATCAAGCCAATGCATCGGGTAATCTGATCCATCGCTTGCCTGGATGAAAAGCTTCTTGCCTTCTTCTATGGCGGCCGCTTCGCTGGCGCTTTCCCAGGTGAAGGACAGAGCGCCGTCAGAGGCGCTGTTTTCCAGGGTCAGCTGATGGTTCAGGCCGGAAATGTTGCTTTTCAGGCTGTCGCCGCCGGTAAAGGTGGTGGGGCCGTTCAGACTGGATACCACCTGGGCCCGGGCCGCCACCGACACATTGTTGCCCACGGCGGCATACAGGGTCTTGCCGGTGGTGGGGGAGGTGTACAGCGGCACGGCCCGGAAGGTCATCAGTTCCGGATGGCTGGAGGTGGCTTCTTCCCCGTTCCAGCTGATGTCGCCGCCCCAGTAATAGGTGATGCCCACCTTCATCCCCAGGGCTTCGGCAGCGCCCCAGATTTTTTCGGTGTTGGCTCCCAGGCCCACATTGGCCAGGGTCAGGCCCCCGATGAGGGGCAGATTGCCGGGCAGGGTCAGAGCAGCCTGGATGAAAAACTCAAACAGCTGCGCTTCATCGCTGACAATATAGCCGCCGCCCTGGAGGATGCCGGCAATGTTCATATTGAGAGCGGCCAGGAAATAGACCTCCGGATACCATCCCAGCTCCAGCTGGGCGCTGTCCAGCACGGCCACCGAATTAGCCAGGGTGCCGTTGCTCAGCTGAGCGCCGATGCCCTGGAGGCTCAGGTCCAGCTCAGCCCGGGCAGAGATGATCTGGAGGATGGAGAACTGTCCTTGAAGAATCAGCTGCAAGGGCGGGATGGCGTCGGTGAGGAAGATGGTGTCATACAGATTGTCGATGCCGCCGCCTGCACCCTGGAGCCACAGCACGCCCATGCCGTCCAGGTTGATTCCGGGGGTAAATCCGCCCACATAGAAGCGAAGGGTGTCGGGGTAGGGGATGCCGTCCTTGCTCTGGATGGCCAGCTCGGCTTCCATGGCAAAGGTAGCAAAGGAGGCGGCGCCCGAAACGCCCACGGCCCAATCGCCCACAGTTTTTACCGTGAGCACGCCTTCAATGCCGGGCATGCCGTCGATGTAGCTGGGAAGGCCCAGGGCCACGGAAAAGTTGACGCCCTGGTATTGGCCGCCGCCGAAGAGGATGTCGTCCACCTGGATGGTGGCTGAGCGGCTGTCCCCATCCCCGGCCTCGGCGCTGTCTCCCATGTCGGTGCTGGTTTCAAAGGGGGGCGCGTTGGTATCCACCGTGTCGGCATTATGGGGATACTGGTCCTCCAGGGCCCGGAGATTGTCCGGGGTGGCCTGGCCCTTTGCGATCAGGTCCTGCTTGGCTTTGTCCAAAGCAGAGGCTTCCGGTGCAGACTGCTTGGCGGCAGGCACCAGGAAGGACAGATCCAGGCCGCCGCCAAAGGCGATGACGCCGCCTACGCCATTCATATATCCCATTTCGCCGTACTTGAACTCAAAGAGCAGCCCCAGCAGGTCCTGGGCCGCCTGGCCCACGCTGGGCCATAGCAAAGTGATGTTGCCGTCTTGATCCCGGTCGCCGTTTTCCTCATAGGTGGTGAGGGAATAGGCCGTGCCGTCCTCGATGGCGGTGAGGCAGCAGGGCCCGGTCCACACCGAGGTTCCCACGCCGGAGATCAGCAGGGAGGCGTCAAAATCCACCTCGATGACGCCGCCTTGATCGGTGATGGTCACCTGGCCGTCCCGGATATCCAGGCAGTTGTTCAGGGTGATCACATTGTCCTCTTTTCCCAGGGACACGGCGGTGTACACTTTGGCGCCGCTTTCTTCCTTCTGGGAGAAGGAGCCCCGGAACTCCAGCAGGACGGCGCCGCCCAGGGACTTGCCGGAGTCTGCATAGTCTTTTTCTGTGGCGTAGGTATGGACAGAATACTGCTTGTCGGAATCCTGCTCCACCGTCACCACGCCATAGCCGTTATTGCGGTATTCCGGGTCATCGGTGACCTGGAAACGCAGGGCCGGGGCGGCGATGTCAGTCTTGGAAGCGTCGAGGTAATCGATGGTCAGCTGGTATTCCCCAATGTCCAGTTCCTGGGTCAGCACCACCTGGGCGGTGTTGTTTTCCGCATCGATGGCAAAGGCATCTTTTTCAATCTCAATGCTCTCTTTTCCATCGATTGTTCCCCCATCGGTGCGGGAAAGACGCAGGGTGAAGACAGCGCTCTCCTGCTGGCTTTCCAGCATATTGAAATTGGTGCCGGTGAGGTAGAGACTGCGGGTGCCGGTGGTGTAGATCAGATCGGGAGAAGCGCTGGTAAAGCCGATCTCCGGCACATTGCCATTGGTGCCGGGACAGAGAATCCACACCGTTTCGGTGCACAGCAGGTTTTTGGCCTGGAGAACGGTGGAGCTGTCTTCCATCTTGTAGGCCTGGAAGGTCAGCTTCCGGTAGGTGGCTTCTTCCCCGGGGGTGGCCTGGAACTTGAAATTCACATTCTGGCTTCCCTGGTCCTGCAAATTGGTCAGTTCCAGATAGTAGGGATCCCAGTAGGTTGCATCGGTTTGCAGCGCATTGTTTTGATCATAGGGCGTCATCTTTTCTCCCGGATAAACCACCAGGCGCACATTGTCCAGCGTGCCGCCGGAGATATTCCGGAAGGTTCCCTGCACCGTGAAATCGCCATTGTTTGTATAGGCCGTTCCGTTGGTGTCCATTGTCAGGGTCTCGGGCATGTCGGTGAAGTTCAGGGTGGCCCCGGCGGTTTCGGGCACATCGGCATTGGAAAAGACGCCGTAATACCCGGCGGCCGAGCCGCTGCCGTTCTGAGCCAGGGTGCCCAGGTCATAATAAAGGGCAAAGGCGCTGTCGGCTGTCAGGTAATCCCGGTTGTAGGGGGTGGTGAAATCCAGGCTCCCGTCGGGTGCATAGTCAAAAACCGAGGCGGCCAGGTTGTTCCAATGGCCGAAGGTCACTTTTTCCGGCTTGCTGACGGTATCCCCTACGGTTCCGTTGAGAAAATAGGCCATGATGCTGGGGTTCTGGGGGTCGTCATAGGCGAAAAAGTTGTTCTGGTAATCGGTGACGGTCTGTTCGGAAGTCACCCGGGTGTAACCGTTGTCCTGGGCCACTTCATAGACTCCGTAGTCCTGGGTGCCCAGGGCGGTGTCCATCAGCAGGCGCAGCTCTACTTGGGCCTGGGCCCCCAGGTTCTCCGCTGTATAGCTGAGATAGGCCATGCCATGTTCAGTGGAACCGGGGTTGGCCAGGCGGAAGGTCTGGGTAATGCGCACATCATCCACTTCCCATACCGCCTGGATCTGGGAAGTGGCAGCGGTGACTTCCACCGGGGAAGCTCCCTCATAGTCTCCGCCGAACACATAGTCTTTGGCTTTCCCGTCCCGGGTGATCCGCACCGACAAAAAGGAGGTGTCGTCCTCACCCAGGGGGAAGAGCAGGTTTTTGTTGTTGTCGTCCTTCTGGATGGCGTCCCCTTCCAGGGTGCGGATGGAAAAGCCGCCGTTGCGCCGGTCCACCAGGATCTGCAGGTTTTCATCGGACAGGGTGTCCACCCCTCCGCCTTCTGAAGCGAAGGCGGAAGGGGGAAGGATGCCCAGCAGCAGGCTCAGGGCCAGCAGTGAGGCCAGGGCCCGGTGCAAAAATGATTTTTTCATGGTAGTTGCTCCTTTTCACGGCTCAGGAACGAACATAGAGATAATAGATGGTCTCGGTCCGATCCTGGGTGCGCAGGTAGAGGGTATAGTAGCCGGAACTTTGGAAAGCGGTTTCCAAAGGCTGGGTATAGGCGCCGTTCAGCAGCACCTGTGAGCCGGTTTTCATCTGGGCCGCCGTTTTATAGCCCTGCTTCAGCGCCAGATATACCGGGGTGTCGGCGCCATCCAGGGTCAGGCTGGCATCCCCTTTGCATAGGGTCAGCGTGCTGCCCGGATAGACGATCTGGCCGTTGACCCTCAGCTCTATGGGTTTTCCCAGAGTGAGCACCAGGGTGCGGGTGACGGAAATGGCGTTTTGGGCCGTATCTTCTGCAGTGTAGGTGATGGTATAGCGGCCAGGGGTATTCCAATCCACAGAGGAGGTAACGATTGCGTACTGCACCGATTTATCCTGGTTGTCGGTGACGGAAACCCCATCATGCAGCAGAGCGAGGCCTGCATCTTGAGTAATCCCCGCCTGGGCATAGACGATCTGGCTGGGCAGGGAGATCACCGGGGCCACAGTGTCGGGCAGCTCCACGGTGAGATAGGCAAAGAGGGTGTTTTTGTCCTCGTCCTCCGCTTTCAGGATCACAAGGCCCGGTTCACTGGGCAGGGAAAAAGCTGTCCACTGGCCTTTTTCTACCGTAATGGGAGATTTTTCGCCCAAAGTGATTGCAGTCTTCCGGGTGGGCTTCACATAGAAGGTGTCCCCCGCTTGCAGGTCCAGCTCTGCCGGGTCGGTGACGGCGTCGGTACCATCTGCGTTCCTGGCGTAAGACAGGGCCAGCCGGTCGTCCAGGTTTTGAATATCCAGGGTTACCTGGGTCAGGTTGCCTGCCTGGTCGGTAAAGGACAGGGTCGTTCCTCCGTTTTTGGATGCCACATAGGTATGGGTTGTGCTGAACTTCCCTCCGTCCTCTGCCGCCGCCAGGTCGCCGGCGGTGGGTTCATTGGTGATGAAGGTCAATTCCACACTCCGCAGACCGCTGCCGTCCACGGTGTATTTGCCGTCGACCGCAGACAGTACGGCGTTGCCGTTTTTCACAGTGACCGCCGGAGCCGTGGTGTCGATGCAGGTAATGGCCGGAAGGGTTACCTCTGCGGTCTTTCCATTCCGGGCCGTCAGCGTCAGGGGCAGTTCCTCTGCGTTGGCCGCATAGGTCACATAGGCCTGATTGGTCTGGTAGGAGACGGTGACGCCGGGGGTTTCGGTGTGCCGCACCTCTTTCAGCTGGGTGTTCAGGGTAAGAACGGCGGTCACCGGGGCATTGGTGTGGACATTGCTTTGGGCGTCTTTCCATTCCTCGCCGGTATAATCCATGCCCTGATTGAGCCATTGGGTGGAAAGCACTTCCGGCTCTGTGGTGTCGATGCTGTGCACCGAAGCCAGGATGGAGCCCACATTGCCTGCCGCGTCAGAGAAGCGGAAGGTGTAGCTGCCGTTTTCCTGGAAGGTATAGTAATACTGGCCCTTGTGGTTGTAGTCGTCGCTTTCATCCAATATCAGCTGATTGGTATCCAGCACAGTAAAGTCCGATGGATCATCTTCCAGCGGCACCAGATAGGCCCGGATGGGCGGCAGTGTCAATTCTCCGCTTTCGCTCACATATTCCACCTTGGCCGCGGGGGCAGTTTTGTCCACCGCCGGGAAAGTAAGGGTCAGCGGGCCTGCTGCATTGCCGGCGGAGTCCACCAGATAAATGGAAAGGGGCTCGCTTGCGTTTTCGGTTTCCCAGGTAAGGGTGGAGCCGGTGACCGTCAGGCCGTCGATGGTATCGCTTTCTCCGTCGTAGCCGGGGGCAGCAGAACCGTCCTTTTTCACGATGACCTTCACCGGGGAATCGTCCTGGATGGCAAAGGCCAGCCGGATGGCCTGGGCTTGGGTGCTTGCCAGGTCTGCGCTCAGATTTGTGGGGGACAGGGGACTGCTGCTTTCGATCATGGAATCGTATTGGTCGATCTGACCCCAGGCGCCCGAGCGCAGCAGATACAGTCCCACCTGATACTGGGGAGCCGTTTTATCTGCCGGAGGTGTGGAACCGCCGTCTGCATCCACCAGGTCCCAGGGCAGGGAAGCGGTGATCTGGGCGGCATTGCCCAGCAGGTCGGTCACCTGGAAGGTATGGCTGCTGCCCGCTTTGGAGCCGATGGGGAACACATGGCTGGTCTCCCCCACCAAAAGCTCGCTGCACTGGAGGGCGGCGGTCACCGGGCCGCTTTGGTAATTGCCCGAAAGGGGGTTGCCCTTTTCGTCGTAATAGACCACGGTGATTTGTTCCACCTTGTCATCGATGTTGGTCACCTGCACCCTATGGGATGTTCCATCGGACAGGGTGATGGTCACGGTGTCGTTAGAGGTTAGCTCCAGGGTGGCGGTGGAGCCGGAGATGGTTCCATTGCCGTTCTTTTCCGAAGAAAGGCCGGTGATGGTGTTTTCTCCGCTGGCAGTGGCCGTCAGGGTTACCGGACCCCGGGTAGCGGCGGTCTCCGACAGGGTAACCGAGAGATTTTCAAAGGGAGAGGCGGAAATGTTTTCCGTATACTGGTTGCCGAACACATCCTCATAGGTAATGGCAGCGCTGTCGGTATAGATGGGCAGGGCGTGGGCGGCGTCAAAGGTGCCGGCGGTATCGGCAGGCACCGGGTCCAGCACCCGGATGGGCAGGTCGGAGGTGAGGGTCACTTGGCCCTCGCCGCTGGCGGTAGCGGTGACGGTGGGCTTCGTCGCGTCATAGGCGACGCCCGAAGAAATCGTACAGTAGGCATGGTTGTATTCATTCTTATCCACGCACCCATTGCCCAGATTGTCCTGGCAGGACAGGGTGATTGTCACCGTGTCGCTGGTGGTGCCATAGGGGTACTGGCCGTAGATGCGCAGGTCTACACCCCGTGTCTTGCCCTCTTCCGTGTCATCAGTGGCGGTGTCTTCCACCTTGTAGATGCCGGCATAGCCTGCGCCGCTGCCGGTCCAGGTGCCGTTGGGGATGATATCAGGCAGGGGCGTGGTGACGGTAGTGCCATCGGAGTATTCAAAGGTGAGAGCGAAGCTGCTCAGATCCAGCCCCTCGGAGCAGTCGTTGCTGTTGTCATAGTCCGAAACTACCGCTGTCAGGCAGAAAGTGCCTTTGCTCACTGTTACATTGCTGCCTTGGTAGAGGTTGACCCGAGGCGGCAGGATGTCTATGTAGCGGTTCGGATAGATGTATTGCCAGGTGAAATTGCCGTACTCGTCCATCAGCTGGATCGCCGCAGGGTTGCTGGCCCATATGCCCGTCGTCACCTCCGTCTGGGTCAGGTCCAGGCCCAGGTTGCTGTCCAGAGTGATGGTTTCGCTTTCTCGGAAGGTTTTGTCATCGGACACGCGCAGGGTGCGGCCGTTGAGGGCCAGGGCCTCCTCCGCATCCCCGCTCAGGTTTGTGAGCTGCATCCGCAGGCCGCCCGACCCGTTGGGGGTGAACTCCACTGCAAAGGTGGGGTTGGCGGTGCGCACCGTGATGGCCAGGGTCTTGGTGGCGGCGTAGGTCCCGTTGGGCAGAAGGCCCCGGTACCGGAGGATGTTTTCCCCCTCCACCAGGTAGAGGGTGGTTTGAGAGGACGCACTCTCGCTGTTCATTTGGAGGGGAACCTGTGTGTAGCCCGTAAGGGTGTTTGGAGTGCCCGTAATATGGGGGGCATTCTCGCCCAGGCTTTCATTCCAGATATCGATGGGCATATAGCTCAAGCTATTGAGGTTGCTGTTCTTGTACGCCTGGAAAGCCTGAAGGGTCAGTATGACATTGTCCCAGCCGGTGAACCCCAGGGAGACCTGGGCGGCGTCTTCGCCCAGCTCCACCGTCCGGGAGGTCCCGTTCGTGCTGTTGCTTTGCTCCAGCTTTGTGGGATAGCAGTCTCCCACTGCGGGGGCGTCGTTCATGTAGAGAGCGTCGCCGCTCTGCTCCCACACCGATCCGTCCAGATAGACCAGATGGAGCACCGGGGTATAGGTGCCCCGTTCTCCGGCCAGGGGCACGGTGATGGGATAGTTGAGGGTCCAAGTCCAAGCATTTGAGCCTTGATTTAATAAGTCAGAACTGAAATAGTATTGGCTGTCCTCCACCTCGGAGCCGAAACTGTATTGCAGACAGACATAGGATTTGGCATAGTCGATATCATTCAGGTAATAATCGCTGTAATTATGATTGGCCCGGCTTATAGTGAGAGGCACGGTCAGGCCGGTGAGGGTCTGCACCGACACGGTACTGCCGGTCACATTGGATGCGATGGCGTTGGAGACGCTGTTGCCCCCTGCGTCTTTCGGCGTCTGGAAGGAGATGGTATAAATTTCCTGCGCGTTATTGGCCCCAGTGGCATCTTTGTCAAACGCCTGGGCCGCCTTGATGGTAAACTGCTCCACGGCCAGGTGGTCGGTGGCGCCGGGGATGGTCACATCATAAGAAGTACTTGTTCCCCCGGCTGCAGCTGTCTCCAAAAGGCCATTCCAGGTGTCCGTCGGCAGGGTGACCAGGGTCACCTTGATATCGCCGTAGGTATAGACGGGGTCCCAGGTAATATTCGCAGTTTCTTTCGGCCGGTAGTTCTGAATCGTGACACCGCCTGTGGTGCTGTCCTCGGAAACTTCATAGCAGGAAGCAGAAACATAATCTTTGTTGCTGCCGGAGAAAATCTCAAAGGAAGATCCGGAACTGTTGATGGAGTAGATCAGGGATGTTGAGCTGCCTTGCAGCACCGCCAGGGTGGTCATATCGGTGCCGGCTTCTGCATTGCCCACCCTGGCCGGGGCATGGAGTTCCAGGCCCGGGTTACCGGTGACCACGCCTGGCGGGCTCTTCAGGGTATACCGGGCAGAAGAGGTCATATTGTATGAATATGTGTATGATTTTTCAGCTACATTGCCTGCCACATCGGTGGCCGCCACCTTCAAGGCAGCGGTTCCTTCTCCGGTGAGCCCATTCAGGACTGCAGCGCCGGAATAGGTGGCGGAGCCGGGGGCCAAATCACTGACAGGTGTTTCCAAACCGTCATTCCACTGCACGGTGATGCTTTGCAGGTGGGATGCATCGGACACCGAGAAGGGGACCGAGATTCCGGCCTCCCCCGATACCGAGAAAGCCTCCGGCAAGGTGATGGTGGGGCCGGTGGTGTCAGTCTTCACGGAATACTCTCCCAGGCTTCCGGTCCCCTGGTTTCCGGCGTAGTCCTGGGCGGTGATCGACACCCCGATGGGCAGCTGGCCGGTGCTGGGGTCGGCGTAATTTCCCAGCTTGGCAGCATAAATGTGGAGATAATAGTTTCCGGAGCCGTCGGGGGTGGGAAGGGGGGACCGATCCAGCCAGGAGGTATAATTATCACCATCCGTACTGATTGCCGGTGCAGTTGCACTGTCATCTATGCGGTACCACAGGGTACCGTCGCAGGAGATCTGGAGAGAGACCGTTACTTCCTGCTCCGGATCCACACCGGAGCCATTTTCTTCCTCCGCAATGGTGAAGGGCAGGGTGATGTAGTTCGAATCCCTGCTGATTTCATCTTTTTTCAGCGTGACGGCGGGGGCCGTTACATCCAGATTCAGTTTTTCCACAGGAGCAAGATCACCCAGGGATGTTTCCAGCATGTTGCCCGCCGGGTCCCCCAGGGTGCTGCTTCCATCTGCGGCTTCCAGGCGCAGGATGCGGATGGGCTCATTTTCTTCCCCTTCGGCCATGGTCATGCCCTCTTCCGGGCGGAAATAGGCCCAGGTGAGGGTGGTGCTGTTCCGGACGGCGTTGACCCCATCCGGGGCATAGGACACTTCCGCCAGGTTGAGCTTCACCGGATTTCCATCTTTGTTTACATTGAGGACGGCTTTGACATCATTGGCCTCAAGGGCGGCGTACACATCGCCTGTCCAAAGACCCACTTCCTCATCCAGGGTCAGGGTGAGGGACAGGTAATCCCCCACACCGGCCCAGGTGGCGGAAGGAGTGATATCCTCCGGCCAATCTCCATTGGCGTTCGCCTTGTAGCCCTGGGTCATATTGCCCTGGAGATTCAGTCGGGTATAGCCCGGGGCATCATTGTCCAGCGCCAGGTTCTCTTCCAGCATCTGGCCGCTGGTCCAGGAGAGGGCGTTGCCCGCAAGGTCGGTGACCAGGCCGTCAGCGGTAAAATCACCCATGTTCATGGGCTGGCCGCTTTCATCCAGCAGCGCCAGGCCGGTTTCCTGGTTTACCCAGGACTGGGGTTCCACGGAAGTGACGAAGTGGTTCATCCCGCTTTCCACATCATAGGAGAAGATCAGCTTGTTCCCGGTGAGGGAAACCAGATGGGCGGTAATGGTCTTATCGGTGCTCTGGCCGGTTTCGGAGCTGAGCAGATTCAGCTGGAGTTCCAGATCGTGGGATACACCGTCGGCAAAGCGGACAGGCTCGCTCATTTCCAAAGTGATATACGCTTTTTCACCTGCTTTGTAAGCCGTGCGGGAAGTCTCATTGCCTGCACTGTCGCTTACATAGGCCCGGCTGAGGGTGGGGGCGGTCAGGTCGGAAAAATACACATAGGTCTTGCTCACCTTGGAACTGCCGCAGGAGCAATCGGTGCCGCCCATGGTCAGGGTCAGGCCATTTTTGGCAGAAGCGGGCAGGGTCTTGCTGCCGGTATAGGTGCGGGCCACTTCGTCCGGGTCGTCCTGGCCGTTCTGCAGGGTCAGGGTGGTTTTCTGCTTTCCATCGGAAGTGTACTGTACCTGCACCCGGGCCCGGTCGGTGAGGGTGCCGTGGCTGCCGATATGCATATGCCGATCAGCCGTCAGCGCTGCGCTCACATTGACGGTGATCTGTTTTAATTCGATCAGGCTTTGCAGCGCATCCATGCTTTCCATATTCCAGGAATAGGAGGCGCTCCATTTTTTGTTTTCGCTGTGCATATAGGTGTTGCCAGGGCTCAGCTCGTTTTTATTTTCCCCGCTGACGCTGAGGGAAGAGCCCTGCAAAGAGCCAAAGAAGTCATTGACCAGCAGCCCTTCTTCAGTGAGCACCTGGGTGCGCACAAAGCTGCTGTGCTCCACTGTCACTTCAGGCAGCAGATAGACCCCTGCCACAGCCGGGGCATAGCTGACAGCCGGATCCGCCGCCCGGATGGGCAGAGGGCCGGTGAGAGAGCATAGCAAGCTGAGACAGAGCAGCAGGCTGATCCATCGTTTTCCTTTCATCTCACATTCGTCCTTTCTGGATTTGGTATCGCTTACAATTTCCGCCGGTCCTGCCAGCAAAGGATCCCTTGGCGAAGAGATTCTTCGGTGGGATTTCCCTGGATGAAATAATCCACCCGCAGCCGATAGGCCTGGAGGGAAAAATCCAGGTCGCAGCACCAGATCATGGTGCAGTCCGGTCCAAGATGGCGCAGATGCTCAGCGGTGTTCAGTCCCGCTATCCCATCCATAACCAGCAGGATGCCGTCAGGAGGAGAGGCTCGCATGGCATAATAAAACGCCTCCAGGTCTTCCGGGATTTCCAGCAGGGGGAAATAACCCATCCCAGCCAGACATCGGGCCATCTGCCTGCATAGGCGGATGCTCTTGCTGGGGGATGGGCTGATCACGGCAATGCGGTCCATTTTGTCACCTTCTTTTATATGGATAGAGAAGTCTGGCTTCTGGTTGTTTCCATCTTTATAAAATACATACACCAAAAACAGGATCAAGGGATCTGTCCCAAACTGCGTTTTTGTGACCTAAACGGTTGGAGAAGGGCGGGGATTTGTGTTACAATAAAAGACAGTAGAAGGGGGATGAACAGATGCGGATCGCCGTGGTGGATGACAATCGGCAAGAGAGGGAAGAATTGGTGGACTGGATTGCCAATGCATTGGAAAAGCGGTGCTGGATGGGCGAGTGTCTGGAATTTTCCAACGGTGTGGATTTTCTCAATGCGGCCAGAAAGGAAAAATTTGATCTGGTTTTTCTGGACATTTATATGGAGCCCATGGACGGCGTGACAACGGCCCGGCAGCTGCGGGCCTTGGATGAGCGCTGCCTTCTGGTTTTCACCACCACTTCCACTGACCATGCTCTGGATGGATACCGGGTGCGGGCGATGCACTATCTGGTCAAACCCTTCTGGCGGGAGGATGTGGAGCTTTTGTTTGATGAGCTGGCCAGCCGTTTGCCTCAGGCCGATGTTTTTATTCAGGTGAAAGTGGGGCGGCAGATGCAGAGACTGCCTTTGGGTGAGATCCTGTGGGCAGAGCATTTTCAGCATCAGATCCATATACACACCGGGAATATGGGAGAAATTCTTTGCCGCATGACATTCGGGGAGTTTTCGGCCTTGCTGCGGCAACAGGAGCAATTCCTGGTGTGCGGTCGGGGTGTGCTGGTCAATCTGGCTCATGTATGGGATTTTGACGGGACGGATTTTTTGCTGGATAGCGGGGCTCGGGTGCCGGTGAGCCGCAGTGCGGTGGAGCATTCCCGTAAAGCTTTTGGGGAGTATCTCTTTCAAAAAAGGAGAATGAGGTCATGAAGGATGCCCTGCGTTCGGCTCTGGAATTGGGGGTGGTGGTGCCGGCAGCTGTTTTGTGCCTGCTGCCCATGAAAGAGCATTTGAGGGAAAAGAGAAAATGGATGGTATACGGATCCATTCCTTTTTTGATTTTGTGGGCGCTTCTGGCAGGCTGGGTATGTGCGCACAATGGCTGGGAGAGCAATGCGATGCTGCCATTTCTCCTTCTTTTTGCCGGGGCCTATGTAGCGGTGGTGGATTTGCCGCTGGAAAAATCGGTCAGTGCCTTTTTGGGAGTTTGCGGCGTGTTTGCCTGTTTGACCAATCTGGCCACGGCGGCCGACGCCGTTTTGGCTTCCGGTCATCGCGGGACCTGGTTCACTTTGGGGGCCGGGCTGGTTTTTCATGCCATCTGCTGGCTGTTTGTGCTGCTGGCCTGGCATCCCGCAACCCATGGGGTCCGGGATTTTTTGACGGAAAGAGAAGTGCCGGTGACCTGGCATGTATTTTGGGTTTTGCCGTTATCCTTTATTTTTCTCAATGTGTTCATCCAGCCCCAGGATTACGCTACCCTGTATGCGGGGCGGATGTTGATGCTGTATCCCTTGATTGTGGGATGTTTGCTGGGACTGCTGCTGTTTTGCTATTTTATGTTTTTTCACATGGCCCGGGAGATGGGGAAAAATATGCGTTTGCAGCGGCAAAATGAGTTTTTGCAGATGCAGACGGCACAATATGAAACATTGCAGAATGCCATCGGGGAAACAAGGCAGGCCCGGCATGATTTGCGTCATCATTTTACTGCGATCCATGGTCTGATTGAGAAAGAGGCCTGGGAGGAATTGCGGAATTATGTGGAAAGTGCCCGGGAGAGCATTCCGGGAGGAGAGCTGAATCTGTGTGATAATTCGGCTGCCGATGGGGTAGCAGGTCATTATGCAGTTCAATTTCGGAGAGAGGGAATTTCTTTTGATTGCCTGCTGGATCAGCCTCAAAAGCTGCCGGTGGCGGAAATGGATGTATGTGTGGTACTGGCCAACCTGCTGGAAAATGCGTTGGAAGCCAGCCGGAAACTGCCCCGCACACTGCGGCATGTGGCTTTGCGAGGAGAAATTCATGGTAAGAGCCTGGTGTTAATCCAGGTGGAGAACACCTATGGGGAGCAGGTGAAAGAGGAAAAGGGCGTGTTTCGTTCCACCAAACGCCCGGGGAATGGGATAGGGCTGCAGTCGGTACGACGCATTGCAGAGAAAAATGGTGGCTATTATGATTTTGCTTATGATGGAAGAGTGTTTCGGGCTTCTGTGATGCTGCGGGGAGAAGAGGGGTAAATACCCTCTTTTTGAATAGGACAGAAAAAATGAAAAATATTTTAAAAAAGCGTTGACAACAGAGAAAGCCTGTGGTATTATAAACAAGCAGTCGAGAGACGGCAAAGAAAAACAAAAGAAAACAACAAAATATGGGGGTATAGCTCAGCTGGGAGAGCGCTTGAATGGCATTCAAGAGGTCAGCGGTTCGATCCCGCTTATCTCCACCAACTCGAGAGAGTGAAAAAAGACCTGAAACTACGGTTTCAGGTCTTTTTTCACTTACAAAAGTGCGAAAATGGTGAATTTCCAGTTTTTCTGGTTTTGCCGGAAAAGTGGAATGAAAGTGGAATCGTATTTTTTCTCCCGAAACAGGCGTCACAGCTGCGCCCTGTGTGGAATTAAGATTCCACTTTCCGCGGGCCTAAACGCCCGTATGTTTTTTGGGTGGGGGCCTGCCGCATATGCGGCAGGCCTTTTACAAGGCAAGAGAATCGCAGGGCTGCGTAATTCCGGTAGATCACGCAACACATTATGGGTTAAGCAACCTGCTTCAGATATGTATCCAGCGCGTTAGAGAGAGCTTCCGGAAGAGGCATATGGAAAAGATTGACGGCCAGTCCCATGCAGCCAATCTTCGCAACCAAGAGCAACCATTCGGCATGATACTTGCCAGCCTCATCGGTCAGATATTCATCGAACTCGTCGAAAAAGTTCAGAACATCTGCCTTGTTGCAGCAGTTTACCACATCAAAAACATACTCTGCAGCGAAGGAGTCCACATAGTAGTCCTTTGTATTGTCGCAGATACCGGCAGAAGTCACCTCGTTGTACTTCTCCAGGGCCAACTGTACACTCAGTGCCATTGCTTCAGCGGATGCGGGAATGGTGTGGGTGCCAATCTGGTTAAATGCCTCAACAGCCAGATTGATTGCTGTATCATCCAGGTTTACATTTTGCATTTAAAATTCCTCCAATTTATTATAATATTGATGGTGGGCAGTGGGAACGCTCGCAGAGGCCCACCGATCTCTGCGCATAAAGCGAACACCGGATATTGTTTTCTATCTTTGAAATAATGGGTTATTTTTTGAAAAGGGTACAAAAAAAGACAGAACACCCCTAATGTGTTTGCTTTCAAAGCTTTACAATCAGGAGGTTCCGTCACTTTATTGCGCCATGGGAGACGCAGTATGAAGTTGCAGAACTTTTTGTTTAAGAGGTTCCGTCTGCTGGCCTGCCGGATAGAATCGCAGTATGAAGCCGCGGAGCCCCTTTTCATAGTAGGACTTCAGGTAGTCCTTCGTATGCAGACCTATACCAAACAGTGTCAGCACATACGCAGTGAAAATTTTGATGTGAGTTTCAATTTTGAAATTCACATATCTAAGTAGTATCGGGACTTTAAATTTATTTTTAATTATTTGTTGCCAATTCTCTGGCTTGAATTTATATTATCACATCGAACATTTGTTTGTCAACAGGGACTCCTGCCCAAGATATCGACATATATAATAATCTAAAAAGTTCGGAAAACGCCGAATTTCTGGATATCAATAAAAAATGCAATTTTCTGATATTGACCAACTTTAGGATATAATTTCATGGTATTTGGTGAGAAATAGCCTTTTTTAAGGGGTTTTCCATTTTTGACCCAAAAGTTCTGATTTTGACATTTTTCCATTTGCTATCCGTGAGAGCTCTCAAAAAATTTTTTCTAAAATTTGCAGTTCTCTGCAAGATTCAGCACCCTTTTGCCCTGCCGATGGGCCTTCTCCGCATATTGGGCCGCACCTCCCCAGTTGTGGGTGATATAGGTCACCACAAAGTCCGCCTGCTTCAGCATCCAATCGTTGCTTTTGGAGATGGCGAACCGGGGCGGCACAGTCTCCAGCCCTTCCGGAAAGATGCTGTCGGAGAAGTCCCAGACCGCCTTCTCGCGCGGCCCCGGCAGCCGTTCCAGCACCACGGTGTAGGAGATATGGTGATAGACCTTTGCCAGCTCCCGCAGCACAGAGCGAGCCATGGCATCAAAGGCCCCCTGTTGCCCCGCATAGAACCGATCCACACCATGCTGCTCAATCAGCTCCACCACCACCGCCCGCAGCCTCGGTCGAATGGTCTCCGGACAGTCCCGGTGGCCGAAGAAGGTACACACAGCCACAGCTCACCCTCCAAATATGGGATATATCGCAATTATAGCAGAGAAAAAGCAAATTTGCGATATGTCCCATGCGATTTATCGTAATATTGGTTACACTGTTTTTACGATACATCGCAGGGAGGGATGCGAGGATGAACACAAAAGAAGCAGTAGCAAAACGCATTCTCGACTTGTGCGCGGAACATAATATGGCAGTCAACGCCTTGGCTGGCGTATCGGGCGTTTCACCATCCACAATTTACAGTATGCTGAACGAAAAAAGTCAAAATCCCGGTGTGGTTTCGCTCAAGAAGCTGTGCGACGGATTGGACATCAGTATCCGGCAGTTTTTTGACTGCGATCTGTTCGACGACCTGGAGCAAGAAATTAAATAAGCACGGATAACCGCCAAGCAGCGATTGTCCGTGCTTATTTTTTACTCGAATCCTTTGAAGTGCGGGTTCTTCTCCAACAAAGAAGTCAGTTTTGCTTTCAGTTCCGGCTCTCCGGAATCATCGCACGTCTTCAGCAATTCCTCCTGCGGATACCCAACATAGGCGCTTCCGAATACCTGCCGGGCAAAGTTCTCATCCTGCTCCATAGCTTTCAGAATAAACCACAGGGAAGTGGGGCCGTACCAGACATCGCCCATGAGGTCACACAGCAGATACTCCGCTCTTTCCGGCTCCTGGAGGTGTCCCTGGGTCACATCCAGCACCTTCCGCCACATCTGTACCGCCAGATCGGGGTTCTTCTCATAGGTGGCTCCAAACAGCCCCTCAGTCCCGAGATCATCAGCTTCAACATAAGAGGCGGCTTCCGGGAATGTAGCCAGCAGCAGATCCCGGATGGCATCCTCGTTGTCCACAATGTCCCACCCGCGCACCATGGCTTCCAGTTCCTCCGGGGTGAGCTTCTTTGGAGATTCTTCTTCCGGATCGGTCACTGTCACAGTGACTGTCACCCGGATTGTGTCATCTAATTTCGCTCGTTCCGACGGATGAAGGGATGAGAGGGCTCCAAAATCGCCGCACCAGCCGCACTCCCACCGGCTGCCCCGAATCATCACCGGACTTCCGCAGTGCGGACAACAAATCGCCATAGTGCCACCTCCTGACGGTGTTTCTTGTTGTAATTGTACCGGAACTGGTCTTATTTGGCAAGGGTAGCTTGCTCTTCCAGTCGGCTCTGAAACTGTGCTGCCAAAGCGGTGATGTAGGCGCTGTCCAACATTGGCAGCGTGTCTCCATTCGGCAGATCTTCGGCCTCGATGCCGCCAAGGGCCAGGGCAAGCGCCAATTCCACCTGCATCAGAAGATAGAAGCAGTCCATTTTCCGCTCCCGGGGCTGCCGCTGAATGGCCTCTAGTGCATCCACCAGGCTGCCTAAAATGTTCCGCATCCGGTTCATGGCCACAATGGAATCCGCCGCAGTCCATTTGGAACGGTCTTTCGGGTAGACGGATTGGCGAATGGTGTCCAGCATTTCTTCCAGTTCCCGCTTGTCCAAAGTCATCTGCTCGTCCTGGGTCAGAGGCATGCCGGCCTTTTCGCTCAGCAGGAAGCCGATAGGCTTCTCTGGGTTTTCCCGGAACAGATAGTAGTCGTGGCCGTCAGCGTCCCGATACAGAAAACAGACCCGGTGGAGCAGTTCGTCCTGCTGCATCTCGCTGATCTCGCCGAACAGTTCCGGTTCCAGTCCAAAAAAGTCACTCAATTGCCGCAAGCGTGCCTCTGGCAGCGGTTCCCGGCGGTTTTCCCATAGGTTGATTGCCTGCCGTGTGATATCGAGCATCTGCGCCAGCTGCCCTTGGCTCAAGTTGCACCGCCGCCGGATAAAGGATAGTCCGTTCATGTGATCCCCTCCTTGTTGGTCATTGTACGGGAACTTGACAGCGGGACGCAAGATGAAAGGTAGTCTTTTTCGGTGTCATATGCCTGTTTGATGATTTCTCAGCATCAACGATATGTCGTGTAGCACGAACCTGCCGCAATTTGCTCCCAAACGGTTGAACTAAATTTTTATGGTTATTTCTAATTAGTTTTAACCTTTTCCGCTGCATTTCGCTCGCTATTTTACGCCTTTAATTCCACTGTTTCCGAGTACTCCGACGCTGTCTGTGGTCAAACATGCGTCCTGCGCCGTGACTTTGCCTCACGGGCGGCCAATGTCTGCGGCGCCACCGACCAGGAATTGAACTTTGCGCTGGGACACAAAGTGAAAAACGGAGAACGGGCAAAGCGGGAATTTTTCGGCGATGACTCCATGGCCGCCTTTGGGAAAAAGCTGGAACGGTTCAACAGAAGTTTAATCTTAATTTTACGAAAGTGTGATAGATGGAAGGCTTGCCCTTATTTTATTCTGAATACAAAGACAGTGTGTCTGCACAGCCATGAGAATAAGGAGGTATTGTATTAGCAATGAATTTAGCAAAACTTAAAACCAAAGGAATTTCTGTACTGTTGGTCGCTGCACTTGCTCTGGGCATGGCGCCTTCAGTTTCCGCGACAGACGGAACGTCTTTGGAAAGCGGATTGCTGACAGAGCCGTTTTTACAGCTGCCGGAAGAAAATTCGGTCCATGTGGTGTGGTTCACCGAAGGGGAGACTGCGCCGGAGACCAATGTGGTCAAGCTCTATGAAAACGGCAAGGATCAGCCGGCCACCCGGACAATCGACGCGGAGACCACAAATCTGTCCCGCATCCGCGGCGGCAAGACCAGCAGCGATAAGGATAAAGCGGAGATTCAGCGCAATATCTGGCGGCATGAGGCGGTTGTAACCGGTCTTCCGCAGTATAACGGCGGAGAGGATGAAAAGGTGCCGTACAGTGTCGTCAGCGACAAGGCACAGAGCCAGATCTACACCCTGCAGGCCCAGGCCCAGCCGGGCACCCCCATGAAGATCCTGCTGACTTCGGACATCCAGACCAAAAATATGTGCGCGGCCAATATCCAGAAGGTGTATGAGACCGTGGGTCAAGTGGACGCCATTTTGGCCAACGGCGACATCATCGACGTGCCGGACCGGGCCTATGACTGGTTCGACGCGGACAGCTCCTTCTTCCGGGTGATGCAGGGCACCAGCGACCGTGAGATCGGCGAGGAAACCTACACCGGCGCGCCGCTGCTCCAGAACGCGCCCATGTATGCCTCCATCGGCAACCATGAGGTGATCGGCCGGTACAGCGAAACGGCATCCCTTTCCAGCCAGTTCAACGACCCGGTGCCCAGGGCATACGCGGAAAAGCTCTATGAACAGCTGAACAATGATGACGACCCGAACAATGACATTTCGGAGGAAGATAAAGAACAGTTCCTTGCGGACAACTCCTTCAACACCACCACCTGGGAAGAGGTGCTCACCTTGCCGGAGAGCGAGACCGGCGACGAGCGCTACTATGCCGTTTCCATCGGCGACGTCCGGGTGATCGTGCTGGAGGTGGCCCGGATCTGGCGGGGCAACAGCGTCGGCAGCAAGAGCAAATACTCCGAGAAGCCCGGCGCCGCAGAATCCCAGTACGGCTTTGGCCAGCACATCTTTGAGCCCATCGGGGAGGACAGCGAGCAGCTGGCCTTCCTGGAAGAGGAGCTCCGGAGCGAGGAATTCCAGAACGCCAAATATAAAATGGTCATGTACCACTGGCAGTTCCACTCCCTGGGCGGCAACCAGATCCCCGCCTATACCGACCCGGTGGCGTCTAAGGTTACCGATCCTGTCTCCAAACAGGAAATGACCATTTACGAATATCCCCTGGCAAACGACTATCTGGCCAATTATGTGGAGCCGCTGCTGGAGGAATACGGCGTGGACTTTGTGTTCAACGCCCACTCCCACCTGTGGAACCGCTTCCGGACCGACAGCGGCATGAACATCCTGGAGACCTCCAACAACGGCAATACATACAACGCCTTCCTTGACACCATGAGCCGCACCGACGCCTGGCCCAGCGTGTTCAACGGCGGCGAACGCGCCTCCCTGGCGGAGAACTGGGACAAGGACAACTATGTGCTCCAGGGGGATCCCTATGGCCTGTCCCCCATCGCCCCCACGGTGGCCCAGCTGCCGGACGGCGAGCCCTATCTGATGAGCAATACCATCACCGCCTTCTCGGTGATGGACACCGGCACCGGCATGGTGGACAGCTATTATTTCGACACCAGCAATCCGGACAGCAAAGTGGTGCACTTTGACTCCTTTGCCATTTCCGCCCAAGGGGAAGCCCCCCTGGAGGAGAACAACGTTCTGGAAAAGCTGGCCGGATATTCCACCGGCTATTCCGATCAGGACGGCGGTGTGGCAGAGATCGTTTCCTACAATGCAGATAATGAAAAATTCTATGTAGTGAACGGCAAAGAGAAGATGCTGGACATCGTCTCCGTTTCCGGACTGACTGCCAACGGTGAAAATCAGTCCATGACGATGGAAAAGCGGATCGATGTAAGCCGGATGATCGAAGGCTTCACTTTCGGCGATATCACAAGCGTTGCGGTGGACACTGCCAATGACCGCATCGCCGTGGCAGTACAGGCGGCAGACTATCAGGCTCCCGGAGCCATAATGCTCCTGAACTATGACGGCACCTATGCTGCCCATTATGAAGCCGGCGTTCAGCCCGATATGATAACCTTCTCACCGGACGGGCGCTATGTGCTGACGGCTAACGAAGGCGAGCCCAGAGAGGGCTATGACAGCGCTGTGGACCCCAAGGGTTCCGTAACTGTAGTCGACCTGAGTGCCGATGCGCCTTCCGCAAAGAATGTGACATTTGACGCATGGGATGCAAAGCGTGCTGAGCTGATAAAGGCCAATGTGCTTTTGAAGGCCGATCTGAACCCCTCCGCCGATTTCGAGCCGGAATATATTGCCGTATCTTCCGACAGCTCCAAAGCCTATGTAGCGCTGCAGGAAGCAAATGCCATTGCTGTGCTGGATCTGGAAAGCGGTGCGTTCACCGGCATCCACAGCCTCGGCTTCAAGGACCACCGTGTGGCGGGCAATGAAATTGACGCGGTGAAGGACAAGGAGATCAATCTCAAATGGGAGAACCTGATGGGCGTGTATATGCCTGACGGTATCTCGATCTATGAGACAGGCGGCAAGACCTATCTGCTTACTGCCAACGAAGGCGATGCCTCCGAATGGGGAAGCTACACCAATATGACCGAAACCAATATCAACGGTGAAACAGTCGAGGTCCTGAATAAGGCAAAGATGGAGGGCCTGCCCTCGGTCCCCTCTCAGGTGAACTTTATTCTGGGCGGCCGCTCTTTCTCCATATACGAGGTAACGGCTGACGGTCTCCTGCAAGTCTTTGACAGCGGCAGCGACTTCGAGAATATAACTGCCGCCGCATATCCCGATTATTTCAATGCTTCCAATAAAAACAACAAACTTGACAGCCGCAGCGACGCCAAAGGGCCTGAACCCGAAAGCATTGCTGTTGCCAAGGCAGGCGATAAGACCTACGCTTACATCGGTCTGGAACGCATCGGCGGCATTATGCTTTACGATATCACCAACCCGGCAGATGCTTTCTTCTGTGATTATATTAACTCCAGAGATTTCACGGTAGATTTCCCTGAAAGCGGCACGGATCCGCTGCAGGGCGATGTGTCGGTGGAAGGGATCTGCGCTGTGCCGGCAGAGCATAGCCCCACAGGCTATCCGCTACTTCTGGCAGCCAATGAGGTGTCGGGTACCGTAGCCGTTTACCAGCAGAAAGAGGGCTATGTTTCCCCCGAACCTGATTCCGGCAGCTCCGGCAGCTCTGCCACCTATCCTGTGACTGTGGAGGAAAGCAGCAACGGTTCTATCACCCTTACGCCCAAGAATGCCCACAGGGGTGATACAGTCACCGTCACGGTTACGCCAGATGACGGATACAAGCTCGATGCGCTTATCGTTACGGACAAGGACGGCAATGCTGTGCCGGTGACCGAGAAAAATGGCAAGTACACCTTCCGTATGCCTGCCTCTAAAGTGACGGTTCGGGCATCCTTCGTTGTGGATGCAGCTGCTGTAAACTTTGTGGATGTCCCTGCGGACGCCTATTATCACGATGCGGTCCTCTGGGCTGTTGAAAAAGGCATTACCAATGGGACCGATACGACGCATTTCAGCCCGGACTTTTCCTGCACCCGTGCGCAGATGGTGACCTTTTTGTGGCGTGCGTCCGGCAGCCCCGGGCCCAAATCCGATGCCATGCCCTTTACCGACATAAAGGCGGATAGTTACTACTATGATGCAGTGATCTGGGCAACGGAAAACGGCATCACCAACGGGGCCAGCGACACTACATTCAGTCCCGACGACATTTGCACCCGCGCACAGATGGTCAGCTTCTTGTACCGCATGGCCGACAGTCCTGAAGTCAGCGGCAGCACGACTTTCACCGATGTGGCAGCTGACGCCTATTATGCAGAGGCAGTCGAATGGGCGAAAATGAACAACATCACCAACGGCACAGGCGGCGGCTTGTTTGGCCCCGACTACGACTGCACCAGAGCGCAGATCGTCACTTTTCTCTGGCGCGCTCTTGCGGAATAACAATGTTCGCGCGTATGGATGTATACTGATTTTTAAATAATGAAGCGGCACAGCAGATGAGCATCTCGCTCGGTTGCTGTGCTGCTTCTTTTGCCCTGTATCGGACATGAAAATAACGTACAACTCCTGAAAGGGCAGAACAGAGAGACCCCTGCGGCGGAAATAAAAGTCGCCGGGGAGATGAAGGAAGATCAAGGAAGGAAAAAAGATATGCCCAAAGCGGCCGGCGGGCAGAGAGCACCGGTTGGATGGGAAAATATATAGACAAGGGATAATTTATCACATTGAAGCCTCTGGATCATGGGGCGGCAAAGTATGGAAAACATCTTCGTCGCCACAGATATTGCAGCGAATGGCGTTCCTGATTATTTTCATTATATTCCTCCTATTGGCAGACTTCTAGGGAGTTTCCGTTGATTATCTGCTGTGCCGGACAGAGAACAGGGAGCAGATCAACACGCCATTGACGGAACTGCATTTGAATGATGAGATGGTCGCACTTCTGAAAAGCGGTCGGATTAACAACCGTCTGCTCTGTGAGCTTGCCACATATAAAGATTTTATCAAGTTTCTTGCAGACATTGAGATTTATGTAGACGGGATTGCCACCATGCAGATTCAGAACCTCAACGCCCTTGTCGATACCGTCCGGCATGAAATCATTGAACGGTATCGCCCCGGCGAAGATGACCCACATTTGAAAGTGTTGCAAGCCGCCCATATCAGCGATGATGAATATTTCAGTCAGATGGTACGGGATGACCTCAACCTCATTATCCGGGATATTCGAGAAGCCCATAAAAGGACAGCGAGAGTGAACCCCAGACCACTGTTGCCGATGAACTGAAAGAAAATCTGGAAGCGGTCGAAAATTTCAAGGGTAGCCGGGATGAAAAGCTGGTCGTCCTTTACTGCAAACAGCTCGGCATCAACTATAAAAATCTGTCAGATGAAGAATTCCGCTGGCTCATTCGGATTCTCAAAAAATCAAAGAAAATGGGAACACCTATCAGCCAGAGGAAAAAACGGTAAAGAAAAACCGCTGTTGCATGGTTTGTTGGCTCCCATGTAGCAGCGGTTTGTGCTGTGGTTATTCAGTTGAAATTTGAATATTACATAATATCCGCTTTCTGCAAAATTACTTTTTCTCCTTCGCCGCATGGCTCCTGAAATGCGTGATAATGATGTTCCAATATTTCATCTGTTATCACAAACGGCGAATTGGCATGTAAGACCTGATTTCTTTTATATAGTCTTTTTTGCAAAAGCTCCTTACTGGCTTTCATATAGACAAGTTCCGTTTCAGCGCCTGCTTTTTGGATCAGCTCTTTATAAAAATTCCGATTTTCCTTACTCCAGAAACTAAAATCAATCACAACGTCTTTTCCCTGCTGAATCAGGGACAGCAGCTTTTTTTGAAGCGCAGCTTCCACCTGCTCTGACAATTTTTCATATTGTTCTTCCGGATAATCAATTCCATTTCTTCCATAAAGTTTCCACATTTCTTCATCAATGGAAAGTCTGATATATCCTTCCTGTTCTTTTTTCTTGGCGTAAGTAGTCTTTCCAGAACCACATACGCCGCACATCATAATAACCTTGCTCATAAAACCCCTTTTTCTTTTCCGAAACGGCATCTATCAATTTGTACTACAAAGCAGAAAGTTCTTCAATCGCTTTATCTAAAAAAATCATACCGTCCAGATGTTCCAGCTCATGGCAGAAGCATTTTGCCATTTCATCTTCTCCGTCAACTATAATTTCCTCTCCATATTCATTGAGTGCCTGAATCGTGACCTTTTGCGGACGGATCGTTTTTACAAAACGGTTCGGGAAACTAAGGCATCCCTCAACACATTCCTGCACACCGCTTTGGCTTATCATTTGCGGATTTACAAGTTTTAATCGTGTGTCGTTAAAATCAATGACAACCAACCGTTTCAAAACACCAACCTGATTTGCTGCCAGTGCAGCTCCATTTTCTGTTTCATGTAATGTATCAAGCATATCATCTAAGAGCTGCCTGATTTTATCATCAACTTTTAGGACGGCTTTACATTTTTTTCTCAATATAGGGTCGCTGTCATAGCGAAGAAATCTTTTTGCCACTTTTTACCTCCTGCCTGCTACTGTCAGCTCTTGATTTTCTAGGACTTACATCAAATAAAAACACATCCTCAATGGCACACTCAAACACTTTAGAAATATCATATGCAAGCCAGATAGATGGTTCGAATTTTTCTGTTTCTATGGCATTTATCGCCTGCCTTGAAGCTCCAACCAGTTCTCCTAATTGCTCTTGCGTCAGCCCTCGCTGTTCCCGCAATTCTTTTATTCTGTTTTTCATAGTTCCTCCAAAAGTAAGGTTAATATTACAATAATTATATATGTTTTTCTTGTAATGTCAACCTTACATCCGTTTTCTGCTACACAAATATCTATAAAAACAGGAAACGATACCATGTTTCAGATATCGTTTCCCTATATCATACCCTTATGGCTGTGTCATGGATGAAATTGTTTTCTGGTATCTGAACGGTGCACGGGGAAGCGGCACCGTCACAGTGCCTTCCACAGCCCAGGCAGGGGAGTGGAAACTGACGGTTTTGTGCAACCGCTCGCCAGATACCCGTGCCACTGTTTCCCTGATCCTGGAAGCCGGGGAAGAGGAGGAGTCTCTGACGCCGGTGGTGACTCTGAAGGATTGTGAGCAAACCTATACGGCAATGCCGCTGAGCGCACCAGAAGCCAAAGTGACCCGGCCTGACGGTACGGCCCTGGAGCTGGATGTCACTTATGTCTATTATCAGGATGCTGACTGCCGCATGGAGCTTTCCAGTGCGCCAACAGCGGTGGGCACCTATTATGTCAAAGGTTTCACGGAGGCCAGCGACGGTCTGACGGCGGCGGAGAGCGCCCCCGCCCGAATAAAGATTTTGCCGGCAGTGCCGGTGATTCACCTGGCGGATCAAACCGTTTCCTATACAGGAAAGCCAGTGATTGTGGATAAGGCTCAAGTCACCTTGGTGGGCAGTGATGTCTATGAGGGATCTGTCGTTTACCGGTATTATCAGGATGCTGGATGCCGCACAGAACTCTCCGGCGTACCTGAAGAACCTGGTATCTATTATGTCAAGGCTTTTGTGGAAGCCCACGGCAATTACGCTGCTGCCGAAAGTGATCCGGCACGGCTGGAAGTGATGGCAGCGGAGGAAGAAGAGAAGCCCGGAGAGTCGGGCGGTGAACCGGAACAGCCTGACAGCGGCGGTCAGACTCCATCTGCCGGCGGCATAGTATCGGAAACCGTCGGCCAGATGGCTTCCCGGCCGGAAGAGACACCAGGGGAAGCGATGAGCGACCTTCCATTTGCAGATGTTCCGGCCGATGCATGGTATTATGAAGCCATTGCCTATATCTGCGGCAAGGGCATGATGAACGGTGTCGCCGAAACAAGGTTTGCACCTCAGGCGGAACTGACCCGTGGCATGATCGTAACTATTCTTTATCGCCTGGAGACCGATCCTACCTATAGCGCCGCCTTGTTCCCGGATGTGCCCGTCGATGCTTATTATACCAACGCCACGGCCTGGGCCAGCGGCAACGGCATTGTTACCGGCTATGACGACGGCACCTTCCGACCGGAGGATTCCATCACCCGAGAGCAGTTGGCGACGATTCTGTACCGCAATGCTGTTTACAAGGGATATGATGTAACCGAGTCCGGGGACCTGAGCGGCTACACCGATGCCGATTGTATCAGCGCTTACGCAAAGGATGCTATGGCCTGGGCCAACAGCGAAGGCCTTATCACCGGTGTGACGGACACCACGCTGAATCCCAAGGGCACGGCAACCCGTGCTCAGGTAGCCACCGTTCTGATGCGCTTCTGTGAGAATGCAGCCAAATAATTTTCAATAAACTAAAACATCGGCGCCTTTTGCGACTGCAAAGGCGCCGATGTTTTATCATGCTGTTGCCGCTTCAGAACAACGGCAACCCGCAGGCCATAAGAAACAGATACAGGAGTATATTCTTCACTGTATTGATATTGTTGGAGAGTCAGCCGGATATATCCCTGTAAAAAGTACGCACTTTCATAGATTTAATGGGGGATTTTACTGTTTTGCAAATTAGTGTGCGGTGAAAGATCTGATTTGTGTGTCAGTCTGCTCATGCTCCGCAGGCTAACGCCAAGAGTAGATGTATTATGCAGTGTGGCGGAGATGGCGGGGGTAAGGATCCCGGCCATGCCCAGAGCGATCAGGGCTCCGTTAAAGCCAATGACAAAGCGGTAATTGGAATGGATGCGGTCCATGAGCGCCATGGCGATCCGACGCAGCTCCACCAGTTCCCAAAGGCTGTCGGCAGCAATGGTGATGTCCGCAATTTCCCGGGCGATAGCGGCGCCATCGCTGATGGCGATGCCGGCATCCGCTTCAGACAAGGCCGGGGAGTCGTTGATGCCATCGCCTACCATCAGGACGGTATGCCCCTCTTGACGGAGCCGGGCCACATAGTCGGCCTTGTCTGCGGGAAGCACCTCTGAACGGAAATCGTCCACCTCCACCTGGGCGGCAATGGCTGCAGCGGTCCGATGGCTGTCTCCAGTGAGCATGACTGTGTTGGAAACTCCCAGCCCACGGAGTGTGGCGAGCACTTCTTTTGCCTCCTCACGCAGCGGGTCGGAAATACAGATCACGGCCGCCAGCTGTCCACCGACTGCCAGATACAGGTGGGAATATTCCGGCGAGAGTGCATCAAAGCGTTCCTGATCGCCTTCCGGAACCTGGCAGTGCTCATCCTCAAATACAAAGTGGAAGCTTCCGATGAGCACCCGCTCCCCATTGACAGTGCTGGCAATGCCGTGGGCGACCAGGTATTCTACTTTGGAGTGATATTCCTCATGGGTCAGGCCGCGGCGTCTGGCCTCTTCCACCACGGCATTGGCCATGGAGTGGGGAAAATGCTCTTCCAGACAGGCGGCCAGTCGCAGCATCTCCTGCTCCTCCTTGCCGCCGAAGGGGATCACCTGCGCCACTCGGGGACAAGCATGGGTCAGAGTACCGGTCTTGTCAAATACGATGGTGTCGGCGGCAGCTACCGCCTCCAGGAACTTACCGCCCTTAACCGTGATATGGGAACGGCCTGCCTCGCGCATAGCGGACAGGACAGCCAAGGGCATGGCCAGTTTCAGTGCACAGGAGAAGTCCACCATCAGCACCGAAAGGGCTCTGGTGACATTGCGGGTGAGAGCAAAGCCCAGCAGGCTTCCTGCAAAGGTATAGGGAACCAGTTTGTCGGCCAGATGAGCAGCCTTGCTTTCGGCCGCCGATTTCATCTGCTCCGATTGTTCGATCATGTGGACGATCTGGTCATAGCGGCTCTGGCCGGAGGCTTGTTTGACCTCCAGAAGGCATTCACCTTCCTCCACCACGGTTCCGGCATACACTGCGCCGCCGGGACGCTTGGGGATGGGAATGGATTCCCCGGTGAGGGAGGCCTGATTGACGGTGACTTCACCTTCCAGTACCAGACCATCCACAGGGATGATACCGCCAGCGCGCACAACCACGGCATCTCCCGGTTGAATCTGGGACACAGGAACCAGTACTTCACCCTGGGAAGTGCGCAGCCAGACCCGATCTACATTTAGCGACATACACTGAGCCAGATCGGCCACAGATTTTTTTCGGGTCCATTCCTCCAACAGCTCGCCCACTTCCAGCAGGAACATCACCATCCCGGCGGTTCCGAAATCCTTCCGGCAAGCGGAGATGGAGATGGACAGGGCGTCCAGCAGCTCTACCTTGATGCGGCGATGCAGCAGGCAGTGCAACCCCCGCCACACAAAAGGAATCATATGCCAAAGGACACGGGCAATCCGAAGGGGGGATGGGAGAAAGAGTGTGCAGGCGGCTTTGCAGAGAACCTTCCCTACCAGTCTCTCTTCAAATTCTCGGTTGAGTGCTCGGCTGTTGTATGCAGGCAATGCAGTGGTCTGCTCTGCCTCCTGCCAGGAAAAGTGCCGGATTTCATCCAATACGGCTTGGCGTGTGCCATCATAATGGAGAATGACACAGCAGGTGCGTTCATGAACAGTGACCTTCCGGATCCAGGGCTTTCTCTGGAGCCACGCTTCCAAAAGATCGGCCTGAGCAAGACTCATTTGCTTTTGACGAAGCCTGAGCCGGATGCGGCCGCGGCTTTCATGTACAATCGTTGCGTTCATAAGCTCCTCCTTTGAGAAAAAAAAGGAGCCGCAAGCGGCTCCCTCTGCGGATATCAGATTTCTTCGCAGTCCAGAATGGAAGCGGCATCTTCCTCTGCTTCCTTGGCCGCGCGGGATTCATTCAAATCCTTGGCGGAGGCCAGTACATCTGCGGCATTTTCCTGAACCGTAGTTACAGCTTCCATGACCGAGTCCTTCATACGCAGACCAGCGGCCGCAACATGGACATACGCCTTCTTTGCATCTTTTCCGGACAGTAATTTGATGCCGAAGGAGCCAAATAAGGCACCGCCCATAAAGCAGGCCAGTTTTGTGTAGACATTCATTGTGATACTTCCTTTCCCTTATTTCTTTCTGTAGCCTGTGACCATGACCATGACCATGCAAATCACTGCACCCCAGGCCCAGAAACGATGCTGTTTCATTGCAATCACTCCTTTTGATTCGGGACACAGTTGCGTATTTTATAATTATAGCGATGCTGTTTTTTGCTGTCATTATTCAAATGGACACTATATTCCGGTTTTCGACATTTTTTTGAATTGTCCGGGGGTTGTCCCATAATATTTCTTAAACACGACACTGAACTGGCTCATCCCCTCATAGCCAACATCCTGAGCGATCTTGTATAAAGGCTGGTTTGTACAGAGTATCAACTCGCCGGCTTTTCGCATGCGTAAATCGATCAGACAGCGATGAACAGATATGCCATATATGCGTCGGAACTCAGTTTTCAGGTGGGTGGGGGAGACGGAAAGCATGCGGCTTAAATCTGCAATTGTAATCTTTTCGGCCAAATGTGTTTCCAGGTATGAGCGTGCATATAAAATGGTTTGAGGGCTTTGAAGATTCTCAGGCCCTGTTGTCAAATCTTTCATGCGAAAACATCTTGAAGAAAGAAGGTAAAGCAATTCCAGGGCTTTGAAAACGCAGTATCGGCAGAATATATCATCCGGCAAATATCCCCGCAGATCAAATACTGCCTGACTCCAACAGCGATTGCAAAGAGCAATAGAACCATGCTGCAGTGCGAAATTTGATTTCAGGCGGCATAGATCGATCCTTAGCCCTGAGTCTGGAAGGAGAGAAGGGGGATTTTTTTGAAAGGCCGGAAGGTCAACCGCCACCAGGATCCCATGCAGATCCTCGCTGATTTTCAAGGAGAGCAGCTCTGATGCATCCGAGAGGATAAGAATATGATGCTTTTCAATTTTCTGTGATTCCCCGGATGACAACAGGGCAGTGATTTGGCCGCCCAGACAAAAGAGAACCTCGAAGGAACCGGAAGACTCGTTTTTCTGAAGTGTCAATGCTCTCTTTTTTGATAATTCCGTCAATTGAAACTGACAGGCACATACACCGGGCATGATATTGATCCATTGGGTGTATGGGGGAGGATTGCTCCGCAGATATTCAATAAACATATCTAACACCTGTTTTTTATGCAGATATATACCGATGTGTATCGCTCATTGTGTCAGGGACTTTAGCGCCAGAAAACTTTCCTCACCCAGTACATGTTCCATCCTGCATGCGTCCCTGGAAGCGATTGTTTCATCCACTCCAAGGCGTACTAAAAGATCGCACAGGACCCGATGCCGTTCTTCTACTGTTTTGGCAATATTCAGTCCGCTTTCCGTCAAATGAATGCCGTTTGTGTCATCTGTATAAACAAGACCGGCCTCTGACAGCGCCTTGATGGAAATGGAAACTGTGGGGCGGGAAACAGATAAGCATTCGGCCAGCTGGCAGCGGCGGACTTCTCCGTTGCGTGAGAGCGTATAGATCGTCTTTACATAATCTTCTGTGGTCCGTTTTGATTTCATAGAGCAATTACCATCCTTCTTTTTGCATTTGATGGGGAAACGGAAATAGAGCACAAAAGGTCGGCCAATGGGGATAAGTGCTCCGAATTGGGGTTGGCGATTCCGCACTTTTGATACGGAAATCGCATATCAGATGGTTATCGGCGGGGATGTCCGCTTTCCGAGTTCACAGATTCTCATAGGTTGGTTTAAATGCAGACAATAACAGCTGTTCAATATTGAAAAAGGATCGCGGCTTTCCCAAGGGAAAAGCCGCGATCCAAGACATGGATTCTATGAATGGTGCTTGCCGCAACTACAATGTGCGTTGCCTTTTTTAGAACTGCAAGAGCAGCCGTCTGGGCATCCGATGCATTTTTTTCCGCTCTTCTTTGCTTTGTAGACATAGAAGGCGGCCGCTGCAACGATCACCACAAGAATGGCAATGACGATGTAGTCGATCATCAGGCTTTCACTCCACCAAGTGTGTATTCACTCTTCAGATTTTTATCGGCTTTCAGGCAAAGATAAGTGAGGATCGCAACAAAAACGATCACAGCGATCAGACCGGGGACAAAGCCTGCACCAAGCGCGCCTGTGGTAATCAGAGTACCAATTTGATAGACCAGGAAGCCGACAGTGTAGCCGGTGCCCATCTGCAGGCCAATACCGGCCCAGAGCCATTTGGCACTCTTCATCTCGGAGTTCATGGCGCCGATGGCGGCAAAGCAGGGGGGCGTGTACAGGTTGAACATCAGGTAGGCCAGAGCGGCAACCTTAGTGATGGCGATGATGCCGGCTACTTCGGCGCCGGAACCCTCGAGCATGGCCAGCTCGTCGGTATCGATGAAATTCTCCAGGCCCGCAAAGCACACAGCCAGGGTGCCTACCACATTCTCCTTAGCGATGAAGCCGGTGACGGCAGCGGCAGCCAGCTGCCAGCTGAGGACGCCCACGATGGGCACCAGCAGGTAGGCAAAGGGGTGGGCGATGGAGGCCAGGATGGAGCTGTCGGCGGTCTCCGCCACGGCAAAGCTCCAGTTGAAGGTCTGCATGATCTGCACGGCGGTGTTGCACAGCAGGATGATGGTGGCAGCCTTCACGATGTAGGCCCAGCCTCTGGCACACATGGCCTTGAAGGCAAACCAGAGAGAGGGCACCTTGTACTCAGGCAGTTCAATAATAAAGAAGGACTTCCGGTTTTTGTAACCGGCGATTTTGTTGACCAGCAGGGCGCCCAGGAAAATGAGGACGATACCGGTGAAGTACATGGTGAAGCTCACCCAGCCGGCATCGTCAAAGAAAGCGCCGGCAAACAGGGCGATTACAGGAATTTTAGCGCCGCAGGGCATGAAGGGGGTCAGCATTGCGGTGGCCCGGCGCTCGCGCTCGTTGCGGATGGTGCGGCTGGCCATGACGCCGGGGATGGCGCAGCCCGTGCCGATGACGAAGGGGATCACCGACTTGCCGGAGAGCCCCACCTTTTTGAAAATGGGATCCAGCACCACCGATACACGGGACATGTAGCCGCAGTCCTCCAGCAGGGCGATGAGAAAGTACATGATCATCACCAAGGGAAGGAAGCCCACCACAGCGCCTACGCCGCCGATGATACCGTCAGCTAAAAGAGCAGTCAGCAGCGGGTTGGCATCGGCCAGGCTGTCTGCCACATAGCCCTGGAAGGTCTCGATCCAGGCCACCAGGGTGTCTGCAATAAACGGACCTACCCAGACCTGAGAGATCTGGAACACCAGGAACATGACCACGGCAAAGATGGGAATACCGGCAAATTTGTTGGTAAGGACAGCATCGATGGCGTCTCCGGGTCCTTTCTCTCTGGTAAGTACTTTCCGCTTTTCCACTTGAGAGACCAGCTGGTTGACAAAAGCGAAACGCTTGCGGTCTGCTTCTTCCACGACCTTCTTATCGGTCAGGTCGATATTGCCCTGGCTGTACGGAGCTTTCTGACCCTTGCCGTTGAGAGCCGCTGCAGCTTCTACCACTGCTTTCAATCCTTCGGCGGCGGTAGATACAGTTTCCAGAACCGGGCAGCCCAGCTTAGCAGAGAGGGCCGTTGTGTCAATGGTGGTCTGCTTTTTGGCATTGATATCGCTCTTATTCAGGGCGACCACCACAGGAATACCAAGTTCCAGCAGCTGCGTGGTGAAAAACAGGCTGCGGCTCAGGTTGGTGGCATCCACGATGTTGATAATAGCATCGGGGTGCTCGTTGCGTACATAGGAACTGGTGATGCTTTCCTCCGAGGTAAAGGGAGACATGGAATAGGCACCGGGCAGATCCACTGCGATCAGTTCCTCTGTTCCGCTGTAATAGGATTTTTTAATGGGATGTTCTTTCTTTTCCACCGTCACACCGGCCCAGTTGCCCACCTTCTCATTCCGCCCGGTGAGGGCGTTGTACATGGTGGTCTTGCCGGAGTTCGGGTTGCCGGTTAAGGCAATGCGCATGGTTATTCCTCCTCTTTCTGTTAGTCTCTCATACACAAACAGTATTACAACACACTGAAGTTGCTTAATGCTAACCGATGTGTGTGGTAAGCGAGCACTTTGGCATCGGCAGGGGTACAGGGTACATCAAATCACAATCGCTTCCGCCAGCTGATAATCGATATTATACCGTCCGTCTTTAATGGAAACGATGCAGCCGCCCTTCAAATGAGAGACCACAGTAATGGGTTCTCCCGCATAGCAGCCAAGAGAAAAAAGGAAGGCGTTCAGTTCTTCGTCGTCTGTTTCGATTTGCTCAATCACGTACTCTTTTCCTTCCAGAGCATCTTTCAAAGTCATAATCTTCACCTATTCTTCCGTCATAAAACTTTGGTTAGTGCAGGGCAACCAAGGTTCCGAAAAAAGCGGTTAGCAATATCTAACCACCACGCTCCCAATAATACCTCACTCCATCGGGTTTGTCAAGGGAAGAATGGATGATTTTGGCCTGGTTTGCAAAATATTCAGGAGATTTTTACGGTGACAAAGAACCCATACGGCGGGAACCGTTCTGTTTTTCGAAAAATGGCGGCATTTCGCCTTGAAGTGCGAAAAAAGCTGTGATAAAATGACAAAAAGAGGTGACAAATCATGAAGCGGCAGTATGCCTTTGGCAGAGAAGGGCAGGAGATGGTTTTATTATTTGTCACATCCGGGAAAATCAGCATTCAAAGAGGGGGATATCGGCCGGTGTAAGAAAATGCGCCTGCGGGTGTCTTTTGCTTTGATTTGATATATACAAAACAAATTGAATATAGGAGGAAAAAAGATGAGGAAAAAAACGCGTATCGGAAGCATTTTATTGGCTGTTATTATGCTTCTGAGTCTTTTGCCAATGACGGCATTGGCGGGAGATGCTGACATTGCGAAAATTACCATTGGTGAAAATACGGTGGTATATAGCGATGCCGCTTCTTTTCGAGCTGCGGTAGCAGCTTTGGAATCCGGAACAGAGGCCCAGATCAAGTTGCTTGATGATCTTACTATTTCTGCAGCAACTGGTTCGGCGGATATTTTGGCATTTCCAAAGGACACCGATGTTACCTTGGACTTGAACGGATGCGTTTTGACAATGGGAATGCGTGTCAATGTAAATGGCAGGCTGGTGGTTCGGGATAGCAGTCAGGATGGTACCGGCAAAATTGTTTCAGCCAGCAATTACGATTGTGCCATCTGGATGGGATCCACTGGTGTTTTCTGGCTGGAGAGCGGCACTTTGCAGGGAACCACAGGAATTGATACATATTCTTTTGGTTCCCAGATCACCATTCTTGGAGGCACTGTGCTTTCCACAGCTAAGACCCGCAGCACAACTTATGTGGCGGTTGATGCTCAAAACGCAGCCAGCCTTGTAATTGGCTGCGGCAATGCAGAGCAGGACAGCAAGATTGTCATTGACGGCGGTATGAGTTATGGTGTCAACCTTCCCAATAACGATCAGGCACAGACGGAAATCAAGGGCGGATGGGTCAGCAGCCTTTGTGGAACACTGCGAGATCTGGAGGCTATTCAGTGCAAACTGGGCGAGCCCATTGATGATATGCTGCCGGCCGGAAAAATCAGTAAGCCCTATACTGACGAAGATACGGGGAAGATTTATTACCAAATTGGAGATCTGACGGATGATGCCGATGTGGCTGCTACCATTGGGGAAGACAAATATGCATCGGTGAAAGCCGCGGCTGCTTTTCTGGAAGATGGAGAAACACTGACTTTGCGAAAAGATTTCACCATCAATGAACAGCTGAGAATCACCGCAGCAAATGTGACTCTGGATCTGAACGGATATGATTATACCAATACATATAGTTATGGTATTTATGCATATCTTTGGAATGCTCCCGCCGAAGGCTCCACCTTTTTGCTGAAAAACAGCAGCGATCATACATCGACTGTGACGGCGAAGTATCAGCCGGTTTATCTGTATGGCCCCAGCAAGGGCATTGCTACGCTTTATATTGAAGGCGATATTGTTCTGCATCGCGAAAGCGGTGATTTGGTAAAATTGTCCCGGGCCCAGATGGCGTACAGTGAAAGTGCTGCCGCCATGATTGGGAACGGCGGCTTCAAAGCCACTGCCAGCGACGGAAACAGTTATATTTATGGCGGATACGCAGAAGCAGCAGAGGCAGATGTAAACAATACAGCAGTGCTGCTCAATGACTATAGCGGTATGGCCAATCTGACAGTTCCAAAGGATAAGAACTATGTAGTGGATCTGAATGGATATACCTATACGGTGACCAATGCTTTGTATATCGATGGAGCCATTGATCTGTCCAACGCCGGAGCTTCTCTGACTGTGAAAAATGGCAAGCTGGTCAGTGAGATGACCGATGGCGCTTTCCTCAATGGAGATCGTACAAGCCTTACCTTGGAAAATGTGGATCTTTCTGTCCCCAACAATACCTATGGCATTGTTACGCAAGGCACTCATTCCCAGATTTCTGTCAGTCTGACAGGAGGCTCTGTGACGGCCGGCGGCGATAGCGTGGGAATTTACTTCCCCTCTGACAACAGTACTTTGGTGATTGACGGGACAACGATTACCGGTGATACCGCTGTCGCTGTCAAAGGCGGCACTACAACGATCCGCGGCAATGCCTCCCTCCACGGCACCGGCGCAAAACATATACCCGATGAGCCCCAGGGAAGCGGCGTCAATCTCACTGGCGCTGCCCTCTATCTGGAAGGAAATTATGGTTGGGATACATCTGTCCGTGTGGAGGGCGGCACTTTTGTCAGCGATCAGGCTGATGCTGTGCTGATGCTGTTTGACGATGAAAATTACCGGAGGACTATTTCCATCTCCGGCGGATACTTTACCAGCGATCCCAGCGCCTATGTGGCAGAGAACAAAGCTGCTCTGCCCAGCGACACGGCTGGTTATGCCTTTATGGTAGGCAATGCGGTTCAGACTGAAGTAGAACCTGCTGTGGGTGAGCCGAAAGTGGATATGTCCCTGATCAATGAAGGAGACAAAGAGGAGGTTCAGAAGGCTGCAGAAAGCGTTACTGCCAGCGGTGAGCTGGCCGCTGCGGCCAACCAGGTCATCGGCGAAGTGACCGAGCAGCAGAAAGAAAAAGCTGTGGAAGCTATCAAAGCGGAAGGCAGCGGCGTAAATGTGGGTAACAAGCCTGTGACGGTCTATGCTCAGACCTATCTGGACATCAAACCCACCGGTTATGATGCCTCTGCCGGCACGATGATCCTGGAGATCGTCCCCATGTATCGTGTGGTGGCCACCACTGCTGCTGATGCGGAGAGCATCCAGGTATATGACCCCGAGGCTGAAGACAATACCGGTGCTAACGCCGTAGCGCTGGCCGGCTCGGAGCAGAAGTTGACCAACATTCAGACTATGACCATCAGCATCACTCTGCCCGTCGGGTTCCCCACGGAGAATCTGTATGTCAAGCATATGAAAGACAATCAGTTGGTGGGCTATCACACAGCTAAAGTGGATGGCACGACCCTGACTTTCCTGAACGACAAAGGTTTCTCCACTTTTGAAATCAAAAGGGATACCCGTACCGCTAAGGTGAAATTCGGCGATGATATTCTGACCCTGACTCCCGCCGATGTAAACCAGGATCTGCCCACTGCCATTTCGGCTGGACAGGTGTTCAGCGGTTGGAGCTTCGAGGGTATTAATGGAACTTACAAAACCCTCACTGATGATCTGTTGACAGCTCTGAGCACGGCATATGGAGATGGCTCCAACGGCAACATCAAAGCTGTGGCTCAGTTCTATACACCTTCCACTGGCGGCAACACTGCTACCAGCTATTCCATCACTGTGGAAAAGGCTGAAAACGGAACGGTGACAGCGTCTACCCAGAGCGCAGCCAAGGGCAATGCGGTAACTATTACCGTTGAGCCCAATGAGGGCTATGTGCTGGATACCCTGACGGCCACCGATGCCAGCGGCAATGAGGTTGCATTGACCAAGGTCAGCGACAGCCAGTATAGCTTCACAATGCCTGGTTCCAAAGTCACAGTCAAAGCCACCTTCAAGGCCGACGAGGCGGAGAGCGACTCCCTGCCTTTCACCGATGTGAACAGCGAAGACTGGTATTATGATGCTGTGAAATACGCCTATGACAATGGGATGATGAACGGCATGGAAGAAACCCTGTTTGCTCCGTCTTTCAACCTGACCCGTGGCATGCTGGTGACCATCCTCTATCGGCTGGAGGAAGATCACACATACAGCGCCACTCTGTTCCCTGATGTGGCCAGCGATGCCTATTATGCAAATCCGGTGGCCTGGGCCAGCGGCAATGGGATCGTGAAGGGATATGAGGACGGCACATTCGGACCGGAGAAGAACATCACCCGTGAGCAGATGGCACAGATTCTGTACAACTATGCTGTGTACAAGGGAATTGACACCAGTGTCCAGAGCGATCTGTCTGCATTCACTGATGGAGCCAACACCTCGGAATGGGCAGAGACTGCCATGAAGTGGGCCGTGGGCAATGGTCTGCTCCAGGGCTACAATGGCCAGCTCAATCCCAATGGTACAGCTACCCGTGCCGAAGTGGCACAGATCCTGATGAACTTCTGTGAGAATATCGCAAAGTAAATACAGGTTATAAAAAAAGGACGCTTCCCGATGGAAGCGTCCTTTTGCTTTTGTTTTTTCATGGGAAAAAATCGGATCATTTTCCCTGATAGGCCGAGCGCCACAGGAAATAGGAGGGATGATACAGGCCGGTGGGAGAATAAAATTCGTCGTGGTCATACACAAATCCCAGCCGGAGGAGCAGCGCACGGGAAGCGGTGTTTTTGGGATTGTGCCCGGCAAACACCGCCTGGCAGCCCAGAAGGGAAAAAGCCCGGTCGATGGTGCGGCGGGCCGCTTCCTGGGCATAACCTGCATGCCAGTAATCGGGAAGCAGGTGGACACCCAGCTCAAAGATATCGGCCCCTATACCATAGGGGCGCAGGCCGCACACGCCGATAAAGGCTCCGCCTTCCCGGAGGAATACCGGGTGATACTGAAGCCCGCAGCGCTGGTATTGCTGGATTTCCTTTTTCAGGCGCTCGTCGATCTGTTCCGGGGTCATAATTCCATCGGCCGTGATAAACTGGGTGACCTGAGGATTGCCCCACAGGGTGTGGGCCAGCTGGGGATCCTGCTGATCCCACAGGGAAAATTCCAAACGGGGAGAAGCATATAAAATATCCATAGAAGAAAACCCGTCTCCCGGACAAGGGAGCCTTTCTGTTATTTATTATTATATAAGGAAGAATAGTGCTGGCCCATGGCTCTGTCATAGGAGAGAATATCCAGGGCATCCCGGCAGCGCTGCACTTCTTTTTTCTCTCCCACTTCCTCTGTGATGTGCAGAGAGTATACCGGCAGATGACGGAAGGCATCGTCCAGGAAGGAAAGATAACAATCCTTGGGCATACCCAGGGCTGTGAGATACACATCCATCAGATAGCAGGCGCTGAAAGGCCGGTCGGTGCGCCGGGAGTCGCTGCCGTCGATGGAGGTGAGGGGAGCCCGGTAATTGGTATAGATGGCATAGTCGGTGGTCAGATTGGAAAGGTCCTCATACAGCGTGTCGGTTTCGATGCCGTTGAGCTTTTTGTATCCTTCCAGCAAAGGCTGGTGATCACCGAAGAACAAAAGGGCGGTGGGCTTTTCACGGCTGTCGATGTAGTCCAGAAGCTGGCCCAGGGCCTGGTCGGTATCCCGGATGCCCACAGCATAGGCCCGCAGCCCATCCAGCTCCCCTTCACTGAGCACACCCTCAGGCGCATCAATGAGCCAGGGATCGCTTTCTTCCATGGTCACATAGGGAGAATGGTTCTGCATGGAGGTGGCCCAGATAAACTGGGGGTCTTCCTGCTCTTCCTCCAGAAGGGCGATGAGCTGTTGGGTGAGGGTGGCATCGCTGATGTGGATATCCCGGGAATATTCTTCTGCCGGCACCGTCAGATCTTCCTGAAAGAGCATATGGTCAAAGCCCATGGCGGCAAAGGCATTTTCCCGGTTGTAAAAGGAGCCTTTGAAGGGGTGCACATAGGTGCAGTCATAGCCCTCATTTCCAAAATAATCCCGGAAAGAAGGGAGGGTATCCCAGGAAGAAATGCCGCCATAAGGGGAGCGGGTGCCTTGCAAGGAGGTGTTGGAAGTGCCGCTGAGCACCTCAAATTCCGAAGAGGCTGTACCGCCGCCAAAGGCGGGCACCACCACCCGGCCGTAGCATCCCTGGGACTGCATCCGCCGGAAGTTTTCATAAAGGGAGTCATCCACCTTCAGGTTCTTCACCCGGCGCAGATCAAAGTAAGATTCGCTCATCACCACCAGAATGTCAGGGCGTACACCGGTGCCGGCCTGGGGTTCATAGGCGGAGAGCAGACGCTGCACATTCTTTTCCGTGGCCCGCTCGTCGGTAAATTCATCGTAATAGACCGAGCCGATCAGACAGTCGATGGAGGTGAGGCGAGGCGCATTGGTGCGGGAAGAGGGCACCACGCTGTAAGCCTGCAGCTGGGGATCAAAGATCTGATAGGCCAGACTGTTGGTGGAAAAGGTGAGCAGGCACCACATGGCCAGAGCGCCGCAGATGACCCGGCGGCCGTGAAAATGCACCGCATCTTCCACCCGCAGTACCCGGAGAAAATGGATATACAGGCAGAGAAGAGGAAAAGTGACAAGCAGCAGGGGACTGAAAAACAGGCCGTTTCCCGCAGCTCCTTGGGGAGTCCAAAGGTCATGCAGGCTGAACACCATGATGATATCGTCCATGGAGATGCGGGTGCCCAGGGCGTAATATTTATAGTAGTCCACCATGGAGATCACATAAAGAGGCGCAGCCAGCACCAAAGCCGCCAACCATGACCTGCGGGTCAGGATGGTGAGAAACACATAGACAATGAAAATCAGCAGCAGCGCCAGCAAAAACCGGAGCACCCCCGGCAGATCAAAGGAAAAGCGGGGTGTGCGCGGGGCCAGCGATGGGGAGGGAGTCAGGTTGCAATAGAGCACCAGATTCAAAAAAAGGGGAAACAGATAGAAGCAGATCCGGCGCATATTCCGGGTGGCCAGATGGGTCAGTTTCCTGCGCAGTTTCATACCCGACACTCCTTTCCGGGAGAAAGACTGTACTAATATAGATAATACAGCTTGGGAAGGGGGAATGCAAGGACAAATCCCCAACGAAATTCTGAACATTCTATGAAGATTATAGAAAGTTTTGTGAAAAAAGGCAAGAAGGAACTGCATTGACTGTGCCTTTTTCTTGACAAATTCCAGCGAAAGGGGGAAAATGAAAGTCACAGTATGTTGTCGAAGGAGGAAAAACAGTGGCTTTTTCCAGGGAAGCGCTGGATTTTTTGATGGAAAACAAACTGCGGGACAGCAAGGAATGGTTCCGGGAACATCGGAAGGACTACGACCGGTTGGTGCTTTTGCCGATGCGTCAGCTGGTTCTGGAATTGCAGCCCGGGGTCTGGAAGCTGGACGACAGTCTGATCGCCGAGCCCAAAGTGGGCCGTTCCATCTCCCGGATCTATCGGGACACCCGCTTTACAAAGGATAAATCCACTTTTCGGGATGTGTGCTGGTGCGTTTTCCTGCGGGAAAAGAAGCTCTATCAGGGGCCGCCAGCTTTTTATTTTGAGTTTTCCCCCCGCTTTGTCCGCTGGGGCTGCGGTTATTACCGGGCCAGTCCACGGGATATGGACACTTTGCGGGGGCTGATTTTGCGTCAGGACCCGGATTTTGAGAAGGCGGACAAAGCCCTGGGGAAAGACGGCTACTTCCTGTTGGAGGGGGACCGGTACAAGAGGAGCAAGTTTCCCCATGCCCAGGGGCGGGAAAAACTGTGGCTGGATCAGAAAAATGTGGCGGTGACCCACTCCTGCTCGCCGGAGGAGGGAGAGATCCTCTTTTCGCCCCGGCTGGCTCAGAAACTGGAAGAGGATTTCCGGAAACTTCAGCCGGTGTATGACTTTTTCCGCAAAGTGCAGACCCTCTCTTTTGAGCAGACCCAGCAGGAGGACACTCCTTTGCCCAAAGCCCCCCGGCAGCAATTTGATTGGTAACAAAAGACGGAAAGGACGGGATTGCTTCCCTCATGAAATTATTCAGCATTGTGCGTCCGGCTCAGAAAGCCAAGGATACTCCTGTTACTGGCTGGAAAAGCTGGTTCGTTTTTCAGAAAAAACCGCCGGAAGGCTGGAGCACCTGGAAAAAAGTACTTTTTTGGGTGTATACCGGCCTGATTTATACGGCCGCCACCTTTGGGGTGGCTGTGATCAGCCTGGCTTTTGCCGCCTCGGAATACGGCGGGGAGATGTTTGAAAGCTATTTTGAGTTTCCTCTCATCGTCCTTCTCAATGTGCTTCCGGTGCTTTTGCTGGGAGCGCTGCTGTATTTCCTTTTGGGACGGGCCTGGCTGGCCTTTTTGCTCCAGAGTGTTGTCATTCTGGGCGGCACCTTTGTCAACTGGTTCAAACTGGCTTTGCGCAACGATCCATTGCTGTTTGCCGATGTGCTTCTGGTGCGGGAAGCCGGGAACATGGCAGGGCAGTATGAGATCATTCCCACCGCCGGAATGTGGTGGACCCTGGCCGGAGTGCTGGCGGTGACGGTGCTGTTTTTCTTCTTCCTGCGGGGCAAGCCCCATCCCCTGGTGCGCACAGGGGGTGCTTTGGCCGTGCTCATCATCGCCTTTCTGGTCAGCGGAAAATATACCGACGACAATTTGTACAGCTACGATACAGCCACCGACAACTCGGAACTCATCAGCCCCTGGTCGGACACCCAGATCTATATTTCCAGAGGCTTTGTCTATCCCTTCCTCCACAGCATTACCGACGCCATTGATCGTCCGCCCGAGGGCTACGACGAGGATACCGCCGCGGCCCTCATGGAAGATTATGAGGACGCCCACATCCCCGAGGACGAAAAGGTCAATGTGATCTCCATCATGTTGGAGGCCTACAACGATTTCAGCAAGTTTGAAGAAGTGAATCTGGCCTATGACGCCTATGAGGAATACCACAAGCTGGAGCAGGAAGGCATTTCCGGAAACCTTGTGACCAATATCTTCGCCGGGGGCACGGTGGACACCGAGCGGTGCTTCCTCACCGGCTACAGCCAGCTGAGCAATTTCCGCACCGACACCAATGCCTACCCTTGGTACTTCCGGGATGAGGGCTATACGGTGGAGGGCAGCCACCCCTGTTTCCAGTGGTTCTATAACCGGGAAAATATCAACCGGTACCTGGGGTTTGAAAACTATTACTTTGTGGAAAATTATTATGAGCAGTTCACCGGCGGAGAAGTGGCCATGGACGAGGTGCTTTTCCCGGAGATCATCCGGTTCTATGAAGAAAACCAGGAAACCGGCAAACCCTATTTTTCCTTCAATGTGAGCTACCAGGGCCATGGCCCCTATGACAGCGAACAATATTGGTGGAGCCCCAAGGATACCTTTATTGATAACAGCGATGGCAAGCTCACCGACAGCCAGCAGTGCATTCTGGAAAACTATCTGGGTTCTGTCTGGAACACCAATCAGAACCTGGCGGCCTTCTTTGATTACTTCCGGGAGGAAGAAGAGCCGGTGGTCATCGTGCTCTTTGGGGATCACAATCCCTGGCTGGGGGATGACGGGGAGGTCTATGACGCCCTGGGCATCAATATGGATCTGTCCACCCAGGAAGGATTTTTGAATTACTATTCCACCCGGTATCTCATCTGGGCCAATGACGCGGCAAAAGAAGCGCTGGACAACGATTTTTCCGGGGAAGGCCCGGACATCGGCCCCTACTTCCTGATGAATCTGCTCTTTGAGGAATGCGGCTGGGAAGGTCCTGCCTTTATGCAGATGACCGATACAGTGATGGAAAGCGTTCCGGTGATCCATTCCAGCGGCCTTTATATGAAGGACGGGAAGGTGGAAGAACAGCTGGATCTGGAGGACAGGGATCTGGTGGCAGATGATCGGAATGCCCAATATTATTGGCGCAAACATTTCTATAAAAAAGAAGAGGATTAGGAAAAGGAGAGAGGAATGATGATCCGTTTCAACTGTGACTATTCCGAAGGAGCCCATCCCCGGGTGATGGAGCATTTGATGGAGACCAACATGGAGCAGACGGCGGGATATGGGGAAGATCCCCACTGCCAGCGGGCTGCCCAGCTTATCCGGGGAAAATGCGGCCGCGAGGATGTGGATGTCCACTTTCTGGTGGGGGGAACCCAGACCAATCTGACGGTGATCTCTGCGGCTCTGCGGCCCCATCAGGGGGTGATCGCCGCCGAGACCGGCCATGTGAATGTGCATGAAAGCGGCGCCATCGAGGCCACCGGCCACAAGGTGCTGGCCATCCCCGGCTGCAAAGAGGGAAAACTCACCGCCGGACAGGTGCGCAAGCTGGTGGAGGATCATTATAACGATGAAACCCAGGAGCATATGGTGCAGCCCAAGATGGTGTATATCTCCCATCCCACAGAGCTGGGAACACTGTACACCAAGGCTGAACTGGAAGCCATCAGCTCCCTGTGCCGGGAAAAGAACCTGTTTCTCTATGTGGACGGGGCAAGATTGGGGTATGGCATCACCGCTCCCGGCACCGATGTGACCATGGCCGACCTGGCCCGTCTGTGCGATGCCTTTTATATCGGCGGCACCAAAGTAGGGGCGCTCTTTGGGGAGGCCCTGGTGATCGCCGCTCCGGCCCTCAAGGAGGATTTCCGCTATTTCATCAAGCAGAAGGGCGGACTTCTGGCCAAGGGACGGCTGTTGGGCGTTCAGTTTGAGACCATGATGGAAGACGGGCTTTATGAGGAGATGGGGAAGCGGGCCAATGAAGCCGCTGCCATCATCCGCAAAGCTTTTGCGGACAAGGGTTTCTCCTTCTTCTGCGACTCGCCCACAAACCAGCAATTCCCCATTTTGCCCGAGAGCGTGATGAAAAAACTGGGTGAAAAATATGCCTTTGCCGATTTCGGAAAGGTGGATGAAACCCACCACGCTGTGCGTTTCTGCACCAGCTGGGCCACGCCCCTGGAACACGCCCAGGCCTTGGCTGCCGATGTGGCAGCTTTGTAAGCAGGCAGAAGATACCACTAAAAACAGGGGACCGGTTGTGTTATAATGGCTTTGGTCGCCCATGACGCAGCCGGTCTCCGGCTTTTTGCCGGAAAACAGAACAAAACAACATAAGATGGGAGAAAGATATGAAACATTTGCGAAAAAGGCTGTGGGCCGGGCTGTTGGCAGGGGTCATCCTGCTGATGGGGGCCTGCGGCGCCGGCGTGAAAACCGAAAAAAGCCAGAATCCCGCCCGGGAGGATATGAAGGCGGTGTGGGTGTCCACGGTGTATAACCTGGACTATCCCACCAGCGCCACCACCGATCCGGCCGTTTTGAAAAGCCAGGCCGACTCCATTTTGCAGGGCTGTGTGGATATGGGAATGAATGCAGTCATCCTTCAGGTGCGTCCTTCCTGTGATGCGCTGTATCCTTCGGAGATCTTTCCCTGGAGTCGTTATCTCACAGGCAGCCAGGACCAGGCTCCCCAGGGGGATTTTGACCCCCTGGCCTATTGGGTGGAGCAGGCCCATGCACTGGGGCTGGAACTCCATGCCTGGATCAACCCCTTCCGGGTGACCAAAAGCGGCGACAGCGAGTACCAGAGCCTGTCGTCTTCTTCTCCGGCCAAGCAGCACCCGGAATGGCTGGTGCAGCACGAGGGGAACTACTATCTGAATCCTGGCCTTCCGGAGGTGCGGGAACTGGTGATCAAGGGGGCCGAGGAGCTGGCCCGGAACTATGACATTGACGGGCTGCACATGGACGATTATTTCTATCCCGGTCAGGACTTTGACGATGCCGCAGCGTTCCAGCAGTACGGCGGAGACTTTTCCGATCTGGGAGATTGGAGAAGAGACAATGTAAACCAGCTGGTGAAGGAACTGGGAGAGCGTCTCCATGCCATCGATCCCAGCTTGTCCTATGGCATCAGTCCGGCCGGCGTATGGGCCAACCAGGGCAGCCACCCCGAAGGTTCGGCTACCAATGGCAATGAGACCTATTTCAATGCCTATGCCGACAGCCGCAAATGGGTGAAGGAAGAATACATCGATTACATCTGCCCTCAGATCTATTGGTACATCGGCCACAAGGCCGCCGATTATGACACCCTGGTCCGCTGGTGGGCCGATGTGGTGGACGGCACCGATGTGCGTCTGTATGTGGGCATGGCCGATTATCAGGCGGGCAACAGCGATCCCTCTTCTCTCTGGTATGGCGTCAAGGCCCTGGAGGATATGCTGGCCCTTAACAAGACCATTCCCCAGGTGTCCGGTGAAGTGCATTTCCGCTATCAGCTGATGGTGCAGAATCCGGAGATCGTGGCGCTGTATCAGAAGGAATACGCTCAGCCGGATGTGCCGGAAGAACCGGCCACTCCGGAGGAGCCGGAAGAGACCGTAAAACCCATGCTCAATCAAACAGACCACGGCGCCTATATTCAGGGGGCCGAGGGTCTGTTCCGGCCGGGGGATTCCCTCAGCCGGGCCGAGGCGGTGGCCATGCTGGCCCGGCTGACGGTGGACGAAAACGGCCAGGCCCTTTATCAGGAAGGTGAGAGCTATCCGGTTTCCTTTTCCGATGTGGCAGAGGACAGCTGGTATGCTTCCTATGTGGGTTTTGCCCAGAAATACAACATTGTAGGGGGCTATGAGGACGGCACTTTCCGTCCCGATCAGCCGGTGACCCGGGCCGAACTGATGAAGATTCTGGCGGCCTACTTCCCCGGTGAGACAGGCAGCGTCTCTTTTACCGATGTGCCGGAAACCCACTGGGCCTATCAGGCGGTGGCTTTTGGCGCAGGAAAGGGCTTTGTGGCAGGCTATGAGGACGGCACCTTCCGTCCCGATCAGCCGGTGACAAGAGCCGAAGCGGTGAAGATGATCAACGGCGCTCTGGGCCGCATCCCGGCAGAAGGGCATCTGGCAGAGCTGATCTCCCGGAATCCCTTCCAGGATGTGAACGAAAGCCACTGGGCCTATGGCAACATTCTGGAAGCCTCGGTGGCCCACAATCCCGACGGTACCCTGGCATAAAAACGCAAAAAAGAAGCCCTTTTGGGGCTTCTTTTTTGTGTTTCGAAAAGGAAAAATGTGCTTAAATTGGCTTATTGAAGATCGGAAAGGTCGATTTTTCCGTGTTCTTTTTCATAATCAGCAATGAATTTCAGCATTAACTGAATGATTTGACTGTTTGCAGAGCGGCCTTCATAAGAACAGACATACCGGAATTTTGCCAGGATATCGCCATTTACCCGCAGGCCGAAGTGCTTTTCCTTCTCCCGGTTCACCATGCTTGTTCCTCCTGTAAAGTTGATATGACTTTATTTTAGACTCATTATTTGATAAAATACGAAAATAGAGTTGATATGGAGTTATAATAACTCTGGATTTGAAAGGAGGATGTGACCGATGCGGGAAAAGACATGTGTATTCATTGGCCATGGAGAATGTTACGGTGTGTCTTTGCAACAAATAGAAAAAGAGTTGGAGCGGCTGATCAATTGGGGAATAACGGATTTTTTATGTGGTGGTATGGGAAGATTTGATTGGATGTGTGCTCGGGCCGTATAGGAGTTGAAAAAATATCGAAAAAACATTCGTTGTGATCTAATCATTCCATATTTGACTTTTCGCATTCCAGAGTTTGTCTATTTTGATGAGATTCTATATCCGGAAGGATTTGAAAAATACCATTTCAAAGCGGCTATTTTAGCAAGAAATCAATATATGGTGAATCATGCAGCTTACGCATTGTGTTATGTGACCCATCGTTGGGGTGGAGCTGTAAAAACTTATGAAAAAGCAGTCAAACAGGGCTTGACAATGATCAATTTAGGCAACGAGGAATTGAGAAAAAATTACGGAACAATGCAATGAAATTTGGATAGCATCGGAAAAGAATGGGTTAAGAAATAAAAAAAGAAGCCCTTTGGGGCTTCTTTTTTATTCGCTCATTCCGGTATTTCGCTTGGCCATATGGAGGTGATCCTCCCATTGGCCGCAGATTTTCAGATAGTCCCGGGCCAGGCCCTCTTCTTCAAAACCCAGCTTGCGCAGAAGGGCCAGGGAGGGGAGGTTCCGGGGCATCACATTGGCTTCCACCCGGTGGAGACCCAAGGGGCCAAAGGCATAGTCCACCGCCGCCGCCACTGCTTCGGTCATAAACCCTTGCCGCAGGAAATCCTGGTCCATATGGTAGCCCAGAAAGCAGGAGAGGAACACGCCCCGGCTGATCTGGCTGAGATGCACCATGCCGGCGATGGTCTGAGGCGCTTCCTTGGGAAAAAGCCAAAACCGTACGCTGGCGCCTGCTTCCTGCTGGCGCACATCCTCCATCAGCCCTTCGGTCTGGCGGGAAAGGGTGAAAAATTCCTCCGGCCGCAGAGGGGAGGTGGGACGGAGATGCTCACGGTTTTTGATGAAATGGGCGGTCACCATTGGGGCCAGGGCCAAAGAAGAGGGAACAAGACGGAGACGAGGGGTTTCCAGGGGCTGTATTGTCATGGAAAAGACCTCCTTTGCACTGGGAAAGTAATAAAAGAATAATGTGATTTTGCTAAACACAAAATTGTTACAAAAAATTTTCTGTACTTTACTTCATTTTACAATCTGCCCAAAGAAATTGTCAAGGAAAAGCAAAAAAATGTTGACTTCCACCCCACTCCAGGCGTTACAATAAAGATAAGAAAAATGCGGGATGAATCCCGCCTGTGAAAAAGGAGGAACCTCAGATGATTGCCATGCGGAATTATAAAGACACCGATGATAAGGTTTCCCTGCTGGGCTTTGGCCTGATGCGTCTGCCCAAGATCGATCCGGAGAAATCCGACATCGACAAGGAAAAGGCCCAGGAGATGATCGACTATGCCTATTCCCACGGGATCAACTATTTTGACACCGCCTATCCCTATCACGAGGGCAAAAGCGAGCTGTTTGTGGGCGAGGCCATGAAGAAATATCCCCGGGAGAGCTTCCATCTGGCCAGCAAAATGCCGGTCTGGCTGGTGGAAAAGCCGGAGGATACCCTGAAATATTTTGAGGAGCAGCTGAATAAGTGCCAGGTGGAGTATTTTGACTATTACCTGTGCCATGCTCTCAACCATGACCGCCTGGAGATCATCAAGAAGAACCACATCTTCGAGACACTCCAGAAGGAAAAGGAAGCCGGCCGCATCAAGCATCTGGGCTTTTCCTTCCACGGCACCATCGAAATGCTGGAAGAGATCGTAAACGCTTATGACTGGGATTTTGCCCAGATCCAGCTGAACTACTATGACTGGGATATGCAGAATGCCAAGCGGCAGTATGAGATCCTGGAAGAGCACGGCCTGCCCGTTGTGGTGATGGAGCCTGTGCGCGGCGGCGCTCTGCATACTCTGTGCCCCGAAGGCATCGAGATGCTGAAAAAGGCCGATCCCAATGCCACCCCCGCTTCCTGGGCCCTGCGTTTTGCTGCCAGCCTGCCCAATGTGCTGGTGGTGCTCAGCGGCATGACCACCATGGAGCATATGCAGGACAATGTGGCCACTGTGGACGATTTCAAGCCCCTCACCGAAAGCGAAAGAGAGCTTTTGTTCAAGGTGGCCGATGTGTATAAGCAGAGCAAGACCGTGCCCTGCACCGGCTGCCGCTACTGCATGGATTGCCCGGCCGGAGTGGACATCCCCGCCGTCTTCAAGATCTACAACCAGTACTGTGTCACCGAGAACAAGGCTCAGTTCCTGGCTGATTACGAAGCCCTGGGAGACAGCAAACAGGCTCATCACTGTGTAGCTTGCCGCCAGTGCTGCTCTCAGTGTCCCCAGTCCATCGACATCCCCACCCGCATGGAGGATGTAAAGGCCCTGTACAAAAAGCTGAAGGGCTAAAAGGTACATATAAACAAAGAAAGCCTCTTGCGGCGATGCCGCAAGAGGCTTTCTTTCATTTCTTTCTTTTGTTTTGCCCCATCCAAAGAACGGCGAGAAACAGGAGAAGAAGCACAAAGGGGATCAGGCATGGGCTAATCTGCCCAGAGAAGAGTAAAGAGAAGAGTAAAAAGAAAAAAGGGGAGAAAAGCGAAAAAACCTATTGACAAAATAACACATGGCTTGTATAATAAAAAAGCTGATTGACCCGGACGCTTAGCTCAGCTGGCTAGAGCACCTGCTTGACGTGCAGGGGGTCAGGGGTTCAAGTCCCTTAGCGTCCACCATAAAAAAGACACGCCTTAGGGCGTGTCTTTTTTATGGTTTCCGGGAGATTTTGGATACCGCAGGGGAAAATGAATTTCCCCTGCGGGGCTTCGGCGCACTGGCGCCGCCGGCCAGAAGGCCGGTGAAGGGCCTTTGGGGCAGGGGAAAGACTCTCCTTTGGTTTGCCGCCTTGTTTGCAGAAAGCCCTTGGGCCATGGCGCCCAAGGGCTTTTTTGATTTGTTAGTAATGCGTTAGTAACCGGGGAACAAGTTTGTTTTTTGCGGCCGATGTAAAAAGAAAAATTCGACAGTTTTCCCCATATTTGCTATGATAGGAATATCTTTAAAAATAAAGGAGGAAATGAGATGGGCGCTTTTTCCGGAGCCACGGAGTTTTTCAGGATGCCGCTGTCTCAGCTGGCCCGGCGATATGGGTACGCAGAGGACAACATCTGTATTCTGGAGGGAGATCTGCAAAAGCTGCGGGAGCAGTTTTCAGAGACTTATGACAATCTCTGTTCCTGTACCCACCAGGCCGATCAACGCAGCCCTCTGAAATACGGCCAGGACCTGGTGGCCTCCTGGCTGGTGGAGGATGTGTTCCTTCGGGTATTCTGGGCTGCCGGTCTGGACGCCAGTCTGGATGGGGCCGACCAGGGCCGGAAGGTGTTGCGCAATGTGAAAACTTCCTCCTCCAGCGATTTCTCCATTAGCTGTGAAGGATATCGCCGAAAGCTGGAGCTGATGAACGATTATACCGGCTTTTGGGCCAGAAGCCACAAAATGCATCTGCGGGACAACAAATATTTGAAAATGCAGCGGGAAAAATCCCTGTTCCTTGCCGTTTCCATGGCTACCAGAGAGTTTGCTCTTTTGGATTTTGCAGAGGAGATTCCAGCCCGCCTGATCCCTCATCACATTCCTTATGGGAACAAACCGGCCTATGAACTTTCCCTGCCGTCTTCGCTTCTGCACACAGCCACCTCGGCCGCCATCGGTCAGGCCGTGAAGGCGCGCTTCCATGCTTGACAGCCTGATTTGATTATGATATTATTTTGATATCATAAAGAGAGAGGGTGTTTTTCGTGGAAGAAAAGATCCTGAAAAAATGCAGAAAAGGGATGCCGGTGCTGCTTTTAGTGCTGCTGAGCTATGTGGCGGCCATTGCACTGTGTATCCTGGGAGCCTTTTGGACAGAATCAGGACAGGAGCTGGCAGGGGGCCTGGTGTTGGCTGTTTCCATTGCGTGGCTCTGCCTGGGGTGGATCTTCCTTTGCGGCCTGAAGGTCATCAAGCCTCAGGAGGCATTGGTGCTCACTCTGTTCGGCAAATATGTTGGTACATTGCGGGGCGAAGGATTTTATTATGTAAACCCCTTCTGCACCGGGGTGAATCCGGCAGCTAAGACCCGGCTGAAGCAGAGCGGGGATGTGGATGGTCAAAGCAGCGGCGCTCTGGCCGCTGCAGCCGTGGCCGCGGCCGGTGCAGAAGCTGCCGGGAAAAAGGTTTCTCTGAAAATCATGACGCTGAACAACAACCGGCAGAAGATCAATGATTGTCTGGGCAATCCGGTGGAAATCGGCATCGCCGTGATGTGGCGGGTCACCGATACGGCCAAAGCGGTATTCAATGTGGACAATTACAAGGAATATCTGTCTCTCCAGTGTGACAGTGCTCTGCGGAACATCGTGCGGATCTATCCTTATGATGTGGCGCCGGGAGTGGATACCACCGGCGATGGTGTAGCCGATGAGGGCAGCCTGCGGGGCTCCAGCGAAGTGGTGGCCCAGCGCATCAAGGAGGAGATCCAGAGCAAGGTGTCTGACGCCGGGCTGGAAGTCATTGAGGCCCGGATCACCTATCTGGCCTATGCGCCGGAGATCGCCGCTGTGATGCTTCAGCGTCAGCAGGCCAGCGCCATTATCGACGCCCGGAAGATGATCGTGGATGGGGCAGTGGGTATGGTGGAAATGGCTCTGGAACGGCTGGGAGAAAACCATGTGGTGCAGCTGGATGAGGAACGGAAAGCCGCTATGGTTTCCAACCTCCTGGTGGTGCTCTGCGGCAACCGGGATGCCCAGCCGGTGGTCAATTCCGGCAGTTTGTATTAAGCCATGGCCGAAGAGAAAAAACAGGTTCCCCTGCGTCTGTCTCCCAAGCTCTATGCCGCCATTGCCGCCTGGGCCGAGGAGGATTTCCGCTCGGTGAACGGACAGATCGAGTATCTTCTCACCGAATGTGTCCGCCAGCGGAAAAAGAATGGCAAATATGTGCCGGAAAAACTGGATGAACCTCCAAAACTGGATCTGTAAACAAAGGACGGGAGCACTTGGCTTCCCGTCCTTTTTCTTGACATCGTTTTGCAAAATCGGTACAATAATTGATAGTGTAAACGCCCCGTTCTGAAAAGAAAATACTGGAAAACAGAAACGGGTGGAGGACGGTGATAAGATGTATCATATTGCGGTTTGCGATGACAATCAGGAAGAAGCACATCTTATCAGCCGCATGGCCCGGGAGATCATGGCTCAGCGGGAGATCGAAGCCCGGGTGGATCTGTTTTTTGATCCGGAAAGTTTGTTGGACAAGCTGCAGCAGGTGCAGAACCAGTACGATCTGTTTTTGCTGGATATCCTGATGGAAGAACGCAACGGCATCCAGTTGGCCCAGGCTTTGCGGCAAAGAGGGTATCGGGGCAAACTGATCTATATCACCGTCAGCCGGGATTATGCTATTGATGGCTACAAGGTCAAAGCCGATGACTATTTGCTCAAACCGGTGGAGAAGGATACCTTGGACCAGGCCATTGGCCGGGTGCTGCCCCGGTTGGAGACCGTTTTGCTGGAAACCACAGGGGGAATGAAAATCCTTCGGCTCCAGCAGATCCTTTATGCCGAGGCTGTGGGACATTATGTGCTCATTCAACTGGCGGATAAAGAAGAATCTTTGCGTTTGCGGGCCACATTGCTCCAGGTCCAGCAAAAGCTGGGGGCGGAAAAATTTGTCCGCTGCCACAAAGGGTATCTGGTCAACCTGGGCCAGGTGCGGGAGGTGCGGGTGAGCACCAGTCAGATCCTGCTTCATAGCGGCGATACCATCCCTCTGGGCCGGCAGTATCGTTATAAAGTACAAAAAGCCGTTGTGCAGTATGTGGAACAGGCCATTTCTTCTTATTGAGAAGAAATGGCCTGTTTTTTTATCCATTTGCCCGGGATGCGTCTTTTTTGAAATAAAGATAAGACTTTACATGGAACAGATTTTCCTGGGTCTCTATAATGAGGACACTGTTATATTCTTCAGCTACCCGGCGCATGGCTTTGATGCCCTGGCCGTGGCCCTCCCGGCGCCGGGGAGACAGGAAATCACCCTGTTCATTCCGCTGGAGACCACCGGAAAAACTATTGGTGCAGCTGACGAAAAGGCCGGCGTTTTCAAAGATCTCCACTTTCAGCTGGATGCTGCGTTTTTGGGGATCAGGCAGGGATGCCACGGCATGGAGAGCGTTGTCGATCATGTTGGACAGAAGCACGGCCAGGTCGGCATCGACAATGCCGATGTGCTGGGGCACCTGTACCGAAGCCTGGAAGGAGGCGTTCAATTTTTGGGCTTGCAGCTGACAATAGGACACCAGGGCGTTGATGAGGGGATGGTCGGTATACCGGCCGGGTGCACGGCGGATCTGGCCGGTGAAATGTTCCACATATTGATATGCTCTCTGGAGATCTCCTTCCTGGCAAAGGGCGGACAGAGCATTCATATGGTGAAGAATCTCATGGCGCATGGCATAGGTTTCGTCCAGGGAACGGCGCAGATAGGCGGCATGTTCCAAGGCGTAACGATTCTGCACTGTCAAAAGCTGCAATTCACTGTTCCGGCGCACGATGCTTTGTACGAAATCATATACGGCCAGCAGGAAAAAGATCAGCAGCAAAAGATGGTTTGCCAGCCGGGTCAGGAAGAAGAAGCTGTGGAGCATCCGGGTATCTTCCCACAGAGAGCAGACATAGGACCACAAAAAGCCATCTCCGGCCAGGGAAAAAAGGATACAAAGGACAAAAAGAAGGAGAAGAACGCCGCCCAGCAGAAAATAGTGTCGGTAATAGGCGATGCCCCGGCGGGCTTGGTGGGCGCAAAGCAGCAGAGAGACGAGCAGGGCCAGAGGAAGCAGACGGCTCAGGAGCAGATTGGTCCACGCAGCACCGCCCTGGTTGTCGATGAGCCGCCACACCAGCCCGATGATCATGCTCAAAGAGCCAAGGGATGGCAAAAGAACCCCCCATTTCCGGACTCTTCCTGCCAGATGGTACCAAAGTGCCCACAAACTGAGCGCCAGAGGGAGCATCTGCAGCCCTACCAGCACCAGAGGACTTTGAAGGAACCAGATCCCATAGGCGCCGTAGGAGACAGTGCGCTCCAAGCCAAAGGATAAAGCCAGAAGAGAAAGGAGCAGCAAACTAATATCCGCTTTGTTGTGATAGAGCTGGAAGAAAAAAAGCCCGGCTAAAAATAACGCTGCCGCCAAAAGCACGCCTGCCGGCAAAGCATCCTGGGCAGTGGCAGCCATAGCCTGGCTTTGATACGATGTGAGGTCGGAGTACAGCGCCAGGGAGGGAAGCTGGTAAATGGAAGCCATTCCTTCGGGATAGGACAATGCCAAAGTCAGCTCTGACGCAGAGCCTAAGGTGACGATATCGCTGTACATGGCGGGCTGACTGCCAGGGTCAAAACGCCCTTCCGCGGGATGATACCGCAGGGAGGGGTCAGCCAAAAGCTTTCCATCGGACAAGACGGCAGCATCACAGCCGAAACGATTCATCGTAAGGATGGCTGTCGAGGTGAGTGAAAGCTCCAGATGGGATAGATCCCGGCTGCAATAGAGGATGGTATCCGGAGGAAGAAGCAAGTTGTCACCTTGGGGAGAAACCTCTGTGCCGTCGGCCAGGGTGAAGCGCCAGGAGGCCGGATCGGAGGCAGGGCTGATGTCCAGACTTTTCAAGGGAGTCTGGGTCATATCAATATAAACAAAGCAGCACCACAGCAGTGCAGCCGCTGGGATCAAAGTCAGCAAAAACCATTTTTTGTCATGGAGAAATCTCTTCCATTTCTCTTTGGAAAGCACAGCCCGCACCTCCATTCATGAGCTGAGAAAGGATACCGAAAAGGTATCCTGTTTTATTTTACGATAAGCACCGTGTTTTATGGGGATTTGACACTATTTCTATCATACAGGAGTTTGTTTCCAGACACAAGCGACTGAGAAGCCGTTGTCATGTTGTTTGTGCCAGATGACTGTCGTTTGTGCCAAAAGTCACTATTCGACAAGATTTTATGCTATTCTCATCATGAAAATATGGCATCTGAGCAGCGGTCTTGGGGCAGAAAAAGCCCGAGGGCTTTTCTGTGTATATTCTCTCTGCCGCGGCTGGATGGGGTCGGGAAGACTGCGGCCCGGCCGGAAGGAGGGGATGAGGGAAGGTGCTTTCCAAGGAACAGACAGCGCCTGGAAAAAAGCCGCTGCGGCCCAAATGGAGCAAGGCTGCAGGGGATCATATCACCCTCAGCGCTGCCACGACCAAACATTCCAGCACTTATTTGCAGGGGCTGGATCTGGAGACTGCCGAAAGCATCCGCCTGAAACCGGCAGAGGGAAAAGATCCCCGGCTGCAAAGTGTCAAGCCCTCCTGCTGTGCTTCCCGTGAGGAACTGCCCCAGCTTTCCGGTCAGGTGGATCTCACCACCGGACGGGCCGAGGTGGGCTATGACCCGAAAAAACGGGATGTGGTGCTGGGTTTTGTCCGGCACAGCAATGACTCCCAGGGGCGGGAAGTGTTGGAAAACAAGGCAAGAGTGCGTACCATCCACGGTCAGGACCGGTTCCGCAGCAACGACGAGACCTTTTCCCAAGGAGCGATGGGCCTGCGGTGTGAAGCAGCCCGGGCGCCCAAGGCGGTGATGGACCGGATGGGAACCATGTCCCGTCGGGAAGGCAGGGAGACCACCATGGATCGGGTGCTCCCCTTTTACGGCGTGGAAGAGGAGCGAGTCCGCCTGCACCAGCTGCAAATGCTGGAGCACCGCAGCGATGTCCGGCGCAGCAGCATTCACAGCGCTGCCTCCGGTGTGGGGACCCTGATCTCCCGCAAGAGGCAAAAGCAAAAAGAGTTCCAAAAAACTTTCTCCCGGGCTTTGCAGAAAGCCGGGGAGAACCGCCAAACCGACGACTATCAGCTTTTTATCCGGAAAAAATGGCTGGCTATGCAGGCCCAGGCTCTGGGACTGGATTCGGAAAGTCTGGGGGAAGAGATTTCCCTGGAGGAAGAAGCAGAGAAGCGGGAGGAACAGGCGGAATTCCCAAAGAGCGAAACACCATGAACACCAGATAGAAAGGAGTGGAAAGATCCCGGGCCGGGCTGGTTGCGGCCTTATCGCTCGAGGATCGAAAGCGTATGGCAGAATATTTGTCTCCCGGTGTCTATGTGGAGGAATTTGACAGCGGCCCGGCTCCCATGCAGGGGGTGAGCACCAGCACGGCCGGTTTTGTGGGCCTTGCCGAAAAAGGCCCCGTGTCCGGCGCTCCGGTGTTTGTCACCGGAATTTCCGATTTTCACCGGAAATTCGGCGGCTATCTGCAGAAGAGCGAATTCGGCGAATATCGCTACCTGGCCCATGCTGTCAGCCACTTTTTCGCCAATGGAGGTGCCCGGGCTTTTGTAATGCGCGTGGCCCCTTCCGATGCGGCAGTGGCCGGCCTGTCCTGCGGCGAAGGCCTGCGTTTTGAAGCCAAGAACCCCGGTGCATGGGGCAATCGGGTCATCATCACCATGGTTCCGGCCAACAAGGCCAAAAGCCAGATCATGGAAGATCTGGGAGAGGGCAAATACGCCCTGAAGAGCGTGGAAGAGTTCCATGCAGGCGATGTGGTGGCCCTGGAGGGCCCCGACGGAGTGGAATACGGCCTGGTGGCCCAGGTGGAGGGCAAGAACATCACTCTGGCAGCTCCCTTCCAGAGCGCCCAGGTGGTGGATCAGGCTCTGCTGCCTCAGGTGACCATCAAAACCTGTGAAATGAACATGGAGATCCGCTGCGAGGATATGGCGGAGACCTATGAGAATGTGTCTTTTAACATCACCACCCCCTATTTCATCGAAAAGATGCTCTCCAAATCCGAGCTGGTCAATGTGACCGCCCAGGCCGTGGAAGAGGCCAAGGCTCCCATTGAGCTGGTGCAAGAGTGGACAGGTTGCCAGAAGGCAGAAGTCCGTCTCCAGCTGTCCGGCGGCCTCAACGGCACAGCGGCTGCTTTGTCCGACGGCGATTTCATCGGCGTGGACAAGGGCCCCGGCGAGCGCACCGGCATTCAGGCTTTCCTGGACAACAGCGATGTGTCCATCATGGCCGTGCCCGGCATCACTTCTCCCAATGTGCAGCTGTCCCTGGTGGCCCATTGCGAAAACCTGGGCAGCCGTTTTGCTGTGCTGGATATGCCCAAAGAAGCCAAGAGCGTGGATGAGATCATGAAGCACCGGAACATCGTGGACAGCGACTACTGCGCCATGTATCATCCCTGGCTGGAGGTCTATGATCCCCTGGACAAGAGAAACACTTATATCCCGCCCTCCGGTTCGGTGATGGGCATCTATGCCCGCAGCGACAACAGCCGGGGCATCCACAAAGCCCCCGCTAACGAGACGGTGATGAACTGCACCGGTCTGTCGGTAGCCTACAACACCGCCGAGCAGGATATGCTCAACCCCAACGGCGTCAACCTGATCCGGTCTTTCCCCGGCCAGGGCATCCGGGTGTGGGGCGCCCGCACGGCCAGCTCCAAACCCCAGTGGAAGTATGTGAACGTGCGGCGTTTGTTCATCTTCCTGGAGGAGTCCATCAAGGCCAACACCAACTGGGTGGTCTTTGAGCCCAACGACGAGCTGCTGTGGATCCGTGTCCGCCGCACCATCGAAGTGTTCCTGGAGGGTGTGTGGAAGAGCGGCGCTCTGGCTGGCTCTACCGCCGCCGACGCCTTCTTTGTCAACATCGGCACCAACACCATGACCCAGGACGACATCGACAACGGACGCCTGGTGTGCGTCATCGGCGTGGCCCCTGTCAAGCCTGCGGAATTTGTCATCTTCCGCCTGACCCAGAAGACCGGCGAATAAGAAAAAGGCTCTCACGATTTTTATATAAGGAGTTGAACAGCAAGTGCTTCCCTATCGTAATTTCCGATTCCGTCTGGAGATCGACGGCTTGGATGCCGGCAGCTTCAGCGAAGTCAGCGGTTTTGACGCCACCATCGATGTGGTGGAATACCGGGCCGGGGACGATCCTGCCATCACCCCCACAAAACTGCCCGGCCTGATCAAATATGGCAACATCACTTTGAAATGGGGCTCTTCTGAGACCATGGTGCTTTATGATTGGCTCATCGATATCACCGAAGGCACCATCGAGAAAAAGACAGTGACTCTCACCGCCCTGGACGAAGAGGGTTCCCCTGCCGCTTCCTGGCGGTGCATCAACGCCTGGCCGGTGAAATACACCGCCCCGGACTTCAACGGCACCTCCTCTGAGGTGGCCATTGAAACCATCGAACTGGCCCACGAAGGCCTGACCCGTACCGAGTGATGCGTCATCGCTGCCGTGTCCTTGTCCTTTTGGACGGGGACACGGCGGCATGTTCTCTTTTTCGGCAAGGTCACCATAGCGAAGAAATGAGGTGCCATACATGGCTTACCAAACAGAATACCCCTTCACTTTGCCCCGGGGCTATATGGATGAAAACGGCACGGTGCACCGGGAGGGCACCATGCGTTTTGCCACAGCGGCCGATGAGATTTTGCCGCTCAAGGATCCCAGAGTCCAGCAGAACCCGGCCTATCTCAGCGTGGTGCTCATGACCCGGGTCATCACCAAGCTGGGCACGCTGCCGGCCATTGACAACCGGATTGTGGAAAAGTTGCCCTCTTCCGATATGGCCTATCTTCAGAACCTCTACCAGCAGATCAACGCGGTGGAGCCCATTCGGGTGGAAGCAACCTGCCCCCACTGCGGCGAAAAGTTCAAGGTGGAGGTATCCCTGCTGGGGGAATAGCAAAAAGCTATCCCTTGGACCGGATCTATGAGGAGATAGCTTTTTTGGGCTACTATCTGCACTGGAGTTATGGCGAACTGATGGACATGGAACACAGGGAGCGGCTCCGGTTTTGCCGGGAGGTTTCCCGGATCAATGACAAAATGAACCAGGAAACCCGGGGCAAAAACATTTTTGATGTATTTTAGCCGGAGCGGAGGGCTTTGGGGAAAGGAGGAAGCGTATGCAGGTGCCCTTTTTCATCACCCGCAGCCGCCAGTATGATCCCATTGTGGCGGTGCGGTTTATTGTGCTGTTCAATGCAGTGACTCTGGGATTTCAGAGCGTTTCGGGCATTGGACGAAGCCAGTCGGTGGATTTCATCAGCGAAGGGGGCCGTAACGATTATCCCATCCGCATCCCCAAACCCCAGACCGAGCCTCACCGGCTCACTTTTAAGCGGGGCTATCAGATGCGCAAGCTGAGCATCACCGGTCTTCTGGCCGGATATGTGGGCAGCCAGGCCATCGAGGCCAAAGATGCCCTGGGCCTGATCCTGGTGCTGGATGAAAGCCAGAGCATCAAGGCAATTTATTCCTTTGTTTCCCAGGGGGTCGTGGAGTGGGAGGTCAGCGATCTGGACGCCACCCGCTCGGAACCTTTGATCGAAACATTCACCATCACCCACAAAGGGCTGAAAAACATTCCTGTTCCCTCTCTGTTTTAGCGGAGAAGAAGGGTGGAAAGGAGGAAGGACATGGGCGTGGGAGGATTCAAACCGATAACCGGCACCATCGGCCGGGGGCTGGGAGAGTTCACTCTGCCTGGCAGCAATGCCGCTTTCTGCCAGTCCATCCTGCAAAAAGGGATCACGGGAGAGGCGCTGTGCCTGGAATCTTTGTCCTATGTACTCCCCCGGGAGGGGCAGGGGGCGGAACAGCCTCCGGTGTCCCAACAGCCGGTGGTGGTCAATCTCTTGATGCAGCTGCGGGCATATTGCGATGAAAGCAACACCTTTCTCCGCCAACAGCACAATTTGCAGCTTCAGCTGACCCGTCAGCTGGACCAGGCACTTTCCACTGCCCGGGGCTCGGTGAGCTCCCAGGCCCAGCAGATCCGGCGGGCTGTGGAAGGGGAGATGCTCCAGGCTGGCCAGTTCCAGCGGGCTCTTTCGGAATTGACCCAGCAATTAAAAAAAAACGGCAAATTCAGTGAAGCGCGGCTGACCCAGACCGTGCTGCCGGGAAGACCTGTCCCGGCCTATGGAACGCAGATTTCTTCTGCTCATCCGGCTTCCTCCTTTTTGCGTTCTGAGCTTCCTGGCCCCAATGGGGCGGAGACCGAAAAAAAGCCCCGGTCTTTGCATCGGGAACCCTTGACCGTGGTGCAAAAACAAGAGCAAGGGGAAATGGTACGGGAGCAGGTTCCATCGCCTCGCGGCTTGCGCCGGCGGGAAACCGTCCATGGACTCTATGGGCGGGGCGAGGCCCGTTTTTCAGACCAGGAGAAAACAGGGCGCAGCCAGGAGAAGAGGGGAAAGAACAGATCCCTTGTCCCCAATGGAGATGCCCTTGAGGCGCCTGTTTTATCCCAAGAGGGAGAAACAGGACGCCGGGGCTCAGCGGTGACAGGGGAAAACTCCCGGGAGCAGCGGAGCCAACTCCCTCTCCAGGGGACACCGGAAAGCGTATCCCAAGGTTCTGTAACCGTTGTTTCGCAGTTGGAGAGTGGGAGCATAGCCCGGCCGGTTTCAGTTGGAAACCGGGAAACACATGGAAAAGAAACAGAGAGACCGGGGGAAAAAAGCCTGCCGGTCCTTCGGACTTTTCCGGCGATTTCCCATCCCTCCTTCCTTTTTCGGCCACAAATCCCTTCAACAAGGATGGGAATGCCTGAAACAGTGGGAAGTTTTCCTCCGTTTGTACCCCCAGGGGGTTTGGGGATGCCGCTATCTCGTTCTGTTGTTCCATCTTCTTATGTGTGGTTTTTCCGTGGGAGGATGTCCCATACCAACAGGCCGCTTGCCGGGCCGTTGATTCTAGCTTCCGAAGGGCCGGCTTGGGGCCGGAAAGAAGAGCGATTTCATGGCCAAGGGATGCTTTCAATGGATTCCTCCCTTGGTGTTGGGAGGGCTTTTCCCGGTGAGAAAAACCAAAGATGGAAGGCAAAGCCGCTGGCCTTCCGGGAGGTCGGTTCCAATGCAGAATCGGTTTCACAGCATGAAGTCCATTCTCCCGTTTCTCCAAATCATCCCCCCGCAGGATGGGCCGATGCCAGAGGAAAAGCCGGAAGGACCCAGACTGCATTCCAGATTCAGGAAAACAGAAGGAATGCTGTAGGGAAAGGGCCAGGCCAAGAAGGTGATCTTTGGTCAAAGACGGCTTGGCCGCTGGAGCAGAAGAGGAATAATTATTCAGATCTCCCATGGATAAGCAGCAGAATACCCTACCCGGGCCTTTTTTGGTCTGCCCCTTTTGTGGCCCGGGGGAGGCCTGGTCTGAGTTCTCCTTTGGTCCATTGGATTGCCGGACAAACAGATCAACAGACACCAGCCGCGCGAACAAGCAGCGAAGAAGCCCATGAGCCGATATACCGTACAGCGCTGTCCACGGGAGAATTGGCCCGGCCCCGTGCTTCCGTAAGGCGGCAACCGGTCAGCAGTGAAACCCATGAGCCGATATACCGTACAGCGCTGTCCACGGGAGAATTGGCCCGGCCCCGTGCTTCCATAAGGCGGCAACCGGTCAGCGGTGAAGCCCATGAGCCGATATACCGTACAGCGCTGCCCACGGGAGAATTGTCCCGCTCAAGTGCATTGGCGGGGCCGCAGCCGGTCAGCAGCGGAGTTCGTGAACCAATATACCGCACGGCTTTGCCGGCCGGCGCTTTTCATCCCCATCCGGTGAAGAAAGGACGCCAAAGATCCTTTTTCCCGTCGGGGCGGGCGGTACTGCCTTCGGCCGCTTCAAAAGCTTTCCGGAAACAGAAAGTTCCCCTGATTCTCCCTTTCCCGCGGCCTTGGGCCTGGGATGGGGAGCCTATGGGCCGGAGTGAGGAGACCGTTGTCATCCGGAGGGCAGAAGAAAGTGGGAAATCTTTCTTTTTCCAGCCGTTTTCCTTCTCTTTTCTTTCTCCCACTGTTCCCGCCCTGGAAAGGGTGGCTCCCATGGGCCCTGCTTCCCCTCCGTCCCCGATGAGGGACAACGGGACTGGGGCCCCGGCTGTAAAGAGGACGCAGCTGCTTTCCCGTCCTTGGCGGGGAAAGGCCTGGAATAACCGAAAGGGCTCTGCGGGTTCTTTGGAAGCTTCCAATCTTCTTTCCCATCCCAATGGAGATCTTCCTACGGCCTGGGAGGAGGAAGCGTCGTGGGATATGGTGTTCCGTACCTCTTTGGACTCCCAGCCGGAACAAAGGGGAGAGCAGGAAAAAGCGGAAACTGCTTCCGGATGGCCCGTGCCGGAGCATCTTGCCTTTGCTTTGGGCCAGGGAAAAACACAGAAATCTGCGCTGCAAAAAGAAGGAGCGCCGGTGATCCGGCGAGGCCAGGGGCTTCCCGCTTTGCTGTCTTTGGAAAATAGCCAGTCTCCCGGCCGCCTGGATGCAACATCTCAGACCATGGTGCACACCGCCTTTTTCCCGGAGTTTTCCGAAGGAACACCGGTTTCGCAGCCGGACAGACCGGCGGTTTCATCCCAGGATGCACCGAAAGGTATGGGCCAGGGCGTGGTCTATCGTTTGCCGGCCCGGCCGCAGAGTGTACCCCAGGAGAAGGAAGAGAGCGGAGAAGAAGTGCTGAGGGCCCAGTCGGTGGATGCTGGATATGTGTCGGCCATGAACGCGGCCTATTCCCATCAGGCGCCGGAGAGCCAGCCCAGGCCGGAAGTTCCCGGGGCCATCAGTCAGGAGACCGAAGAGCGCATCGTTCAGCAGGTGCTGCAGGATCTCAATTATAACCGTATGGCCGCTCAGGTGCTGGAGCGGGTGGAGCGGCGGCTGCGGACAGAACGCCGCACATTCGGACGCTAGAAATGTACTCAGAAGAAAAAGGGGGTGTGGCCTATGTGTGCACTGGGCGGGCGGTTCGGCGCGGTGGATAAAGCCATGTTCATCATCGCCACAAAGCAAAAAAGCAATGGGGAATGGGAGCAGGAAGGGCCGTATCCGGTTCTTTTCAACCCATCCAGCCTGAAAGTGAGCGCCAGTACTCAGGTGAAGCGGGAAGAAGGGGTGGCAAATGAAACGACCCCGGAAACCGCTGCCGCCGACGGCAAGATTCTGCCACGGGGCATTGGGGAACAACAGGTGGACATCACCCTGATTTTCAACATTGTGGAAGAATACAACGCCAAAACCGACGGGGTGGAGTTCAAGGCCCTGGCATCGGCGGCCAGCAGCATCGTCACCAGCCTGATCGGCAGCGGCGATAAGATCGGTCAGGCAGAAAATGCCTTAAGCAATTTGGTAAAAAAGACCGACTTTACCAACCTGAGCCTGTTCAATAAAGATTTGTGCTGCTATACCCCCCTGATGCAGGCGGCACACAAGCAGGTGCCGGTGGCTTTTGTGTGGGGCAATATGACCTATCAGGGAATCATTACCAAGTTTCAAACGGTATTCAACTATTTTTCCAATCAGGGAGCGCCTCTTGGGGCCGAAGTTTCTCTGTCCATGGTGGCCAAGGCCAATGAAAAGCCCATGGAGCAGAGTGCTTCCACCCAAGAGCTGCTGGGCCTGGTGGAAAAGGCGGGGAAATTTCTCCGGTCTCTGCCGATCTGACCGGTTTGATGAAAAACGAAAGGAGGAGAGCTTGTGACCCTCAACGATGCGGCTCAGAAATTCAATAATTTCCAGCGGCCAGTGGCTTATTTTCATGTCAACGGCTCTCCTCTTCCTGGAGAGCATCTGATCTATACCCATATCCAGGTGAATATGTCCACCGGCATGGAGGCCAGCGACTGTACCCTGGAAGTGGTGGGCCAGTATTCCCGCTTTGCAGAGGGGAAGCTTCAGATGGACACCTCGCTGGACAAGCTGGTGCTGGGGGCCAAGCTGGAGGTTTTTCTGGGCTATGGAGAAAGCAAAAACGCTCAATCGGTGTTTGTGGGCTACATCTCTTCCCAGGAAATCGATATCCAGGGGGATCGGGTGGCTATGATCGTCACCGCCATGGACTGCAAGCAGTTTATGATGAACAGCTATCGTTCCCTGCAGAAAAAGGGCATCACCAAATACTCCGAAGCGGTGAACGATGTGCTGAAAAACTACACCTCCCTTTATAAAAGCAAGCAGGTGGAAGTGAGCGGAGAGGTGCTGGCTCCCATCGAGCAGCACAACCAGAGCGATTATGATTTTGTGGTCTCCCTGGCCAAGCGGCTGAATTACCTCTTTTATGTGGTGCAGGATACGGTGTATTTCGTCAGCTATAAGAAATTCACCGACAGCCTGCTGACGGTGGAGCCGGGAGAAAATCTTCGCCGGTTCCGCCGGGAGGTCACTCTGGCCAATCAGGTGAAATCGGTGACGGTGCGCAACCACAACACAGAGGACGCAAGCAAGCCCTTTGAATCCAAAGCCACTGCCGTCACCGGGGTGGGAGGGGGCAAAAAGGCGGGAGCCGACGCCACCAAGCTGATCACCGCCGCCATGGAAAAGGTGGTGGCCGACGGCTCGGTGCGTTCCGAGGCCGAGTCCAAAGCCCGGGCCCAGGCCCTGCTGGATCAGATGTCCATGGGATTTCTCACAGGCACCATTGAGCTTTCGGGAATCCCTATATTGTTCCCCGGCCATATGATCACCCTCAAAGGCTTCAATGAGGACCTGAACCGGGACTATTTTATCACCAAAGTGGTGCATCATCTGGACCGGGATGGATTTGATACCACCGTCCACATTGCGGGAAACAAGATGTAGCAGGGGAGGGAAAACATGAGCATCTTCGAAATGCTGGCTCAGGAGCATGAGGACCAGGCTTTCTGCGGCATCACGGTGGGCATTGTCAGCGACATCAAGGACCCGGAGAAAAAGAACCGGGTGAAAGTCCGGCTGCTCAACCGCACCGACTCCCTCCAGGAGACCGATTACATCCGGGTGATGACCCCCATGGCCGGCAAAGACTACGGCGCCCTTTTCCTGCCGGAAGTGGGAGACGAGGTGCTGGTGGGGTTTGTGGACGGGGATTTCACCTCCCCCTATGTGCTGGGCAGTCTCTATAACACCAAGGCCCCTGGCCCGGGCAAGGTGGAGGAAGGTAAAAACCAGCTGCGCACCATCAAATCCAAAACGGGCCATCTGCTGGAATGGAACGATGGAGAGGAAACCCCCGGTCTGACGCTGAAAACCGCAGGGGAAAGCGCCCTTTCCATGAACGATAAGGAAAAGACCATTGCCCTTACCGACAAGGATGGAACCAATCTGCTGAAGATCGACATCGGGGGCGGCACCGTAACACTGGAGGCCAAGACCAAACTGGTGCTTAAATGCGGCGGCGCTTCCATCGAGCTGGACGGCAGCGGCAATCAGATCACCATCAAGGCTTCGGGAAACATCAAGCTGGATGGCCAGCAGGTGGATGTCAGCGGCAAGAGCGCCGTCAATGTGAAGGCCAGCGGCCAGCTGAATCTGGAGGCCAGTGGCGTCACCAATGTGAAGGGCGCCATGGTGAAAGTCAACTGACAGGGAGGGAAAGAGGATGGCACAGCTGCAAGGATGGGCTTTTCCGGTGGAAGTGGATGAAACCACAGGCCGTATCCGGATGGTGGAGGATGAGGAATGCGTCCGCCAGGACATCCGGCTCATTGTGAAAACCGACCAGGGCGAGCGGAAAATGCGTTCCGCCTTCGGCGCCGGGCTCAACCAGTTCATGTTCCAGAATGTGGATCTGGTGCTGGTCAATCAGATGTCCCAGACTCTGGCCCAGAGCATCAAGCGGTGGGAAGAGCACATCAAGGGAATCAATGTGGGGGTCATGCAGTCTCCAGAAAACCGGACGGCGGTGACGGTGGACATTCAGTATGTCTCCGATATCGACCCCATCCGTCCCCAGCAGATGCGGCAGGAGATGGAGCTGAACCAAGGGGACAGATGACTTTTAGATCATACAGGAAGGAGGAAGGACAATGCAGACACCCAAGCTGGATGGGCGGGATCGCCGGGATATCATGGACCAGCTGAAAGCTCTGGCCCGGAGTTATGTGCCTGAGTGGCGATGGGATGAGGAACACCCGGATGCCGGCATGGTTCTGGCCCATGTTTATGCTGCCATGATGGAAAATACTATCAGTAAATACAACCGGATCATGTACAACCATTTTCTGTCCTTCCTCAACTTGCTGGGTACCCGGCTTCTGCCTCCGGCCCCGGCGGAGGGGATGGTGACGGTGGAAGTGCTCCCGGAGGGGGGAGAGGTCTATCTGCCCCAGGGCACAGTGGTGTATGCCGCCGCCGACACCGATGCCGGCCGGGTCTTTTACGAGACTACTCAGGGCATGACTGCACTGGACACCCAGGTGGACAGCATCTTTTTCACCAGTGCCCGGAAGGACACCATCGTCATGGCCTATGACCGGCAGAAGCCGGGAGAGCCGGTGCGGCTTTTTGACCTGGAAGGGTATCCCCAGCTGCAGCAGCACATCCTGGTGTTCCGGGATGACCGGGCCTTTTATACCAAAGACCGTACCCATTTTATGATGCGTCTCCATCACGCCCTTTCGGAAAAGCAGCGCCGTCAGCTGACAGAGGTGTTTTCCAATGAGGATATGGCTCAATGGGAATACCATACCCAGGATGGCTGGGAACCCTTTGACCGGGTTTTTCTCACAGAAGAGGGCATCGGGCTGGAAGGAAGCCGGGGAAGCCATCCGGTGGAAGTGGAGGGGCAGCAGGCCATGGGGCTTCTTCGCTGCCGCCTGAAACAGATTCCCGATGGAGGGGTCTCCTTTACCCACAGCGCCTGGAAGGGCTGGGGAGAGGGGCTGGCTCCCGACGCTCTGTCCTGGGAGGGAAACCAACTGCCACAGGAGAATTTCTCCCCCTTTGGCGATGGGCTGAGCATCTTCACCGCCTTTCAGTTTTCCAGCCGGGAGGCTTTTTCCAAGGCCGGGGCCGTCATCACGGTGGACTTTGCCCTGGAATATTACAAAGTGCTCATTGAGCAGGCCTATGAGCCCGATCCCATCCGCTACCGCAGCGTCATGACCCGGGAGGATTTTGAAGGCTCCCGGGAGCGGGATGTGCGCATCGAGCGGGTGGTGTGGGAATATTGGAACGGCTTGGGCTGGGCCCGGCTCTTTCCCCTGGGGGAGGAAGAGGATTTCTTCACCCCGGATCAGACCGGCGTGCGGATCAAGCGGCTCACCTTCCGCTGTCCCCCGGACATGGAAAGCCTGCTGGTAGGGGCTGCGGAGGGGCTGTTCATCCGGGCCCGTATCGACAAGCTCTCTTATCTGTTTTCCACCAAGGGCCATTACATCGTCCCCTTTGTGCGCCATATGGAGATCGGCTATCGGTACCAGGACTGGCAGGAAGGGAAAGAGGTGCTGGTGGAGAGCAATGTGGAGCGCAATCTGGTCGAGCTGCCCCACAGCGGCCAGACGCCTTTGGTGACGGCGGGACTTTGCCCCACAGCGGCCATGTATGTGTGCTTTACTAATCCCCTCACCGGCGGGCCTTTGCGCCTCTTCTGGGATGTGGACGAAGGGCTCTTTCCCGCCCCGCCCCCTCTCCGGTGGGAGTATTACGGTATCACCGTCAATGGGGAGCCGGGATGGAAAAGCATCGAAGTGATGGATCAGACCGAAAACCTCACCCGCAGCGGCATGGTGACTCTGGTGGGCAAAAAGGACTTTGCCAAAGCCCGGTTTTTCGGCCGGGAAGGGTATTTTGTCCGCCTCGTGGATGTGGATGGCCGCTATGACGAAAAGAAAAAAGGGAAAAATCCGGTGCTGCGGGCTGTGTGGCCCAATACCGTGCCGGTGATCCAGCGGGAGCGGGGCAGCCGGGCCTATTTCTACATCGGCCGGGGGGAAAAGAACAAGCGGTGTTCTTTGAATGTGCCCAATCTGTGGGAAACCAGGGTTTGGGTCAATGAACATGGTTCCCTTTCGGTAAAGGAAGAAGAGCAGCTGCTGCAAACCCCGGATGTGCTGGTGCAGCGCAGCGCCGAAGGCACGGTGGAACAGATCTGGGTGCCCTGGCGGGAAGTGGACCGCCTGGAAGGGTGCGGCGGGGAAGAGCGGGTCTATATGGTGGACTATTCCCAGGGGGATGTGGTCTTTGGGGACGGACGCCATGGCCGGATTCCACCGGAAAGTGGGGAAGAGAGCATCCTGGTGGAGCACACCCGCTGCGATGGCCACCACGGCAACATCCCGCAAGGGGGGATTATTGGCTTTTTGTCCCGCCCGGCGGGAGTGGCTGGGGTGACCAACCACAAGCCCATCAGCGGCGGCTCTCCCATGGAGACCATCGGCCAGGCCGCCCATCGCCGCACCGGCGAGGTGCTGGAAATGGACCGGCTGGTGACGCTGGAAGATCTGGAGCGGGCCGTGCTGGCCAGCAACCGGAATATCTGCCGGGTGAAATGCGCCGCCCATGTGGACCGGTATGGAAACCCGGCAGAAGGAAAGCTGGCGGTGGCAGTGCTGCCCCGGACCTTTGGCCGGGGCGGGGAGTTCTTCGATGCCCTGGTTCGCCGGGCCCGGCAGATGCTGGAGGAAAAGGCATCCCTACTGCTGGCCGGGGGCGGTCAGGTGGATTTCTTTGAGGTGCGGTATGTGGAGGTTTATGTGACGGTGGATGCTGTCATCCCCGATTATGACTGTTACCATGAGACCCACCAGGCCATCCGCCGCAGGCTGGAGGAATTTCTCGATCCCATCACCGGCAACTTCGGGGGCCAGGGCTGGGAGATCGGCCAGATCCCCAGCCGGGAGCTGATTTACAACAGCATCAAAACCATTCCCAACATCAAATGGATCCGGGGATTGCATCTGTTTACTTATATGATCACCCAGGACGGACGGCAGGCGGTGGAATTTGACCGCCTGCGTCAGGATGGCTTTATTGTGCCGGTGTGTGGCGAACCGGAAATCAATCTGACCGCAGAACAGGGGAGGTGAGGGCGTGCTCAAACTGGAAAAACTCAACAGTGAGACCTTTGAGGACATTGTGGAGGCCGCCGTCAAGGAGATCGCCCGTCACGACACCTCCTGGAACAATCTTCAGGCCGCCGATCCGGGCATGACCCTGGTGGATCTGCTGGCCTGGCTCAAGGCCATGCAGCATCAATATATGTCGGTGATCTTTCCCGAAAGCAAGCGGCGTTTTCTGGAGCTTCTGGGCATGGAATCCCGCCCGGTGCGATGCGCCCGTACATTGGTGGAGGTCTCCGGGGCCGAAACAGACCTCCCTATCCCGGAAGAAAGCAAGTGGCGGGCCGGGGAGCTGGTGTTTGAAAACAGGACCCCTGCCGCCGCTCTGGCAAGCCGGCTGAAAAGCGTGGTGTTCCGCAGCGGAGAGCGGGCGGAGCAAGTGGAAGCCGGACAGCTGGGACAGGGGCGGTTGTTTCCCATTTTCCCCGGTCTGGGAGCCGAACCGGCCCGGGAGCCCCGGGAGGAAATGGAGCTTTTTTTCACAGATCCCATTCCTTCGGGCTGGGTGTTTTCCCTGTATGTTTCCCTTCAGGAGGACCCCCGCCGCACGCCGGTGCAGGAAGGGGACGGCTTTGTGCCCCTGGCCCGGCTCTCCTGGGAGGTTTATACCGGAGACGGGTGGAAAGCGGCGGAAGTGGTGCGGGACGATACCCATGGCTTCCTCTTTTCCGGCCTTCTGAGCCTGTGCCATGATGGGGAGATGATTCCCCTGGAAGAGCAGGGCTTTGCCCTGCGGGTGCGGCTTTTGCAGGACGGCTACGATCTGCCGCCTCAAGTGCGGGACATCCGCTTCAATGTGGTGGAGGTCTTTCAGCAGGACACCCTGGTGCGCCAGGATGTGTTCCATGGCCCGGCGGTGATGGAAAGCCATTTGGGGCTTTTTGGCCGCCATCGGGTCTTTGTCAATGGGGAAGAGGGCTGGCAGGAAACCGGCTTCTCCTTGGAAGAGCAGGATGGAAAGCAAGTGATCCGGCCCCAGCAGGAAGGCGGCGGGGAGACCATGGTGATCTCCTACGGCCTGGACGAGCCCCAAGGGGTGACGCTGGGAAGCGGCACCGGTTTTTCCCATCAGCGGCTGGAGTTTCCCCTGGTGAAAAAGGGCATTTTGGACCTGAATCTGCTCATCGGCCGGGGAAGGGGAGAAAAAGCCGTTTTCACCCAGTGGGAAAAGCGGGAGGACTTTTATTCCTCCGGCCCCCGGGACCGGCATTTCGTCATGGATGCGGAAGAAGGGATTCTTCAGTTTGGCGACCATGTCCAAGGAGTCATGCCTCCCAAAGGCGAGGGAAACATTCTGCTGGGACGGTGCCGGGTGAGTCGGGGCAAGGAAGGGAACATCAAGGCCGGACAGATCCGGAAGCTGGATGCTTTTTCTCCTGCGTTGGCGGCGCTGACGGTGCGCCAGATTCTCCCGGCTTCCGGGGGAGAGGACGGAGAAAAACTGGAAGAGACCCTGGCGCGGGCCGAAGAAGCCCTCCGCTCGGGAGAGCGGGCGGTGACGGAAGCGGATTACCAGGCCCTTCTCCAAAAAATCCCCGGTCTGATTGTGGAAAACAGCCGGGTGCTCACCGGCTTTGCAGGGCCGGAGGACCGGCGGATCACTTTGGTGGTGCAGGGGGCAGGTCGGGCCAGAGAGCAAGCTCTTCCCTCCTACGAAGAGAACATCCGCCGGGTGATGGACCGGCACCGGCTGCTCACCACCCAGATCCATGTGGTGTGGCCCCGGCGGGTGGAGCTGGTGGTGCGGGGCCGCCTGGCCGCCGCCCCTTATGGCCAGGATGCTCCCGGACAGGTGCGCCGCCGAATGGAGCAATTCGTGCGGGATCTCAATCAGAATTTTGGCAGCGTATTCAGCTTTGGGGAGCTTTATTGTGCTGTGGATCTGCTGGACTGCGTGGAGCGGATCGAAAGCCTGAGCGTGGAGCCGGTGGGAGAATACATCCAGAAGACCACCGCCGACGACATTCTGGCGCCCCCCAACAGCATTTATCATATCACCCGCTTCGAGCTGAGCTTCACCGGCAGCTTGTAAGGGGAAAAAGGAGGTGGGACCGTGGCATCGGGAACCAAACATTTTCTCTATAACCGTCGGGAGGACTGGGAGGACATGGGCTTTATCCAGGGCCTTTCCGCCGGAGATGGAGGTTTGTGTCTGGAAAATGCAGGGGAAGGAACCTACATATCCCGCAGCCTGGATACCCTGGAAAAGGGCACGGTGTGGCACCGGCTGCGGCTGGAAAGCACATTGCCGGACAACGCCCGGCTGGAGCTTTTTGTCTATTGCAGCGATGAGGATACCGCCCCTTTCCCGGGCGAGAGCCGTCAGAAGCTGGATGACTGGCTGGAAAAGGCGGATGGAAAGGCCCGGGAAGAGTTTTTCCGCCGCTATGGGCAAAAAAGCTGGGATGACCCTCAGGATCTGACACTCTATGGACTGCAAGGCCGCTATCTGTGGTTCTGCCTTTTTTTCCACAGTTACGACGGGGAGGCCGTACAGGTGCACAGCGTCAAGCTGGAGTTTCCCCGCATTGCCTTTATCGACTATCTGCCCCAGGTCTACCGGGGAGCGGACAGCCGGGATTCCTTTCTGGCCCGGTTTCTCAGCCTGTTCCAGTCCATCTATGTGGACCTGGAAGAGGACATCGACCAGATGCCCGCCCGATGCGATGCGGCGGTCACCTCACCGGAGTTCCTCCGGTTTTTGGGGGAGATGCTGGCGGTGCCCCAGCAGGGGCTGTGGCCGGAAGGCAAGCTGCGCAGCCTTCTCAAACAGGCGGCGGGGCTCTACCGGATCAAGGGCACCCGGCGGGCACTGGAGCAGGTGGTGGAGCTTTATACCGGTTATGCCCCCCGGATTGTGGAGCAGTTTGAACCGGCGTCCCAGCCCATCTGGAGGCAGGACCAGGAGGCTCTGGAGCGGCTTTACGGCAAAAGACGGCATACCTTTACGGTGCTTATGCCAGGCAAGGCCGGCGGCCCGGAGGAATATGCCAGGCTCTATCAGATCATCCAGAGCTTCAAACCGGTGGATGCTGTGTGCAATCTGGTGTTTATGAACGATGAATTGATTCTTGGCCAGCACTGCTATCTGGGGATAAATTCCATCCTGGGCAGAAGCAGAGGCCTGGTGCTGGACGGCGGCGCTGTGCCCAGCGCACCCTATCTGGCTCAATCGGCGACGGGAGGAAGGACGAATGAACAATCTGCAATATAGCTCCGGCGAGCGCAACCATTATTTTTACGGCAAGCTGATGACCGTCCGGGATTTCCAGGACGAGCAGACCTATATGAACAACAAGCGCCGCCTGGGCAACCGCCTGCTCCATGGGGCCGGTATCGTGGCCGGGCTGGGGGTGCTGCTGGTGGACAACCAGACCTTTTCCCTGGAGGCGGGTATGGCGCTGGACTATCTGGGCCGGGAGATCCTGGTGCAGGATCCCTGCGTCAAGCGCATCAGCGCCATCCAGGGCTTTGATCAGATCCAGCAAAGCGGGGATGTGTACCTGGGCATCCGCTACCAGGAAGAAGAGTGCGAAGGCACCTTCTCGGTGGCAGGCAGCGGGGAAAACACAGAGGCCGGCCGGCAGTACAACCGGGTGCGGGAAGGCTATGAACTGTTCCTCACCACAAAGGAGCCCAACCGGCAGATGTTGGGTGTGGACAGTGTGCTTTATGACCTGATCACCCTTTATGACGAGGACGGCGTGCGCATCCGGCTGGAGGTGCCCCGTTATGCCAACACCGATCACCAGTTTGCTTTGCGGGTGCTCTTTGAAAAGCGGGATGTGTCGGCGCCGGTGCATTTTTCCTTTGACATCGAAAGCGACCTGTTCCGCTCGCCCAAGGGGGAAAATCGGGTGCGGGTGGAATACACCGAGACCGAGGTGACCACCCACAAGGAAGTGACCCTGCCCTATACCATGGACTGCGGCCCGGTGAAGGACGATTACACTTCGGTGAAGGTGCCCAAGGAGAGCTTTTCTCTCCGCCTGGGCAGCAAGGAAGCGCCGGGGCTTTCCCAGGAGGTGAGCCAGCCGGTGGAAGTCACCCGCCGGGATCTGGGGGAAGTGGTGATGGAAAATTACTACACCCGCCATTTTGACGAGCTGCTCACGCCCCGGGAGGATCAGGAGATCTACCTGGCCAAGTTCCATATCGTGGCCGGACAAAGCGCCTTTTTCATCGAGAAAGTGGTGCAGAATCCCTTCTCCCAGCATCTTCCCAACACCCAGCTGATGAGCCTTCTGCAAAAGCTGGGAGGCCATCGGGAGGATCATAACGGCGAGAGAAAAGCCCAGCAGGATTCCATGAGGGAAAAAACAGAAAAAAACCAGGCGCCTGCCAAAAAAATGGCCCAGGGTGTGGAAAATGTGGCTTTGGGTGTGGCGCCCAAGGCAGGACGGACCTATTATTCCCATGAGTTCATCCACGGCCTGGGAGCCGGGCGGGTGCGGGCCATGGTGGCCGTGGAGACCGGAAGCCAGGGGAGCAAGGGAGACAACCTGATCTTTGGCGATGGGGTCTTCGGCGGGGAGGAATTTTCCCTGGGAGCTCCGGCCTGTGCCCTGGGGGCCATGGTCAATGTGAAAAAGGGCACCTTGCAGCTGGGGCTGCGGCTGATGGAAAAGACCAGCCAGCAGAACATCCGCCTGCGTTGGTGGGCCTGGAAAGACGAAGAAGAAAACCAGGAGAAGGAAGACCTGGTGGGGGACGTGCAGGTGAGCATTACACCCAATACGGTGGATGTGGAGCCTTTGCAGCAGGTGCGCTTTACCGCCATGGTGGAAGGCAGTGCCAGCCAGGAGGTGACCTGGTCGGTGGCCGAGAAGAACGGCGGCAGCATCGACCGCAACGGTCTTTACACCGCACCGGCCACCGAAGGGGTCTTTGAGATCCGGGCCCAGAGCGCCAAGTATGGCCAGCACCAGGCCAGCGCCTATGTGGTGGTGCGCAAACTGTAAAAAGCCCGATTCCCCGAAGGGGGAATGAGAAGCTGCGAAAATTTTGGAATAAGGAGGCGGCACAATGGCAGAGGAAAAACAAGCAAACACCCAGTCCACCCTGTATCAGACACTGGGCACGCTCACCGATACCCTGTATCTGACGGCCCAGGTGGTCAGCCGCCCGGGGGAAAAGGAGCTTTTGCTCTCCAACCGGGTGCCTCATGGGGAAGAGACCCGAGCCTTTTTCAGCCAGCTTTATGCCGCCTTCACCCGCCGGGAGGAACGGTCGGATTTTGTGGATCTGTTCAGTGCGGGACAGGATTTTTATGCCATCTTCCGCTACTACGAAGGCCGGTCCCTGGCGGAGAGTTTCCGGGACTGTCCGGGAAACACCGAAAAGCGGCTGGGCATTCTGATCAGGGCATTGTTCCGGGTTCACACCGGCGGCGCCGGTTTGCCGGAGAGTGTGCAGTGCGCCTTGCTCCAGCCGGAGAACATTCTGCTGGATCAGGAAGAAAATGTGCGCTTGCTTTACCAGTTCCACCCGGAGTTTTTCACCGGGAATGTGGGGTGCTCCCGCTGGAAGGAGACGGCGGCTCTGATGGAATTTATGCTCCGCCGGGAGCTGAAAAATCCTTACCATAAGGCGCTGCGGGACATCTGCAAAATGTGTGAGGCCGGGCTGTATGACGGCCTGCCGCCCCTGATCCGGGATCTGGAAAAGGCCCGGGACGGTCTGGGACAAAACGGACTCATCCCCAGGGCCAAGGCTTTTTTCCAGGAAAACAAAAGGCGGCTGGCCCAGGTTTCCTGGCTGGGGATGGTGGTGCTGTTTTTCTGCCTTGTGGTCTACTTTATTACCTCTCTCACGGGAGGAGAAGAAGCGGCCGGGGAACCCATCACCCAGATCGGTCTGGTTTCCTATGGAGAGGGCCAGGAGGAAGAAGGAAGCATTCAGCTTCAGGATCCCACCCGGCCCCCGGAAGAGGAAAAAGTGGCCTTTGCGTCCCTGCCTGAGCCGGAGGAACTGCTGACCTCGGAGGATTATATTGTGGCGCCTGGGGACACCTGGGATTCTATCTGTGAAAGCTATTATGGCGCTGCCGGATATGCCCCCGCAGCCGCCAGCTATAATGGCCTGGACACCGGGAGAGAGCCTCAGGCCGGCACCGTTCTGCGGCTGCCTATGAAGGATCAGCTGGCCCAGTACCTGGAAGATTGACGGCCCGGCGGTAGGAGAAGAGCGTTATGAAATGGATGAAAAGAAGTGTGATCCTGGTTTTGGCCATCCTGGCCGGGATTCTGTTTGCCCTGGAAAGCGGCAAGGTTCCCCAGCTATCCTGGGATGCCTATGCCATCGACGGCAAGGGCCAGCTCTCCCTGCTGAGGGAGGACGGCAAGATGTGGCGGGTTTCCTCTTCCGGGGAGCTGCTGGGAGAATATCAGCTGCCCCAGCAGGATGAAGAAGGCCGCTTTATCCGCTATGGGGATATGGTGGCAGACGACAGCGGTACCCTGTATCTCGCAAGGGAGCACTATGAGGTGCTGGTGGATGGCGAGGGAAAGCGGCAGGAAGTGATTTCTCTGGAAGAGGTGGTTTCCTGGGGAAGCGACGGAACCATCCAGGCGGCAGTGGTGACGGTGGACAAAACCGCCCTTTCCGGCCTGAGCACCCAGAGTTATTTCCGCAAACTCCAGATGCAGGGGGACACCCTTCTGGCCATCTGCGAAGATCAGGGCCGCTATGACATCCTGAAAGTCCAGCCCTATGGGGATGCATCCCCGGAGACCCTGTCCAGCTTCTTTTTGGAGACAACAGAAGAAGGGGACGAGGAGCAGGCTTTGGTGCCGGAGGACTTTGCCGCCCTTTCCGACGGTACGCTGATCTACTCCGCCCAGGGGGGCGGGCTTTATGCCATCGGTCCTGAGGAAGAAGAACCCCGGGTGTTGGCGGAAAGCACTCTTTTGGCCGGTCAGGTATCGGCCGATGAGGAGGACCTGGTTTACTATGTCAGCCGCAGCACCGGTGCTCTCTATCAGCTGGACCCGCAATCCCTCACAGCACAGCGGCTTTACAGCGGTGAGGACACGGTGAATGCCCGGCTGGACATCGCCTTTGATCAGCTCCAGGAAGCCCGGTATGTGGGAGCAGGGGATTTCTGCGGCGTCACCATCGACGGAAAAGACCCAGTGTGGCTGCGTTTCGGCAAAGAAGCGGTGGCGGTGGAGGGTATCCATGAGGGCTGGGATCTGCTGCGGGTTGGAAAGACCCTGCTGTGCGCACTGGCCGCCGGGGCCTTGGCCGCGGCAATCTGGTGGAGCGTTTTCCGGCTGCTGGGAGCCTCCCGGCTGGTCAGCCGGATTTTGCTTCAGTTCCTTCCGGCGCTGGTGCTGGTCACCGCCCTGCTTTTGGGCGGGATGCTCACCCTTTACCGGCAGCAATGCCGGGAAAACCTGCAAAACAGTCTGGGGACGGCGGCCCGCTTTGCCGTTCAGAGCCTGGAGGGGCAGGAACCGGAGGCTTTGCCCTCCCGCTTGAATGGGGTTCAAAGAGCTTCTTTGGAAGAAAGTCTGGAAGAGGCATTCCAGGGAGCACAAATTGTTTCCGGCCTCCAAAATATGGGCCTGCGGCTTTACGGCCAGGAGGACGGCAGTTTCTACGGCCTGTTTTCCTTGGGCACAGAGGGCTTTTCCTCAGCCAGTTACCTGGCTCCGCTGAACAGGGAACTGACCGGACCGGATCTGGAGCAGGTGGAAAAGCTGGCGGAACAGGACGGCGGCTCTGTGGAAACCACTCAGGGCACCCAAAACTATGAAAGCTATGTTGTCCCCTTGCGGGGAGAGGACGGAGCGGTCTGGGGTCTGGTGGAGACCCGGGCGGAAAAGGATTCCGCACTTCCTCTGTGGGCCAGAAGCAATCTGCCGGCCGTTCTCGTGCTGGCCGGCGCCGTGCTCTGCTGCCTGCTGTGGCTGCTGGCGGTGCTCATCGGGGCTTTCCGGCCCCTCAAGGAGCTGAGCCGGTGCATCGCCGCCATCGGCGGGGGAAACTGGCGGGTCAAGGCCAAAATCACCTCCCGGGATGAGCTGGCCCAGATCGGCATCAGCTTCAACCAGATGACCGAAAAACTGAGCCAGTACATTTCCAATATGGTGCTGCTCAACAACGAATACATCAAATTCACCCCTCGGGAGCTGTTCCAGCTGCTGGGCAAGACCAAGGTTACCGATTTGCAGCTGCGGGACCAGCAGGTGCAGGACATGAGCCTTCTTTATGTCACCTTCGGCACACCGGGGGAGCAGATGGGCAATGAGGATTACTTTGCCCTGATGAACGAAAATTACGACCGGATCTTTGATGTGGTGGACATCAACCACGGCATCATCCAGCGGTTTGATGGGGCGGGCATGCTGGCCTTGTTCCCAGGCCAGACGCGGGACGCTTTGAACACCGCCATTTCCCTCAAGGAGATCATGGCCCGGGAGGAGCGGCCGGTGGAGCTGAAGATCCTCATTTCCCGGGACAGGACCCTGGTGGGTGTGGCCGGCAACCAGAAGCGCCAGACCATTACCGCCATTTCCAAAACCATTATGGATATCTACGCCCTCAACAGCCTGATGGACGAGATCGGCACCCGGTATATCATCACCCGCCGGGGCGTGGAGGGCATCGGAGAAGATTCCTATTTCAGCTGCCGGGAGATCGGCGCCGGAGACTGGGGACGGGAGAGCCTGTATGAGTTCCTGGACGGCATGGATACCTATGAAAAGAAACTCCACCTCATCACGAGAGAAGAGTTTGAAAAAGGTATCCACGATTACCAGCAGAAGCGGTATTTTGAAGCACGGAAACACTTTGCCAGTGTTTTGCAGACAAACCAGCGGGATCAGGTGGCCATGTATTACCTGATGCTTTGCGACACCCACAGCCAGGAGGGCACGGCCCGACAGAACTGATCCGGGTGTGATACAAGAGGAGACGGCAGATGAACTTCAACCTTTTCAGCCAAATATCCAAGATCGTGGGCCGGCAGATCAACAATATCTCCAAAAAGATCACCCGGCTTCTCAAGCTGGCCTCAAAGCCCATGGTCTATCTCAATACCTATGTGCGCGCCCAGGTGAAGGCCATGACCCGCCCGCCGGCCAGCAAAGCCGACTATGTGCGTTTTGGCAGCATCTACCTCTCCAAACGGTTTTTGGGGCTGAGCGTCACAGGGATCGTGGCCGTCTGCACGGTGTTTTCTGCCTTTGTGTATCCCTGGATGGAAGGGCGGCTGTGGACTCCCACCATGACGCTGAACAGCGGCAAAATGGCCGGTTATACCGGCAAGGCCAAAATCGAAAACCAGGTGGGTCAGCTGATCTATCTGGGAGATGTGGAGCAGGGCCAGCTCACCGGCTACGCCCTCCAGTATGACAACCAAGGCCAGCTGGTCTATGAAGGGGATTTCCAGTCGGGGGCCTATGAAGGCTCCGGCAAGCTCTATGCGGACGGCGTCCTCCGCTATGAAGGGGGCTTTGCCCAAAACCTCTATGAAGGGGAAGGGCGGCTGTATGACGAGGCGGGAAACCTGATCTATCAGGGGGATTTTCTTCAGGGCCTTTTTGAAGGCACCGGCATGGAGTACAGCCCGGAAACCCATAAAATGGTCTATCAGGGGGACTTTGCCGGCGGAGTCCGGGAGGGCAACGGCGTCCTCTATGAAGAAGACGGAGAGACGATAGCCTACCGGGGCCAGTTTGCCGCCGGGGTCTTTGAGGGCCAGGGCAGCGCCTATGTAGGGGGCGTGCTGGTCTACCAGGGGAATTTCTCCCAGGGGCTTTACGAGGGAGAAGGCACCTTGTATGACGAAAAGGGCAGCATCCTTTACCAGGGTCAGTTCGTCCAGGGCTCCCGCCAGGGGGCAGGCACCGTTTATGACCAGGTGGGTTCTGCGGTGTACTCCGGGGAGTTTGTGGACGACGGGGTCAACTATATGAGCTACCTGGGCAAAGGGACCGAAGAGATCACCGCCGCCTTTGGGGCGCCGGGGTATCAGACCCAGGCCGGAGGATATACTTTGCTGTCTTATCTGAATCTGGAGGCCAGTTTCCTCTGCGCCGACGGCGGAGACGGCACATTGGTCTGCCGTTTCGTGCTCATGGACGCAAACCAGGGATTTTTGGGCATCACCCCGGCTTCCACCGAAGAAGAGCTGGAAAGCCTGCTGGGGACACGGTTTACCACCCTGACGGGGAACCTGACCCAAGAGCGCATCCAGGCCGTATCCCAGCTGTCCCTTTCTGTGCCGGAGAAGGGACGGGTGGACAAATACCTGATGAGCAATTATTACATCAAAGTGTACTATAACGCCCAGGATCAGATTGCCGCTGTGGAATGCGGCGGCTATTAAAGGAGGCGGGAAGATGAACAGAAAAAAAGCACAGGGGCTTTTGGCCCGATGTGGCAGTCTGCTTCTTTCGGCGGCGCTGCTCAGTGGGCTGCTGTTTCCCCCTCTGGTCTTTGCGTTGGAAGGAGAGGAAACGGCTGCGGAGACAGAGCCAAGCGCCCAGGAGGACCTGACCGGGGACCCTGCATCCTCTCAGGAGCCGGAGCCCACTTTGGAAGAGCTGCGGGATGAACTGCTGGCCATCATGGGCGAGGCGGAAAACCGGGAAAGCGTCAAAACCTCCATCGACCGGCTCATTGCCCTGGGCGATCCGGAGGGCACGCTGCGCACCTATCTGGAACAGACCATCCGCCTGTATCAGCTGCAAAGCGAGCAGCAGGAGCTGGAAAGCTCTCTCACCCAGCTGGAAGGAATGAACGAAGGCCTCAGCGCCCTGGGAGAAGCGGTGGACAGCGGCATGAATCCGGATGAAGTCCTCCGCCGTCTGGAAAGCGAGGTGGACGCCGGGGCGGCCCAGATGCTGAAAGACCTGGGGTATGACGGCACCGGAGAGCTGTTTGAGCTGGCCAATGCCGCTATTACCTACCTGGACGAGGGGAAGGCCGGGGCCCAGAGCGGTCACATGGCGGCCATCCTTCTGTACCAGGGGTTGATCGATGGGGAATTTCTGGAGGAAGAGGGCGCGGAACAGGCCCAGAAGGCCATTTCTTCCCATGCATCCTCCATCGCCGGAAGCTACCAGGGGCTTTCTTCCCAGAGCCGGGAAAGTCTGCAAACTCAGTCCCGGGCCATTGCCCAGAAGACCAATCTGGCCCAGGCCATGGACCCGGGAGCACTGGTGGTGGCCGGGGGAACACTGGCTTTGACAAAGCCGGTATTCACCTATAACGGCTGTATTATGGTCTCTTTGACAGACGCCGCCTCTTTCCTGGAAGGACGGGTGGTGAAAATGGCCGACGGCTGCACTTTGGCCATCCAGAGTCCCTATGGGGTGCTGGAAGTAACCCTGGGGCTGGGGGATGCCTATTGGAACGACCGGCTTTTGAAGCTGGAAGTGCCGGCCATCCTCTTTGACAATGAGCAGTACATCCCTTTGGATGGGCTGCTATTTTGCCGGGGCATGACCCGGATGCAGGTGGGTTCTGTTCAGTTGATCTACGCAGCCTAGTGAATCGAGGGAAAGGAAGAAACACATGGCGAAATATTCGGTGATCTCCGATGTGAGCCGCACCATTGTGGAGCTGCTTCAGGCTGAGCTGGTGCCCGAGCTGGTGCAGCAGCGGGAGCAGATCGGAGTGTGCGACCCCCACGACCGGGGAAATTTTGTGGTGGGAGTCCATTTGTATGACATTTCGGAATCGGGGGAGGCCCGGGGCGTGGGGCCGGTGATGCGCCCCGACGGCACCATGACCAATCCTCCGGTGTCCCTCAATCTGTCCATGATGATCTCGGTGGCCAGCAAGGCGGAAAAAGAGACCCGCACCATGGATGAGCAGATGATCATGGGTCGCGTAATCCAGGTGCTGGAAGACAACAAACGCCTGCCGGAAGAGTATATGCCCCCGGCACTCCGGGCCGCCGGAGAGGCCATCCGCATCAGCAATGTGCCCATGCAGCTGGAGGAAAAGACCAAGATCTGGACCATGTTCAATGAATCCTACAAGCTGAGTGTCTTTTACAAAGTGGGCCCGGTGCAGCTGGAATCGGCTGTGACCACCATGCCCGCGCCCAGGGTACGGGAAGTGCGTCTGGGCACCCGACAGAAGGAGGAGAGGAAATGAGAACCATCGCCCGGCTGTCGGCCGCCTTTCAACTGGTGGACGGTTACAGCAAAGAGGGAGTGAAAGGGGCTTCCTTTTTGGTGGATGGAGCCCCGGTTCCCTTTGTGGCCAAGCCCGATGGCACCTATGTGTTCTCCAACCTGCCCATTCTGCCCCACACCTATCAGATCAATGTGCCCGGGTATCTGCCGGTGCAGCGCACCCTTCCGGCCCGGCCGGAATTTTTCCCCGAAGTGGTTATTTTGCAGTACAGCCCGGAAGGGCCTTTGCTGCAAAGAATCGCCTGTTTTCATCTGCGGTTTCTGGTGGAAGAAGAGCCGGTGCAGCAGGAAACCGTGGAAGTGATGCTGGGCAATCCCGCAGGCGGCCTGCGGCTTTTGGAAAAGGCCCCTCGGGGAGCCTGGCAGGTGAAGGTGGCCGCCAAAGGGAAAGGACTGCTGTTTCAGCATTACCGGGGAAAGAAGACCGGAGAAGAAGTGCTGTTCACCGGTTACGACGAAGGAGAAGGGCTTTTTCAGCTGTGGAAGCCTTTGGAGCAGGAGCTGGACAAGGGCGAGCTGCTCTGCCCTTTGTGGCATCTCCGGACCGATGGGGATGGGAAGGCTATTTTGCCGGCCATCGGAGCCTTTCTTCCCAAGGAGGATGGGGAGCTCCACTTTGCGCTGGGAAACAGGAAAGCCACACTGCAAACGGCAGCCCCGTCTCCCAGCCTGTCCTGCATCATCCAGTTGAAGGAGGAAGAGTAGCGTGGGAAATCAAGTGTGTATGGGCGCCATGTGCCAGTGTTCCTTCGGCACGGCTCCTTCCAGTCTGGTGGTCACACCGGAAAACAAGACCCTGACTTCCAATATGCCGGCAGCCACCATCATGGACAATGTACCTATGAAGAACATCATGCCCTTTGGCATGTGCACCTCCATGTCCAACCCCACGGTGGCCTCGGCCACAGCGGCAGCCATGGGCGTGCTCACCCCCATGCCCTGCGTGCCGGTGATCCCGGCCCCCTGGGCTCCGGGCTGTCCCACGGTGCTCATCGCCAACAAACCTGCTCTCAATGACTCCTCCAAGCTCACCTGTGCCTGGGGTGGCGTCATCAGCATCAATATGCCGGGGCAGATGAAGCACCAGGTGCCCTGATGGCAGAATCCCTGATTTTTCCCGAAAGGAGGCATGGTTATGGAATCCCTTTTTCGCCGGTATTTTAACCCGGACGATTTCGGTGCGCCCTATGAAGAGCCGGAAGAGCATCTGCTGGACCTGGTGTACTGGGTCCGGGAAGCGCTGGACGGCTGGAACAGGCTCTATGGGCAGAAAGAGAACCAGCCCATGCCGGAAGCGGGGCGGGAAAAATGGGTGCAGGATCTGGACAAAAGCCTGTTTCATATGGATGCCCGGGTTTCGGCCAGCGTGAAGCGGGGGGATTTTCTGGCCGTCCAGTATGTGCGGGAGCTGTTCCACTTGACCGATCTGGAAGTTTTCACTTTGATTCTTTATCTGCTGCCCCGCTACGACGAGAGCTTTGGCCCTCTGCTGGGAAAAGGGCGGGGAGAGGGAAGACAAACCGGCCCCAGCCTGGATATGGCTCTCAAACTGTTCCACCTGGCCCGAGGGCCGGAGGATGTACCGGGCTATCACCGGCAGCGGCATCAGCTGGAGAAAAAAGCCTTCTATGCTTTTTTGCAAAAGGACGGCACATTGGACAAACGCATGGCAGACTTTTTGCTCCAGAATGGCCGGGAGCCTTTGGAGAGGGAAGTGGCGGAAACCTTTCTTCCCCAGAATACGGAGGCCCTTTTGTGGGGCGAGGAAGAGGCCCGGCATCTGGCGGAGACCATCGCCGGAGACGGGGAGGAAAAAGAGCCTTTGTTCCTCTGTCTCCGCGGCCCCAGCGGCGTGGGTCGCACCACCAGGGCCAAACGGGTGGCCCAGCTGCTGGGCATCCCGGCGGTGATCTTTTCCTGTGCTCCCTCTCCCCAGATGCGCAGGGAGGATTTCTTCGACGCTCTGCGCACCGCCGGACGGGAGACCATCCTGGTGCAGGGGATGCTGGTGCTGCGCCAGCTGGACGCCCTGCTGGAAGAGCCGGACACCGCCCGTCAGGTACTGGATATGGCGGGGATGTTCTCCGGTGCGGTGCTTCTTCTCTGCGGAGAGGAGGGAAACCTTCTGGAGCTGTCCCAGGGGCGGCGGTGGCTGGAAGTGCCCATTGCCCTGCCGGACAAAAAGGCCAGCATCGCCCTGTGGCAAAGAGAGCTTTCTGCCTTGCCGCTGAAAGAGCCGGTGGACGGGGCGGAGATGGCCAACAAGTTCACCTTCACTCCGGCCCAGATCGTGGGCACCGGTCAGCGGGCAGCCGGGGAAGCCCGGCTTCACGGCCCTCTGGGGCGGCAGGATGTGACCCGGGCCGCCTATCATCAGGTGAGCCACAAGCTGGGAGAACACGCCACCCTGATCTATGCCCGCCATACCTGGGATCAGCTGGTGCTGGGGCAGCAGGAAAAGGAAATGCTGCGCATGGCCTGCGACCAGGTGCGGTACCAGCATGTGGTCTATGACAAATGGGGCTTTGACAAGCGCCTGGCCTACGGCAAAGGGGTGAGTATGCTCTTTGCCGGACCGCCAGGCACCGGCAAGACCATGGCGGCCCAGGTGGTGGCCAGCGACTTGGGCATCGAGATGTACAAGGTGGATCTGTCCCAGGTGGTGAGCAAATACATCGGCGAGACCGAAAAGAACCTGAACCAGGTGTTTAGTGAAGCCAAGAAATCCAATGTGATTCTGTTTTTCGACGAGACCGACGCCATCCTGGGCAAGCGCACCGAGGTGAAGGATTCCCACGACAAAAACGCAAACCTGGAAACCGCCTACTTGCTTCAGAAAATGGAAGAATACGACGGCATCACCGTCATGACCACAAACTACAAGGAAAACATCGACAGCGCCTTTTTCCGGCGCATCAGCTATGTGATCCATTTTTCCTTCCCCGATGAAAAGGCCCGCCGGGCCATCTGGAAGGGGATTTTCCCGAAGGAAACTCCTCTGGGAGAGGATGTGGATCTGGATTATCTGGCCCGGCAGTTTTCCATCACCGGCGGCAGCATCAAAAACATCGCTCTGGTGGCCTCCTTTATGGCCGCCCGGAAGGATGTGCCGGTGGGGATGGAACACATTCTCAGGGCCACCCAATTTGAAATGGCCAAACAGGGAAAGATCATGCTGAGGGAGGATTATGGCGAATATGGCTATCTCCTGCCTTAGAGCGATGCACAGATAAAAAGCACCTGAAAGGAGCACCTTCTATGGATAAGGATTCTTTGATGTACGGCATGGATGTGTTGGATGAAATCAGCGGGGCGTTGGAGCCCATCGGCCTCACCGTACACAAATTGGATGTGGAGGAGACCCAGGGCCTGCCGGCGGGATTGATCGTCCCCACAGGGGAAAATCCCTCTTTCTCCGTCACCTGCCATGTGCTGCCCACTCACAAAGACCAGGTATCCACCACCTTTGTTCAGCTTTTTCTCCCTCTCACAGAGCCCTGTCCGGAAAAACAGGAGGAGATGGAGAAATTTGCAAAAGAATGCAACAGCCGGTTTTTGCTGGGCACCATTTTTGTGTACCAAGATTGCCTGAGCATGAAATATGTCACCGCTCTGGAGCCCACCATCGCCCTGGAAGGGCCCCATTTCCAGGCGGCGGTGTTCGCCTTCTTGCAGCAGGCGGAGGAGATCGGAAAAAAGGCCCAGGCTCTGTGCCGGGGAGAGATCACTTTGGAGCAGGCCCTGGGTGAAAGCGCCCAGTAACAGGAGGTGACAGCCATGTTCGCACAGGACGAGCGAAAAGAAAGAAACACATTTCCTGCGCCCCAGAATGCTCAGGGAGGAACCACCTTGTTCCAGGTGTCCGACAGCCGGGACGGGGCGGAAGCAAACGCCCGGCAGACGGCTGACAGCGTGATGGGCGGCGGCATTTTCCGGGAAGGAAGCGGCAGTTTTTCCCCGGGCGGCCAGGCACAGCTGTCCAATCTGGATCTGGCCGGGGCGGGCGAGAGCCTGCCCGCAGGGCTGCAGGGGCAGATGGAGCAGGCCATGGGCGCCGATTTTTCCCAGGTGCGGGTGCACACCGGCGCCGGAGCGGCCCGGGCCAGCAAACAGATTTCGGCCCGGGCATTCACCCGGGGGCAGGATCTGTATTTTGGACAGGGGAATTATGATCCCCACAGCCAGGAAGGCCAGCACCTGATTGCCCATGAATTGGCTCATGTGGCCGCCGGAGACGGAGGAATCCACCGGGATCCCACCGGAAACCAGGGCAATCAGGGCAACCAGGGGAATCAGGGCAATCAGGGAAACCAGGGAAACCAGGGGAATCAAGGAAACCAGCAAGCAAACCAGCCCTCTCCTGAAGAGGAGCGCCGGAACCAGGCCCTCCAGGAGATGAAGAAAACTACAGTACATGAACAACATGTCGTGGAGCGTGCCAACAGCCGGATTCAACAGGCCGGAGATCAAGCCAGCATGATTGCTCAGGCCAGGAGCCGGGGCATCGTAACGGAAGACCTGAAAAAGAAAAAGGAAAATCTGGATCGTTCTCAGGACTCCATTGAACGGGGGATCCCACGGCTTCAGCAAAACATCAGCGATTATCAGTCAGCCCAAAACGCTGTACAGAGCGCAAATCCTCAGGCGCAGGAGAGCGCAGAGCAGAAACAGGCGGTGGAAGATGCCCACAAGGTGAAGGAATCACTGGAAAAGACAAAAACCGATGTGGGGAATGCGCTGCAAGTCATGGAATTTGGCCTGGAACAGGGCGGACTGAAGGACAGCAACCAGGAAGGAAGAGCTTTTTCCCAGCCGGTGCTCCACATGCTGAACAGTTCTGCCGGAGAGATGTTTATGGAGGCGGCGGCTCAAGTGCGCAAAAGCTCTGGCGGCAATAGCATCAAGGAAGCAGAAGACAGAGCGGCCAGCAGCGCTGAGGGGAAAAAACTGATGAAAGGCGAAGTGGATACCTGGGATACCCTTGAACAAGTCACAGGGGTTATTGGCCTGGGTGTGAGCGCCGTGGGAGACGCCAACAGTATGATCGCCGGCGGAACCGAGATCGACGAGGCGGTAAAGGGGGAAGACAACACAAGCGAGGCATCTCAAGACGCAGCTGATTTTGCCAATACAATGGGCGCGGTTACCGATTCTCTGGGGGCTTTGGCAAGCACGGCCGGGGGTTTCATTGAGAGCAAACAGCTTGTCAGCCAGGAGAAGGCGCGCCATAAGAAGATACAGGATATGAAAAAAAGCAGCGCTGCTGCCGGAAAACTGCACTATATGGATAAAGCAGCCAGCATTGGCAATGTGGGAACCTGGACAGGGGTGGCTTCGGACTATGTGGGAGCCGGCAACTCCATCGGCGGCTTGGCCAAAGGCAAAGAATACGATGAGCAGAAGGGCAATGTGGCCAGCGTGGTGGGAGATAGCCTGGGGGTTGTGGGAAATACCATCGGGCTGGGTGTTGACAGCCATCAGGCCAAAAAACAGCATGATCAGGATGTTCGGGCCAAGGAAAATATGAGGCTTCTGGGCAATCAGCTGGAAAAAACCCTTCAAGGGAGTACCACTGGCCGTAGTGAAGTGATCCGTATGATATGCGAGCGCTTGAAAGCAAAAGTGTTCAACAAAAAGCAGAAATATTCCATAGCGGATCTCATCGATGCGGCTATCGATGGCCGGCATCCTTCTACGCCCCGTCCCAGCAACCAGCAAGGGAACCCGGCGGGCAATCAGCAGAGCAACCCGCCGGGCAATCAGCAGAGCAACCCGCCGGGCAATCAGCAGAGCAACCCGCCGGGCAACCAGCAGGGGAACCAGAACACAACGGCGGCGGATTACACAAAACCGGAATTGGAGCCCAAGCAAAAAGCATTGCTTTACAGCCTGCGCATGTTGGAAGTAGGCCGAGAAAACAGCAAGACGGCTGCATCGGACAGCCGGTGGGATACAGCTCTTGATGTGATCGGAACCCTGGGCAGTTTGACCAGTCTGGCGGCCAGCATCACCCGCATGGCTGGCGGCAAGCTGGGCGGTGCTATTGTGGGCATGGTTTCCAATGTGATCGGCGCAGTTGGCACTGCGGTGGAAGCTGGAAGAACTGTACGGGGCGCCGGTGCAAGAGGAAAGCAGAAGGCACGGGACGAGCGTACAGCCAAGGTGGTAACATTCCGGGGTGCAATCAGGCAGATGGCCATGCTGCCTCCCCTGTCCTACGGAGCGCTCCAGATGGCGGCGCAAAATGGATTCCATTTGTCGGATGATACCATGAATGCTGCTGAACAGTATGCCGCCGTGTTTGCTTCCCTGGAAGCGGCCAATGTAAACATGGTGGATTTCCTCTATGCTCTTCATACCGGTAAATTTGGCGGAAAAGACGATCAGGGCAATGCAATCACTACAGAGAACAGTCTGAAGGCGGCATACAGTGCCATGGAATTTTGATCCAAAGAAAAAGCCAGGGGGATTTTTCCCCCGGCATGAAAAAAGCGCCCCATCAGGGGCGCTGGCAGGACTCACTGACACAGAACCTGGGCAAGTTCTTCCATGGAGAGCTTCTGGCCGGGCACCGCCAAAGGAAAGGCGGCTTCGTCCAAAGCGGTGAGATGAGCTTCATGGGCCTTGGCCAGGGTGTCAAAGGCTGAGATGGGATCCTCCTGGGCCAGGCGGGCAAAGTCCGGATCCTCCAGGCATTTTTGGTTGAAACGGTCCAACACCGTGTTGAGTTCCTGATCGGGCAGGGCCATAGTGATGCCTCCTTTCAAGAAAAATTATAGCAGACCGCGCCGGAGGGCGCAAGGAATTGGGTGAAGAAATGAAACGGTTTTTGGCACTGATACTGTGTGCCCTGACCCTTTTGGGGGTGACGGGGTGCGACAGCTCCGATGCCGCCGCAGAAGGCGGAGATAAAAACATCAAGATCGCCATTTTGGATACCGAAGTGGTGTTTGAAGCGGATGACAGCTACATCAACGGCATTACCATGGCCATTGAGGATCTCAATGAGCTTTATGGAGATGAGGGCTACACCATCAGCTATGAGTTTTATGAGGATGGTTCGGTGTTTCAAACAGGGATGGAGGCGCTGAACCAGATCAGCGCCGATCCCTCCATTACGGCAGTGGTGGGTACTTCCTCTTTGAACATTCTGGATGTGGCCGCCGATGTGCTGGACAGCGCCGGAAAACTGCTTGTTACTTATTATAGCGCGCCGGACAGCCTGTTTGAAAATGGATACGCCTCCGTATTCCGCAACTGTTTCGGGGAGAGTGATCTGGGGACGGCCATTGCCTCGTATGCCGCTGAGCAGGAGGATATCCGCCGGGTGGCGATCTATCACAGCGACACCAGCTATGAACGGAACATGGTCCGGGGATTTCTCCGGGGCCTGGAGGGAACCGGCACCCAGGTAGTGGATGTGGCCATCACCACCCCGGTGGAGGATGAACTGGATGCCATGTTGGATAAGTGGCAGGTGCTGGGGGTGGACACCGTGTTTGTCAGCCAGTATCTGGGTGAGGATGCCTTTGGCATTCTTCGCCGGGTACGGCACAGAAATCCCCAGATCAATATACTGGGAGACTTTTCTTTCGACTACACCGACTTTCTGCTGGCCGCTGCCGATGTGAGTGATGATATCTATATCGCCACACCCATTCCTCTGGAGCCCAGTGAGAAGGTGGATGATTTTTACACCCGTTACCGGGAAAAGTACGGAGCTGAGCCTACTCAATGGGCGATTCAGCTTTATGACTCGGTGCGTATGATCGGAGATACTGCAGTCCGGATCGGCAGTACCGACCCCCAGGATATTGCCCAGGCTTTGCGCAAGGATGGCTACAAAGGCATTGGCGGCACCATCACTTTTGACGATCAGGGACGGCTGACAGGCCGGACTCCCCGGATTATGGTGTCCAAAGACGGTATGTTCAGTTATATAGAGGAGTGAGCGCCATGGATCATCAGCAAATTTTCATCCGTTCTCCCCGCCGAGAAGACAGTGCTCCGGCAGCAGGCCGTTTTTCCGTGGCGCCGCCAGCGGCTTTTCTGGCAGGACTTTGCCTGCTCATCGCCGCAGTGGGGGCAGTGGCCTGGTGCTTTTTGGGCACAGTCACCCGCAGCATCGGGGTCACCGGCATTGTTTTTCCTCACTATGGTATCAAGCAGGTGAACAGCCAGGTTTCCGGTATTGTGTCCTATCTTCAGGTGGAAGTGGGAGAAGAGGTAGAGGCTGGGGATCTGATCGCCATCATTCCCCAGCAGGAACTTCTGCAGCAAATGGAGCAGGCCCATCAGCAGGGCGACCAGGCCTGGCTGGACAGCTTGTATGAAGAATATCAGGCGGTTTCCATGATCTATACACCGGTGTCCGGCCGGGTGGTGGATCTGGTGCAGGAGGGAAGTGCTGTGGAAGCGGGTGACCTGATCGTAGGCGTCACCAATGCCGATTCCACCACCAATGAAACTGAGATCCGGGCTTATATTCCCTCCACAGTGGCTCAGTCCATTCAGAAGGGCATGGAAGTGCGGGTGTATCCCAATACCTCGGACACCGAAAGCTATGGCTATGTCCAGGGCATGGTGAGCAATATCTATGATTATCCCATCACCGAAACCGATATCAGTCAGACCCTGGGCCGGTTCTATACCAGCCAGATTATCCCTCAGAATGAAAACATTGTGGAAGTGCGCATCACTTTGGTAGGCGGTGTCGAAGGCAGCACAGGAGCCTGGGCCCGGGCCGAAGGCGGCAGCATCGCCATCGACACGGGGATGCTCTGTGAGATGGATGTGGTGGTGGAAGAGATGACCCCCTGGCAGTTCCTCAGATCCTGAGAAGGAAGGTGAAATGGTGAAAAACAGCCGGCTGATGGGGCAGGAGGAGCTGGTGCTCCAGACCTCCCCGGAGGAAAACGGAAAAGCGGCCCTGGCCATGATCCTGGCTTACTTCGGGAAAACAGTCACCATGGAGGAGTTGGGCGGTCCCATTCACAATGCGGCGGAACTGGTGTCCGCTGCTCAGGAGCAGGGCCTGGCAGTCCGGGGATTGCGCATGACGGTGGAGGAGATGGAAAAAGCGCCTCTGCCCCTCATTGCTCATTGGCGTTTCCGCGCTTTTGTGGTGGTGACCAAAGTGAAAGGGAACAGGGTGTGGATTTCCAGCCCGGAGGAGGGCTTTCTGATTCTGTCCCGGAAGGAATTTCAGCAGGGCTTCACCGGTGTGGCCCTGTGCTTTGCTCTGCCTGGGGAAAAAACGCTGGAGTCGTCCGACAGTGACAGCGATGGAGAAAAAGACAAAAAGCCCTCAGCTGTGCAGAAGCCTGCCCGGAAAAAGACAGAAAAAGAGAAAGGCGGCATCAGAGAAATGCTGCCCCCGGCTGCACTGGCGCTGCTGGGAATGATTCAAGTGTTTATCGCTGCAGGATATGGTCTGCTGGCCATTTTGTGCCGCCGGTTGGCCATGGGGCTGTCTGCGCCTCAGCAGGTTCACGGAGTGGGCTTGTGCCTGCTTATCGCCGGGCTGCTGCTGGCGTTGGGAGGTGTGGAGATATTCCAGACCTGGATTGTTCACCGGGGCCGTGAAAAAAAGAGACGAGAGAGCCGCCGGATTCTGGAGGAGAAGATGGAAGAAATCAATCCGGCCCGTTTGCGGCCGGTGCATCCTTTCCGGCTGCTTCAGGGGGTGCGGGCTTATAAAGGCATCCCCCAGGCACAGGCCCGGCAGCTCTTGGCCTGGACACGGTTGGTGGCTGGCGGCTTTTGTCTTTTGTGGATGGCTGTACAGGATGTGGGCGCTTTTGGAGCGGCTGCCGTGGTGATGGCGGTATACAGTGGTGTGTGCCTGGCCTGTGCACGCAGCGCCTATGGAGAAATGCAGCAAAGCCGTCTCCACGGATTTGCTGTTCAGGTATTGGCTCAGGAAGATCTGTCCCGTCTGGAGGAAGCCAAGCTGCGGGGGGAGAATATCTCCCTGAGCCACCGGTGGCTGAGCCGGGCAGCTGCTTCCCCTGCTCTTAAAATGAGCATGATCAAGGGAGAAGGTTGGTATTTCGGTGCCGCTTTGCTGCTGCTTTGCGTCTTTGGGGCCAGCCTGATGGGGATGCTTATGGGACATAGCGGCACAGCTGATCTGCTGGGATGCATGGCCATGGCGGCCGGAGCAGCCAGCGCCATGGGGGCGCTGCCGGAACTGCTGAGCGCCCGTCTGGAGGAAAAAGCCGCGGGTCAGGCCATTGGCCTGGCATTTCCCAGGGAGGTAGCCCAGGAAGGGGATGTCCAGAACCGTTATGCCCAGTCCCTCACCTTGCAGAATGTTTCGGTGCAGCCGGAAGGCTGGGATACACCAGTGCGGGGGATCACCTTTACGCTCCGCCGGGGAGAAGTTCTGGGGGTATTGTCCCAGGAACCGGTAGGCCAGGCTCTGGCCCAGGTGATGGCCGGACTTCGTTCCCCTGTGCAGGGAGAAGTTTATCTGGACAGCCGGGATATGGCTAAGGAAAACAGCCAGGATGTGTTTCAGAATGTGATGATGCTGGGGGGAAGCCTGCCCTTTTCCCAGGGAACGGTGCGGGAAAATATCGCCGCCCAAAAAGAGAATGTCTCCGACCAGGCCGTGGCAGAAGCGGCTTCCCAGGCCCTGCTTCACCAACGCATCCTTCAGCATAAAGAAGGATATGATACCCCGGTGCGGGACCTGTCCCGGGGAGAGCAGGTGCTGCTGGAGTTTGCACGGGCTTTTGTGCGAGGTACGCCCTTTCTGATTTGCCCCGGCCTGACATGCGGACTTTCCCGGGAGACCGAAAGGGAGCTGCTTTCCAGTCTGCGGCAGCAGGGAATCGGCATCGTGCTGCTGACACAGGACCGGGGGCTGCTGCGACAATGCGACATTGCCTGCCGCATTGAAAAGGGCCGGATGACCCTGCGGGAGCGGGGAGAATTTGTGGAGGAGGATGAGGATGCCTATGGAAATGAGCCCAAGGGATGAAAAACGGACGGCTGTGGAGAACTTTCCCGGCATCTGCCGTTTGCTTGATTATTTCCGCCTGCCGTCTCTCACCCTCTCTCAGGATGTGGAGAACCTGGAGCAGGCAGTGGAGCAGCTGAACCAGGAGGGAAAGCTGATGCTCACCCCCACCTTGCTGGAAGGAGATTGGTACCGCACTTCGGTGGGGCCTTTTCTGGTGGAGGATGAAGGAGGAATCAGCCGGGCTGTGATTTCCGATGGCTGGGGCCGGTATTATTTTAAAGACGAAGCCACCGGAAAACGGATCTATCTGGGGAAAAAGAACCCGGGGAATTTTCAAAGAGCGTATAGCGTCACTGTGGATTTTCCAAAGGAAACGCTGTCCTTTGCCAACCTGGTTTTCCGACTGACCCAGGGTCTTAGCCTGCGGGCCGGGGTATTTCTGGTGCTGTTGGGGTTTCTGGGCGGTGCTTTGTGGGCACTGTTTGCCTATCTGATTCGCCAGACTTTATCCAGCGTGATGCTTCTGGCCGATGGAGGCGATTTGGGAGCACTGTGGTTTTTGCTCACAGGGGTATTTCTCCTTCTGGCCCTGTCGGTATTCACTGCTCGCCGCATTATAGAACGGGCTGCGGACAAAGGAGCTATTCTGGCTCTGCCGGCCCTGCTGCGGCGGCTGTACGAAGGGGACGGCGGAGGAGAAGAAGCGGCGGAAAGTCTGGCCCATTTTCGGGACAACAGCCGTCGCCTGATAGGCTGGATCTTTTCCGGAGTCTGGGGTCTGTGTGTGCTGGTGTGTATTTTGCCTTTTTCCCAGGGAAAAACGCGGAGCTGGAGCCTTCTGACCATGGTGGTGCTGTTCCTGATGGCCGTTTTTGTGTTCTTCCTGGCCCGGGCCCGGAAAAAGGGAGAACAGGAAGAGCGGCAGCGGCAGCAATGGGTTCTTCACCGGGCCGATGACAGGCGTTTGGGTATTTGCCGTCCCTTCCCGGGGGAAAAGAAGTCTGTAAGAAAATGGAATCATATCGGTGGATCCTTTTGGGTTGCATTGCTGCTGGCTTTGCCGGTGGCGGCCTGGATGGTATCGGATGGCCGCTCTGCCGGCCGTCTGATGGAAAATATCCTGCTTTACCTTCCTTTTGCTGCTCTGCCTTTGCAGCAGGTTCTGACAGCGGTCAGGGCGGGGAAGGCAGCAGGCGAGCTGCGGTCTCTGCTGCCCCGGGCGAAAAAGAAACCGGGCGGTCAGGCGACACTCCCCTCTCTGGGCAGCGTGATGGAGTGGAAAGATGTGACCTTTTCCTATCCGGATTCGGCGCAGCCGGTGCTGCAGGGAGTTTCTCTGCGGCTGAACCCTGGGGATCGGGTGGGGATCTATGGCGGTACCGGTGCGGGAAAAACCACCTTCTGCCGTCTGGCTGCCGGATTGCAGCGGCCCACCGGAGGAAATATCTACTATGGCGGCGTAGAACTGGGACGATATAACGGCGCTGCGCTGCGCAGCCGGGTGGCCTGGGAAACGGGCCGGGACATTGTGCTGGGAAGCACTCTGCCCTCCCAAGCGGATGAACGCACCTTTGTGGTGCTGTCTCCCCGGATGGAGGATTTGCGGGGATGCCAGAGGATCTATCGGCTGGAAGAAGGCCGGCTCATCCCTGTGGATGAAAAACAAATCGGGTAAGGAGCGAGCATATTTTGGCAACGGCATGGATACGGGACGGCAAAAAACAATGGGAAGAGGAGAAAAACGAAATGTCCCTTCCCCGGAAGCTGAAAGACTTTCTCCAGTGGATGAAAGAAAAGCAGGGCTTCCGTCCTTTTCGGCTGGAAGACCGGGCCATGGTGGACCAGTACAGCAGGGAGAGCGTCTTTTTTGACCTGTCCTTCACCAACTTCTGGGCCTGGGAGGAGGTGTTCCACTACTGCTGGAAAATGGTGGGCGACACTCTGGCGGTAGTATACATCACTCTGGACCAGGTGCCCGCCGTTATCTTGATGCCCGGGCCTTCCCGCAGGCTGGAGGCGGCCGTCCATGTGCTGCGTGAGCTGTTCGGGCGATGGGGCCACTCCCTGATCTGCGAATACATCCCCGAGGAATGGCTGCCGCTCTATAAAGGGCTTGGTGTGCCCACAGAAGTATCCACCCACCGGGATTGGAGCGATTATGTGTACGATGTGGCGGACTTCACCCTTCTGGAAGGAGGGGCGAACAAGTCCCGCCGCCGGGAACTGAAACTGGTGGAAGGAATCGACGGTGTGCACTTTGAACCGCTGCGTCCGGAGCTTTTTCATCCGATGCTCCAGGTTTTTGACCGGTGGTGCCAGGACAGAGACTGCAAAGACTGCTTTTTTGGCTGCGAGCGCCAGGCCTTTGCACGGCTGGAAAACATTTGGGAAGAAGGCCGCTATTATGGTGGACTGGTGTACATAGAAGAGGAGCCCATGGCCTTTGCCCTGGGGGAAACTTTGGGGAACTGCGCTTGCTATTCCTTCCAGAAAAATGCCGTCAATCTGCGGGGGCTTACTTATTATATCAGCTATCGCTGTGCCCTTTTGCCCGGCCATCCGCCTCAGCTCAACTGGTGTGAGGACATGGGCCTTGCAGGCCTGCGGGAAAACAAACTTCATTACCGTCCCAGCAGGCTGGTGGATAAATACACCGTGACCATAAGGCCCTGAGAAGGCCGCCGAAGGAGTGAAAATATGAAAGCATTGTGGAAAAAACATCGACTGCTTTTTCTGGGACTGCTGGCCCTTGTGTGCCTGTTGGTGCTGGTGGCCGGGTGGAGCGCTTTCCGGACCGATCCCCGGACAGATTCGGTTTATATCAGCGACCCCACAGCGGTGCTATTCAGTACGGATGGGCAAAAGTATGTGATTGCCGAGGGCAGTACCAGCATTCTGGTGCTCAATGAGGAGGATCAGTATCTGCGCACCCTTTCCGGAGGCCAGCAGAGCCAGGGCTTTTATTACGCCCAGAGTCTGGCCGCCGATGAAGAGGGAAATCTGTATATCAGCGACAAAATGCTGGGAGAAAACGGAAAGGACATCCAGAGCGAGCGTATTGCCGTTTACGACCAAAAGGGCAATTTTGTGGACTATCTGTATGAACTGCCCCGGGAGAGCACCGAAGGAGATAACCGGGTGCGCATTCAGGATCTGCGGTGGCGGGATGGCAAGCTGTGGTTTGTTCAGATAGAGCAAGATGGCCTGCGGCTGTGCAAACTGGACCGGGACACCGGGGAACAGGAGGAAGCAGGGTTTTATCCTTGTGAAGACGCATGGCGAAAGGTGATGTATGCCGCCGTTTCCCCGGAAGGAATGGTGTACTTTACCGACAAATACGGCGCCTTGTATCAGGCTTCCCAAGGGGGAGACCATGTTCTTTTGCATGATCCTGCCGCTCAGGGGGAAGAAAGCAGCATTGCAGCCAACCTGGTGTGCGCCTCGGATGGGAGCATTTATTTTAACGATCTGGGAAAACGGGAGATCCGCCGTATTACTCCGGAAGGACAGGTGGAGACCGCCGTGGGCCAGGGAGAGCCGATGGCGGAAAAGCCGGAGGCCTTCAATGAGCTTCCCATCTATTCCTTTGTCACCCTGACGCCGGAAGAAAATCTGGCTTCCATTTATTGTGAATATTATTTTGATGAGACCATCGATGACTATACCTATGACTACTGCATCTATGTGAAGGATGCAGAGGGACAGGTTCTGCTCAACACAGCAGAGGTGTCCAAAGCTCTGTCGGTGCAGCTGTGGGGGTATGCCGCCTGTGCAGCCATTGTTCTGCTGGCAGTATTGTTCATCTTCAGTTTTGTCCATATTCTCCAGGCCGGATGGCTCAGGAAGATCACGCCCAGAAACCGGATGCATCTGGCGGTTATTGTGGCAGCAGTGTTGGGGGCCGCTGTCACGGCCACAGTGGTGGTAGGGGATCTGAACGACCGCTACATCCAGGAGCGGATCAGCAAGATGACCAATATGGCGGTGCTCATGGCCCGGGATCTGGACGCCGAAGACATTGCCAGTCTGGATTCGCCCCAGGCCTATGACTCTCCGGCGTACCAGCGCATTGACGAGTCGGTACAGGAGATCATGGACAGCGATATCAACGAGGATGGAGCTTACTGCACCCTCTATCGGGAAAAGGATGGAGTGGTCTGCATCGTCTATTCCGACGAAGGCCTGAACAATGTGCTCTATCCCATGAGCGGCGTGTTTGAAGGCTCTTATGAAGCGGAGATTTATGAGACCGGCCAGCTGAAGCAGTTTTCTGCTTTTTCCAGCGCCGACGGGCATTACGCCTTTACCCTGGCTCCCATCACCGGCGAAACTGGTGAAGTGGTGGGACTCATTGAGGTGGGCACCGATTTGTATGCCTTTACGGCCAGCAACCAGGCCCTGATCCGGGAGACGCTGCTCACCGTTCTCATGGTGGTGGTCACCTGTGTGTTGCTCTTTTCCGAAAGCACGGTGTTTTTCGCGGCTCTGCGGCGCAATCGCCAGGAAAAGCGGCAGCATCTGCTGCGGGATGTGGGCATTGTGCGGCCCATCGCCTTTCTGATCTTCTTTGCAGGGAATATGTCCACCGCCTTTTTGCCGGTGTATGGCATGGGGCTGTGGGACAGCTCCATGGGCATCCAAAAGGTGGTAGCTTCGGCCATTCCCCTGTCGGCCGAGGTGCTGCTTACGGCGATTTTTTCCTTCCTGGGCGGATTTTTGGTGGACAAAATGGGCACAAAGCCCTTGATCGCGGTGGGCAGTGTGCTCTTTATGGGCGGTCTGGGGCTGTGCGGCGCCGCTCCGGATCTGCGTTTCCTCATCGCAGCCAGCGTGGTGCTGGGCATCGGTGAGGGGCTGGTGCTGGTGGCTCTCAACACCTTCATCAGCAATTATGGGGAAGAAGAGCAGCGGAACCGGGGCTTTTCCGGTTACAACGCCGCTTATCTCTCCGGGGTCAACTGCGGCACCGTGGTAGGCTCCCTGGCGGCTGAACAGTTCGGCTACCGCAATGTGTTCTATATCGCTGTGGCCGTCACGGCGATGGCTCTGCTGCTGGGGATTTTCTGTCTGCACAAACAAAGTGCCGGAGGAGAGACGGAAAAAGAACAAAAAGGAATGTCCACTCTGGCCTTCCTCTTCAAACCTCGGGTGTTTTTCTTCTTCCTGTTTATGCTCACACCCTATCTGATCTGCGCTTCCTTTCTCAGCTATTTCTTCCCCATTTTCGGCGATGAAAACGGACTCAGTGCCTCCTTTGTGGCCCAGGCCTTCCTGATCTCCGGTGTGGTGGCCATCTATCTGGGCCCCACTCTGACCAAGGTAGTCACCGAAAAGCTGGGAGCCCGGGGCGGTCTGATTCTGGCCACCGGGATTTATGTGGCCGCCTTCCTGCTCTTTGCCCTGTATCCCACGGTGGAGTTCTGCTTTGTCATCATCCTCCTTCTGGCAGTGGCCGACAGCTTCGGTCTTTCCATGCAGGCGGTGTATTTCAGCGCCCTGCCGGAGGTGCGGGTGTATGGTTCAGGCAAAGCCATGGGCATCAACAGTGCTGTGGAAAGCATCGCCCAGACGGTGGGCCCCATGATCTTTGCCGCCGTATTGCTGCTGGGAGTGGAAAAAGGCGTGCTGACTCTGGGACTGGGCGTAGGCGTACTGCTTCTGCTCTTTATATTCTCCACTCTGCGGGACTGGAAAAAGGAGAAGCGTCACAATGGATGATCTTCACTTCCGCCTGGCCCGGGCCGGGGAAGGGCCCCGTCTGCGGCCTTTGTGGCAGGAATGTTTTGGGGATACCCAGGATTTCTGGGAGGTCTACGAAACTTTTGCCTTTTCACCGGGGCAAGTGGAATTGGGATTTTGGGAAGAAATACTGTGCTCTATGATGACCCTGCTCCCCGGTACACTGTGGACGAAGACGGGAACAGCAAAAAAAGCCGCCTGTATTTACGGCCTGGCCACTCTGCCCCGTTATCAGGGGCAGGGGGCGGCCACCGCTTTGCTGAAGCGGGCGGTGAAACGGCTGAAAGACGGGGAACTGGACTGCGTGGCCGTGGTGCCGGACACACCGGAGCTGTATCCTTTTTATGCCAAGGCCCTGGGAGCGGAGACCGCTTTCTATATCCGCTTTGCCCGGAAAGAACGGCAGGATTTGCCCAGCGTTTCCACATTCCCCCGGCCTATTGGGGCAGAGGGATATGCTGACCTGCGGCAGCGGGCCTTGGCAGGCCGGAATTTTATGGACTGGAGAGGCCGGCTTCTGGAGTTTCAGCGCCGGATCTCCCAAGGTGAGGATGGGGGGATGTTTTCCTTTCCCCAAGCCCCTCAGTGCTGTGCTGCGGCGGAGATCGATGAAGCCGGACATTTGCAGGTACGGGAACTGCTGGGGCCGGAAGAGGATTTGGAAGGCTGTCTCGCCGGCCTGATGGATGCACTGGGGTGCAAAAGGGCCCAGGTGCGTCTGCCGCCCTGGAGCAAGGCTCTGGGCGGAGAGAAAGAACCCTTTGCCATGGCAGCCGGCCTGCCGGTACCTGCAGGAGAAGAATGGTATCTGGGATTTGATTTTGCATAACGAAAAAGGCCCTGGGCAAACGCCCGGGGCCTTTTTATATGGAAATCTCTTTCAGAGGAAGTCCCGCCGGTACAGACTGCGGCGGTGATGAGTGGTAAATCCCTGACTTTCATAAAGCCGGATGGCTTTTTCGTTCCAGTCCAGCACTTCCAGGGTAGGAGTCCGACCTTTCGTCAGCAGGCGGTTTACGGCAAAAGCCAGAATGCCTTTTCCCAGTCCTTGTCCCTGAAAGGAGGGAGACACCGCCAGATTGTCCACCAGACCGCTTTCATCCAGGGAGACCGCTCCCATAAGCTGCCGGTTTTGCAGGAAGAGGAAGATATCCCGGCGGTGCTGGGCACAGAAAAGGCGATCTTCCACCGAAGGGAGCATCCGATGGGGCGGCACATTCATGGCCCGGCGCAGGGGGAGAAAGGCCTGGGCGATCAGCTCCTGATAGGCCCGGTACCAGGGGTCCTCATAGGCAATGGGGGAGAGGGAGGAGGGCAAAGGCTCTCCTTCATAAATCATATGCCGGGTGGTGAACCAGGGAACAAGTCCTCCTTGTTCTGCAAAGGGATGGGAGCCATAGGGCAGGTCGGTGGTGACCAGGTGCAGCCCTGCGCTTCTGGCCTGGTCCAGAGCGGCGGCGATGAGAGGGGCAAAATGGGCTCCTTCTTCTCCAAGGAGGAAAAGGGCTGTCCGCTTCTGAAAAGGAGCAAAAGGAAAGAGGGCTGCGGCCTTGGGAGCGCTCCCCTCCCAGGAAACGACGCCCCGGCAGTGCCCCCAAGGGGGCTGCCGGAACAGACAGGGCAGGGAAGAGAGGGCCTCTGCCTGCTCTATGGAATAGGGAATCAACATGGTTTAAAACAGCTCGGTCACCACTTTGATCATCAGCAGCACGATGACCAAAGCAATGATGGGGCGGATGAACTTGGCGCCGTTTTTGATGGCCAGATGGGCGCCCAGCCAGTTTCCGGCGATGGTGCAGCAGGCAGCGGGCACGGCCAGCCAGAAAAGCACCTTTCCTCCCAGAAGATAGGCCACCGCCGAAGCGATGTTGGACGCCAGGTTGGTCAGCTTGGCGTTGCCGGAAGCTGTGACGATGGGCAGACGCAGCACCATGCAGAACAGGATGATGAGGAAGGTGCCAGTGCCGGGGCCGAAGAAACCGTCATAGGCCCCCAGAAACAGGCCGATGACAAAGGCCTTGGGATAGAGCAGCTTTACCTTTTCGTGTTCGTCCTCGTTTTCCCCGAACTTCCGGTTGATGAGGATAAAGACACCGGCCACCGGCAGGATTACCATCAGGCACATACGCAGCACCCGGTCTTCCAGCACCATGGCCAGCTGAGAGCCCATCCAGGCGCCGATCAGGGCGCCAACGGCGCTGTATAAGGCGGTTTTCAGATGCACATTGCCGCTTTTGAAATATTTGAAGGAGGAGACACAGGTACCCAATGCGGCGGAAAACTTATTGCAGCCATAGGCATTGATCATAGGCAGGCCGGCAAAAACATAGGCGGGAATGGAGATTAGTCCGCCTCCTCCGGCCACCGAATCCACAAATCCGGATAAAAACACCAATGGGCAGACGATGAGCAGTGCGTGCAGACTGAAATCCATAACCAAAATCCTCTCTTTTTCAAATGAAAGCAAACCTCATTTATCATAAATCAAAAATAGCTTCCTGGCAAGGTATAGGCGAAAAAAGTCTTTGGGAAGTCTGGATTTCTAAGGCATTTCAAACTGTTCTAAAACTGATTTGATTGGAGAGAGACGCTTGCCCAGTCCTTCATCAATCCGCAAAAAGCCGCGACTTGTGCGTGGCTTTTTGCACTTCTCAAAGGGCAAGTGCGGGCCGAAGGCGTGCATGTATCCCCTTGCAAAAACTCGGAAAAGCGGCAAAGGCCGCTTTTCCGGCATGGAAAAAAGTCCTTGGGAAGGGTGGCTTCCCAAGGACTTTTGCAGATCAGATCTGAATGGCTTCCACCTGGCGGTGGTTTTTGTCTCCTTTGGCAAAATACAGCTGAAACATCCCTTTTTCCATTCCCAGGCTGTTGGCCGCGGCGATGGCCTCCTGCTGGTTCATTTCGGGCAGCATCACCGAGATGCCGCAGCTTTGGGATACTTCCCGCAGAGTGGGGATGACGGTGATGGAATAATGGGGCCGGAGGATCTTCTGGGCCTCCATGGCCGAGTGGGTGTTTTCAAAGGAGATCACATAAAATTCTGTCCGCTCCATCAGACGCGCATCATTTTGCCGCAGGCTGTGACGGCTTCCAGAATTTCATACATATTGCTCACAGTGCCGCACTGGAGTTTGTCGGTGATGCCGAAGAAATTCAGGCAGGTGCCGCAGACCATCACCCGGGTGCCTTTTTCCATCAGTGTTTTCAGGCTGTCCACGATCTGCTGGTTTTCACAGGGCAGCATGACGCCTTCGTTCATAAAGGCAATGACAGAGGGCGGGGTGTCCATCTGGGTCAGGGTGTAGAAATACATATTGATCAGGTTGTGGCCCAGCTCGTTGTCGGCAGAACCGATACGGTTTTCGGTGCAGAAAATGGACCAGGAACGGTCTTCATAGGCCTCGGCCTTCTGCACATCGGCATTGGGGTCTTTTTTCAGGGTGACGGTGTAAACACCGTTTTCCTCCTGGCTCTCATGGGTATAGCCCACGCTTGCGGCAAAACGGCTCAGGTTCTGCACGGCGGTGGGGTTGTCCACCAGGGTCTGGATCTCTTCTTCACCGTTCTGCACGGCGGCCTTGGTCATGAGGACAGGCTTGGGGCAGGCTTCGCCCCGGGCATCGACTTTATACATTGGGGAACCCTCCAGTTTCAAAAAATCCGGACAAGGGCAAAGGCCCTGTCTCCTGATTTCATTATAACAGCCGGTTTTTTTCCCGTCAATCAAAGGGAGGGTTCTATCGAAAAGGGCGATAAAAAGGGGAACTTTTATTGAAAATATCCCTTTTCAGCTGCCGTAATCCTCCAGCAGCATCTGAAGCTCTTCCTGATTGCGAAGGCCGATGCCTTCTTTCAGCATTTCCCGGTCCTTCAGGGGCAGAACGGCTGTATCAAAATCGGTGACATACTGAGGCGTCAGGGATTCCATGGAGGAATAGACGGCGATTTTTCCCTGGTAATCCCGCACCACATATTGATAAAGGACCTTTTCCGCCGGCTGTACCTCCACCTGCTGGTTTTGATGGGAGACGGTCTGGAGGGGGGAAGCCTCTTCGGGACGGGAAGAAACGAGGGCGGCCATCCCCATGGCCAGGGAGACGGAAATCAGGCCCCCCAGAATAAAAAAACGGCTTTTGGCAGCGGTCATTGCGATTCCACCTTTCCGGTTTATCTGCTGCTTATTTTTTCCATGTATGGAGGGCTTTATACAAAAGTTTTGGATTTTTTCCCGAATCTATGTTATAATGTAAACCGATTATTGTATCTGGGCAGGGAACAAATGCCCCGCCCCATTCGTCTCAATCAGCAAGATACCCGGGAAGGCCTCAGGGCCATTCTCCCACACCCCGGCGAAAGGAGAACGGATCTTTGGATAAGCAACTCACTCCCAATGAAGGCGCGCCCCAGGAAAACCAGCGGAAAAAGCGGAAAAAACGGAAAAAGCGCCGTGTATTCGGTATGCGTCCCATTCCCTTTGTGCTGCTGTCCACGGTGCTCGTCGCCATCACCACCGTGGCCATCTGCGGCATGGCCTTCGCCCTGTATGTGAACAAGTATATCAATCCCACCATCGATATCAATCTGGATGACTTCCGGCTGAACTTTACCAGCTTTGTCACCTACATCGACAGCGAGGGCAACGAGCAGGTGCTGGAGGAACTCCATGGCAGCGAAAACCGGATCTGGGCCGATATGGATGAGATATCGCCCCAGCTTCAGCAGGCTTTTGTGGCCATCGAGGACAACCGCTTTTATGAGCATGGCGGCGTGGATTGGAAACGCTCCATCGGCGCGGCCCTCAACTATGTTGTGCCCTTCCGGGACAACTTCGGCGGCGGTTCCACCATCACCCAGCAGCTGATCAAAAACATCACCGGCGACGATGAGACTTCGGTGAAGCGGAAGATCACAGAAATCATGCGGGCCCTGGAGCTGGAGGATAAATACGAAAAGGACGACATCCTGGAGTTTTATCTCAACACCATCTATCTGGGGCAGAATGCCTATGGCGTCAAGGCAGCGGCCCAGACCTATTTTGGCAAAGAGCCTTCCCAGCTGACCCTGGTGGAATGCGCGGCCATTGCAGGCATTACCAAAAACCCCTATAAATATGACCCGGTGCGTTTCCCCGAGTTCAACAAGGAGCGGCGGGACCTGGTGCTGGAGCAGATGTACAAATACGGCTATATCTCTGAAGAAGAGAAGAATGAGGCTATGGCCCAGGAACTGGTGCTCTATGAGCCCACCGAAGAAGAAGAGGACGAGCAGGTCTGGTCCTATTTTGTGGATGAGGTCTTTACCAGCGTGGTGGAGGACCTGATGGAGGAAAAGGGCTACAGCCAGGCGGTGGCCCGCCAGATGGTCTATACCGGCGGCCTGCGCATCGTCAGCACCATCGATCCCAATGTTCAGGCCAAGATGGACGCTGTGTTTCAGGATGAGGACAACCTGCCCGGCGTGCTGGGCAAGGACGGCACCATGCCCCAGTGCGCCATGGTCATTATGGACCAGCATACCGGTGAAGTGAAGGCCCTTTATGGCGGACGAGGTGAGAAGGAGGGCAACCTGGTGCTCAACCGAGCCACCAGAACCAACCGTTCTCCCGGTTCTTCCATCAAGCCGGTGAGCGTCTATGCTCCGGCTTTGGAGATGGGGCTGATCACCCCTGCGTCTGTGCTGGACGATGTGCCCCAGGATTTCTCCATCAAGAGTTCTGGCTGGCCCAAAAACTCCACCAATGGGGGCGTGTGGCAAGGCCGTATGACAGTGAAAAAGGCGGTAGCGGTTTCCAACAATACCATCCCTGTGGATTTGGTCCAACAGATGGGTGTGGATGCTTCCTTTAACTTTGCCACAGAAAAGCTGGGTCTGCCCTTGGAAGGGGGACGTACCGTCACCGACAAAAAGGGCAACACCAGCACGGTGTCCGACAAGGGCCTGGCGCCTTTGGCTCTGGGCGGTCTGACCGACGGCGTTTCTGTGCTGGATATGACTGCGGCCTATGCCGCTTTTGGCAACTACGGTTATTACAACGAGCCCAAGGTCTATACCAAGGTTTATGATTCCCAGGGCAATGTGATTTTGGACAACACCGGCGAGACGGTGGAGGCCATGAGCCAGAAAACCGCCGACTATATGCTGGATCTGCTGGTGAATGTGGTCACCGGCCCCCAGGGCACCGGCGCACGGGCCAAGATCCAGGGCATCGAGACCGGCGGTAAGACCGGTACCACCGACGATGATTACGACCGTTGGTTTGTGGGCATGACCCCTTATTATACCGCTGCTGTGTGGTTTGGCTATGATGCGCCCCAGGTGGTCAAGGGCGTGAGCACCAACCCGGCTCTGGCCATTTGGAAAGATGTGATGGAAGATGTGCATGCCGATCTGCCCAATGCCGAATTTGAACGGAAGACGGTTATGAAGACGGTGTATGTCTGCGCCGACAGCGGTCTCAAGCCCACGGAGTATTGCAGCAGCGATATCCGGGGCAGCCGGGTGATCTCGGCCCGTGTGGCGGCAGAGGATGTGCCCACGGCCAGCTGCGATATGCATGTGGCCGCTCAGATCGACACCCAGACCGGACAGCTGGCCAATGAGTTCTGTCCGGTGGGAGATGTGGCCACAGTGGGCATGCTGCGCATCGACCGCAGTTTCCCCATTTCCGGCGTGCGGGTCTCGGATGGAGGCTATGTGCTGCCCGGCAGCGATTCCAGCGGCTATCCTGCCGCCAGCGGTGAGGAATCGCCCAATCACACCTGCATAGTGCACAATGCGGAAAATGACGGGAATGCTCCGGTGGAGCCCGATCCCAATGACCCCAATAACCCCACCGATCCAAACGATCCCAACAACCCCACCGATCCCGATGATCCCAATAATCCCACCGACCCGGATGATCCCGACAATCCCACCGATCCCGACGATCCGGAGGGGGGAGGGGAGACCACCGATCCGGAGGTGCCTCCCGATCCCGACGATAACCAGGATCCGGGAACCACGGTGACGCCATCCTCTCCGTAGGAAAAACAATAAAAAAGAGACCCCGCTTGAACTGCACCCCATTTGTTAGACAGTATGATATACTGGATAACAAGTGGGGTGCTTCATTATGCCAAAAGGAATACCAAACAAACGATACACGCCAGAATTTAAGA
>NZ_JACJKW010000011.1 GCF_016901775.1 Intestinimonas butyriciproducens
CTCTGCTTCCTCGGGGGAGGGGGCGGGCATTTCCAGGTTGTCCAGAGGCAGGATGCGGGGGCGTTTTTTGGGCTGGTGGAGCAGCACCATCTGGTGAGTCAGGTCCCAGATGAGGAAGGGCTGGAAGAAAAAGCGGGTGCAGAAAAACCGGCTGATCAGGGGCAGGACCTGGTTTTTGGGCCGGATACGGGCTACATAGACCCCGGTTTCGCAGCGTTCGAAGCGGACAAAGCCGCAGAGCAGATGGGCTTCGTTCCGGGCCTTCTGGGTGGCCGAGAGCAGAGTGCACAAAGGTTCCCTGGTCTGCTGGGCCAGAATCCGGGGCCCTTCCTGAAAGCCCTGGCGCAGGAATTTCAGCAGCAGATATTCCCGCTGGGGCAGGCAGGTGAGAAAGCCCTGGCGCACAAGCTCCATGCCCCGGTTTCCCAGGGTGCGCTGCACGCCCCGCAGCACACGCCGGGCCTTCTGAGGGTTTGTTTCCACAAAATGGCTTTCAAAAAGCAAAGGCTGCTCCCCTTCCTCCTGGGAGAGGAAGAGGGCCGGTTCTTCTTTTAGGTCAAAGGCGTCAAAAACGCCGGTGAGGAAGCCATAGAAGCTGCCGTCATAATAATAGACTACATCGGAGCGGGACATAACAGATTTTCCTCCTTTTTTCCATGAAGCGGGGCGGGGGGATCGAACAGGGACAGCTGCTGGTAGGGGTTGGGGCCTTCCCGCAGCCTTTGGAAAAGCAGGGCCTGTTCCAAAGGCTCCCGGGCGTAGGCCAGCCTTTCCAGGGGCTTGCCACGGCAGGTGATGAAGTACCGGGCCCGTTTCATCACCACCCCCAGTTTTTTCAGCCCCTCAAAGGTGAGGGGACAGTGGCGGCGGGTGCTGACAATGCGCCGGGCCGAGCGCACCCCGATGCCGGGCACACGCAGCAGCATTTCATAGGGGGCGGTGGTCACTTCCAGGGGGAACCAATCCAGATGGCGCAAAGCCCAGGTGCATTTGGGGTCCAGTCGGGGGTCCAGGTGGGGTGCGTCCTGGGAAAGCAGCTCCCCGGCGGTGAAGCCGTAGAAACGGAGCAGCCAGTCGGCCTGGTAGAGACGGTGCTCCCGCAGCAGGGGCGGCGGGGTATCCAGGGCGGGCAGGCGTTCGTCGGCCACCATGGGCAGATAGGCCGAAAAGAACACCCGTTTCAGCTGATATTTCTGGTAAAGGCCCTGGGTGAGCTGAAGGATCTGCAAATCCGATTCCCCTGTGGCTCCCACCATCATCTGGGTGCTCTGGCCCGCCGGAGCAAAGGCGGGGGCGTGGCGGTAGACCGTGAGATCCCGCCGGTTTTCCTGGATGCGCCCGGCGATCTGGCCCATGGGGCCCAGGATGCCCGCCTTGCTCTTCTGGGGGGCCAGCCGGGTGAGGGAGGCCTGGGAGGGCAGCTCGATGTTGATGCTCATCCGGTCGCACAGAAGGCCCAAGAGGGCAATCAGGCGGCTGTCGCAGCCGGGGATGGCTTTGGCATGGATGTACCCGGCGAAGCGGTATTCCTGGCGGAGAATGCGCAGGGTTTCGATCATTTGTTCGGCGGTCTCGTCGGGGGAGCCCCGCACGGCCGAGCTGAGGAACAGGCCTTCGATGTAGTTGCGGCGGTAAAAGTCCATGGTGAGCTGGGCCAGCTCCCGGGGGGTGAAGGAGGCCCGGGGGGAGGGGGCCGACCGGCGATTGACGCAGTAGCGGCAGTCATAGGCGCAGTCGTTTGAAAGCAGCACTTTCAGCAGGGAAATGCACCGGCCGTCGGCGGAAAAGGTATGGCAGATGCCCTGGGCGGCGCAGGAACCAATGCCGCCGGGGATCTTCCGGCCCTGGGTACCGCTGGAGGTGCAGGCCACATCGTATTTAGCGGCATCGGCCAGGATCTGGAGTTTCTGGAGCAGGTCCACAGTGGAGACCTCCTTTGCATGAGGAAATTCGAACAGATGTTTGTGCATTGTGGTCATTATAACATACGAACATCTGTTTGTCCACCAGCGAGCCAGAGCCTTCGCTGCGGCGAAGGCTGCTCCAGGCTTCTTCCCGGCGCAAGCCGCCGGGCCCCTCCTGGCGCATTGGCGGCGTGTTATTTTGGCGCAAGGCCAAAATAACTTGCAGGACGGTAGGTGACGCCGCCCCTGGCTCTCGGGGAAAAACTAGGTTTTTCCCCGACCTTTTTCGCGCCCCAGGCGGAGTCCCTGCCGGGGCCAAGTGGATGCAACCGGCTTTTCTGTGGCATTGGGCTAAGATTGCACCCAGGCCCCTACCGGTGCTGGCTCGCCAGTGCCGGAGCAGGAAGGCGCAGCAGCGCATACAGCCTTCAGCGAGTTTTGCCAGCGGCGGCTCGCCGCTGGGCAAATTACACAGTTTTGGCGCTGGTTTTTTTCCTTCCCTCCGCCTTGCAAGAAGGGGAAGAAGAGGTTTATAGTATATAGTATTAAGTGCAGAAAAAACTTGCAGGAGGGAAGATACCATGAGCCATACCCAAGACCTGAGCCGGCTGATCCAGAACCGGAGTGACGAATTCATCTCCATCAGCGATGACATCTGGGGCTTTGCCGAGTCCCGGTTCCAGGAGTTCCGTTCCTTTGAGCGCCAGGCTGCTTACATGGAGCAGCAGGGCTTCCGGGTGAAACGGGGCATTGCCGGGGAGGACACCGCCTTTACCGCCGAATACGGCAGCGGCAAACCGGTGATCGCCCTGCTGGGGGAATATGACGCCCTCAGCGGCCTGAGCCAGAAAGCCGACGAGCCTTGCCGCTGTCCCTTGCAGGAGGGGGGCGACGGCCACGGCTGCGGCCACAACCTCCTGGGCACCGCATCCCTGGCGGCTGCTGTGGCCCTGAAGGAATACATGGCAGAAAAGAATCTGCCCGGCACCATCCGTTATTATGGCTGCCCCGCCGAAGAAAATGCCGGCGGCAAGGCATTCCTGGTGCGGGATGGCGCCTTTGCCGACTGCGATATTGCCATCACATGGCATCCCGGCTGGATGAACCAGGTGACCCCTTCCGGCTCCCTGGCCAACTTCCGGGTCTTCTACACCTTCCATGGCAAATCCGCCCATGCCGCCGGTGCGCCTCACCTGGGCCGCTCCGCTCTGGACGGGGTGGAGATCATGGATGTGGGCGTCAACTATATGCGGGAGCATATGATCGACGAGGCCCGCATTCATTACGCCATCATCAACACCGGCGGCACCGCCCCCAATGTGGTGCAGTCCGAGGCCCAGGTGCTTTATGCCATCCGGGCCCCCAAGGTCACCCAGGTGAAGGAGCTGTTTGAGCGGGTGAACGACTGCGCCCGTGGCGCCGCCCTCATCACCGGCACCACCGTGGACATCCGCCAGGTGGCCGCCTATTCCGACTACCACGCCAACGATGTGATCAGCGAAAAACTGGGCGAACATATGAAGGAGCTGCTGCCCATCGGCTACACCGATGAGGAGCTGGAATATGCCAAGAAGTTCCAGGAGGTCATCACCGATCTGGATAAAGCAAACCTGAAGGACACCGCCAAGAAGCTCTGTGGAAAGGACAGCGGCAAGGTTCTGGAAAAGCCCCTGTTCGATTTCCTGGTGGAAAAGAACCTGGGCGGCGGCAAAGGCTCCACCGATGTGGGTGATGTGAGCTGGGTGGTGCCCACCGGCCAGTTCAACGCCGTTACCTGGTGTGCCGGTACTCCCGGCCATGCCTGGCAGGTGGTGGCCCAGGGCAAGGGCCCCGTGGCTCACAAGGGGATGCTCTTTGCGGCAAAGGTCATGGCGGCCACGGCCTATGACTTCCTCACAGACCCAGATCTGGTGGAGCAGGCCAAAAAAGCCTGGCTGGAGGATCTGGACGGGGAGACCTATCCCAACGCCCTGCCCGCCGACGCCAAACCGGAAATCTGGTGAGCGGCGTGTCGCCGCTCCCATACTGCGCTGCCGCGCCCGGCAAGCAGCGTGACGCTGCACCCATATTGCGCTGCCGCGCTGGGCAATAGAGGGTGGATCGCTTCCGTGTTTGGGTTTTATGCAAAGAAAAAAGCTCTCCTGCTGTGCAGGAGAGCTTTTTTGCGTTTGGTTTTGTTATGCTATTTGGTGCGGGAGCACCGCCTGGCCGTCCGGCCACCGGACTTCCCCGACCTTTTTCGCGCCCCAGGCGGGGCCAGCGTGACGCTGGACCCATAACTTTCTTTGCCTTTGCCAGTTGTGTTCGCCTGGGCAAAGAAAAAGCCCCCCTTGTGCAAAGGGGGGGCAGCATGGCAGGGCCATGCAGGGGGGATTGTGAAGCCAGGAAACTCCAACCGGCTTTCGTTCAACTGCCTAGCGCGGCAGCGGTGGGGTGGCCCCGCACCCATACTGCGCAGGGCAATCAAAGGAAGCATGAGCATGGGACAAGGGAGAGGAAACATACCTATGGAAGCAGGGGAAACAGGGGCGATTGTAAATAAACCAAAAATAACGGGAAAACGGCTTTTCAAAATGGCGGAAATAGTTTAAAATAGAAGAAAATCAAAAGCGGGGGATAGTATGGAAACACTGAAATACAAGCGTGTGCTTCTCAAGGTCAGCGGCGAAGCCCTGGCCGGGGACGCCGAAGGCCATCGGGGGATCAATTTCGATGTGCTGGAATCCATCGCCGAAGTGGTGCGGGAATGCATTGACATGGGCGTGCAGATCGGCATCGTGGTAGGCGGCGGCAACTTCTGGCGGGGCCTCAAGGACGGCAAGGATATGGAACGCACCCGGGCCGACCACATGGGTATGCTGGCCACCACCATCAATGCCCTGGCCTTTGCCGATGTGCTGGAAAAGCAGGGCGTCGTGGTGCGGGTGCAGACCGGCATCGATATGAACAAGATCGCCGAGCCCTATATCCGGCTGAAAGCCATCCGGCATCTGGAAAAGGGAAGAGTGGTCATCTTTGCCTGCGGCACAGGCAATCCCTTCTTCTCCACCGATACCGCAGCGGCGCTGCGGGCCGCCGAGATCAATGCCGACGCCATTCTGCTGGCCAAGAACATCGATGGCATCTATGACTCCGATCCGGCCAAGAATCCGCAGGCCAAGAAGATCGAATCCATCAAGTACACCGATGTGCTGAAAAACCGGCTCCAGGTGATGGACTCCACCGCCACATCCCTGTCCATGGACAACAATATCCCGGTGTTGGTTTTTGCCATCAAGGACCCTGAAAATATCATCAAAGTGTTAAAAGGCGAGCATATTGGCTCGGTAATAGGGGAGGAATAAAAAATGAGCAATCAATATCAAGCGTATCAGGACAAAATGCAGAAAACGGTGGATGTGCTCAAGCACGAATTTACCACCATCCGCACAGGCCGGCCCAACGCCGCTGTGCTGGACAAAGTGACCGTGGATTATTACGGCGTCCAGACTCCGGTGCAGCAGGTGGGCAATATCTCGTCCCCCGATCCCCACAGCCTGCTGATCCAGCCCTATGACTCTTCGGTGCTCAAGGGCATTGAGAAGGCCATTCTGGCTTCTGACATCGGCATCACCCCCCAGAACGACGGCAAAGCCATCCGGCTGACTTTCCCGCCCCTTACCGAGGAGCGCCGCCGCGAGCTGACAAAACAGGTGAGCAAGTACGCCGAGGAGGCCAAGGTGGCCATCCGCAATGTGCGCCGGGATGCCATGGACGATTTCAAGGCCCAGAAGAAGGCTTCCGAGATGACCGAGGACGACTACAAGATCGCCGAGAAGGACATCCAGAACCTGACCGACAAGTTCATCAAGGAAGTGGAAGCCGAAAGCGCCAAAAAGGAAAAGGAACTTCTCGAAATCTAGCAGCGTGACGCTGCACCCAACCTGCGCTGCCGCGCTGGGCAATAGTACTCAGGCCGGTTGCGTGATGGGGTGCGGCAGCACCGCTTGGCTGTCCGGCCACCGGACTTCCCCGACCCTTTTCGCGCCTCCCGGCGGGGCCCGGTAGGGGCCAAGCGCCATGGAAAAGGCTGACCCGATGCAATGGGGCAAAGAAGCCTCCCTTGTGCAAAGGGAGGTGGCGGCGAATGCCGCCGGTGGGATTGATCCGGTGCCTGGGCGGCCAAGGGCCATGGAAAAGGCTACGATACAAAACAAAATTCCCCGGTTCCCGGGGAATTTTTGCAGCGTCAGGCCACCGGACCAGCGTGACGCTGGACCCGTTCCTTTCTTTGCCTTGGCCGGTTGTGTTGACCCGGGCGAAGAGAGTATGGCCGTCCGGCCACCGGACCGGTTGGATGCCCCAGGGCAAAGAGAGTATGGCCGTCCCGACACGGGACCGCTGCCGCGCTGGGCAGTGGAACGAAAGCTGGTTGTGTGATCGGGTGCGGCAGCACCGCTTGGCCGTCCGGCCACCGGACCGGTTGTGTTGACCCGGGCAAAGAGAGTATGGCCGTCCCGACACGGGACCGGCAAAAGCAAAGAATCAACAATAGGTGGATACGATGAACAAGGAAACGGGGCCATTGCCCTTTGACAAAGAAAACATACCCCGGCACATTGCCTTCGTCATGGACGGCAACGGCCGGTGGGCCCAGAAACGGGGCCTGCCCCGTACCGCCGGACACTCGGCGGGAAGCGAAAGTTTCCACAAGGCCGCAGAGATTTTGGCGGAACTGGGCGTCGAGCACATGACGGTCTACGCCTTTTCCACCGAAAACTGGAAGCGGCCCCTGGAAGAGGTCTCGGCCATCATGGGCCTTCTGGAAAAATACCTCCGGCGTTCCATCCGGGAACTGGTGGAAAACAACATCCAGCTGGATTTCTGGGGGGACCTGAGCCCTCTGTCGCCCAAGCTGCGAAAGCTCATCGACCAGACCGACGAGCTTTCCAAACAGTGTACCGGCATGCAGGTTCATGTGTGCCTGAATTACGGCGGCCGGGATGAGATCCTTCGGGCCGCCCGGGCCCTGGCCCAGGACTGCCTGGAGGGCAGACTTTCCCCCGAAGACATCGGGGAAAAAGAGCTGGAAGGGCGGATGTACTGCCATGATGTGCCGCCCCCCGATCTGCTGGTGCGGCCCGGCGGAGAAATGCGCATTTCCAACTTCCTTCTTTGGGAGTGCGCATACAGTGAATTTTACTTCACCGATACCCTCTGGCCCGATTTCGGGAGGGAGGAAATCTACAAAGCCATCGCAGAATTTCAGAAGAGAAACAGAAGATATGGGGGTCTTTCCCGATGAAAGTACGGGTCATTTCCGCCCTGGTGGGCGTTTTGCTGTTTATTGCCGTGGTCTATTGGGCGCCCCAATGGGTGACGCTGCTGGCCTTCAGCCTGCTTTGCGCCCTGGCGGCCTATGAGTTTTTGCACAACACCGGCCTTTTGAAAGGCAGTCCGCTGCTGCCCATTTGCTGCATCGCCGCCTTTTTGGTGCCCGCCGCCAGCAACTATGATATGTACTACATCCTGCCCCTGCTCTATGTGTTCACCCTTCTGGTGTTCCTGTGGGCCATTCTCCATCCCCAGCGCATCACCGCCGAGCAGATCGCCCATGCCTATCTGGGGGCGATCACCATTCCTTTTTTGCTCAGCGGCGTCATGCGCATCCTGCTTCAGCATGAAAACGGCAAGGTGTATGTGCTTTTGCCGTTCCTTGCCGCCTGGTGCAGCGACAGCCTGGCTCTGGTGTTCGGGATGCTCTTCGGCAAGCATAAGCTGATCCCCCAGGTCAGCCCCAAAAAGACGGTGGAAGGGGCCGTGGGCGGCGTCATCGGCGCCGTTGCGGGCCTTTGCATCTTCGGCTATTTTGCCGGAAACAAGCTGGGCGTGGAGCCCAATTACCTGCTTCTCAGTGCCGCCGGAGTGGTGGGGAGCCTGGCCGGAATGCTGGGGGATCTGGCTCTGTCCCTCATCAAGAGAAAGACCGGCATCAAGGACTATGGCAACATCATGCCCGGTCACGGCGGCGTGCTGGACCGGTTCGACAGCGTCATCTTTACCGCGCCTTTGTTTGAAATTCTGCTCCACTTCACCAGCGCCATTTAACAAAAGGAGAAAACGGCTATGAAACGCATTGCCCTGTTGGGTTCCACCGGCTCCATCGGCACCCAGGCCCTGGATGTGGTGAGCCGGGATGAAAAGCAGTATGCCGTCACCGCCCTCACCGCCGGGACAAACGCCCGGCTGCTGGAAGAGCAGGTGCGCCGGTTTCGCCCTCGCCTGGCGGTGCTGGGGGAGGAGCAGGCGGCCTGGGAGCTGAAAGGCCGCCTGGCCGATACCGATGTCCGGGTTTCCTACGGGGAAGAAGGGCTTTTGGAAGCGGCTTCCATGGAAGAGTGCGATATGGTGCTCAACGCCCTGGTGGGGGTGGCAGGGCTACAGCCCACGGTGGCGGCTCTGGAAGCGGGGCACACCCTGGCTCTTGCCAACAAGGAGTCTTTGGTGTGCGGCGGGGCCCGGGTGATGGAGCTGGCCCAGAAGAAGGGGGTTTCCATTCTGCCGGTGGACAGCGAGCACTCGGCCATTTTCCAGTCCATGGGAAATAGACCCCTGGAGGAAGTGCGGCGGGTGCTGCTCACCGCCTCCGGCGGGCCCTTTTTCGGCAAAAGCCGGGAGGAGCTGCGGGGGATGACGGCAAAAGAGGCCCTGCGCCATCCCAACTGGAGCATGGGGAAGAAGATCACCGTGGACTCGGCCACCATGATGAACAAGGGCTTTGAGGTGATGGAAGCGGTGTGGCTCTTTGGCCTTGCACCGGAGCAGGTGGAGGTGCTGGTGCACCGGGAGAGCATTCTCCATTCGGCGGTGGAGTTCAGAGACGGCTGCGTTATGGCCCAGCTGTCCGAGCCGGATATGCGCCTGCCCATTCAGCTGGCACTCACCTGGCCCCAGCGGCAGGAGGGGGCTATCAAGCCCCTGGACTTGACACAGATTGGTGCGCTGACCTTCCAGAAGCCCGACCGGGAAAATTTCCCCTGTCTTGGTCTGTGCGAAGATGCCATTCGCCAGGGGGGAGACCGGGGAGCGGTCATCAACGGGGCAAACGAGGTGGCGGTGGCGCTGTTCCTGGAAGGCAAGATCGGGTTTTTGGATATTTATGAGATGTGCGCCCAGGCCCTGCAGGATCAGCCCTTCCGGGAAAATCCAACGATTGAAGAAATTCTGGAAATCGACCGCGCCGTCCGCGCCCAGTGCCTGGGCTCCCATATTGCGCTGCCGCGCTAAGCAATAGAACGAAGGTCGATCCGGTGCCGGGCAGCAAAGAAGCCTCCCTTGTGCAAAGGGAGGTGGCAGCGAACGCTGCCGGTGGGATTGTGAAGCTAGGTGAATGATTCAGCTAGTTTCTGTTGCCCGGTGCGGCAGCACTGTTTGGCCGTCCCGACACGGGACCGGCGTCACTCCGCCTATTACTATAACGAACTATAATGAAGAACAGGTGATATTTTTTGTCCATTCTCATCGCGGTTTTGGTATTTGGTCTGATCGTGTTTGTCCATGAGCTGGGGCACTTTGTGGCCGCCAAGCTCTCCGGGGTCACCGTTTACCGGTTTTCCATCGGTTTCGGCCCGGCCATCGTGAAAAAGGAGTGGAAAGGCACCCTTTATGCCATCCGCCTTCTGCCTTTGGGGGGAAGCGTTGTGATGAAAGGGGAGTTTGACGAAGAGGGCAACGAAGTGGAGGACCAGACCGGCTCTTTTCAGGCGGCCACTTTGCCCCGCCGGTTTGCCATTTCGGCGGCGGGCTCTGTGATGAACTTCCTCACAGGCCTTTTGCTCATCGTCATCACCCTGTGGCCGGCCCAGGCCCTGCCCACCCCCGTCGTGGCATCCCTGGAAGAAAACTTCCCCGCAGGCGGGGAAAACGGCATCCAGGAAGGGGATGAGCTTCTCAAAATCAACGACTTCCACATCTTCCTCTATGGGGATGTGATGACCGCTTTGGAACTGGGAGCCGGGGAGCCCTATGACATCACCCTTCGGCGGGATGGGGAAAAGGTGGAGCTTTCGGATGTGGAGCTTGTAAAGCAGGAGTATTCCGACTCACAGGGGGGCACCAGCCTGCGCTATGGCATGAACTTCGTCACCGAAAAGGCCACCGTGGGCGCGAAGCTCCGGTACAGCCTGAACAACGCCGGCAGCTTCATGCAGTCGGTGACAGAGGGCCTGAAGCAGATCTTCCGGGGCCAGGTTCAGAAGGATGATGTGATGGGCACCGTGGGCATCGCCAGTGAGATCAGCAACCGGGCCAAGACCTCGGCGCTGGATATGTGGTATTTCGTGGCATTTTTGTCCATCAACCTGTCCATTATGAACCTGCTGCCCATTCCCGGGCTGGATGGCGGCAAGATTCTGTTCCTGCTCATCGAGGCAATTATCCGCCGCCCGGTGCCGCCCAAATTCGAAGGGGCCGTGCAGCTGGCCGGGCTGGCCCTCATCTTCGGCCTGTTCATTTTCGTCACCTATAACGACATCGTGCGTCTGATCGCGGGGTAAAGACTATGGAAAGAAAAACCAAACAGATCATGGTGGGGGGTGTGGCCATTGGGGGCGGTGCCCCCCTCAGCATTCAATCCATGGCCAACACCAAAACCACCGATGTGGAAGCCACCCTCTGCCAGCTTCACCGGCTGAAAGAGGCCGGATGCCATGTGGCCCGGCTCACTGTGCCCGATGAAAAGGCCGCCCGGGCCTTTGGGCGCATCCGCCAGGATTCCCCTCTGCCCCTGGTGGCCGACATCCACTTTGACTACAAGGCCGCCATCTGGGCCGCCGAGGAAGGGGCCGACAAAGTGCGCATCAACCCGGGCAACATCGGCTCTGATGAGAAGGTGGGGGAAGTGGTGCGGGCCTGCCGCAAGCAGGGTATCCCCATCCGCATCGGCGTCAACGGCGGCTCTTTGGAAAAGGAGATTCTCCGGAAGTACGGCGCTCCCACGGCGGAAGCCCTGGTGGAGAGCGCCCTGTCCCATGTGGAAAAGCTCCACCGGTGGGATTTTGACGACATTTGCATTTCCCTCAAATCCTCCGATGTGAAAACCAACATTGCCGCCTACCGGCTGATGGCGGAAAAGACCGATTATCCCCTTCATCTGGGGGTCACCGAGGCGGGAACCCGGTATATGGGCACCCTGAAATCGGCGGCGGCCTTCGGGGCGCTGCTGCTGGATGATATCGGCGACACCCTGCGGGTGTCCCTCACCGCCGACCCGGTGCGGGAGGTCTATGCCGCCAAAGACATTCTCAAAGCCCTGGGATTGAACCAGGAAGGGGCCACTTTGGTGTCCTGCCCCACCTGCGGCCGTACCCAGGTGGATCTGATCCCCATCGCCGAAGAGGTGGAGCAGCGCCTGTCCGGGCTGAAAAGCCGCATCACCGTGGCGGTGATGGGCTGCGCCGTCAACGGCCCCGGGGAGGCCCGCCAGGCCGATCTGGGGGTGGCCTGCGGCAAAGGGGAAGGGCTGCTCTTTTCCAAAGGGGAGATCCTCTATAAAGTCCCGGCCCATGAGATCGCCGATGCCCTGGCCAAAGAAGTCAGTCGCCTGACCGGTGAACAGATATGAGCGCCACCTTACAGCAGCTCTTCGGCAAATGCGATTTTGAAGGGGGCCCCCTGGCAAAGGCCCAGGTCCAGGGCATTGAGGTCAGCCGGAAGGAGAACACATTGGAAGTGTCCCTGCTTTTGCCCGATCTGCTTCCGGACAGCTCCCTTCAGGCCGGGGAAACTTGCATCCGCCGGGCTTACGGCCTGAAAAAAGCCCATCTTCAGGTGCGCTATCAGCTCCATGAGCTGGATCAGGCGGCAGTGGATTATTGCCGCCACCGGCTGCGGGCCCGCTATCCCTCCATGGCGGCGGCGGGAGACTGTCTCCGCTTCCAGGAGGAAAAGGGTGCCCTGATCATCGACGCCCCCCAGCAGTGGCTTCCCCGGGCCCAGGAGCTGCGGGAGCCGCTGCAGCTGTTTTTGCAGCGGGAACTGGGGCTTTCCTCCCCGGTGGAAGTGCGGGAAGGCAAGGACTTCCCGGATCATTGCCAGGATTTTGAAAAGCGCCAGCAGGATCTTCTGCAGAAGGCCCTTTTGGAGCAAAGCCGGTGTGCACCGGCCGCCTCTCCCAAACCGGCCCCCAAGAAACCGGCCCCGGAAAAGCGGTATATGGAGCGGAAAAAGCCGGAAGGCGTGATTTTCCGGCCCAAAAACTCCGATGCCAAGGTGCTTTACGGCAAACCGGCCCAGCGGCCCATCATCCATATGGACGAGGTCAATGTGGACAGCGGCAAGGTGGCGGTGGAAGGGGAGGTCTTTTTCGCCGAGGAAAAGAAGCTGAATAACCGGGGAAAAACCATCTATACCTTCGATATGACCGACGGCCATGGCTCGGTGCGGTGCGTCAAGGTGCTGCCCGATGAGGAATGCGCCCTTTTGATGGATGCGGTGAAGGTAGGCTCCTATGTGATGGTCCAGGGGGTGGCCAATTATAGTACCTTTGAGCGGGAAGTGGTCATTTCCCCCCAGGCGGTGGTGGAGGCCAAAAAGAAGCTGCGCCAGGACAAGGCGGAAAACAAACGGGTGGAGCTGCATCTCCACACCTGCATGAGCTCCATGGACGGCCTGACGGGCACGGCCCAGGCCATCCAGACCGCCGCCCGCTGGGGCCACAAGGCCATCGCCATCACCGACCACGGCGTGGTCCAGTCCTTCCCCGACGCCATGCACGCCCAGGAAAAGCTGCGGGGCAAGGGCCAGGACATCAAGGTGATCTACGGCGTGGAGGCTTATTTCGTCAACGACCTGGCCAAGAGCCAGGCGGTGCAGGGCAAGAGCGACACACCTCTCCGTGGGGAGACCGTGGTATTCGACCTGGAAACCACCGGTCTCAGCCCCCGCAACTGCGAGATCATCGAGATCGCCGCCATTATCGTGAAGGACGGGGAAGAGAAGGAGACCTTCCATACATATGTCCGCCCCACATCCCCGGTGCCCTATGAGATCACAAAGCTCACCGGCATCCGGGATGAGATGGTGACCGGGGCCCCCTCCCAGGAGGAAGCCCTGCGGGCCTTCCTCCAGTTTGCCGGTGACAGGCCCCTCTGCGCCCATAACGCCTCCTTTGATGTGTCCTTCCTCCGGGCCGGGTGCGAAAAGTTCGGCATCCAGCGGGAGTTTTGCAGTATCGACACTGTGGAGATGTGCCGGGTGCTGCTGCCCCATCTCAAGCGGCACAAGCTGAATATCGTGGCCGAGGACTTAGGGCTTTCCTTCAACCACCACCGGGCCCTGGACGACACCGGCGTGCTGGCCAAGATCTACAACCACCTGCTGTCTTTGATCGAGGAGAAGGCCCCGGTGGAGCGGGTTTCCCAGATCAACCACGCCCTGGATGTGTGCCGGGGCGGGGAACAAGACCCTCTGGACCGGAGAAGCCACCATATGATCATTCTGGTGAAGAATCTCACGGGGCTCAAGAACCTGTACCAGCTGATCTCCTTCTCCCATCTGAAATATTTCAAGCGTCATCCCATCATCCCGGCCACCTTACTCATGCAGTACCGGGAAGGGCTGATTCTGGGCTCGGCCTGCGAGGCCGGCGAGCTGTTTTCTGCCATCGTCCAGGGCAAGACCTGGAACGAGCTGAAGGAGATCGCCAGCCTGTATGATTTCCTGGAGATCCAGCCCATTGACAACAACCGGTTTATGATGGAAAACGGCACGGCCAAGGACGAAGAGCAGCTGCGGGACTTCAACCGCACGGTGCTAAAATTGGGGGACGCCCTGCAAAAGCCGGTGGTAGCCACCGGGGACGTGCACTTCCTGGAGCCGGAGGACAGCCAGTACCGGGCCATCCTCATGGCGGGCATGGGCTTTTCCGACGCCGACAAGCAGGCCCCCCTCTATTTCAAAACCACCGACGAGATGCTCCGGGAATTTGCCTATCTGGGGCAGAAGCGGGCCTATGAAGTGGTGGTGGAAAACCCCAACAAGATTGCAGACTGGTGCGAAGACATCAAACCGGTGCCCGACGACAAATGCCCCCCGGTGATCCCCGGCTCGGCCGACGAGATCAGCCAGATGGCCAATGAGAAGGCCCAGGAGCTTTATGGCGACCCGCTGCCCCAGTTGGTGAAAGAGCGGCTGGACGCCGAGCTGATCCCCATCATCAAAAATGGCTTTGACGTGATGTACCTGATTGCCCAGAAGCTGGTGGCCAAGTCTTTAGAGGACGGCTACCTGGTGGGCTCCCGGGGCAGCGTGGGTTCCAGCTTTGTGGCCTTTTTGACCGGCATCACCGAGGTCAACTCCCTGCCGGCCCACTACCGCTGCCCCCATTGCAAGCATTCCATTTTCCCAAATGACCCAAACTACGGCTGCGGGGTGGACCTGCCGGACAAACTCTGTCCCCAGTGCGGCACGCCCCTGATCAAGGACGGCTTCAACATCCCCTTTGCCACCTTCCTGGGCTTCAACGGAGAAAAGGCCCCGGATATCGACCTGAACTTTTCCAGTGAATACCAGTCCCGGGCCCACCGGGAGCTGATCCGCATGTTCGGGGAGGACCATGTGTTCCGGGCGGGAACCATCGGCACCATCAAAAGCAAGACGGCCTATGGTTTTGTGAAGAAATACAACGAGGAACGGGGGAAGATGCCGGGGAAGGCCGAGGAAAACCGGCTGGTGGTGGGATGCACCGGCATCAAGCGAACCACCGGCCAGCATCCCGGCGGACTGATCATCGTGCCCAATGACCGGAGCATTTATGAGTTCTGCCCGGTGCAGCGTCCGGCGGACGATCCCCAGAGCGACATCATCACCACTCATTTTGATTATCACTCCATCGACCAGAACCTTCTGAAGTTCGATATGCTGGGACACGAAGATCCCACCATGATAAAGGCTCTGGAGGATCTCACCGGGGTCAACGCCCGGGAAATCCCTCTGGACGACAAGGACACCATGTCCATCTTCACTTCCCTGGAGGCCCTCAAGATCGACGACGACGGCTCCTTCGGAAAGACCGGGGCCGTGGCCATTCCCGAGTTCGGCACCCGGTTTGTCCGGGGCATGCTGGAGATCACAAATCCCCATACCTTCGACGAGCTGCTGCGCATTTCCGGCCTGTCCCACGGCACCAATGTGTGGCTCAATAATGCCAAGGACTACATCGAAAGCGGTGACGCCACCCTGAAAGATGTGATTTCGGTGCGTGACGACATCATGACTTATCTGATCCAGACGGGCATCGAGCCTCAGCAGTCCTTCAAGATTTCGGAAAGCGTGCGAAAGGGCAAGGGGCTGAAACCGGAGTGGGAGGATCTGATGCGGGAGCATGGCATTGCCGACTGGTATATTGAGTCCTGCAAAAAGATCCAGTATATGTTCCCCCGGGCCCATGCGGCGGCTTATGTGATGATGGCCTACCGCATTGCCTGGTTCAAGGTGCACCGGCCCATGGCCTTTTACAGTGCCTATTTCGGCATCCGGGCCGGAGGCTTTGACGCCTCCATCATGTGTAACGGCGACGGGCTGGTGATGGAAAAGACCCGGGAACTGCAAGGGAAGGACAAGCGCACCGCCGCCGAGGAAGATACCCTCACCACACTGGAAGTGGTGCATGAGTTTTACCGCCGGGGCTTCACCTTTGAGAAGCTGGACATTTACGAGAGCGATGTGAATAAGTTCCTGATCCGGGGGAATACCCTGGTGCCGCCCCTGACTTCGCTGCCCGGGCTGGGGGAGGCCGCCGCCCGGGATATTGTGGAGGAGCGGAAAAACGGCAGGTTCATGTCCACTGAGGAAATGATCCTCCGCTGCGGCAAGGTGACCAAGGGGGTCATCGAGACCCTCACCGCCGCCGGGGCCCTGGAGGGCATCCCCAAAAGCAATCAGATGGATCTGTTCGAAATGATCTAGCGGAGTGCCTCCGCTCCCAAAACTCGCTGAAGGCTTTATGCGCTGCTGTACCCCGGTGCTCCGGGTGTGATAAACCATCACCCGGAAGGGGCCGGGATGCAGTCCTAGGTCCGGTGGCCGGACGGTCCCGTGTCGGGACGGCCATATCTTCTTTGCATAGGTGGACACAACCAAATAACTGCACAACAAAAAGCTCCCCCTGATGGGGGAGCTTTTTTTGCACTTTGCCAGGATTGCACTTTGGCCCCTTCCGGGGTTGGCTCGCCAGCCCCGGAGCAAGAAGGCCCGCAGCGCATACAGCCTGGGAGAGTTTTGGCCGTCCGGACACCGGACCTAGAAGAGTTCTTGTTCCAGTTGAGAGAAGAGGGGAGAGCGGAAAAAATCCACCATGGTGATCTCCAGGCCATCGCACAGCTTTTTCAAGGTAGAGACCGTGGTGCTGCGGTTGCGTCCGCTGACGATGTTGTTGAGTGTGGATTGGGTGACACCGCTGCGCAAGGCCAGCTGGTTCACCGTCAGTTTTTTCTCTTCGCACAATTCCAGCAGCCGCAGCCGTACCGCCTGACCAATATCCATGGGCAATTCTCCTTATTTTCTTTGCCTGGGTGAACATAACCAACCTTGGTTCTATTGCTTAGCGTGGGAGCGCAGTATGCCAGCGGAGGCACTCCGCCGACACCGGACCTTAGAAGGTGTGGGTGGCCACCACTTCACCACGGTAGAGCAGCTCCAGCTTTTCCAGTTTGGGCTGGCCTTCCAGGGAGAAATAGAAAGTCTGGCCTGCATAAACCGGCTGGGTCACCTGCTGCCCATCCCCATAGGAAAGACGGAGGGAGGGCATGTTGTCCCACTGGCCGCCTACCGCGCCAAAGACCACCGTGTGCCCCGCAGGCCCCAGAACGGCGGCGGAAAGCCCATTTTCCGGCGGGGCCGGGCACTGGTTCTCGGTGAGGGGATGCCAGCGTCCATCACCGCTGCGCCGCTCCAGGCCGTGGGCCTGCAGCTGGGTGTGGTCCTTGTCCCAGGAAAGGGCCACATACCCCACACCGGCGGGGAAAATGGTCTCCAGTTCCCGGTGGGGGAAATCCCGCTGGAAATCGGCCTTGGGGCCAGAGGATAAGGGCCCGAATCCGGCGTTGCCCACGCAGTTCTGCCCCACATCGCCCGTCATGAACTCCACCATGCGGCGGGCCAGGGAATCCTTGGGTTCATCGGCCCGGACAACGGCATAGTTGTATCCGGCCAGGGGATAGCTGCCGTCGGCAATGGTGGCATCCGAAGGCACCACGCCGTCGATGGCCAGCAACTTGAGCCCGCCGGTGGAGACCTCATCCACCAGCCAGTAGTTGCGTGTGTAATAGTAATAGACGCTGTAACCGATGGCATAAGCGGGAGGATCGGTGCGCAACGCATCGGCCACATCGGTGAGGGCCGAGGACATGGCATAGGAAGTGAGCACATTGTTCACATCCGGGCTGAGGGACAGCTTGCCGCCCTCCAGGAAATAGTGCTCCATCAAAGCGTGGGAGCCGCTGTCCTCGTTGCGCCGGTAGGGGAGAAGCTCGGCATCCGGGCCGCCCAGCTGGTTCCAGTTCTGGTATTTTCCGTCCACATAGATCTCCTGGATCTGCTTTTGGGTCAGGCCGTCCAGGGAATTTATCTTGTTGGTGAAAAAGACCATGGCATCATAGGCGATGGGAATGAACTCCAGTTCCACACCGGCAGCCGCGGCCTGGGCCTTCAGATCCTCCGAGGGCAGAGTGGCGGCGAAGAGAATGTCAGCCTCGCCCTGGATGAGCCGCACATAGGAATCGTGGGAGGTGGAGTGCTCCGCCACATACTGGGGATGACGGCCACTGTTATGGAACAGCACGCCATACACCGCCTGGGTGTAGGGATAGGTGGAGGTGGAGCCATCCAGCACCGGCATCTGCTGGGAAAGGCCCCAGTCGATGGCATACTGGGAGGGGTACCAGGGCAGCTGAATCCGGGCGGAATGGAGGAAGGTGATGGCTTCGCCCCGGGTGGCGATCTTGTCCCACTGGGCCAGAAGTTCCATTTTCATGGAGCCATCTTCGTTTGCCTGGCCGGTTTCTCTTTGGGTGAAAATGCCGATGTTCTCCCCGTCAAAAGCCAGGTAGGCGCCCAGGGCCCAGGCGGGGATGGAAGGGGCATCCGCCAGGGACAGATCCTGGGCCTGGCCCTTTTCCGGGATGGAGAGCCAACCGATGTGCTCCATGGCCCGGGCCAGGATGGTGGTGAATTCGCCGCGGGTCACCGGGCGATGGGGGCACCAGTTGTCGTCCGCCGAAGCCAGACCGTGTGCATAGGCGGCGGCTGCGGTGGCGTAGTACCAGTCATTTTGATCCACATCCTGGAAGGGAAGGACGGCGTCCTCCGGCGCTTCCAGGCTGAGCAGACGGCAGGCCAGAGCAAAGGCCTCGGCCCGGGTCAGGTTGGCCTTCGGGTTCAGGTTGCCCTGGGCGTCACCCTGGATGATGCCTCGCAGCTGAAGATCGCTGGTGCCGGCGGGGGAATCATAGCCCTGCTCATCGCCCCACTGGACGACGCAGTCGGGGAAGCGGTGTTCCTCACCCTGGAAAACTTCCAGGGGACGGTCCTTTTCCGACACCGGAAGGGTGGCGAACAGGTAGCCCGCCAGGTAGTCGCTGGTGAGGGGGACCGGGTCTTTGGTATCGGCATACCGCAGGCTCAGCTGGCCCGCTTCTCCCCAGGACAGGCCGGAGCCTTGAGGGCAGGGGATACGGACGGTCACATAGCGGCCGCCCGGTTCGGTGCGTGTCCACAATTCTTCGGTGGGAGCGGGAGCGCCAAGGGCCATGGGGCTGATCAAAAGGAAGCAAAGGATGATGGCTGCAATCCGTTTCATATGATTCACTCCTTTTCTCGCTCAGAAGAACATGGGAAGCTTTGCATCATTGTATCACTCTACTCTAATGAAGTCAATCCAGGCAGCGTGACGGTCCGGTGTCCGGACCAGCGTGCCGCTGGACCCGTTCCTGTCTCCGGTGGGGATGCGCTGTTTGCCATATTGCTCCGGTGCTGGCGAGCCAACCCCGGAAGGGGCTAGGATGCAATCCTTGCCAAGCGGACACAACCGGCCCTGGTTCTGTTGCCGGGCGCGGGAGCACCGCAGCCCCCCTTGTGCAAAGGGGGGACAGCATGGCAGGGCCATGCAGGGGGGATTGCAAAGCCAGGCAAATAATTCAGCTGGGTGCTGTGATCGGGTGCGGGAGCACCGCTTGGCCGTCCCGACACGGGACCGGGAGCACCGCTTGGGTGCGGCGGCTCGCCGTCAATCCCTCAGTCGGCGTTCGCCGACAGCTCCCTTTGCACAAGGGAGCCGTCTTTGCCTTTCTGCATCGGGCTTGCCAACTGCACAACAAAAAGCTCCCCCATCGGGGGAGCTTTTTTGCATTTGGCTTCGTTCTGTTGCTCAGCGCGGGAGCGCAGTATGGGTGCAGCGTCACGCTGCTAGAACAAACGGCTGATTTCGTCCAGGGGATGGACGCCCACCATACGCTCTTTGGCTTCGCCGTTTTCAAAGAGGATCAGGGTGGGGATGCTCATCACCCGGAATTTCCGGGCCACATCCTGGTTCTGATCCACATCGATCTTCACGATCTCGCAGTTTGCCGGCAGCTTCTCCGACAGCTCTTCCAGCATGGGGGCCAGCATCTTGCAGGGGCCGCACCAGGTGGCGAAAAAGTCCACCAACACCTTCTTGCCCGGCTGGCGGGTCACTTCATCAAACTGATCCTGGGTAATGTGCTTGACTGCCATAACAAATATCCTCCTTTGTTCTTCGGGGCTGTTGGTTCAGAAAGTTTACAAAATTCATCTACATTCCTACTGTAACAATCATACTACCAGTTAGCGCCTTTGTCAATAGCTTTCCCCAAAAAGAGCAAAAAATTTTCCAAAAGGGAGAGAGGAAGGGAGTTTTCCATGGGAGAGATTTGTGATACAATAGCCATAACCTTCCGGAGGAAGCGGGAGGAAAACGGTGGGGGAATGCCCCCAAGGAGGAACTGGTTACGGACTTATTTTTCCCAGAACTGTCAAAAGAGGAGCTGATGGGTCTGAGCAGTCTGGCCCTGGCCCATGTGGGCGACGGGGTCTATGAGCTTCTGGCCCGCACCTATGTGGTGGAACAGAAGGGGGGCCTTGCCCGGCAGATGCATCAGCGGACGGTGGAACTGGTGCGGGCCCAGACCCAGGCCCGGGCCATCCGGGGGCTTTTGCAGGAAAATGCCCTCACCGAGGAAGAAAAGCAGGTCTTTCTCCGTGGGCGCAACTGCCACTCCCACGCTGCCCCCAAAAGCGCATCGCCGGAGGATTATGCCCATGCCACCGGCCTGGAAGCTTTATTCGGCTGGCTCTATCTCACCGGGCAAAAAGAGCGGGTCTGCCTGCTGTTTCAGCAGATTCTCGCCATGAAGCCCTGGAAAAAGGAGGAATAACTATGCGAAAGACCCTGGAAAACCCCAAAGTCAGCCTGATGATGGATTATTTGCTCATTGTGCTGGGCTCCTGCGTGTTTGCTTCGGGCATCGCCATCTTTATCAAACCTGCCATGATCTCCATGGGCGGCGTGGCCGGTATCGCTTTGATCGGCAACTACCTCACCGGCCTGCCTCTGGGCGTGGCCAGCATTGTGCTCAATGTGCCCCTGTTTATTTTCGGCTACAAACTGCTGGGCCGGGAATTTTTCTTTAAAACCATCGTTTCGTCGGTGTCCTATTCCCTGTTCATCGACATTGTGGGGCCCTTTTTGCCCCTGTTCGAAGGGGATCGGCTGCTGGCTGCTTTGTATGGCGGTATCATCCTGGGGGCCGGCATCGGCATGGTGTTCAAATGGGGCGGTACCTCCGGCGGCACCGATATCCTGGCCAAGTATCTGAATGTGAAGTTCGATATCAGCATCGGCAACGCCAACCTGGTGATGAACGGCATCGTCATCCTGGCCTGCTCCCTGATTTATAAGAGCGTGGAAAGCGCCCTGTATGCCATTATCGTCCAGTATCTCACCGGCGTGATCATCAACGCCATGGTGGACGGCTCCGACCGGCAGAAGGAAGGGCTGATCATCACAAACAAGCCGGAGGAGATGGCCCAGGTGATCCTGGAGAACCTCCAGCGGGGCTGCACCGGCTTCGGCGGCAAGGGTATGTACACCGGCGAGGAAAAGACCGTGCTGATGGTGGTGGTGCGCCGCCACGAGATCTCGGCCCTGAAAAAGCTGGTGCATCAGGTGGATCCCCAGTGCTTTATGCTCATTTCTGAGGTGAGCGAGGTCTTTGGCACCCACTTCAAAACCTACAACAAATAAAGCCAGAGCCTTCGCTGCGGCGAAGGCTAGCAAAAAAACAGGCCCCATGGGAACTTGCTTCCCGGGGCCTGTTTTTTTGCTATTGGCGGCGTGTTATTTCGGCATAAAGCCGAAATAACCATCAGGACGGTAGGTGACGCCGCCCCTGGCTTTCGGGGAAAAACTAGGTTTTTCCCCGACCTTTTTCGCGCCCCAGGCGGGGCAGTGTGACAGTACCAAGCGCATACAACCAGCCCAGCGCGGGAGCGCAGGAACGGGAGCGGCGGCTCGCCGCCCGGGGTCACCGGCTGACCAATTTCAATAAGCGGGGCCGGTTGTATCGCTGCATGATGACAAACAAGCTGTCCACCAGAGCGGACAGAAAAGAAGTGGCCAGGAACACACCGGCCGGGCGAAACCAGAAAGCAAGGCCCACCGGCAAAAAACTCAGAACAATAATGATCTCGTGCACGATCTCGGCCTGGCAGCCAGCCTTTATGATTTCGGTGATGCTGTGCGTTCTGATGTCGAAATACGCCGCTTCATAGGTGGGCATATGGTTTTTCCATTTTTTCACCCGGATTGTCCGGTATAGAAAGGGTTCGAACCGTCGTGGCCGGAACCATGGCTTGGTGTAATCCACATTGTTCTGCAATGTGTGATCCAAAAGCCGCCCCACCCCCAGACGCATCCAGAAATGGTAGGCTGTCACGGCGAAGGTGATGCACAAGGTCTCCCAAAGCCCTCCGCCTATGGTGAAACGGAAAAACAGGCTGATCAGGAACAGAACGAGGAAAACAAGGGCCAGGCGTATCATGCAGCGTTTCATAGGGTATCACCAGATTGGAATTTTGGTTTTATTATACTGCATCTGACTGTGGTTGTCACGGCTCCGCATAGATTGGGGAAGGGGCGGGAAGCACTTCCGTCCCGGAAAGGAGGGGGAAGATGAATACGGAGCAAGCGGGGGGCATGGGAAAAACCGCCCTGAGCCTGGCGGCGGCCCTGGTGTCCTTTGACGGCTGGCTGTGGCGGCTGAGCCTGATCCATCTGGGGTGCATTGCCCTGGATTTGCTCACCTTCACTTTGGTCTGCCGGAAAAACGGCGAGAGGGGAAAGGGACTGGTGCGCTCCAGGTTATGGGTCAAGCTGGGCGGGATCATCGCCGCGATGACCGCTGCCCTGGCCGACGGTATGCTGCGCATGATCCTTCTGCGTCTGCCCATGGAGCTGCCTTTTGAATATACCACCCTGCTTTGCCCGGTGGTGATGGTGTGGTATATCCTCACCGAGCTGGGAGGCATCCTTTTGGAAGTGGCGCGCCTTGGCACCGTGGTGCCGCCTTTTCTCACCCGGGCCTTCGCCAACCTGGCCTCCCAGGCATCCGATATGGGAAATCAGAGGTCCGGCGGCGAGCCGCCAGCGTGACGCTGGACCCAAGCGGTGCTCCCGCACCCGATCATACAACCGAAGAGAGATGACAAAAAGCCCCCTTTTTCACAAGGGGGCTTTTGTCACACACTTTGCCAGGATTGCACCCCGGTCCGGTGTCCGGACAGCCATACTCTCTTTGCTGCCCGGCATGCAACCGGCCATTTCTGCGGCACCCGGCCAGGATTGCACCCCGGGTCCGGTGTCCGGACGGCCATACTCTCTTTGGTCCGGTGTCCGGACAGCCAAGCGGTGCTGCCGCACCCAGCGACAGAACTTAGGACAAAGCCAAAAAAGCCTCCCGGGTGGGAGGCTTTTTGTCCAGTGTCTGGGACAATCCCCCCGGCATGGCTTTGCCATGCTGTCCCCCCTTTGCACAAGGGGGGTCCGGTGTCCGGACGGCCATACTCTCTTTGCTGCCCGGCATGCAACCGGCCATTTCTGCGGCACTGGGCGAAGATTGCAAAGCAGCCCCTTCCGGGTGATGGTTTATCACACCCGGAGCACCGAGGAAAACAACGCAGAGGGCCTGAGAGAGTTATGCCAGCGGAGGCACTCCGCACATGGTCAGGCTGATGCGTTTTTTTCCTTCGTCCACCTTTTCCACCCACACGGTGACCACATCCCCCACCTGAAGCAGCTGGGAGGGATGCCGTACCCGCTGGGGCAGCTTGCTGATGTGCACCAGGCCGTCCTGGTGGACTCCGATGTCCACGAACACCCCGAAATCCACCACATTGCGCACCGTGCCTTGCAGTTCCATGCCCGGCTTCAGATCCTTCATCTCCATCACATCGGTGCGCAGCAGGGGCGGGGGCAGCTCGTCCCGGGGGTCCCGGCCCGGCTTGCACAGCTCCCGGAGAATGTCCCGGAGAGTGGGTACCCCTGTCCCGATCCGCTGGGCCAGCGTTTCCAGCCCCATGGCTTCCGCCTTTTCCGGCAGATGTTCCAGGGTACCCTTTTCCACATCCTGGAGGGTGAAGCCGCATTCTTCCAGAAGGGCCTGGGCGGCGGCATAGCTTTCCGGATGGACTCCGGTGCGGTCCAGCACCTGCTTACTTTCGGGCACACGGATGAACCCGGCGCATTGTTCATAGGCCTTGGGACCAAGGCCGCGCACCTTTAAAAGCTCCTTCCGGCTCTGGAAGGCTCCCTTTTCCTCCCGGTAGTGGACCAGGTTTTTGGCGGTGGCGGCGGTGATGCCGCTGACCCGCTGGAAAAGGGAAGGGGATGCGGTGTTGGCATCCACTCCCACAGCGCCCACGCAGTCCTCCACCACCCCGTCCAGGGCCTGGCTCAGCCGGGCCTGGGGCATATCGTGCTGGTACTGGCCCACGCCGATGGCTTTGGGGTCGATCTTCACCAGCTCGGCCAGGGGGTCCTGGAGCCTGCGGGCAATGGATACCGCCGAGCGAAGGTTCACATCAAACTGGGGAAATTCCTCTGCCGCCAGAGGGGAGACGGAATACACCGAGGCCCCCGCTTCGCTGACCACCATATAGCTGACCCCGCCGCCCATGCGCCGGATCAGCTCTGCCGTCATCCGTTCGGTTTCCCGGCTGGCGGTGCCGTTGCCGATGGCGATGCACTCCACATGGCGCCGGGCGATCAGCTGGGACAGGGTGCGGATGCACTCTTCCTTCTGCCGCTGGCCGTGGGTGGGGTAGACCACCGCAGTGTCCAGCACCTTGCCGGTGGCATCCACCACCGCCACCTTGCAGCCCATGCGGTAGCCCGGGTCTAAGCCCATGGTCACCTTGCCTTTCACCGGCGGCTGCATCAGCAGGGGCCGCAGGTTGAGGGCAAAAGTATGGATGGCTCCCTCGCTGGCCTCCTGGGTGAGCAGAGTGCGCACCTCCCGTTCCAGGGAGGGGAAAATCAGCCGGTCATAGGCATCTTCCGCCGCCGTTTTCACAAAGGCCATGGCCGGAGCGCCGGGGCGCACCACCGCCCGGCACAAAGGCACCAGGGCGCTCTGCCGGTCCAGCTGGACGCTGACTTTCAGCTTGCCTTCTCCCTCGCCCCGGTTGATGGCCAGCACCTGGTAGCCGGAAAGCCGCCGGAGAGGGAGGGTGAAGTCGTAATACAGCCGGTAGACGCTGTCTTCCTCAGTGGCGGCCACCGAGTGGAGGGAGCCTTGCCGCAGCATCAGCTCCCGCAGGGTTTTGCGGATGGCGGCGTCATCGGAAAGCCATTCGGCAATGATGTCGTTTGCCCCCTGGAGAGCACCCTCCACCGTCTCCACCCCTTTCTGGGGGTCGATATGGTCCCGAGCGGCTTCCTCGGGGGCGGGGCCGTTTCGCTTTTGCGCAAAAAGCAGCTGGGCCAGCCCTTCCAGGCCCTTTTCCCGGGCCATGGTGGCCCGTGTACGCCGCTTTTGTTTGTAGGGGCGGTACAGGTCCTCGGCTTCGGCCAGGGTGGCGGCGTTGTCGATGGCCTGGGAAAGTTCCTCTGTCAGTTTGCCCTGGTTTTCAATGGCGGTGCGGATCTCTTCCTTCCGTCCTTCCAGGTTCCGCAGATAAGAAAGCCGGTCAGAAAGCTGCCGCAGAAGCTGGTCGTCCATGGAGCCGTGCTTTTCCTTCCGGTAGCGGGCAATGAAGGGGATGGTGGCCCCGTCATCCAGCAGGGTGATGACATTTGCCACCTGCTTTGCATCCCGGCCCAGTTCCCGGGCCAGGGCAACGGTCAGTTTGTCCATATCCATAAAAACAGCCTCCATACTTTGCAACAAGGGTATCTGCTTCATTATACCCCATGGGCGAGCCAAAGAAAAGACCAGCGTGACGCTGGGTCCGGTGTCCGGACGGCCATACTCTCCCAGGCTGTATGGGCTGCTGTACCTCGGTGTTCCGGGGCTGGCGGGCCAACCCCGGAAGGGGCCAGGGTGCAATCCTGGCCGGGTGCATGACAAAAGGCCTCCCCAAAGGAAGGCCTTTTGTGTTCGGTTTGGTTCGATTGCCTAGCGCGGCAGCGCAGTATGACAGCGGAGGCACTCCGCCTGGGATTAACAATATTTCTTATAATTTTCTTCAAACTGGGCGAAAAGGTTCCGGGCCTTTTCCTCCCACTGATGGGGGTCCTGATAGGTATCCCGGGGGTCCAGGATGCCGCTGTCCACCCCGTGGAGGGCGGTGGGCACTTCCAGATCAAAATAGGGGATGCGTTTGGTGGGGGCATTCAGAATGGAGCCGTCCAGAATGGCATCGATGATGGCCCGGGTGTCGTGGATGGAGATCCGCTTGCCGGTGCCGTTCCAGCCGGTGTTCACCAGATAGGCCCGGGCGCCGCTCTGCTCCATCTTCCGCAAAAGCTCCTGGGCGTATTTTCTGGGATGCAGCTCCAGGAAGGCCTGGCCGAAGCAGGCGGAGAAGGTGGGGGTGGGCTGGGTGATGCCCCGCTCAGTGCCCGCCAGCTTGGAGGTGAAGCCGGAGAGGAAATAATACTGGGTCTGCTCCGGGGTGAGGATGGACACCGGCGGCAGCACGCCGAAGGCATCGGCGGTGAGGAAGATCACATGCTTGGCGTGGGGCCCCACCGACCGGGGCTGCACTCTTTTTTCAATGTGGGAAATAGGATAGGATACCCGGGTGTTTTCGGTGACCGAGGTGTCGGCAAAATCGCATTGGCCGTCTTCTTTCACCGTCACATTTTCCAGAAGGGCATTCCGGCGGATGGCGTGGTAAATGTCCGGCTCGGATTCCTTGTCCAGACCCACCACCTTGGCATAGCAGCCGCCCTCCAGATTGAAGACGCCGTGCTCATCCCAGCCGTGCTCGTCGTCGCCGATGAGCAGCCGGTGAGGATCGGTGGACAGGGTGGTCTTGCCGGTGCCCGACAGGCCGAAGAACAAGGCGGTGTTCTCACCACTCAGATCGGTGTTGGCCGAGCAGTGCATGGAGGCAATGCCCCGCAGGGGCAGGTAGTAGTTCATCATGGAGAAGATGCCCTTTTTCATCTCCCCGCCGTACCAGGTGTTGAGGATCACCTGCTCCCGGGAGCTCAGATTGAACAGAATGGCGGTGGGGGAATGGAGCCCCAGTTCTTCGTAATTTTCCACCGGGGTATGGGAGGCGTTGTAGCAAACGAAGTCCGGCTCAAAGGTGCGCAGCTCTTCCTCTGTGGGCTGGATGAACATATTCTTCACAAAATGGGCCTGCCAGGCCACTTCCATGATGAAGCGCACCGCCATGCGGGTAGAAGGGTTGGCGCCGCAGAACACATCCATCACATAGAGCTTTTTCCCCGACAGGGACCGGACAGCCAGTTTCTTGCATTCCTCCCAGGCCTTCTGGGAAGCGGGCTTATTGTCGTTGGGGAATTCCGGGGAAGTCCACCACACAGTATCCCGGCTCTTTTCGTCCATGACGATGAACTTGTCCTTGGGGGAGCGGCCGGTGTAGATGCCGGTCATCACATTGACGGCCCCCAGATTGGTCATCCGGCCTTTTTCAAAGCCCTGAAGCTCAGGCCGGGTTTCTTCTTCCAGCAGGGTCTCATAGGAGGGGTTATGGAGGACTTGGGGAGTGCCGGTAATGCCATACTTGCTCAAATCGATGGTTGCCATGATGCGCGACCTCTTTCCTCATGGAATTTTCCCCAAAAAGTGCCGGGGGAATTGTTGCATTTATCATACAGGAGCTGGCAAATGAAGTCAATGACAGAAAAACGCTTTTCCCCGGTTTTTTCTTTCAAAACAAAGCAAAAAAGGCAAAAACACCGTTTTTTTTGAAAAATCGATAAAAAAATCACAAGCCCGGTGTCCGGGCGGCCATACTGCGCTGCCGCGCTAGGCAGTTGAACGAAAGCCGGTTGGAGTTTCCTGGCTTCACAATCCCCCCTGCATGGCCCTGCCATGCCGTCCCCCCTTTGCACAAGGGGGGCTTTTTCTTTGCCCAGGTGGACACAACCGGCAAAGGCAAAGAAAGTTATGGGTCCAGCGTCACGCTGGCCCCGCCTGGGGCGCGAAAAAGGTCGGGGAAAAACCTAGTTTTTCCCCGAGAGGTCCGGTGTCCGGACGGCCATATTTTCTTTGCCCTGGCAAACACAACCGGCAAAGGCAAAGAAAGTTATGGGTCCAGCGTCACGCTGGCCCGGCGGTTCCCGCCGGGAAGAAGCCTGGAGTAGCCTTCGCCGTAGCGAAGGCTCTGGCTTTGCATAGTATGTGGGGGAGGGATGCCGGATATGGAGATCACCGGTTTCAAGCAATCGAACAAAGCAAATTTTCAGCCGGGACGCAAAAGCCCGGTGCAGTATATCGTGGTGCATTATACAGCCAACCGTGGCGACACCGCCAAAAACAACATCGACTATTTTGCACGCACAGAAACCCGCACCTCTGCCCACTATTTCGTGGACGAAAAAGAGGTATGGCAAAGCGTCCGTGATGAGGACACCGCCTATCACTGCGGGGCCAAGACCTACAAGCACCCCCTTTGCCGCAATGGGAGCAGCATCGGCGTGGAGATGTGCATCTGGGACAAAGCCGGCAAAGTGCGGCAGGGCACCGTGACAAAGGCCATCCAGGTAGTGCGTGAGCTGATGGAGCAATACAATGTGCCGCCGGAGTGCGTGCTGCGGCACTGGGATGTCACCGGAAAAAACTGCCCCCTTCCCATGGTGGAAAATCCTTCCCTGTGGGAGGACTTCAAAGCAAAACTGAAAGGAGACGAGGAAGAAATGCTGGATTATCCTGATTGGGCCAAAAAGACTTATCAATGGTATGCGGATATGCCGGAATGGGCCCGGGAATCGGTGCGGAAAGCGGTAAAACGGGGCCTGATATCCACCAATGCAGACAATTCCGTCAGCGTGTTGGGTGTGAGTTTGCAGACCCTGGTTTATCTGGACCGGGCTGGTTTATTGGACAAATAAAAGGCAAAGGCCGGTTGTATCAATCAGAGCAAAGAAGCCCCCCCTTTGCACAAGGGGGGATTTTCTTTGCCCAACGGCATGCAACCGGCCTTTTTGATGCGCTCTGTCAGGACTGCACCCCGGCCTCTACCGGTGTTGGCTCGCCAGCACCGGAGCAATCAGGCAGGCAAAGCATAAAGCCTTCAGCGAGTTTTGGGTGCAGCGTCACGCTGCACGAAAAAGACCGGGAAAGGTGTGGTAGGATGGGGGCAAGAAAAAGAGAAAGGAAGAAACACAATGGCCAGAGAATATATCTGCCTGTACCACTCCTACCGGGATGCCATCCAGGCTTTGGATGATGCCGAACGGGGCCGACTGCTGACGGCCATGCTGGAATACACCTTGACGGGAGACGCCGGGAACCTCCGGGGCAACGAACGGTTTGTGTTCCCCCTCATCAAAAGCCAGATCGACCGGGACAATGCGAAATATGCCAGACAGTGTGAGAGAAACGCAGCTAACGGCAAAAACGGCGGCAGACCCAGAAACCCAAAAAACCCAGTGGGTTTTTCCGAAACCGAAAAAAGCCAAGACAAAGGAGAATACGAAGGCAAAGACAAAGACGAATACGAAGAAGAATACGAAGGCGAATACGAAAACGAAAACGAAAACAAAGAAGAAGAAAAAAGAGAGGGAGAGGGTGAGTGCAAAGGAAAAGAAAAAGAAAAGGCGCCGGGGACGCCGGAGGGCGTCCGAAGGGCGCATCACTTTCACCCACCCACCCTCTCTCAGGTGCGGGATTATGTTTATGAGAGAAATTCCCCGGTAGACCCCCAGGGGTTTCTGGATTTCTACCAGGCCAAGGGCTGGATGGTGGGAAATACGCCTATGCAGGACTGGAAAGCGGCCCTGCGGAATGCAGAAAGCTGGGAGCGATGGCAGCGGCAGGAACGGCAGCAGGGGGCCTATGCCGGACCGGACCCTTATGGGGGAGGTGAGGGCCTGTGGTCCTTTTGAAAGGGGAAAATGGACAGGAAGGGGGCCTTTTTGCCCTGGCCAGCCGCCGGGCAGAAGCTTTGCCGGGGGATTATATCCAGGACGGGCTGCTCCATTGCGGCGCCTGCCATAGCAAAAAAGAAACCTGGGTGGAGCTGCTGGGGGCAAAGCGGAAGGTGGCCTGTCTGTGCCGGTGCCAGAGCGAGAAAGTGCAGCGGCAGCTGGAGGAAATGGAGGCGCGGCAGCGTATAGAGGCCCTGGAGCGGAAGCAGGCCGCCGCTGTCCAGGACCCGGCCTACCGGAAATGGACCTTTGACAAAGACGACGGAGGGAATCCCCGGGTGATGGAGGCCCTGCGCCGCTATTGTGCCAGATGGCCGGAGATGAAAGGGCAGAACATGGGGCTGTATCTGTATGGGGGCGTGGGCACCGGCAAGACCTTTGCCGCCGCCTGCGTTGCCAATGAGCTGACCCGGCAGGGGGTGCCGGTGCTGATGACCAGCCTGGTGCGCATGGCAAACGCTTTGGGCTGGGGGGCGGAGCGGGAGCAGTTTCTCCGCAGCCTGAACGGCTATGACCTGCTGGTGCTGGACGATCTGGGAGCTCAGCGGGGGAGCGATGCCATGAAGGAGGCGGTGTATCAGATCATCGACAGCCGCTATGCCAGCGGCAAGCCGATTGTGGTCACCACCAATCTGACCTGGGAGCAGTTCCAGAATCCCAGGGAAGAGAGAGACAGGCGGGTCTATGACCGCATCCGGGAAATGACGGTGGCCATCCAGATGGGCGGCCCCAGCCGCCGCCATCGGCTCCATGAGGAAAAACAGAACGCCGCCTATGGGATGTTTTGGCAGAAATAGGCCTGGGGAGGGAAGTGATTCTGCCCGGCCAGCAAGAGCTGCTTTTGGAGGAAGAAGAGGAATAAAAATTCTCTTGTGAATATTTCCCTGGGGAAGGGGAGGGGGAAAAGTAACACCCAGGCCCTGGGTCGCTTCTTTGCCCTCGTTTTGTTGCCTGGTGCGGTAGCACCGCTTGGCTGTCCGGCCACCGGACAAAAAACCCCGGAAGCCTTGATTTTCAAGGTTTCCGGGGCCTTTCAAGATGGCAGCGGGAGAAGGATTCGAACCCTCACAAACAGAGTCAGAGTCTGTCGTGCTACCCTTACACAATCCCGCTATTTGTTTTTCGCTTTGGGCCGTGGCCCTGAGCGCATAATTTATTATAGCTATATTTTCGGGAATGTCAACATCTTTTTTAAAAAAATCTGAAAAACTTTGAAAAAACTTTCCGGAAGTTTTTCAAGGTCTCTTGCAATTCTCCCCGAAAACGAAGATAATATAACAGGGGCAGCGTGACGGTCCCGTGTCGGGACAGCCAAGGGGTGCTCCCGCACCAAGCAACAGAACCAACCACAGAACGATTGCCCAGCGCGGCAGCGCAGTATGGGTCCAGCGTCACGCTGGGAGGAGAAACACCATGAAATTGATGGCCATTGATGGCAACAGCCTGGTGAACCGGGCTTTTTACGCCGTGCGCCTGCTGACCAACCGGCAGGGGCTTTATACCAATGCAGTATATGGCTTTGTGAATATCTTGCTCAAGCTGCTGGAGGAAGAGCAGCCGGACCAGGTGTGCGTCTGCTTTGATATGCGGGCGAAAACCTTCCGCCATCTGAAATACGAAGGCTATAAGGCCCAGCGGAAGGGGATGCCCGACGAGCTGGCCCAGCAGATGCCTATTATTAAAGAAGTGCTGGACAAAATGGGGATCGCCCGCATGGAGCTGGAAGGCTTCGAAGCCGATGACCTTTTAGGTACCCTGGCCCGGCTCTGCCGGGAAAAAGGGGAGGACTGCCTTATCGTCACCGGTGACCGGGACAGCCTTCAGTTCATCGCCCAAGGGGCCACCGTCAAGCTGGTGACCACCAAAATGGGCCAGACCATCTATAAAGACTATGACGAGCAGGCCTTCCGGGAAAGTTACCAGGGCCTTTCTCCCGACAAGATCGTCGATCTGAAAGCCCTGATGGGGGATGCCTCCGACAACATCCCCGGCGTGCCCGGCATCGGGGAAAAGACTGCCATGAGCCTGCTCACCCGATTCGGCTCCCTGGATGGGGTCTATGCGCACCTGGACGACCCGTCCCTCACCCCTTCCCAGAAAAAGAAGCTCGCCGCCGGGCAGGACAGCGCCCGCCTCAGCTTCGAACTGGCCCTGGGGGTGGTGGACGCTCCCATCACCGCCACGCTCCCCAGCCTGAGCCGGGGCGAGATGGACAAACCGGGGCTTTTCCAGCTGTTTTCCATGCTGGAGTTTTCCTCCCTCACAAAGCGCCTGGGACTGGAGGGGGAAGGGGAAAGCATGGAGACGCCGCAGGCCCGGGAGATCTCCACGGACTACCGTCTGGCCCAGCCGGAGGAACTGCCAGAGCTGCTGCAAGCCTTTTCCCGGAAAGACACCTCCTGCCGCCTGGAAGAAGGGTTCCGCGCCCTGGCCCTGGAACAGGAGGGGGAAGTGGTTCTCTTTACCCGGGAGCATCTGGGGGAAGAAGCATTCATGGGCTTCCTCCGGGACTTTTTCCAGGGAGAAGGGGGCAAGGTGCTCTGCGACGCCAAGGCCACCTGGAAAGCCCTGCTGGAAGGGGGCATCCACCCCCAGGGTCTGAAAGGGGATACCGCCCTCAGCTGCTATCTGCTGGACCCCACCGCCGGTGGCTACACCCTGGAGAAAACCGCCGCGGCCTATCTGGGGGCGCATCTGCTTCCGGAGAGCCACTACACCGGGGAGGACGCCTTTTCTCCCCTGAACCCGGAGAGCATGGCCCACGCCGCCCTGGCCCAGCATGCAAGGGCCGTGGGACGGCTTCACGAGACTCTGGGAGAGCGCATCCGGGAAGAGGGGATGGAAAAACTCCTTTATGAAGTGGAGCTGCCCCTGGTTCCCGTTTTGTGTCAGATGGAGCGGGAGGGCTTTTTGCTGGACACCGGCAGGCTTCTATGTTTCGGAGCCTCTCTCAGCGGCCAGATCGAGGGGCTGACACAGGAGATCTACCGCCTGGCGGAAGAGCAGTTCAACATCAACTCCACCCAGCAGCTGGGACATATTCTCTTTGAGAAACTGGGGCTCAAGGCCATCAAAAAGACCAAGAAGGGCTATTCCACCGACATTGAAGTGCTGGAAAAGCTGAAAAACAGCCACGAGATCGTGCCGCTGATCATTGAATACCGGAAGCTGACCAAGCTGAAAAGCACCTATGTGGACGGTCTGAGCCGGCTGGTGGGAGCGGATGGACGGGTGCACACCACCTTCCAGCAGATGGTCACCGCCACCGGGCGGCTCAGCAGCACCGAGCCCAATTTGCAGAACATTCCGGTGCGCCAGCAGCTGGGCGCCGAGATCCGCCGGTGCTTTGTGGCAAGGCCGGGCTGGACGCTCATCGACGCCGACTATTCCCAGATCGAGCTGCGGGTGCTGGCCCATATCGCCGATGACCCCATTATGAAGCGGGCCTTTCTGGAAGGGGAGGACATCCACACCGTCACCGCCTCCCAGGTGTTCGGCGTGCCGGTGGAGTTTGTCACGCCCCAGATGCGCAGTCATGCCAAGGCGGTGAATTTCGGCATTGTCTACGGCATTTCCGCCTTTTCCCTGTCCGAGGACATTCATGTGTCCCAGAAGGAGGCCCAGGGCTATATCGACAGCTATCTGGAAAAATACAGCGGCGTTCGCCGGTATATGGAAGAAATCAAGGAAAAGGCCCGGCAGGATGGGTTCGTCACCACTTTGTGGGGCCGCCGCCGGTACCTGCCCGAGCTCCGCAGCAAAAACTACAACATCCGTGCTTTTGGGGAGCGGCTGGCGCTGAACACCCCCATTCAGGGCACGGCTGCCGATATCATCAAGGCGGCCATGGTGGCGGTTTTCCGCAGGCTTAAAAAGGAAGGGCTTCAGGCCCGGCTGCTGCTTCAGGTCCACGACGAGCTGATCATCGAAGCGCCGGAGGAGGAAGCCGAGAGGGTCAGCGCCCTTCTCAAAGAGGAAATGGAGGGGGCTTTCCCCCTGTCGGTGCGTCTGACTGCCGATGTGAGCCAGGGGGATAGCTGGTATGATGCCAAGAAATAGAGAGTTTTGGCAGGTGGAGGGGCTACGGGAGGAGCACATTCCTCAGATCGCCGCCATGGAGCGGGCCTGCTTCACAGACCCCTGGAGCGAAAGCGCCTTGGGGGATGAGCTGAATAGTCCCCTGGCCCGGTACTTTGTGTGCACCCAAGAGGGGCAGGTGCTGGGGTATATCGGCACCCGGGTGGTGCTGGATGAATGCCAGGTGGCCAATGTGGCGGTATCTCCGGCCTGCCGCCGGGAGGGCGTGGCTTCTTTTCTGATGGAGGCCATGCTGGATTTCTGCCGTCGGGAGGGCATGAACCTTGTGACCCTGGAGGTGCGGGTGTCAAACAGCGCCGCCCAGGCCCTTTATGAGAAGTTCGGCTTTCAGAAAACCGGTATCCGCCCCGGCTATTACCAGTCCCCTCCGGAAGATGCGCTTTTGATGAGTCTTGACCCAGCGTGACGCTGCAGCCCCCCTTGTGCAAAGGGGGGACAGCATGGCAAAGCCATGCAGGGGGGATTGTCAAGCCGGGTGAATGATTCAGCTGGTTTCTATTGTCGGGTGGGTCAGCACCGCCTGGGTGCAGCGTCACGCTGCCAATCCCTCAGTCGGCGTTCGCCGACAGCTCCCTTTGCACAAGGGAGGTCCGGTGGCCGGACGGCCATACTGTTTTTGCCGGATTGCACCGAACCAGCCTCTTCTGTGGCACCGGACCCAGGATTGCAAGGCAGCCCCTACCGGGTGATGGTTTATCACACCCGGAGCAATAAGGCAAACAACGCATGATGCCGGAGACAGGAACGGCCGTCCCGACACGGGACCATGAAAAGGAATGAGAACAATATGAAGATTTTAGCCATAGAAACCTCTTGCGACGAGACGGCGGCGGCAGTTTGCCAGGATGGCCGGACCATTCTGTCTGATGTGATCTATTCTCAGGCGGACATGCACGCCCTGTACGGCGGCGTGGTGCCGGAGATCGCCTCCCGCAAGCACATCGAGAAAATCAGCCTGGTGGCCCAGCAGGCCATGGAGCAGGCCGGGGTGAAGCCGGAGGAGATCGACGCCGTGGCCGCCACCTGCGCTCCCGGGCTCATCGGGGCCCTTCTGGTGGGGGCCAACTTCGCCAAGGCCTGCGCCCAGGCCTGGGGCGTGCCCTTTGTGCCGGTGCACCATATCCGGGGCCATATCGCCGCCAATTTCGTGGCTTTCCCGGAGCTCACGCCGCCTTTCCTGGCCCTGGTGGCCTCGGGGGGCCATACCGTTCTGGCCGATGTGCAGGATTACACCCGGATGGAAGTGCTGGGCACCACCCGGGACGATGCAGCAGGGGAGGCCTTCGACAAGATCGCCCGCACCCTGGGTCTGCCCTATCCCGGCGGCAAGGCCATGGACCAGCTGGCACGCCAGGGCGACCCCCATTTTTATCACCTGCCCCAGGCCCATGTGGCAGGCAATGCCCTGGACTTCTCCTTTTCCGGGCTGAAAACCGCCGCCATCAACCTGGTGCACAACTTAGGCCAGAAGGGCTTGCCGGTGGAAAAACACCATCTGGCGGCGGGGGTATGCCATGCGGTGGCCCAGGCCATTGTGCCCCGGATGGTGGAAGGGGCCAAGGAGCGAAAGCGGGATACCCTGGTGATCGCCGGGGGCGTGGCGGCAAACTCAGTGCTGCGGGCCCATCTGGAAGAGGAAGCAGGGAAGGCCGGGCTGCGGCTTTTCCTGCCGCCTCTGGGCCTTTGCGGCGACAACGGCTCCATGATCGCCTGCCAGGCCTATTATGAACTTTTGGCCGGGCACACCGGCACTTTAGAGCAGAACTGCTACGCCACCATGCCTCTTTCGGAGGATGTGAGCGCGGCGCTGTGATAGAGTGAAGATGCACAGAGAAAGAGGATGCAAAGGGGAAAAAAAGAGCAAAATCCCCATTGTCAAAACAGAGCATAACACCTTGTTAAAAGGGAACAAAATGCCGAAAAAATCCGAAAACCATTGAAAACACAGGGGTTTCTGGCTGTGCATAACTCTGTGGACAATGTTGATAACTCATTGTAGTAAGAAAACGGGAACGGGGGACTTTTCCCCGGAAACAGTTCCATGGAAGGAAGAAACAGGCAAAAATGGAAGGAAAAAAGATCTCAATGGCGGTGATCCGCCGGATGCCCCGGTACTATCGGTATGTGAGCGAGCTGCATCAGAACGGAGTGGCCCGCATTTCCTCTGGGGCGCTGGCGGCCAAGATGGGGCTGACGGCCTCCCAGGTGCGGCAGGATTTCAACTGCTTTGGCGGCTTTGGCCAGCAGGGCTATGGCTACAATGTGGAGAATCTCCGCTCCTCCATCCGGGAGATTCTCAAGCTGGACAACAACCACACGGCGGTGCTCATCGGTGCGGGCAATCTGGGCCGGGCGCTGATGACCAATTTCAAGTTTGAGCAAAGCGGCTTCCGGCTCACCGCAGCTTTTGATGTGCGGCCGGAGCTGATGGGAGGCAGCGTGGCCGGGGTGCCGGTGCTGGCCATGGAGGAACTGGAAAATTATGTGCAGCGGCATCAGCCGGATATTGCCATTCTCACCCTGCCCCGTCAGTACGCCCGGGATGTGGCCGACAAGCTGTGCAGTCTGGGCATCCGGGGCATCTGGAATTTCACCGGCGTGGATCTTCATCTGGACGGCATCCATGTGCCGGTGGAGAATGTCCATTTCAGCGAAAGCCTGATGACATTGTCGTATAGAATTTGAGGTCCGGTGGCCGGACGGCCATACTTTCTTTGCCTTTCTGTATACAACCGGCCCAGCGCGGCAGCGCGATATGGGTGCAGCGTCACGCTGCAGCCCCCCTTGCAGCGGGGTGGCCCCGCTGCCATATCAGGGGGGATTGTGAAGCCGGGGGAATGATTCAGGTGGGTGCTGTGATCGGGTGCGGGAGCGCCGCTTGGCTGTCCCGACACGGGACCGGCAGCACAGTATGAGGGCCCAGGCACTGGGCCAGGATTGCAATATAGCACCTTCCAGGCGTGGCAAGCCACGCCTGGAGCACCGGGAAATGGCAACGCATAAAGCCTGGGAGAGTTTTGACAGCGGCGGCTCGCCGCGGAGGAAAGATTTATGAATGAAATTCTGATGGTAAAAGGAGCCAAACGGGTGGTAGAGACCTGTGTGGGGGTGCGGCCTGGAGAACAGGTGCTCATCGTCACCGAAGGGGAGAAGCTGCCCATTGCAAAGGCGGTGGCCCAGGCGGTCTACGCCGTGGACGCCGAGCCCATGATCGCCCTGATGCTGCCCCGGGAGCGGGACGGTCAGGAGCCCCCGGCAGCCATTGCCGCTGCCATGAAGGAGAGCGATGCCTTTATCGCCGTGGTGGGCAAGTCCATCACCCACACCCACGCCGTGAAGGAAGCCTGCAAGCGGGGGAGCCGTGGGGTGGTGCTCACCCAGTTCACCCAGGAGCTGATGACAAAAGGCGGCCTGGAAGCCGATTTCCGGGAAGTGGCGCCCACCTGCAAAGCGGTGGCGGGGATTCTGGCCGGAGCCAGGGAAGTGCACCTCACCACCCCTTATGGCACCGACTTTACCTTTTCCGCAGAGGGGAGACGGAGCAACGCCATGTACTGCATGGTGGAGCCGGGGGAATTTTCCCCGGTGCCCACGGTGGAGGCCAATGTATCTCCCCTGGAGGGCACAGCCCAGGGGATCATCGTGGCCAATGCCAGCATTCCCTATATCGGCATCGGCCTTCTGGAAGAGCCGGTGACCTGCCGGGTGCAGGGGGGCCGGATCACCGCCATCGAAGGGGGACGCCAGGCCCAGATGCTCAAACAGGATCTGGAGCAGAAGCAGGACCCCAATGTATATAACATTGCCGAGCTGGGGGTGGGGCTCAACCCCAAGTGCCGGTTTATGGGCTTTATGCTGGAGGACGAAGGGGTGCGGGGTTCGGTGCATATCGGCATCGGCACCAGCATCACCCTGGGGGGCAATGTGAAGGCCGCCTGCCACTATGACCTGATCATGACCGAGCCCACTTTGATCGTGGACGGCCAGATGGTCCTCCACAATGGCAGCGTGGTCCGCTAGCGGAGTGCCTCCGGCAGCGTGACGCTGCACCCAAACTGCGCTCCCGCGCTGAGCAATGGAAATCAGGCTGGTTGTGTCCACCTGAGCAAAGAGAGTATGACAGCCCAGGCACTGGGTCCGTTCCTGTCTCCGGTGGGAATGCGTTGCCGGCCTTATTGCTCCGGGTGTGATAAACCATCACCCGGGAGGAGTGCCTCCGCAGGCATACTGCGCTCCCGCGCTGAGCAATGGAAATCAGGCTGGTTGTGTCCACCTGAGCAAAGAGAGTATGACAGCCCAGGCACTGGGTCCGTTCCTGTCTCCGGCATCATGGGTTGCCGGCCTTATTGCTCCCGGTGTGATAAACCATCACCCGGCGGAGTGCCTCCGCAGGCAATCTGCGCTGCCGCGCTAGGCGACAGAGCGAAGGCCGATTGTATTCACTCAGGCAAAGAGAGGAACGGCTGTGGCGGCTCGCCACCAGCGGAGGCACTCCGCCCTGGCCGAGTGCGCCCGGGGCCTGGGTGGTCCGGCTCCGCCGGGAAGCACCAGTGTGCAGTCTTAGCAAAATGCAGCGGAGTGCCTCCGCAGGCATACTCTCTCTGGCTGAGTGCGCCCGGGGCCCGGGTGGTCCGGCTCCGCCGGGAGGAGCCTGGGTGCAGTCTTAGCAAAATGCAAAAGAAAAAGCTCTCCTTTTCGGGAGAGCTTTTTTTCATCAAAGCAAATTCTGTTGCCCAGCGCGGCAGCGGCCCAGTGCCTGGGCAGTCGTTCCTTTCTTTGCCCAGGCCAACACAACGAACCAATGCAAAGAAAGTATGGCCGTGGCGGCTCGCCACCAGCGGCACGCTGGTGGGACTCAGCAGGTTGCCGAGGAGGAAGCCGCGTGGGACACCGGCGCCTGTTTTTTCTGAGGATAGGCCAGGGGAGCGGTCTTTTTCTCCAGATTTTCCCGGGCGATGGCCAGCATCAGCTTGATCCGGTTTTCCTGGTTGACGCTGGTGGCGCTGGGGTCATAGTCAATGGGCACAATGTTGGAATCGGGATAGATCTCCTTCAGCTTGCGGATCATGCCCTTGCCCACGATGTGATTGGGCAGGCAGCCGAAGGGCTGGGTGCAGATGATGTTCTGGAACCCAGCATCGATGAGCTCGGCCATCTCGGCGGTGAGCAGCCAGCCTTCGCCCATCTTGCAGCCCGAACCGATCAGCCCGCGGGAAAGCTCCTTGGTGTGATAGAAGGGGGAGGGGGCCTGGAACCGGGGCTCCTGGGACACGGCGTCGATCATGGCCTTTTCAATGGAGCAAAGATAATCCATGATCTTCTTTGCCACCATGGCCTTGATGGGACTGCCGCCATAGAGCTCCACATCGGTGATGTTGTTTTCGATGCAGTACATCACAAAATTCAGCACACCGGGGATCATCACTTCGCAATCCTCCCGATAAAGCAGCCCTTCCAGGTCGTTGTTTCCCAGCTTGGAATATTTCACATAGATCTCGCCCACGACCCCAACCTTCACTTTGGGGGTCATCTGCACCGGAATGCGGGCAAAATCCCGGACGATCTCGCCCATGTTCTGGGCGATCTCCTTTTTGCCGTAGCCGCTCTTTTTCTCAAACTGCTGCACCAGCCGCTGGCTCCAGGTTTCCACCATAGCCATGGCCTGGCCTTTTTCGGTTTCATAGGGCTTCACCTGGTTGGACAGGAGCATCAGAAGATCGCCATAGACCAAAGCGGCCATGGCCTGACGCAGCAGGGGCAGAGTGAGCTGGAAGCCCTTGTTTTTCTCCAGGCCGGAGATGTTCAGGGAGATCACCGGCACCTGGTCAAAACCGGCCCGGTGGAGGGCTTTCCGCAGAAGATGGATGTAATTGGAAGCCCGGCAGCCGCCGCCGGTCTGGGACAGAAGCAGGGCGGTGTGGTCGGGGTCATAGTTTCCGCTTTTCAGGGCATCGATCATCTGGCCGATGACCAGAAGGGCGGGATAACAGGTGTCGTTGTGCACATATTTCAGCCCGTTCTCGGTGACCGAGGGGCCGCAGTTATTGAGAAGCACTGCCCGGTAGCCGTGGCTGCGGAGCACGCTTTCCAGAATGCGGAAATGGATCGGGGCCATATTGGGCACCAGGATGGTATATTCCCGGCGCATTTCCTGGGTGAACATCAGCCGCCCTTTTTTATCATACTGCAATTTGGCCATGGTGGTTATTTCCCTCCTGCTCTTTCCGGCGCTTCCAAAGCGGCCAGCAAACTGCGCAGCCGGATCTTCACAGCGCCCAGGTTTGTGATCTCATCGATTTTGATCTGGGTGTATATTTTGTTTTCGCTCTCCAGAATGGAGCGGACTTCATCGGTGGTGACGGCGTCCAGGCCGCAGCCGAAGGACACCAACTGCACCAGGTTCATATCCTTTTCCTGCCGGATGTGCCGGGCAGCGGCGTAGAGCCGGGCGTGATAGGTCCACTGGTTGAGCACGCCGGTCTGGAAGGGAGGTTCCTCCTGGCTGATGCAGTCCTCGCTGATGACCGCCGCACCGCAGGAGCAGATCAGCTTGTCGATGCCGTGGTTGATCTCCGGGTCCACATGATAGGGCCGTCCCGCCAGCACGATAATGGGTTTATGTTCCTTTCGGGCCTCCTGGATGATGGCATCTCCCCGGGCGCGCACCTGGGTAAAATAGCTGTCGTATTCCTTCTGTCCGGCTTTCAGTGCTTCCTGCACCTCTTTCAGGGTGATACCGGGGAAGTATTTCTGCAAAATGGCGGTCATTTTATGGGTGAAATCTTTTGGCCGGTGCAGGCCGATGTAATCGGTGATGAGCACCACATCGGAAGGCAGGGGCATATTGCCGCCGATCACTTCCGGGTAATAGGCCACCACCGGGCAGTTATAGTGGTTATCCCCTTTGTGTTCATTTAAGTTATAGGTCATGCAGGGATAGAATATGTGCTTCACGCCCTGATCGATGAGGGACTGCACATGACCGTGCATCAGTTTTGCGGGGAAGCACACGGTATCCGAGGGGATGCTCCCCTGGCCCCGGAGATAGAGGGCCCGGTTGGAGGGGGGAGAGGTAATGACCTCAAAGCCCAGCTTGGTGAAGAAAGCGTGCCAGAAGGGGAGCAGTTCATAGAAATTCAGGCCCATGGGCAGACCCAGCTGGCCTCGTTTGCCCCGGATGGGCTGATAGGAGCGGAGCAGCTGAAGCTTATGTTCGTAGATATCCGGCAGGTCTCCGGCGGCTCTGTGGGTCACAGGCCGCTCACACCGGTTGCCGCTGATGAAGCGGCGGTCCGAGCCGAATTGGTTGACGGTGAGTTTGCAGTGGTTCTGGCACAGGCCGCATTCCACCGCCTGGACTTTGTGGGTCAGATTTTGCAGCTCCTCCGGCCCTAAAAGGGTAGAGGAGCCTTTCTGCCGTTCCATGGCATAGAGGGCCGCGCCATAGGCGCCCATCAGCCCGGCCACGCTGGGCCGCACCACCTGAACGCCCATTTCCTGCTCGAAGGCCCGGAGCACGGCGTCGTTGAGGAAGGTGCCGCCCTGGACCACGATATGTTCGCCCAGCTCCTGAGGGCTGGAAGCACGGATGACTTTATAGAGGGCATTTTTCACCACGCTGATGGACAGGCCGGCGGAGATATTCTCCACCGAAGCTCCGTCCTTCTGGGCCTGCTTCACCGAAGAGTTCATAAACACGGTGCAGCGGCTGCCCAGGTCCACAGGAGCATCGGCCAGCAGGCCCAGCTTGGCAAAATCGGCCACCGAATAGCCCAGGGCGTTGGCAAAGGTCTGCAAAAAAGAGCCGCAGCCCGAGGAACAGGCTTCGTTGAGGAAAATGTTGTCAATGGCGCCGCCCCTGATCTTGAAGCACTTGATGTCCTGGCCGCCGATGTCGATGATGAACTCCACTTCCGGCAGGAAGCGTTTGGCGGCGGTGAAGTGGGCCATGGTTTCCACCACGCCGTGATCCATCAGCAGGGCGTTCTGCACGATCTCCTCGCCATAGCCGGTGACGGCGCTGCCGGCGATGGGCAGATGGGGGAAGTCCTTATAAAATTCCAGCAGAAACTCCCTCACCACCTGCACCGGATTTCCGTTGTTGGGCTGGTAGAGGGAGCGGAGAATGGCCCCATCGGGGGTAATGACCAACGCCTTGATGGTGGTGGAACCGGAGTCCACACCCAGGTAGACCGGGCCCTGATAAGTTTCGGGGTCGCAAGTGGGCACCTGGGCCTTTTCGTGGCGCAGGCGGAAAGCCTCGTATTCCTCCTGGCTCTGGAAGAGGGGAGGGATGGAGTCATAGTGGCCGGTGACGCCGGAAGATTCCAGACGATGGATGATCTCCGGGAGGTTCAGCTCTTCCCGGGCGGAAAGGGCCGAGCCCAAAGCGGCATAATAAAGGGAATTTTCCGGGCAGATGCCGGTGAGGTGCAAGGTTTCGTCAAAGGCCGCGCGCAGCTGGCTGAGGAAGGTGAGGGGCCCGCCCAGGTACACCACATTTCCCTTTATGGGGCGGCCCTGGGCCAGCCCGGCGATGGTCTGGTTGACCACGGCAAAAAAGATGCTTTTGGCGATGTCGGCCTTTCTGGCCCCCTGGTTGAGAAGGGGCTGGATGTCGGTTTTGGCAAAAACGCCGCAGCGGGAGGCGATGGTATAGGTTTCGGTAGCCTGGGCTGCCAGTTCGTTCATCTCGTCCGGAGTCAGCTTCATCAGGGTGGCCATCTGGTCGATAAAGGCGCCGGTACCGCCGGCACAGGTGCCGTTCATCCGCACTTCGGTGCCGCCTGTGAGGAAGAGGATCTTGGCGTCCTCACCTCCCAGCTCGATGATCACATCGGTGCCGGGCAGGTAGGTATTGGCGGCCAGACGGGTGGCATAGACCTCCTGGACGAAGGGGATGCCGCAGCCCTGGGCCATGCCCATGCCAGCCGAGCCGGTGATGGCCAGGGAAATGTTCTGTTCCTCCGGGTATTTTTCCCGGATGGCCTGAAGCATTTCGGTGGTCTTTTGGGTGATTTGGGAATAATGGCGCTCATACCGGCTGAGAAGGATGGAGCCGCTTTGGTCCAGCACCACGCATTTGATGGTGGTGGAACCGATGTCAATGCCGATTTGCAAGGCGTTCACCTCTGACTTACAAAGTAAAGCTCTGGTTTTCCCCCTTGGGGGCGGAATATCAGAATGTTACCATATATCATAAGCCGTTCTGTTTGATTTGTAAAGGAAAATCACGACGATATTTGCCGGAAAAAAGGACGAAAAAATAGCGAAATCCACCAGCGTGCCGCTGGACCCGTTCCTGTCTCCGGCATCATGCGTTGTTTGCCTGGGTGCTCCGGGTGTGATAAACCATCACCCGGCAGGGACCAAAGTGCAGTCCTGGCCCAGTGCCACGGAAAAGGCCGATTGTGTTTGCCGGGGCTAAGAGAAGCCCAGCACACAACCGGCCTTGGCTCTATTGCCCAGCGCGGGAGCGCAGTATGACCGCCCAGGCACTGGGCTTGCCCAGCGCGGGAGCGCAATATGGCCGTCCGGCCACCGGACCGGGAGCGCAATATGGGTCCGGCGGCTCGCCACCTATTTGGTTTTGCGGCGGAAGAGCCCCAGGAGCCCTTTGTGGGATTTGGGGCTGTTCTCCCCGCTGTGAAGGCTCTGGCTCGGGGCGAAACGGGGCAGGTGGGAGATGAAATGCTCCTGGGCGCACAGAGGTGTTTCCCCCTGGGGCGGCAGGGCATAAGTGCCGTCGGGCTGCAGAATACGGGCTTTCACATCGTCCCGGAACATGGTACAGAGCATGGAAAGGATCTGGCGGCGCAGATGCTCCGGCAGGATGGGGCAGGCGATCTCCACCCGGCGTTCGGTGTTGCGGGTCATCAGATCTCCGGAAGAAATGTACAGGCGGCAGTTTTCCCCTTCCCCGAAACAATAGACCCGGGAATGCTCCAGGAACTGGCCCACCAGACTGCGGATATGGATGTTCTCGGTCTCACCGGGCACGCCGGGCAGCAGGCAGCAAATGCCCCGCACCAGCATCCGGATGTGCACCCCGGCCTGGGAGGCCTCCCGCAGCTTCTGGATGATGTCCTTGTCGGTGACGCTGTTGCATTTGAAGGTCAGACTGCCGGGCAGGCCCTGCTGGCACAGACGGATCTGCTCGTCGATGCCCGCCAGGATGTTGCTTTTGAAGCTGGCCGGGGCCACCCACAGCTTCTGGTAGATCCCTTCCAGGTTGCCCAGGCCCATGTTGGCGAAAAAGGCAGCGGCATCGGCGCCGATCACCGGGTCTCTTGTCAGATAGGAATAGTCGGTGTAGAGCTTTGCCGTCTTTTCGTTGTAGTTGCCGGTGCCGATCTGGGTGATATAGCGCACCTGGCCCTGTTCCCGGCGGGTGATCAGGCAGATCTTGGAATGGACCTTGAAGCCGTCCATGCCGTAGATCACCCGGCACCCGGCCTCTTCCAGCTGATTGGCCCATTCGATGTTGTTCTGCTCGTCAAAGCGGGCCCGCAGCTCCATGAGCACGGTGACTTCCTTGCCGTTTTCCGCGGCGGAGATCAGGTATTCGGCCAGCTTGGACTGCCGGGCAATGCGGTACAGGGTGATCTTGATGGAGATCACATCCGGATCAAAGGCGCTCTCACGGATCAGCTGGAGGAAGGGCTGCATGCTTTCAAAGGGGAAGGACAAAAGCACATCCCCCTGGTTTTGCAGCTGCTCTGTGATGGAACCCCGGCCGGAGAAGGCCGGGCTGGCGCCGGGCACAAAAGAGGGCTGCACCAGTTCCTGGTGCTGGGTGGGGGAGAGCACTTTTGGGAGCTGGCTCCAGAAGGAAAGATCCAGAGGGGTCTGGCTGTGAAACACCTGCCGGGATGCCAGTTTCAGCTTCTGGCAGAGGAATTTCATGGATTCATCTGCCAGAGCGCCCTGGATCTCCAGGCGCACCGGGGTCAGCCGGCGGCGCTTTTTCAGCATATTGCTCATGTACTGCCGGTAATCCAGATCTTCGTCAAAGAACCCGGCGTCGGTGTCCAGGTCGGCATTGCGGGTGACGCAGATCACCGCCGCATGGCTCACTTTGTAGATCTGGAACACTTTTTCCGCATAAAAGCGGATGATGTCCTCGGCCAGCAGGAACCGGCGCTGCTCACCCGGGAGGAAATAGAGCCGCTGGATCATGGGGGGCAGGGGGATCAGTCCCAGCAGCCGGTGGTCCTTCTGCTCCAGGGTGGCCGCCACCGTCAGCTGCTTGTTGTTCAGGTGAGGGAAGGGGTGGCGGGGGTCGATGATCTGGGGGGAGAGCACCGGAAGGATGGAGGCATTGAAATATTTTTCCACATCCTTCTGCTCTTCCCGGCTCAGCTCTTCCATCCGGAGAGCGGTGAGCCCATTTTTCTCCAGCTGGCCCATCACCGCGGCATAGGTCCGGTCCCGCTCCTGATAAAGAGGGGCGCAGGCCTGGAAGATGGCATCCAGCTGATCTTCTGCGGTCATGCCGGTTTTGTTGTCCACATAGTCGGGGGCATAGGCCATATAATCGGTGAGGCTGCCCACCCGCACCATAAAGAACTCATCTAAGTTGGTGGTGAAGATATTGACAAAATTCAGCCGCTCCAACAGAGGGATGGTGGGGCAGCTGGCCTCTTCCAGCACCCGATGGTTGAAACGGAGCCAGGAAAGCTCCCGGTTCTGCATATAATTGCAATTTGATTTGAGGGTCATGGCTGTTCGCTCCTTTTCGGCTAGATTAGCTGCGGAGGATTCGGTCGAAGAGATAGCCTTCCCGGATGCCCGGCTTGCTGACGACGAAATGCTCCGGGCCGAATTTCTTCACGGCCTGGTTTAAAATGGTCATGCCGGGCAGGATGGTGAACACCCGGTCGGGCACCACCCGGTAGATGCTTTGCAGCTGGCGGAAGTCCTGGGTTTTCAGTTTTTTATTGATTTCGGATACATACCCGGCGTCCACTTCGGTCTGGCACTTGGGCACATTGTAAAGCTCACGGCACAGCTTGAAAAAGCCCCGGGCCGTGCCGCCGATGCCGCAGAGGGTAACGGGGCCGGGCAAAGGAAGCCAGTCGATGGAGGAAAACTCCTGTTTCACCCGCTGGCGCATTCTTTTCCGGTCCTTTTCCGTGGGGAAGAGGGAGGAGGAGTACTGGGTATACAGGTTGAGGGAACCGATGGGCAGGCTCTGTAGGTGCTGGATCTTGCCGTCTTTGAACTGGACCAGCTCGGTGCTGCCGCCGCCGATGTCGATGATCACGCCGCTTTGCACATTCAGGTAATGGGAAGCGCCCACGAAATCCAGCCGGGCTTCCTCCTGGCCGGTGAGCACTTCGGCCCGTCTTCCCACGGCATTTTCCAGGGCGGTCTGCACTTCTTCCAGGTTATTGATGTTCCGCAGAGAAGCGGTAGCGATGATGGAAATCTGATCCACTTCCAGGTTCTGGGCCAGCTTCACAAAGCTGCGGATCTCTTCGCAGCATTTTTTGATGCCAGCCTCATTCAGAGCGCCTTTTTCCACATATCCGGCCAGACCGGCCATGCTCTTTTTGTTCATCAGCATATCCAGCTTTTCATTTTCGTGACGGAAAACCGTCATGCGGATGGAGTTGGAGCCTACATCTATAATGGCATACAGCATAACAAAACCCCCTGTTTTAAGTTTGGAAAAAAGCAGCAGGGCCGCTTTTTCCAGTTTTCCCACGGGCCTGGGTGCACGCCTGCGGCGCACACTGGCCCCGTGATCGGTGCAAAAAGCCACGGGCAGGTCCCGGCTTTTTGCGGATGGAAAAATGGCAGGGACAATGGTTTTTCCCATTTCTGCGTTTTCCCCATCTCTCCATGGTATTATCTCTATCATAGCGGAAAAAAGGGAAATTTTCCAGTGCATCCTGTAAAATCTCCGTAAAGTCCAGCGTGACGCTGGACCCAAAACTCGCTGAAGGCTTTATGCGTTGTTTGCATTTTTGCTCCGGGGTCCCGTGTCGGGACGGCCAAAACTCTCCCAGGCTTTATGCGCTGGGATACCTCGGTGCTCCGGTGCTGGCGAGCCAACACCGGCAGGGGCCGGGATGCAATTCTGGCAAAGTGCAAACAAAAAAGCTCCCCCGCAGGAGAGCTTTTGGCTTGGTTCTATTGCCTAGCGCGGCAGCGCAGTATGGCCGTCCGGCCACCGGACCGGCGTCACGCTGCTCATATGACTTTGTTCAGATACTTGTTCTCATAGAGGGAAGAGAAGGCCTGGAACTCATCGGTGCGCAGGTCTTTGAGGATCTTCCGGTACTCATGCACATCGAACTGGTTTTCGGTATCGGCCATCATCATCACATACACCGCCACATTGGAGCAGTGGTCGGAGATCTTTTCGTAGTCGTGGATGATGTCCAGGAAGGGGATGCCGGTGCTGACGGTGCAGATGCCGCTTTGCAGACGGGAGATATGGCGGCTCTTGAGGGCTTCCTTGATGGAGTCGATCACATCTTCCAGGGGTTCCACCTGGCGGGCCAGAGTGGCGTCATTGTTTTCATAGGCCTGGACGGTGAGGGAGACGATCTCTTCCACCGCCTGGCTCATCACCCGCAGCTCGGAGATGGCTTCCTGGGAAAAGACGGTGCCCCGCTCCTGCATATCCTCATAGAACTCCAGCAGGTTTTCCGCATAGTCGCCTACCCGCTCGAAGTCGCCGATGGAATGGAGCATTTCCGAATAGGCCTTCCGGCTGTTTTCCGAAAGCTCGTCCTCCTTGATGCCCAGCATATAGGAGTTGAGTCGGGCTTCGGCCCGGTCCAGGAAGCTCTCGGTGTCCTTGAAGGTCTCCAGCCGGGGGGGAGTCTGATCCACGATGGCGGCGTTGACCATTTTTAGGTTGGACTGAGCGCTCTGGCCCATGGCCAGGATGATCTTGTTGCACTGTTCCAGAGCAACGGCGGGAGAGGAATAGAAACGCTCGTCCAGACGGCTCAGGTCGTGAGAAATCTCGTTTTCTGTGGGCTTCTGCTTGATGGTCTTTTCCGCCAGGGTGATGAGCACACCCCGGAAGGGGATGAACAGAATGGTGACCACTACATTAAATAAGGTATGGAAGTTGGCGATAGCAGCTTTGTCGATGGGGTCGTTCCAGAAGGAAAAACCGATGACGGCATTGAGGGTATAGATCACCGTGATAAAGAAGATAGAACCGATCAGGTTGAAATAGAAATGGATCATGGCGGCCCGCTTGGCGTTTTTATTGGCGCCCAGGGCGGACAGCAGGGCGGTGACGCAGGTGCCGATGTTCTGGCCCATGATGATGGGGATGGCAGCGGCATAGGAGATGGCGCCGGTGGAGGCCACGGCCTGGAGGATACCCACCGAAGCGGAAGAACTCTGGATGATGCCGGTGACCACCAGGCCCACCAGAACGCCCAGGATGGGGTTGGTGAACAGGGTGAACATATTCTGGAACCAGGGCAGGTCCCGGAGGGAAGTGACCGAGCCTTCCATCACCGACATACCGATGAACAGAACGCCGAAGCCCAGCAGAATCTCGCCGAAGTCATGGAGCTTCCGTTTTTTGGCGAACATGAAGATGGCGGCGCCGACGGCCACAGCCACATAGGCCAGCATAGAGGGCTTGAGCAGCTGCATGAAGACGCTGTTCTCCAATGTGCCGGAGGAATCCAGACGCAGCAGCTGAGCGGTGACGGTGGTGCCGATGTTGGCGCCCATGATGACGCCCACGGCCTGACGCAGGTTCATGATGCCGGCGTTGACGAAGCCCACCACCATAACTGTGGTTGCCGAAGAGCTCTGGATGATGCCGGTGACCAGGGCGCCGATGCCGATGGCCTTAAAGATGTTGCCGGTGACGGTTTCCAGGGTTTTTTCCAGTTTTTCGCCGGCCATTTTCTCCAGGGCGTTGCCCATGGTGAGCATGCCGTAGATGAAAAGTCCCAGGCCGCCTAATAGCTTCAGCAGTGAAAAAATGTCCATGTGATTTCCTCCACTTCCCCTCGTTGTGAGAGATTCTTCTTTTTTGTCTTTTTTGTCATGGGGGTGTAAACCTTTTGTAAATTCATACATTCCCATGATACCAATGGGAAAAGATTTCGTCAATGAAAAACTGGTTGTGTAAAAGGAAATTTACACGGCGAGCCGCCGCTCCCATACTGCGCTGCCGCGCCCAGCAACAGAACTCAGGCCGGCCCAGTGCCGCAGGGCAAAGAAACGCCCCCCTTGTGCAAAGGGGGACAGCATGGCAGCGCCATGCAGGGGGGATTGGCGGCGTGGCGGACCGGCAGCAGAGTATGACCATCCCGACACGGGACCCCGCCGGGAGGCTGGAAAAGGGTCGGGGAAAAACCTAGTTTTTCCCCGAGAGGTCCGGTGCCCGGACAGTCATACCTTCTTTGTCTTTGTTGGTTGTTTTTGCCTTGGCAAAGAAAGCCTGGCCGTCCCGACACGGGACCGAAATAACACGCCGCCAATGCCGGAAATTCCTTTTGGAATTTCCGGCAGCCTTCACCGCAGTGAAGGCTCTGGCTCTTAGGTGGACAGGGCGGGGAGAATCTGGTATAGTAGGGGGCAGGTGGGAGCACCACCCCAGTAAAATAAAGCAGGTGATAAAAAATGATCAATGGTAAACTGGTGATCTTGGTTTCTTCCGACTCGGGGGTTCTGCAAAGCGGGGCCCGTGAGCTGCGCAGTCCTGCGGCCTATACCCGGGCCATTGCGCAGGCCGGGGCCGTGCCGGTGATCGGCGGGGAACAGTGCCCCGAAGAGCTGGCCGAGCTGTGCGACGGCCTGCTGCTGTCCGGCGGCCCGGACATCGAGCCGGAGCTGTTCGGCGAGACCATTTATAACGATACTGTCCACATGGACACCCCCCGGACAAAGTATGAATATGCCCTGCTCAAGGCCTTCCTGGCGAAGGGCAAGGCGGTGATGGGCATCTGCCGGGGCGAGCAGCTGATCAATGTGTATCTGGGCGGCGATATGTACCAGGACCTGGCCCATCAGAAGGGACTGTTCCACTCTAGCTATGAGCTGCGCCACAAGGTGAAGGCCGTTCCCGGTTCCTTTGTGGAAAAGCTGCTGGGCAGCGAGTTTCTGGTCAACAGCACCCATCATCAGGCGGTGCGCAACCTGGCCCCCGGCCTCAAGCTGGCCGCAGAATCTGCCGATGGCGTCATCGAAGCCTATGAGCACGAGAGCCTGCCCATTTTCGGCGTCCAGTGGCATCCGGAGCGCCTGACCAACATCATGCGGGACGAACGCACTCCCGATATGGCGCCCCTCTTTACTTATTTCCTGGAAAAGGTCAAAGCTCACACAAAATAGCAGCGTGACGCTGCACCCATACTGCGCTGCCGCGCTGAGCGACAGAACCAAGACAAAAAGCTCCCCTGTGGGGGAGCTTTTTTGTCTGCACTTTGCTAGGATTGCACCCAGGCCCTTCCCGGGTGATGGTTTATCACACCCGGAGCACGGTGGCCCAGCAACGCATCCCCACCGGAGACAGTATGGCCGTCCCGACACGGGACCTGGTTGACGGAAACAGGGGGAAAGGGTATAATAACTCTGTATATCGTTTGAATATGCTGAAAAATGCAGAGAGACAAAGAAGGCGCTCCCTGGGGGCGCCGCCGAGACCCGGAGGATAAAGACATGAAACGAACCATCCAGGCCCTGACCGCTTTTTTGCTTCTGCCCATTTTTCTGTTGGCAGGGGGATGCAGTGTCAGCCGGTTCCGCCAGCCGGAGGAAGAGGCGAAAGAGACCGTAAAGCCCGCTCCCCAGGATGAGCAGAAGGAAGAAGAGCAAACCGTTTATCAGGCCGATGCCCTTGTATATGAAAAGCAGCTGGAACTGCCTTCCGGCGAAGTGGCCGCCACTTACCGGGCGTCCCTGCCCCAGTTCAAGGAAGAGGGGAGCCAGGGGCTGATCCTGCGGAAGATCAACGAATATTATGAAACAGAGCTCATTTCCCTCCAGCAGGACTGCGAAAGCTATTTCGGTCAGATCCAGGCCTCTTACGGGAATGGGTGGCAGACGGCGGTGCAGCCGGTGGCCGATTACCATGTGGATTTTTCCTATGAGCTGGTGCAGCAGAGCGGCGGCCGGATCAGCGTGGTGCGCACCTACCGGTATGTGGACACCAATGTAAAGGACAAGGTGGTCTATACCGCCGAGACCTTTGATTGCCAGACCGGCTGGCCGGAAAAGCTCCAGGATCTGTTTACCGGGGACAAGGAAAAGGCCCAGCAAGCTGTTATCGAGCAGATCGAAAAATGGTGCGGGGAAAATGGCCTGGAATACAGCCAGCTCACCCCGTTCATCTTTGAAAAGCAGGACAGCTCCTTTGCCATCAGCCAGGATACCCTGTATCTGTGCATGGAGGAAAGCGCCATCAGCTCCCAGAGCGCCGGCGGCCAGCTGGTGCAGATCCCCCTGGAAAACCTGGAAAGTGTTCTGGCATAGCTTCCCGAACACCGGACAAAAAACTCTGTTGTGCAAGAGACCTTTTCGCCCTTCCCCTCATCAATCCGCAAAAAGCTCCCCCACAGGGGAGCTTTTTCTGTTTTTCAAAGAGGAAAGATTTTCCCCACGACTTCTTCTGCCCTTTGCTGCAAGGCGGGGATATCCAGGTGGGGACGGTAGAGTGCCTCCAGTCTGTCGTGACAGCCCTTGGCCTTCTGCAATGTAGCCACGGCATCATCCAGCAGGGAAAGCTGGATTTTCCGCAGCAGGCGCACCTGGGTGCGGATGGGCCGCAGGGATTCCCGGTCGGTGAGCCGCCCCAGATCCAGCCGCCGGAAACAGGGGCCTTCCCAGGGATGGAGAGGGGTGGAGGACACAAAGGCCAGGGACAGCTCCGGGAAGATCAGATGCTCCAGCTTTTCGGGGCAGAGAGGGCAGTAGCAGCTGTAAAAGACCTGGCCCCGTTCCACAGCCGCCTGGCGGATCTCTTCCAGCAGCACCGGAGCAAAGCCGTAGGGATCCTCCAGGCAATAGATCCGCCGGTGTTTGCCGATGGTTTCGTCAAAGCGGAGCAGGCCCTCCGGGGTAATGCCGGAGAGGAAGCGTTTTTTCTCCCGTCCCGGCCCTTTTCCCCGGGGGAGCTCCCGCAGGACGATACCCACAGCCCGGCGGCGCAGCCGCTCTTCATCGGTGATGCACGAAAGCAGCAGATGCAGCCGCTTTTCCACCTGGCCTGCGGCAGCGGTGAGGGAAAAGACCTGGCGGTAACAGGCCGAAAGCTCCTGCTGCACCTGCTGGAGGGCATCGGCTTTCTGCACCAGCTCTTCCGCCCGGAGGAAGGGGGGAGGCAGGATATAGCCGCCTTCCGCACCGGGGAAGGCAAGATCGATGGTATGGGGAGCGGTGCCGTCATAGAGGGCTTTGCCCTGGCGGAGGAAAAGGACTCCATCCAGGGAAGAGGGATCGGAGGAACAGTGGATGATCTCCATGGGCTCCTGGCGGCGGAGGCCTTCCTCTGCGGCCTGTTTCATGGCGGTGGATTTGCCGCAGCCGGGGCCCCCTTTGAAGATGAAGTTCTGGCGGATGGTTTCTTCTTCCAGAGCGTTTTCGAAAAAGGAGACAAAGCCCTTGCTGGAATTGGCTCCCAAAAAGAAGCGATAAGGTTTGTGATTCATGGCGTATTTCCCTCCTGAAAAAGTCTTTCACGCCATTCTATGCGCCCAGCGTGCCGCTGGACCCGTTCCTGTCTCCGGCATCATGCGCCCATGGCCTTCCTGCTCCGGGGCTGGCGGGCCAACCCCGGGAAAGGCCGGCTTGCAATCCTGGCCAAGCAACACAGAAAGAGCTGGTTGTATGCCGCAGGGCAAAGAAAAGCCCCCCTTGCGGCGGCGTGTCGCCGCTGCCATACTGCGCTGCCGCGCTGGGTAATCGAACGAAGGCTGGTTGCATTTGCCGCAAGGCAAAGAAAAGCCCCCCTTGTGCAAAGGGGGGACAGCATGGCACAGCCATGCAGGGGGGATTGTGAATCTGATTGCATCCAATCGGTTTATCTGCGGCACACCGCTAAGATTGCACAATAGTTCTTCCCGGCGTTGGCTCGCCAGCGCCGGAGCAGGAAGCCTGGCAGCCCATACAGCCTTCAGCGAGTTTTGGCCGTCCCGACACGGGACCTACATGTATTCGAAGAAAGCGTCCCGGGCGTTGTTCACATGAAGGGCCATGGCCTTTTCGGCGCCCTCCAGGTCGTGATTTTCGATGGCGTCCAGAATGGCCCGGTGCTCCTGGGCAGAGGCCTGGGCCCGGCCGGACTTCACCGAATACTCTCTTGCTTTCTGGATATAGTTATGAAACAGAGAGAGGATCTGCTTTAAAGGCCGGGAGCGGCAGGCATCATAGATCATCTCGTGGAAGCGGCTGTCCAGGTGCCACACCTGGAGAAAATCCTGCTTTGTGACAAAATATTCCTGAAGCTCCACCACCTGGCGCAGTTCTTCCAGCTCGTCATCGCCGATATTCTGGGCGCAGCGGCGGGCGGCCAGGCCCTCGATGCGGGTGCGGATGGTGTAGATATCATCGATATCCTGGCTGGTGACGCCCACCACCACGGCACCCTTGTTGGGGATGTTCTTCACCAGGCCTTCCAGCTCCAGCTGCATCAGGGCTTCCCGCACCGGTGTACGGCTCACCCCCAGCTCGGCGGACAGCTTGCCCTCTGTCAGGGAGTAGCCCGGCTCAAAGACCCCGTCCAGAATGGCCTTTTCGATTTCCTTGTATACATGCTTGCGCAGGGGATTGCCCCCCAGGGATTCATTGAATTTTTTCACATGGCAACATCCTTTCGTCAAAGGGTGCGTTTTTTCCTTATTATTTTATTATACATGGCAAAAGCCCCGAGCACAAGGTCCCGGAGCCAGAACACCCGCTGCGGCGGGTGTCGCCCCAGGCTTCTTCCCGGCGGCGAGCGCCGCCGGGCCCCTCCTGGGCCGCCTGCGGCGTGTTATTTCGGCGTAAAGCCGAAATAACTTGCAAGTCGTTAGGTGACGCCGCCGCTGGCCCTCGGGGAAAAACTAAGTTTTTCCCCGACCTTTTTCCAGCCTCCCGGCGGGGTCCCCGCCGGTGCCAAGTGCCACAGAAAAGGTCTGGACAGTTGTGTGAAGAAAGGCTGGCCCAATGCCCCTGGGCAAAGAAAAAGCCCCCTTGTGGCGGCGTGGTGCCGTTGCCATAAGGGGGGGATTGTGAAGCCGATTGCATCCAATGGGTTTATCTGGGGCACGCTGCCAAGATTGCACAATAGTCCTTCCCGGCGTTGGCTCGCCAGCGCCGGAGCAGAAAGCCTGGCAGCCCATAAAGCCTTCAGCGAGTTTTGGCCGTGGCGGCTCGCCACCGGCACGCTGCCTTGACGGGGTGGAGAGGGTGTGGTAAAATTTAGTCAAATAAATGAAAGGAGGGGAATGCCATGATGGAACAACGCGGGAAACGGCGTACTTTGTATTCCTGGCTGGCCTTGGGAGTTTTTCTGCTGCTGCCGCCCATCAGCTTCGGGAATCTTCCCTGGTATACGGCTCCCTTGGGGGCTCTGGTGCTGTTTTTCACTCTTCTGCCCCTGTCCAGGCTAGTGCCCGGGCTGAAAAAGCTCATTCCCCTGACCCTGCTTCTGGCCTTGGCCTATGCTTTGGCCCTGTATGGGTTTCTCACAGAAGGGAAGGAGGCCCTTTTCACAAAATGGAGCCAGTGGGCCGGCGGCGTTTTGGCCCTGTGCTTCCTCTTTATGCTGTGGCGGGAGAGCAGCCGGGCCATGAAGCAGGCCGCTCCCGGGTGGCAGGACAAAGCCCGGGGGCCCATCCTGCGGTATGTGGCAGTGGGTGGGGCGGGAATCCTACTGAGCATCATCCTCCTGCTGGCATCCGGGAAAAATCAGCTCACCTATGCTTTCCATTTTCCCGTCGCTTCCAGCTGGATCGTCATTTTGCTGCTGATAGCAGTGATGCTCTTTCTCAACCTGCACATGCTGTGGGGCGTGTGGTATCTGGGCTGCCCGGCGCCGGAGCGGCCAGGCGGTGCTGCTTCGCCCGATCAAGGCATCCAGGGGGAATGATGGAATCCCTTTTTCATGGAAGAATAAACAGTCTGTCGAAAAACCCTGTTGTGTAAGAGGGATTTTCGCCCTACCCCTATCAATCCGCAAAAAGCTGCGACCTGTGCGCAGCTTTTTGCACCTATCAAGGGGCAAGTGTGCGCCAAAGGCGTGCATGCAGCCCCTTGCAGCAACTCGGCAAAGTGGCTTTTGCCACTTTGCCGACACGCTCAAAAAAGAAGGCATCCATTGCGGATGCCTTCTTTTTTCGAGCAAGCCTATAAGCCGGGTTCTGTCTATGCAGCCATCTATCTGGGACGCCTGTTGCCAGACGCCTCGAGCCACCTCCCGAAAACGGACCGGGCCAGCCCTGCGCCCTGGGGCGCTGTTTTCCTTCCGGTGTTGCTTTGGATAGAGTTTACAGGATCCCCCAGTTACCTGGGGGACCGGTGGGCTCTTACCCCGCCTTTCCACCCTTACCATGCAAGGCATGGCGGTATATCTCTGTTGCACTTGTCCTGAAGTCGCCTTCGGCGGATGTTATCCGTTATCCTGCCCTATAAAGCCCGGACTTTCCTCATACACGGCCTTTCGGCACTGTGCACGCGGCTGCTCGGCTTACTCGGATTCCCATTATACACACTCCGTCCCGTCCCTGTCAAGCGGAGTGCCTCCGCTCCCATACTCTCCCCGGCTGTATGGGTTGTTTGCCCCGGTGCTCCGGTGCTGGCAAGCCAGCACCGGTAGGGGATGCTTTGCAATCCTGGCAAAATGCCGCAGAAAAAGCTGGTTGGACCCGCCCGGGCAAAGAAAGTATGGCCGTCCGGACACCGGACCCCCGCCGGGAGGCTGGAAAAAGGTCGGGGAAAAACCTAGTTTTTCCCCGAAGACCAGGGGCGGCGCCACCCCGCCTGGCCATTTTTGATGCGCCCTGCCAGGACTGCACCCAGGCCCCTACCGGTGTTGGCTCGCCAGCACCGGAGCAAAAAAGCAAACAACGCATGATGCCGGAGACAGGAACGACGGCCCAGGCACTGGGCGTTGACATTGGCGGCAGATCGGTTACAATAGAGGGTGTATGCTTTTCTCAGAAAATCACAGGCAGGCGTGCCTGCCGAAAGGGATGATCAAGTGAGCAAAATGGAAGAATTTCTCCGCTCAATGAAGGGGAAGGAAGTGGCGGTGCTGGGCATCGGCGTTTCCAACCGCCCCCTCATCGGGCTTCTTTGCAAGGCCGGGGCGTGTGTCACCGCCTGCGATAAAAAAACCAGAGAGCAGCTGGGGGACACCGCCTGTCAGCTGGAAGAAATGGGCGTCCGGCTCCAGCTGGGGGAGGGGTACCTTGAGAACCTGACTCAGGAAGTGATCTTCCGCTCTCCGGGCATCCGGCCCGACCTGCCTTCCCTGGAGCAGGCCAAGGCCCGGGGCAGCCGCCTTACTTCCGAAATGGAAGTGTTCTTTGAAGTCTGCCCCTGTCCTATCCTGGCCGTCACCGGCTCCGACGGCAAAACCACCACAACCACCCTCATCGCCGAAATGCTCAAGGCCGAAGGGAAGCGGGTGTGGCTGGGGGGCAACATCGGCCAGCCCCTGCTGCCCATGGCCGGGGAAATGAAGGCGGAAGACTTCGCCGTGGTGGAGCTTTCCTCCTTCCAGCTGATGACCATGAATAAGGCCCCCCATGTGGCGGTCATCACCAATGTGACCCCCAACCATCTGGATGTGCATAAGGACATGGCAGAATATGTTTCCGCCAAGGAACATATCTTCCTCGGCCAGGGGAAGGATGATCTGCTGGTGTGCAACCTGGATAACGATCTGAGCGCCGCCATGGCCAAAAAGGCCCCCGGCAGGGTGCGCACCTTCTCCCGGCAGGAAAAGGTGGAAAGCGGAGCCTTTTTCGAAAACGACACCATTTATTATAATGGCACGCCCTGGATCAAAAAAGAGGACATCCGCATCCCAGGGCTGCACAATGTGGAAAACTATATGGCAGCCATCTGCGCCGTGGCCGACACCATCTGCCCCGAGACCGCCTTGCAGGTGGCCCGGGAGTTTGCCGGAGTGGAGCACCGGATCGAGTTTGTGCGGCAGGTGCGCGGGGTCAAGTATTATAACGACGCCATCGCCACCAGCCCCGCCCGGGCCATCGCCGGGCTGCATTCCTTTGACCAGAAGCTCATCGTCATCGCCGGGGGCTATGACAAGAAGATCCCCTTCGATGCCTACGGCGAGGAAGCCTGCCACCATGTGAAGCTGCTGATTTTGAACGGGGCCACCGCCCCGAAGCTGCGGCAGGCGGTGGAAAACGCCCCTTCTTATAAGGATTGCGGCATCCGGATCGCCGAAAAAGCCACCCTGGAAGAAGCGGTGCAGTTTGCCTGGGAGCAGGCCCAGGAAGGGGATATCGTAACCCTTTCTCCGGTGTGCGCATCCTTTGACGCATACCCCAACTTCATGACAAAAGGCCGGGCCTATAAGGAAATGGTTCTCCGGCTTTGCGAATAACAAGGAAAGAGGTGCAATGGATTGGAACTGGTAAACACCATCAAAAGCCTTACCGACCGCTATGGCGTATCGGGGGATGAATACGGCGTTTCCGCCCAGGCGGCGGAACTGCTGCGCCCCTATATGGACCGGGTGGAAGTGGATAAGCTGGGCAATGTGATCGGCTACCGCTCCTGCGGCAAGGAAGGGGCCAAAAAGCTGCTGCTGGACGCCCATCTGGATCAGATCGGCTTTGTCATCACCGAAGTGCTGGAGGAGGGCTTCTGCCGCTTCATCGGCATGGGAGTGGACCCCCGGATGCTGCTGGGCAGCGAGCTGACCGTGCTCACCAAAGAGGGCCCCATCCCGGCGGTGGTCAGCTGCATCCCGCCCCACCTGCAAAAGGCCGGGGACAACAAGAAGGCCCTGCCCATTGAGGAAATGGTGCTGGACCTGGGCATGAGCGGGGAAAAGGCCAGGGAGACCGTCCGGGTGGGGGATTACGCCGCCTTTGCCGGAGAGGCCTTCCAGCTGAAAAATGACCTGCTGTGCGGCAAGTCCATGGACGACCGTGCCTGCTTTGTGTGCATTCTGCTGGCTCTGGAAGAGCTGCAAGGCAAGGAGCTGGATGTGGATCTCATCGTCCTGGGCAGCACCAAGGAAGAAGTGGGCGGCCATGGCGCTCGGGCCAGAGCCTATCTGGACGCGCCCGATTACGCCATCGCCATCGATGTGTGCCATGCCCGCACCGGGGACAATAAGCCCGAAGACCGGGTCTTTGACCTGGGCGGCGGCCCTGTCATCGGCTTCGGCTCCAACAGCATGCCCAAGTTTGCCCGCCGGTTGTGCGAGGTGGCCCGGGCCAAGGAGATCCCCTATCAGCCGGAAGCGGTGCCCGCTCATTCCGGCACCAACGCCTGGTCCATCCAGCCCATCGAGGGCGGCGTGTGCACAGCGGTGGTCTCCCTGCCCCTGCGGTATATGCACTCCCCGGTGGAAGTGCTGAAGCTGAAGGACATGAAGCATGTGGGGCATCTCCTGGCAGAGTTCACCCTGGGCTTTGACGGCAATCTGTAAAAGGGGGGAGCAAGATGAAAGAAATACTGAAACAGCTGTGCGCCGCAAACGGCGTACCCGGCTATGAAGATGAAGTGCGGGAGTGTATCCGGGAAATGGTGGAGCCTTACGCCGATGAGATCATCGAAGACCACCTGGGCAATCTCCTGGTGCTGAAAAAGGGGGCAAAGCCCCGGAAAGCGCCCATGATGGTGTGCGCCCATATGGACGAAGTGGGCTTCCTCATCAGCCGCATCACCTCGGACGGTATGTTCAAGATCGTCCCCTCCGGCGGCATTGACCCCCGGGTTCTGGTGGGCCGGCGGATGGAAGTGGGCCCCCGGAAGGTTCCCGGCGTCATTTCCCTCAAGGCCATCCACCTGACCACTCCCGAAGAGCGGAAGGTGGCCCCGGGCATTGACACCCTTTATATTGACATCGGCGCATCCTCCCAGAAGGAAGCGGAACAATACGCCCGGGTGGGGGATTATGCCACCTTCCAGAGCCGCTGGGTGGAGTTCGGCGATGAGCGTATCCGCTCCAAGGCCATTGACGACCGGATCGGCTGCGCCGTGATGGTGCAGCTGATCCGCGAAGGCGTGGAGAAGGACACCTGGTTTGCCTTTGTGGTGGGCGAGGAAATCGGCAGCCGTGGCGCTCAGGCCGCCGCCAGCCGCTTAAAACCCCGCTGGGGCCTGGTGATCGAAGGCACCACCGCCGCCGACATCCCCGGAGTGCGGGAGCATGAAAGATCCTGCTTCCAGGGGGGCGGGGCCGTTGTGTCCCTGGCCGACCGTGGCTCGGTGTACAACCGGGAATTTGTCCGCCGCCTGACGGGCAAGGCCGACGAAGCGGGCATCCGCTGGCAGTACCGGGCCAGCATGAACGGCTCCACCGATGCCGGGGTCATGCACCAGGCCGGAGAGGGCGCTCAGGTGTTCGGCCTGGCCGCTCCCGTGCGGTATATCCATTCGGCCAGCAATGTGCTCCATTGGCCCGATGCAGAGGAAGTGCTGAAAATGGCCCGGCTGGTGGTAAAGGAGGCAGAGTGCGATGATTGATATTTTGAAAACATTTACCCATCTGCAAAGCGTGGCCCGGCCCTCGGGCTTTGAGTCCCCCTGCGCCCAGGCCATTGCAGCGCTTGCAGGGCCCTATTGTGACGAAGTGAAGATCGACACCCTGGGCAATGTGATCTGCCACAAGAAAGGGCCGGGGAAGCGCCTGATGATGGCGGCCCACATGGATGTGATCGGCCTGATCATCACCCACATCGACAAAAAGGGCTTCCTCCGTTTCGGGGCCCTGGGCGGCTTTGTGCCCTACCGTCTCATCGGCGCCCGGATGAAGCTGGAAAACGGCATGGGCGGCAGCGTCTGGTGTGACGAAAAGGCCATGGAGGAAAAGAAGCTGGAGGAAATTTCTCTGAATGACCTGTATCTGGACATCGGCGCCGAAAGCGAAGAAAGCGCCAGAAAAATGGTGCAGGTAGGGGATGTGGCCATGTACGAAGGGGAAGTGCAGCAGCTGGGCCAGATGCTTCTGTCCCCGTATTGCGACGACCTGATCGCCTGTGCCGCCTTGCTCTCTGCCATGAGCCAGGTGGAAAAGAGCGAAAATGACCTGTATTTCGTCTTTACCGTCCAGGAAGAAGTGGGCCTGCGGGGCGCCGCCACGGCGGCCTATGCCATCGACCCGGATTTCGGCGTGTGCATGGATGTGACCCGCACCGGAGACAACCCCTCGGAAAAGGCCAAAATGGTGGTCAAGCTGGGAGCCGGTCCCACCATCAAGATCAAGGATGTCTCCCTTCTGTGCAATCCCCAGATGATCGCCCACCTTCGTGAGGCGGCCAAAGAGGGGGATGTGCCCTATCAGGACGAAGTGCTCACCGCCGGTGGCACCGACAGCGCCGCCATCCAGAAAACCCGGGGCGGGGTGCTGTCCGGCTGCATTTCCATTCCCTGCCGGTATATCCATTCCCAGAACGAAATGGTCAGCCTGAAGGATGTGGAGCAAAGCGCCCGTCTCATGGCCCTTTGCGCCCAGCGCACACTGTAAAAGGAGGGGAGAACAAGATGAATTTTGTGAAAACTTTCCGCACTCTTCTGGAAAATGCCTCCCCCTCGGGCTTTGAAGCCCATGGGGCAAAGGCCATTGCCGACCTGGCCGCCCCCTATTGCGACAAGGTGAAGATCGACGCTTTGGGCAATGTGATCTGCCGGAAGAAGGGCTCGGGCAAGCGCATCATGGTGGCCGCTCACATGGATGTGATCGGTTTTATGGTCAGCCGCTTTGAAAAGGACGGCTTTTTGCAGGTGACCAACATCGGCGGCCATCGGGCCAGCCGTCTGTCGGGCAAGAAAGTGCGGTTTCTGAATGGCGCATCCGGCGTGCTCTTTGAGCGGAGCGATGCCGAGCTGAAAACCAAAACCGGAGACAAAGCCGCCATGACCGACCTGTTCCTGGACATCGGGGCCACTTCCGAAGAAGAAGCCCGCAAGATGGTGCGGGTAGGGGATGTGGCTGTCTTCGACTACGAAGCCAAGGAGATTGGCGACGGGCTACTCATGTCCCCCTATTGCGACAACCTGGCCTCCTGCGCCGCCATGCTCTGCGCCATGAGCCAGGTAAAAAAGACGGAAAATGACCTGTATTTCGTCTTTACCGTCCAGGAAGAGCAGGGGTTGAAAGGCTCCAAGACCTCGGCCCACGCCATCGAGCCCGACCTGGGTATCGCCATCGACCTGACCCACGCCGGGGACTGCCCGGGGGCCGCCGATGGGGAAGTGAAGCTGGGAGGCGGCCCTGCCATCAAGATCAAGGACGCCTCCTTGATCTGCACCCCGGAAGCGGTGGAGCATCTGCGGAAATCCGCTGAGGAAAACGGCATTTCCTATCAGGACGAAGTGCTGCTGCGGGGCGGCACCGATACCGCCTCCATTCTGGTGAGCCGGGATGGGGTGCCCTCGGGCTGCGTGAGCATCCCCGGCCGGTATATCCATTCCACTGCTGAAACCATTTCTATTAAAGACGGAGAACAGGCCGCCGCCCTTCTGGCCCGGGCCTGCGAGAGGGAGCTATGAGCACATTTGATTTTTCACCGGCCCTTTGGGACCTCTGCCATCGGGCAGAGGCCAAGGCCCGGGGCCAGTTTGCACTTCTGGAGGAGCGGGCCAGCCGGAACACCGCCAAAATCCTGTCGGCCTTTTCGGAGCATCGGGTGAGCGACGCCTGTTTCGGCGGCACCACCGGCTATGGCTATGACGATCTGGGCCGGGACAAGCTGGACGAGATCTATGCCCAGGTGTTCGGGGCGGAGAAGGCCCTGGTGCGCACCGGCTTTGTCAACGGCACCCACACCATTGCCGCCGCCATGTTCTCCTGCGTCAGCGCCGGGGATGTGTTTTTGTCAGTCACCGGCAGCGTCTATGACACCTTGCAGACGGTGGTAGGCCTGCGGGGCAAGGTGGGAGGCACCTTTGCCGATTACGGCATCGGCTACCGGGAAGTGCCTCTGAAAGAGGGGAAGCCCGATCTGCCCGCCATCGAGCGGGCCGCCGCCGACCCTCAGGTAAAGGGGGTATTCATCCAGCGCAGCCGGGGCTATGCCCAGCGGCAGACCCTGTCCTGTGAGGAGATCGGGGAGATTTGCAAGGTGGTGCGGAAGGTCAACCCGGATGCCGCCATTGTGGTGGACAACTGCTATGGCGAGTTTGTGGAGGAAACCGAACCCACCCAGCACGGAGCCGATCTCACGGCCGGGTCCCTCATCAAAAACCCCGGCGGCGGCCTGGCCCCCACCGGCGGCTATATCGCAGGTAGAGCTGACCTTGTAGAGCGGGCGGCTTTCCGCCTGACGGTACCGGGCATCGGCGGCGAGTGCGGCGCCACTCTGGGGGTCAATCGTTCTCTTTATCAGGGGCTGTTCATGGCGCCCCACACCGTGTGCCAGGCGGTGAAAACGGCGGTGTTTGCCGCGGCCCTGCTGGAGGAGATGGGCTTTTCGGTGTCTCCCGGAAGCGGGGAGGAGCGCCACGACATCATCCAGACGGTGGACTTCGGCAAGCCGGAACCGCTGCTGGCCTTCTGCCGGGGCATCCAGGCGGGAGCGCCGGTGGATTCCTTCGCCACGCCGGAGCCCTGGGATATGCCGGGCTATGATTGCCCGGTGGTCATGGCGGCGGGGGCCTTTATCCAGGGTTCCTCCATCGAGCTTTCCTGTGATGCGCCCATGCGTGAGCCTTATACCGCCTTTATGCAGGGCGGTCTGACCTACGAAGCCGGACGGCTGGGGGTTATGGCCGGCGCCAAGTGCATTCTGGAAATGGAAAAATAAAAAGAATCAAAAAGCATCAAAAAAAGCGGCTTTTGCCGCTTTTTTGACGCTCCCGGCCCAGTGCCTGGGCTGTCATATTGCGCTCCCGCGCCCGGCAACAGAACCAGGCCGGCCCAATGCAGAAAGGCAAAGAAAAGCCCCCCTTGTGCAAAGGGGGGACAGCATGGCGCAGTCATGCAGGGGGGATTGCGAAGCTGATTGCATCCGAGAGGGTGTTATCTATTCCACTTTGCCAGGACTGCACTATGGCACCTTCCGGTGCTGGCTCGCCAGCGCCGGAGCACCGAGGAACAGCAGCGCATCCAGCCGGGGAGAGTATGGCCGTCCCGACACGGGACCCGGAGCACCGAGGAACAGCAGCCCATACAGCCTGGGAGAGTTTTGGGTGCAGCGTCACGCTGCCGCTGCAAATTTGCCGTTGTGCTGGGCGTGAAACCGTAGTATAATAGATTTGTATATCTGCAAATGGAAAGGCGGCAAAGTGCATGGTGATACTGGGGATCGACCCGGGGTATGCCATTGTGGGCTATGGCGCCGTGGAAACAGGCAAAGGCCGGATGCGCGCCCTGGGCTATGGGGCCATCACCACCCCGGCCGGGGTGCCCCTGCAAAACCGGCTGCTGGAGATTTATCAGGATATGCTCACCCTGCTGGATCATTTCAAACCCGATGCGGTGAGCGTGGAGGAGCTGTTTTTCAACACCAATGTGACCACCGGCATTGCCGTGGGCCATGCCAGAGGGGTGATTCTGCTGGCAATCGCCCAGAAGGGGCTGCCCTTTTATGAGTATACCCCCGGCCAGGTGAAGCAGGCGGTGGTGGGCTATGGCAAGGCGGAAAAACGCCAGGTGATGGAGCTGACCCGGAACATCCTGGGCCTCAAGAAAATCCCCCGGCCCGATGACGCCGCCGATGCCCTGGCTCTGGCGGTGTGTCATGCCCACAGCGCCTCCTCCCGAATGTTTCAAAACAGGAGTACATAAGGATGTTTCATCATATCAAAGGAACGGTTTTTCATGTGGACCCAAACCGGGTGGTGCTGGACAACGGCGGGGTGGGGTATAGCATCAACACCTCCTTTTTCTCGGCTTCGGCGGTGAAGAAGGGGGAAGAAGCCCTGTTTTACACCTATCTCCATGTGCGGGAGGACGCCATGGAGCTCTATGGCTTTGCCACCGAGGAGGAGCTTTCCTGCTATAAGATGCTCACTTCCATCTCCGGGGTGGGGCCCAAGGCGGCCTTGGCTATTTTGTCGGTGGTCACCCCGGAAAAACTGGCCCTGTGCGTCATTTCCGAGGACGAAAAGGCCCTGACCAAAGCCCCCGGCGTGGGGAAGAAGCTGGCCCAGCGGATCATCCTGGAGCTGAAGGACAAACTGGCCAAAAGCCAGCTGTCGGTCTCTGGAGGTGCCGGAGTGGAACTGCCCCAGCCGGAAGTCAATATGGGCTCTGCCGGGGAAGCTCTGGCCGCCCTGACGGTGCTGGGCTATGGCCGGGCCGAAGCCGCCGAGGCCCTCAAAGGCCTGGACGAAAGCCTGCCGGTGGAGGAGCTGGTGCGCCAGTGCCTGAAAAAGCTCATGCGGTAATGGGGGATCACAGTGGCAATCGAATTTGAAAAGGATCTGGAAGAAGAACGGATCGTCACCAGCAGCTTGACAAAGGAGGACGAAGGGGAAAACTCCCTGCGCCCCCGGAAGCTCACAGAATACATCGGCCAGAGCAAGGCCAAGGACAATCTGTCGGTGTTCATCGAAGCCGCCCGGCAGCGGGGGGAACCTTTGGACCATGTGCTGCTCTATGGCCCGCCGGGCCTCGGCAAAACCACCCTGGCCGGCATCATTGCAAACGAAATGGGGGTCAATATCCGCATCACCTCGGGCCCGGCCATCGAAAAGGCGGGGGACCTGGCGGCCCTTTTGACCAACCTGAATGAAAACGATGTGCTTTTTATCGATGAAATCCATCGCCTGAACCGCAGCGTGGAAGAGGTGCTCTATCCCGCCATGGAGGACTATGCCCTGGATATCATCATCGGCAAAGGCCCGGCGGCCCGGTCCATCCGGCTGGATCTGCCCAAGTTCACCCTCATCGGGGCCACCACCCGGGCAGGACAGCTGACCTCGCCCTTGCGGGACCGGTTCGGAGTGATGCTCCGGCTGGAAATGTACTCCGCCGGGGAACTGCAGAAGATCGTCACCCGCAGCGCCGGAATATTGGGCATCGACATCGAGCCGGAAGGAGCTTTGGAAGTGGCCATGCGCAGCCGGGGCACCCCCCGTATTGCAAACCGGATTTTAAAGCGGGTGCGGGACTTTGCCCAGGTGAAGGGGGGCGGCGCCATCACACGGGAGATGGCCGACCTGGCCCTCAGCGCCCTGGAGATCGACAAGCTGGGGCTGGACATGACCGACCGGCGGATGCTGGAAAGCATCATCTATAATTTCCGGGGCGGCCCGGTGGGTCTGGAGACCCTGGCGGCCACCATCGGGGAAGAGGCCGTGACATTGGAAGATGTGCAGGAGCCCTATCTCATGCAGATCGGCTTCCTCACCCGCACGCCCCGGGGGCGCTGCGTCACCAAAAAAGCTTACGATCATTTGAATATTCCCTTTCTCGGCCAGCAGGAGCTGACGCTGTAAAGGGGCAAAAAGGGGTAAAAGGAAAATGGGTAAATATTTTGGAACAGACGGCATCCGTGGGGTGGCCAATGAGGAACTGACCTGCACTCTGGCCTTTAAGGCCGGGTTTGCCGCCGCCAGTGTGCTGACAAAGGAGCTTTCCCACAAGGCCAAAATCTATATCGGCCGGGACACCCGGATCTCCGGGGACGCCCTGGAATGTGCTCTGGCCGCAGGCATCTGCTGTGCCGGAGCCGACGCTGTGCTGCTGGGAGTCATCCCCACGCCGGCCGTGGCCTACCTCACCGTGGAGCACAAGGCCGATGCAGGCATCGTCATTTCGGCGTCCCACAATCCCTTTGAGCATAACGGCATCAAGATCTTCGGCGCAAACGGCTGCAAGCTGTCTGATGAGCTGGAAGCGGCGGTGGAAGAGCTGATCGACGATCCTTCCGGGGCATCTCCTGTCACCGGGGGCAAGATCGGCCGGGTACTGCCCATGGCCCACGCCGCCTGCGATGAATATGTGGCCCATGTGGCCGAAGCCGCCGGGAGCCTCAAGGGTCTGCGCATCGCCGTGGACTGCGCCAACGGCGCCGCCTCCCGCACCGCCCCCAACCTGTTCCAGCGGCTGGAGTGCGAAACCGATCTGATTTTCTGCCAGCCTGACGGCATCAACATCAACACCGGCTGCGGCTCCACCCACATGGAAGCTCTGTGCAAAAAGGTGCGGGAAGGGTCTTACCACCTGGGTGTGGCCTTTGACGGCGACGCCGACCGCTGCCTGCTGGTGGACGAAAAGGGCGAAGTCATCGACGGCGACCAGATCATGGGCGTGCTGGCCGCGGCGCTGAAAAAGCAGAACAAGCTGAAAGGCGGCGTTGTGGCCACAATTATGTCCAACCTGGGGCTGAAAAACTTCCTCAAGGATAAGGGCATTCCCATGGCCGCCACCAAGGTGGGGGACCGGTTCGTGCTGGAACAGATGCAGAAGGACGGCTGGAACCTGGGCGGCGAGCAGTCGGGCCATGTGATTCTCACCGACCACGCCACCACCGGCGACGGCGAGCTGACCGCCGTCACCTTCCTTCGGGTGCTGAAGGAAAGCGGCAAGAAGGCTTCTGTTTTGGCCGGTGAGATCGCCCATTACCCCCAGAAGATGATCAATGTGCCGGTGCCCAACGACAAAAAGAAAACGGTGGCCGACCAGCCGGAAGTGCAGGCCATCAGCCGGGAGATCGGGGAGGTCTTTGGGGAAAATGGCCGCATCCTCATCCGGCCTTCGGGCACCGAGGCCCTGGTGCGGGTGATGGTGGAAGGCCAGGATGAAAAACTGGTAAATGAAATGGCCCAGAAGGCCGCCAAGGTCATCGAGGACCTGTATTCCAAATAAAAAAGCCTGTTTTTTCAAGGGCAGGCAAGGGATCAACCTTTACCCCTCTTTATCCCCGGGAAACCGGGGATGGAGAGGGCAAAGGCCGAAAAATGGAAAGGTGGTGAGGCCGCGCAAGAGCAGAAACAAAGAAACAAGCGCCGGGACTGCCTGCGGGCAGTTGACGAGGTGGGGGAGGATCGAACCATTCGGCGGATGCCCCCTGCGCATTGACGCCTGGCCATAAAGCGGAGGAGAGAAAAAGGGCGGGTGACCGCCGTGACAACATCCCCGCAGGCGTTCATTTTAATTTGGAGGAAAAATTCTTATGTGCGGAATCGTAGGATATGTGGGCCGGGAAGAGGCCGTGCCCGTTTTGCTGCAAGGATTGTATAAACTGGAATACCGTGGGTATGACTCTGCCGGTGTGGCGGTGCTGCGCCCCGAAGGGCTGAAGGTGGTCAAAACCAAGGGCCGCATCAAGAACCTGGAGGACAAGGTGCAGCAGGTAGGGGGCATGGAAGCCACCTGCGGCATTGGTCACACCCGGTGGGCCACCCATGGTGAGCCTTCCGATGTGAATGCCCATCCCCACATCAGCCGCAATGGACGGATCGCCATCGTCCACAACGGCATCATCGAAAACTACCTGGAACTGCGGGAAATGCTCACCAAAGAGGGCTATGAGATGCAGTCCCAGACCGATACCGAAGTGGTGGCCCACCTGTTTGAGCACCATTTCAAAGGGGATATGATGCAGGCCCTGATGGACACCGTGAAGGATCTGCGGGGCAGCTATGCTCTGGGCATCCTCTCCGCCGATGACCCCGGCGAGATCTACTGCACCAAGCGGGACAACCCGCTGATCATCGGCGTGGGCGAAGGGGAGAACCTGATCGCCTCCGACATCCCTGCCATCATTCAGAAAACCAAGCATTATATCGTGCTGGAAGACAACCAGATCGCCCGCATTACTCCCGATCAGGTGGAGGTGTTCAACGCCTTCGGCCAGAAGCTGGAGCCTGAAGTGCAGACGGTGAACTGGGATATTTCCTCGGCGGAAAAGGGCGGCTATGAGCACTTTATGATCAAGGAGATCATGGAGCAGCCCAAGGCCCTGCGGGATACCATCTCTCCCCGGATCGAGGGCGACCTGCCCCGGCTGGAGGAATGCGGTCTCACCGATGAGCTGTTCCACGATCTGCGGAACATCCACATTGTAGCCTGCGGCTCGGCTCTCCATGCCGGCCTGGTGGGAAGAGAGGTCATTGAGCGATTTGCCCGTGTGCCGGTTTCGGCATCGGTGGCTTCGGAGTTCCGGTACCGCAACCCCATCATCGGCAAAGAGGATCTGTGCATCGTCATCAGCCAGTCCGGCGAGACGGCGGACACCCTGGCCGCCATGCGTGAGGCCAAAAAGCGGGGCGCCCGCACTATTGCCATCGTCAATGTGGTGTCCTCTTCGGCAGCCCGGGAAGCCGACAGCGTGCTGTACACCTGGGCCGGCCCGGAGATCGCCGTTGCCACCACCAAGGCCTATTCCGCCCAGCTGGCCGCGCTGTATCTGGTGGCCATCAAGGCCGGCCTGGCCCGGGGTACCCTCACCGAGGAAGAGGGCAAGGAGTATTGCCGGAAAATCAATGAGCTGCCTGAGCTGATCACCGAAGCTCTGCGCACCCGGCCCCAGATCCAGTATCTGGCCTCTCTGTACAGCAACCGGCAGAGCGTCTTTTTCATCGGCCGTGGGGTGGACTATGCCGCCGCCCAGGAGGCATCCCTGAAGCTGAAGGAGATTTCCTACATCCACAGCGAGGCCTATGCCGCCGGTGAGCTGAAGCACGGCACCATTTCCCTCATCGAGGACGGCACCCTGGTGGTGGCCATGGCCAACGACAAGGCGCTGTATGAAAAGACTCTGTCCAATGTGAAGTCGGTGAAGGCCCGTGGCGCCAGCGTGATCATGGTGACCAACGAGGAAGTGGAGCCCGATCCGGAGATCTGCGACTTTGTGGTGAAGATCCCCGATTGCGACCCGGCTCTGTCGGCGTCCCTGTCCATCATCCCCATGCAGCTGTTCTCCTATTATATGGGCGTGTACCGGGGCTGCGACATCGACAAACCCCGTAACCTGGCCAAATCTGTCACCGTCGAATAGCCCAGTGCCTGGGCCGTCATACTGCGCTGCCGCGCTGGGCAATATGACGGAGGATGGTTGGATGCATTTTGGCAAAGAGAGTTATGGCCGTCCGGACACCGGACCGGCGTGACGCTGCACCCAAAACTCTCCCAGGCTGAGATGCGTTGTGGGCCTGAGTGCTCCAGTGGCGGCGTGCCGCCACTGGAAGGGGCTGTTTTGCAGTCCTGGGCCCAGTGCCTGGGCCGTCATACTGCGCTGCCGCGCTGGGCAATATGACGGAGGATGGTTGGATGCATTTTGGCAAAGAAAAGCCCCCTTTGTGCAAAGGGGGGACAGCATGGCAAAGCCATGCAGGGGGGATTGTGAAACCAAACAAATTCACCCCACCTGACCATATGAATCCAAAAGGCTCCCCGAGGGGAGCCTTTTTTGTTTGGCCTCCTTCTGTTGCTTCGTGCGGCAGCACAATATGGGTGCAGCGTCACGCTGCCGCCGCCAGGGGGAGCCTTTTTTGTTTGGTTTCGTTCTGTTGCTTAGCGCGGGAGCGCAGTATGGGAGCGGAGGCACTCCGCCGCAGTATGGGTGCAGCGTCACGCTGCCGCTGCCGCAAAAATTTTCATGGGTGAGGGGGATTTCCCGAAAAAAATAGAGAAAAGCAGGAAATAAACCTTGCATCACAGGCAAAATTCCGTATAATAGTTCTGTAACACTACCTACAACATTATTGACCGGAAGTCCTAGGGCCTTCCGGGAGGAGGAATCAGTTCATGGATGAGATCGATGTCAAAATACTGCGCTGCCTGAAAAACAACGCCAGAGAAAATGCCTCGGTGATCAGCGAGAAGGTGAGTATGTCGGTGTCCGCCGTCATCGAGCGGATCCGCAAGCTGGAAAATTCGGGGATGATCCGGCAGCACACCACCATCATCGATCAGGTCAAGGCCGGGAAAGATGTGACCAGCTTCATTTCCATCAGCCTGGAGCACCCCAAGCACATCGAATGCTTTACCAATTTCGTCAAGGACAACCGGGAGATTCTGGAGTGCCACTATATCACCGGGGACTTTGATTTTATGCTCAAGGTGGTCACAAACTCCACCCAGACCCTGGAGCGTGTTCTCAACCAGATCAAAAGCGTCAGCGGGGTGAAGATGACCAAAACCATCGTCATTCTTTCCACGGTGAAAAATGAATATTCGGTGGACCCGGAGGAAATATTGAAATAAGGGAGCCAGGCTCCGGGGATTTGGATAATTCTTCTTGACAAAGGCCGAAAAGATGGAGTATACTTGCATCGTGTTAGACACTTTTGCACAGCGAGGGCCCCTTTTATGCCACAGGAAGACTCTGTTTTTCACAAAGCCCCTCCCAATGGGGAAGAGGAAATGGCCCGGCGGTACGCCCGTTTGGTTCAGTCCTGTGTGCGTCCCTATTTTCTCACCGGCGGCGATTATGACGACCTGGTGCAGGAGGGGATGATCGGTCTACTCAAGGCCATCCGGGAATATGATCCCGGCCGCTCCCAGAGCTTTGAAGCCTTCGCCGCTTTGTGCATCCGCCGTCAGGTCTATGATGCCCTCCGCCGCAGCAAGCGGAAGGACGGCCACCTTCGCATCGAGTATGTGGAGCAGGCGGAAGGGGATGGGGAGAACATGGCTCAGGCGCCCTCTTCCCAGGACCCGGAAGCACAGTTTCTGGCAAAAGAGTCGGCATGGGAGATCCAGAAAGCGTTATCCGGGCTGTTGTCTGCCTTTGAAACGGCTGTGCTGCGATCCTATCTGGAAGGCTATACTTCTTCGGAGATTGCCGAGGGCCTTCACCGCACCCCCAAAGCGGTGGAAAATGCCATCGGCCGCATCCGGCGCAAGCTGGCCAAATATCTGCAACAAGGGCGACAGCAGGATTGACTCCTGTTCGCAATAAAATCATCCAATCCCATAGAATGGGAGAAAAAAGAGAGGTAACGCATCATGTTCCAGGACAAAACACTCGTTTGCAAAGAATGCGGCAATGAATTTGTTTTCACCGCCGGTGAGCAGGAATTTTATGCCGAGCGTGGCTTCCAGAACGAGCCCCAGCGCTGCAAGGCCTGCCGCGACGCCAGAAAGGCTGCCGCCCGTGGCCCCAGAGAGTATTTCACCGCCACTTGCGCCGCTTGCGGCAAAGAGGCCAGAGTGCCCTTTGAGCCCAAGAGCGACAGACCCGTCTATTGCAGCGAATGCTTCGCCAAGATGAAGGAGGAGCAGCAGGCCTAGTCCGGTGTCCGGACAGCCACACTGCGCTGCCGCACTGGGCAACAGGACGAAGGCTGCTTCTGTTTAAATCAAACAATCGACGCCAGCGGAATTTTTCCGCTGGCGTTCCCTATCTTTTCCCCATGGCCATACTCTCTTTCCCCAGGAAGATACAACCAGCAAAGGCAAAGAGAGGAACGGGTCCAGCGTCACGCTGGTCCGCTGGCGTTCCTATCTTTTCCCAGGCTGGTTGGGTGCAATCCGGCAAAGAAGGCTCCCTTGTGCAAAGGGAGCTGTCGGCCAGCGCCGACTGAGGGATTGAGGTGCAGCGTCACGCTGCCCCGCCTGGGGCGCGAAAAGGGTCGGGGAAAAACCTAGTTTTTCCCCGAGGGCCAGAAGCGGCGTCACCTACCGGTCTGATGGTTATTTCGGCTTTACGCCGAAATAACACGCCGCCAATGCCGGAAATCCCCCAAAAGGATTTCCGGCAGCCTTCACCGCAGTGAAGGCTCTGGCCCGCCTGGGGTTGAAATGGGGAGAAGATTGGTGTATAATAGGGAAAGATTCCATGTCAGTGGGATGGGAGGTGTAAGAAATGATCGTAACAAGAGATACCACCATCGGTGAGGTGCTGGCTGAGGACATGGGCGCTGCCCGTTTCTTCTTCGAGATCGGCATGCACTGTGTGGGCTGCCCCTCTTCCAGCGGCGAATCCATTGCCGAGGCCTGCGTGGTGCATGGCACCAACGAGGACGAGCTGGTGAGCAAGCTGAACGAGTATTTCCAGTCCAAATAAGAAACAGGACAAAGGCGGCAGGTCGGGAAAAAGGCCTGCCGTTTTCTTTTGCTTTGAGAAAGGGGAGAAAGGGCCATGGTATTTTCCAAGCGAATGGAGGCATTGGCCGATTTGTGCCAGGGAGCCCGGCGGGTGATCGATGTGGGGTGCGACCATGCCCAGCTTTGCGCTCTGCTGGTGACGGAATACGGCGTGGAACACGCCTTTGCCTCGGACATCCGTCCGGGTCCGCTGGAAAATGCCCGGCGCACCATCGGGGAGCTGGGGCTGATGGGCAAGATCACCCCGGTGCTCTCCGATGGGCTGGATGCCTTCGGCCCCGGGGACGGGGACACGGTGATCATCGCCGGCATGGGCGGGGAGGAAATGATCGCCATTCTCTCCCGTGCCCCCTGGGCCGGAAGGGACGGGGGCCAGGTGATCCTGCAGCCCATGACCAACATCCCCAAGCTGCGCCGGTGGCTGACGGAACAGGGCTACAATGTAAAAAAAGAGCGGGTCATAAAGGACGGACGCAAAGTTTATACAGCCATGAATATTCAAAAAGGCGCCGACCAAAGCGGCGCTCAGGACTATGCATATTTATTCGGAACGGCCCTTTTGCGCGACCCGCTGTGGCCTCTTTACAAGGAAAAGCTGCTGACGAAATACGGCGCCAGCGCCCGGGGCCAGGAACAGGCCGGGCTTTCGGACACGCCGGAGCAGCGGATTTTCCGGCTGCTCCAAAGCCTTTGATTTGATCTTTTGGGGAAGGATGAGAAGAATATGTCCATGGACGCCATCACCATCAACGGCCTGTGCCGCCAGCTGCAAGGGGAGCTTTCGGACAGCCGGGTGGATAAGATCTTCATGCCCCGCAGGGAGGAGGTCATTTTGTCCCTGCGTAGCCATCGGGGGGCATGGAAACTGGTGATTTCCTGCTCCGGCGCCGGGGGGCGGGTGTATCTCACAGGGGAAAAGACCGAAAACCCCGATGCGCCCCCCATGTTTTGCATGCTGCTGCGCAAGCACCTCACCGCCGCCCGGCTTCTGGAAGTGAGCCAGCCGGAGTATGAGCGGATGCTGCTCTTCCGCTTTTCGGCCTATGACGATTTCGGAGAGCTGTCGGAAAAATCCCTGGTAGTGGAGCTGACCGGCCGGCGGAACAACCTGATTCTGCTTTCGGGGGACGGCACCATTCTGGGCTGTCTGAAAAAGGTGGACAGCGAAATGTCCCCCCAGCGGCCCATCCTGCCCGGGCTGCGCTACCAGATGCCGCCCCGGCCCCCGCGCCGCAGCCTGCTGGCCCTGACGGAGGAGGAAGCCGGGGCCCTGGCGAAAAAAGCCCTTTCCCAGGAGGACGGGGCCAAAGCCCTCACCGGGGAGCTGGATCTGGTGTCCCCCCTCATCGCCCGGGAGCTGTGGCACCGGGGCGGAGGAAGGGAAGAAGCCCTGGCCGCAGAGATCATGGACCTTTCCCGCCGGGTGCAGGAAGGAAACTACCAGCCCACCCTGTTTTGCCGTGGGGAGGAATATGTGGACTTTTCCTTCATGCCCATGGGCCATCTGGGGGAGGATGTCCGGAACCTGCCCCAGGAGGGCTTTTCCCAGATGATCGAAAGGTTTTATGGGGCGCGGGCCGCGGAAGAGCGGCGGAAATCGGTGTCCTCGTCCCTGGAAAAGCTGATGGCCAACCAGGAAAGCCGCCTACAGCGCAAGCTGGCCAACCAGCGCAATGACCTGCTCCGGGCCGAGAAGCGGGAAGATCTGAAACGCCGGGCCGATCTGATCATGGCCAACATCCATAGGATCCCCCAGGGGGCGGAGAAAGTCACCGTCACCGACTATTTTTCTCCCGACCTGCCCCAGGTGGAGCTGGAACTCAGTGGGGACAAGACCCCCCAGCAGAACGCCCAGGCCCTATTCAAGGAATACACCCGGATGAAAAACGCTCAGCAGGCCCTGGAAGAGCAGATCGTCCAGGGGGAACAGGAGCTGGAATATGTGCAAAGCGTCCAGCTGGCCTTGCAGCAGGCCCGGGACATCAAAGAGGTCAGCGCCATCCGGGAAGAGCTGCTGGAAAGCGGCTATCTCCGCTCCAAGGAGAAGCACCCCAAAAAGAAAAAGCCCGCCGCCTTCCAGCCAAGAGAATACACTTCGCCTTCGGGAAAGCGCATCCTCTGCGGCCGGAACAACCGGGAAAACGATCAGCTGACCCTGCGTACCGCCGGGAAAAACGACCTGTGGTTCCATTCCCAGAAGGCCCCCGGTTCCCATGTGATCCTCTTCACCCAGGGCCAGATGCCCACAGGAGAGGATCTGGAATATGCCGCCCGGATCGCCGCGGGACATTCCAAGCTGGCAAAGCAAAGCCTGGCCCCCATCGATTACGCCCTGGTGCGTCATGTGAAAAAGCCCGCCGGGGCCAAGCCGGGCATGGTGATCTACACCGATTATAAAACTCTGTTCGTCCGCCCGCTGGAAGACTAGCGGCCAGCGTGACGCTGGACCCATACTGCGGCGGCGTGGCGCCGCTGCCATACTATGCTGCCGCACCCGGTAGGTTGTATCAAGAAAGGCAAAGATAATATGGCCGTCCGGCCACCGGACCAGCGTGACGCTGGACCCGTTCCTGTCTTTGCTTTTGCCGGTTGTGTCCACCTGGGCAAAGAAAGTCTGGCCGTCCCGACACGGGACTTCCCCGACCTTTTTCGCGCCCCAGGCGGGGCTCCACCGGTTCCAGGTGCCACAGAAAAGACCAGGTATTATTTTGGGGTAGGGCGGACGACCCTTGGTTCTATTGCCGGACCAGCCCAAAAGAAAAAGCCCTCCTGAGTAGGAGAGCTTTTTTTCTTTGCACGCTGCCAGGATTGCACAATAGCCCCTTCCGGCGGAGCCGGAGCATCGAGGCCCGCAACCCATACAGCCGGGGAGAGTATGGCGGCGGAGGCACTCCGCTGTTATTTCAGGAAGTCCCAGAAGCTCTTTTCTTCCTCGTCACCAAGATCCATGGCCTTGTAGACCATCTGCACGGCTTCCGAACGCTTCAGGTTGTCATTGGGACGCACATTCCCGCCGGTGGTCTGCAAAATACCGGCCTGCAAGGCATCCTGTACGGCCTGAGCGGCCCACTGAGGCACCTGGGCCGCGTCTTTCAGGTCCATGGGCAGGTTCACTCCGGCGGGCACATCCATCGCCCGGTCCAGAATGACTGCGGCTTCCGCCCGGGTGATGGGATCGTTGGGACGCAGCACCTTGCTGCCGCTGCCATCGGGGCTGCCCTGCACCACGCCGGATGCCAGGGCCGCTGCCGAGGCGGCTTTGGCCCAATCCGGAGTCTGGGCGTCGTCAGAAAGGCCGCTGGGCACCGCCATGGAGGGCAGGGGAATGTCACTGGCCGCCATGGCCATGGCAATGAATTGAGCTCTTGTCACCGTTTCTTCCGGATTCAGGAAGTAGTCCTGCCCGATCTGCTCCCCGGAGAATACCCCGGCTTCGGTGAGCTGGATGGCAGCGTAATGGGCCGGATCATTTTCCAGATCGGCATAGCGGACGGTCTCTTTGCTCTCCTGTTTTTTGACACTCACCTTTACCTGAGCCGGATTGGATGCGTTTCCCTGGGCATCGGTGACATAATAAGTGAAGGACTCTTCATAGCTTTTGCCCTCTTTGGGGGTATAGCGGAATGCGCCGCTCCCGGCCACTTCCGCCGTGCCCTTTTCCGGTTTTTCCATGAGGAAAAAAGTCAGCTCATCCCCTTCGGCATCGCTGGCCTCCAGCTGGCCGGAAAGGGGCAGGTCCACACAGGTCTCAAAGGAAAGGGAAGTGGCAATGGGGGCGCTGTTGGGGGTATCGCTCAGGCTGATGGTCACATCCACGCTCTTTTCTCCGGCGCCATAGTCCTCAAACACCGGCAGAAATGAAAAGGTGGCCTGGGTATCCTCTGCTCCCGCCGGCTCAAAAGACAAGGCGCTCAGGCCCTCCAGGGAAATGCTTTCCCCCAGGGAAATGGGCTGGCCTGCCAGAAGCAGCCGGCCTGCGGCAGCATCGGGCAAAGCCGAAACCGTGATGCCCTCCAGCGCATCATCTCCTGTCAGACGGGTGGTAAAGTCCTCCTGAGAAAAGGTGACGATGGCCCCGGCGGTTTCGGATTTGGAGAAAGCGGCCGCTGCAGGAGCGGTTTCCTCTTTGTCCAAAAGGGCAAAAGCGGCGGGGAAGAGGGCGCAAAGCGCCAGGCTGCCGCACAGAGCAGCACAGCGTATTTTCCATATGCGTTGATCCATAAGGTGTTTTCCTCCAGTCATGCAGAAATGGAAGGAAGGGGACAAAAATCCGCCTTCCTGTTCCTTTGGAGATAATGTCCCCGGGGCAAAGGAGGAATATTCCCCTGAAAAGGATGATAAATGTTGCCAGAACACCAGAAAAAGGTTGAAATTATCGGCCATTTATGAGAAGATAAAAGTAATCGATTTAAGCCAACAGGAGGATGCACAATGAGTGAACGCAGCCGCGTTTTGATCCTGGATTTTGGTGGGCAGTACAATCTGCTCATCGCCCGCCGGGTGCGGGAAAGGGGCGTTTATTGCGAGATCAAGCCCTATAACATCTCCATGGAGGAGATCCGTCAGTTTGCCCCTTCGGGCATCATTTTCACCGGCGGGCCCAGTACCGTCTATGAAGAGGGAGCGCCCAAATGCGATCCCGCCGTTTTTGAGCTGGGCGTGCCCGTTCTGGGCATCTGCTATGGCCAGCAGCTGATGACCCTGATGCTGGGAGGCACCTGCAAGGCCGGTACTGTGCGGGAATACGGCAAAGCCGAGCTTCTGCACAATTCCAGCAGCCTGCTTTTTGAGGGCGTTCGCCAGCAGTCGGTGTGCTGGATGAGCCACACCATTTCGGTGGATCAGCTGCCCGAGGGCTTTGTCACCAGCGCCAAGACCAAGGATTGTCCCACCGCCGCCATCGAAAACCCGGAAAAAAGGCTCTATGGCGTCCAGTTCCATCCCGAAGTGATGCACACCGAGGAAGGCACTCTGATCCTGGAGAACTTCCTCTATAAGATCTGCGGCCTTTCCAGCGAGTGGACCATGGCAGCTTATTCCAAGCAGGCCATTGAGGAGATCCGCCAGAAGGTAGGCAATGGCCGGGTGCTTCTGGCCCTTTCCGGGGGCGTGGATTCCTCGGTAGCCGCCGCGCTGATCAGCCAGGCGGTGGGCAGCCAGCTCACCTGCGTGTTTGTGGACCATGGCCTTCTGCGCAAGGACGAAGGGGACATGGTGGAAAAGGTCATGGGTGAAAAGTTCGACATGAACATCATAAGGGCCAATGTGCAGGACCGTTTCCTTGCAAAACTCCAGGGCGTCACCGATCCGGAAAAGAAGCGGAAGATCATCGGCGAAGAATTTATCCGGGTCTTTGAGGAAGAAAGTAAAAAGATCGGCGCCGTGGACTTTTTGGCCCAGGGCACCATTTATCCCGATGTGGTGGAAAGCGGTCTGGGCAAAAGCGCCGTCATCAAGAGCCATCACAATGTAGGCGGTCTGCCTGACCATGTGGATTTCAAGGAGATCATCGAGCCGCTGCGGCTTTTGTTCAAGGACGAAGTACGGGCCCTGGGCCTGGAGCTGGGCCTGCCGGAAGAGCTGGTATGGCGTCAGCCCTTCCCGGGACCGGGACTGGCCGTGCGGGTCATCGGCGAGATCACAGCGGACAAGCTGGCCATCCTGCGGGAGGCCGATGCCATTTTCCGGGAAGAGATTGCTAACGCCAAGCTGGACCGGGACATCAACCAGTATTTTGCCGTTCTGACCAATATGCGCTCGGTGGGCGTCATGGGCGACGAGCGCACCTATGATTATACCCTGGCTTTGAGAGGGGTGGTCACCTCCGACTTCATGACCGCCGACTGGGCCCGCATTCCCTATGATGTACTGGAGAAAGTCTCCAACCGCATCGTAAACGAAGTGCCCCATATCAACCGCATCGTCTATGACATCACCAGCAAACCCCCCGCAACGGTGGAGTGGGAATAAGAAAAACAAAACACCGGAAGCCTTGATACATCAGGGTTTTCGGTGTTTTTTTATGCAAGTACCTGGTGCAATATAAATCCGTCTGTGATATACTATTTCCAGGTTACTATTTCCAGACGGCCGGGTATGACCGGGCCGTCATGCCAAAGAACAGTCACGGGCCCCGCTGAAAACAGGCCATGTTCTTCCGGCAGGTAGGGGGGCAAACAGGGGAGAGGGAACTGCTCTTTTGCCCAGCCGGTGATGCTGGTTTCCGGTATTTATAAATTTCTAAAAATTTTTTCTTTTTTTATAAAACCAACCGGCGCCCAACCGGCACTATCCAATAGGACCAAAAAAACAGAAAGGAAGATATCCCATGAAAGTACGCAAACTCCTGCCCTTTGTCTTAGCTCTTGGACTGGCTCTGACTTTGTTCCTGCCAACCCAGGCAGCCGAACTGACCTACGAAGTCACAGGCGGCAAGCTCTATTTCGACGCCGCCACCGGCACCATCACCCGCAGCGATATGACCATCACCGAAGCGGATATCCCTGCTGAAATCTACGGCGTTCCCGTCACCGCCATCGGTAGCTACGCATTCAACCAGCACCAAGATCTGACCCGCGTGACCATTCCCGACACGGTAACCTCCATTGGTCGCCAGGCCTTCGGTGCTTGCCGTTCCCTGGAGCAGATCGTCCTGCCCGACAGTGTCACCACCCTGGATCAAGGAGTATTCTCTAGCTGTACCGCATTGAAAAGCGTCACCCTCAGCCGCAGCCTGACCACCATTCCCCGAGACACTTTTGCCGCTTGTTCCTCTCTCACCGGCGTCACTCTGCCGGAGGGGATCACCACCATCGGCCGTGACGCTTTCTCTGGCTCCGGCATCACCAGCCTGACCCTGCCCAATAGCGTCACCACCCTCTCCGACTCCTCTCTGGCTGACTGCAAAAAACTGCAAAGCCTGTATATCCCGGACAGCGTCACCTATCTGGGGGAATGGGCCCTCAGCAACTGCACCAGCCTCACAAGTGTGCGCCTGCCCTCCGGCATCACCACTCTGCCCATGCGGCTGTTTGAAGGCTGCATCAATCTGGAAAGCTGCGTCATTCCCGACGGCGTGACTTTGATGAACGACGCCTTTCGCTTCTGTACCAACCTGAAAACAGTGACCATCCCCGACAGCGTCACCCAGATTGTCAGCGGTACTTTTTACGGCTGTGACAGCCTGACCGATGTGTACTATGGCGGCACCGCCCTCCAGTGGAGCCAGATCGAGATGGGCGGTCTGAACGACGGCCTGGACCAGGCCACCATCCACTTTGCCCAGCCGGTGGCCGGCTTCACCGATGTGGACACCGGCGATTATTTCGCCCAGGCCGTGCAGTGGGCCGTGGATGAGAAGATCACCACCGGCACCGGCAATAACACCTTCTCTCCCGCCAGCACTGTCACCCGGGCCGAAGCGGTCACTTTCCTGTGGCGTGCCGCCGGTTCTCCGGCGCCTGCGTCCTCTGTTTCTCCCTTCTCCGATGTGACAGATAAAAACGCCTACTATTACAATGCCGTTCTGTGGGCCGCCGAAAAGGGCATCACCGATGGCATGGGCGGCGGCGTTTTCGGTCTGTCCAGCGCCCTGTCCTATGACCAGATCTTCACCTTCCTCTGCCGGGCCGCCGGAGAAACGGCCTCCGGTTCCGATTGGTCTGCTGCCGCAGTGAACTGGGCCCAGGCCAGCGGCCTGACCGAAGGCCTGAACTTTACTCCCAAGGCCAGCTGCCCCCGCTCCGATGTGGTCTACTGCCTGTGGAAGCAGCTGGGGGCCGCCGCCTGATCTGACATCCACCTGGTTTGATTTGCCCGAAGGCCGGCCCACCTCTTTACAGGTGGGCCGGTTTCTGTTCTATGGCCCGGGTGCTTTCCAAACTTTTTCAAAAAACCCCGCCGGATGGTTTCTTTTTGATTCCATATCCTGTACACTATTTATATTATAGGAGGGAATGTGCTGGTCTCCAGGCCATTTATGCAATAAGAGAGGGAACCTATGAAAATTGATGAGGAAAAGCTGGAGGAATTGATCCGCCGAAGCATCCAGGGGGAGGAAGAGGCCCAGGAAGCCCTGGTGCAGGCGGTGCAGAATAAAGTGTATTATCACTGCAAAAAGATGCTGAAAAAAGAAGAGGACGCCCAGGATGCCACCCAGGATGTGCTGATCGTCATGCTGAGCAGTCTTTCCAAGCTGCGGGATCCTGCCGCTTTCTGGGGCTGGGTCAACGGCATCACGGCCAACCGGTGCCGCCACCTGCTGTCTGCGCCCCGCAGAGAGTGGCAGATCCCGGAGGATGAGGAAGGCGTCTCGCTATTGGACAAGGCCCCGAATCTGGACGAAACGCTGGTGCCGGAGCAGGCCCTGGACAACGAAGAAACCAGCCGGATGATTCTGGAGCTGGTGGACAACCTGCCGCCGGAACAGCGGATGTGCGTGCTGTTCTATTATTACGACGAAATGAGCGTAAAAGAAATCGCCCAGGCCATGGGCACCAGCGAAGGCACGGTGAAAAGCCGGTTGAACTATGCCAGAAAATCCATCAAGGCCGGGGTGGAGGAGCACGAACGCCGGGGCGTCAAGCTCTATGGTCTCAGCCCCGTGCTGCTTCTGCTGTATTTCCTGCGGCGGGAGGCGGAAAGCACCGCTTTGGACAGCGCCGCTTCTGCCGCCATGGCCAGCCAGGTGCTCTCCCAGGCCGGAAGCGCCGCTTCGGGCACAGCGGCCGCCGCCGGAGAAACGGCCGCCGGTGCTTCCGCCGGAACCGGGGCGGCTGCGGGCATCTCCGTAAAGGTGGTGGCCGCCGTATTGGCCGGGGCCGTGGTCATCGGCGGCGCAGCTCTGGAGCTGATTTCCCGTTTCGGCCAGAAGGAGGAGGCCTCCACTCCGCCAGAGAACTCCCAGGCGGAACAGGAGGAGCAGGAGGACACCTCTTTCGGCGCCCTCCATGGCTTCACCCTGGTAGACCCCCGGGCCTATGAGGATATCCCGTTGACCACCCAGACCGGGGATGCAGCCCTGGAGACCGTTTCCTCCACCGGCGGGCTGAGCCAGCCGTCCATCACGGTGAGCGAGCCCGATGGGGAAGGGTATGTGACCTATACCATCCGTTACAGCAACACCGCCCAGGTCCTCATGGGCAATGCAGGTAATGCCTCCCTGGCCTTCACCATCGTCACCCAGGAATACAGTCTTTACGACTGGTACACCGGCCAGCTTTATTTTCCCGATCAGCGGTCGGGTGGCGGCGGACAGGTCCAGGCCAAAGGGGAGGCCCAGGTGGAGCACGAGGGAAAGACCTTCTCCATCTCCTATGAGAAGGTGTGGCAGAGCGGCATGGACTACGGCGACTGGCAGGAAAGCAGCCGGCCTGGCCTGAACCGGGAGATCACCATCGACGCCTGGCAGGATGTGACCTATACCCTCCGGGTGCCCCAGGACTATGACGGGGTGCTCCTGGGAGTGAATATCGTCGATCCACCGGATCTGAACCGGACGATCCAGATTCCATGGGATCTGGCAGTAGACGACCCGGCCCATTATGAGTTTGTCCGCATCAGCGACCACGCATCCTGATCTTCGCTTTTTTCATATGATCCTGTTTTGCATAGAGATCTGGATTCAACCGGTTCCCTGGGAGAAATAAAAGGAGGTATTTGCGATGAAGAAAATCAAACAGGTTTTTGCCCTGCTGTTGGCCCTGGTGCTGACAGCGGGCATCCTGCCGGTGGCGGCTGCCAATACCGGCTTCCACGATGTGCCGGAGGGCGCCTACTATGCCGACGCCGTTATCTGGGCATCGGAAGAGGGGATCACCCTGGGCACCGGAAACGGCGCTTTTTCACCGGAGAGCACCGTCACCCGTGCAGAGGCCGTCACCTTCCTGTGGCGGGCCGCCGGGTCTCCGGCTCCCGCTGGAGTCTCCACCTTCAGCGATGTGACCGACAAAAACGCCTATTACTATAAGCCCGTCCTGTGGGCCCTGGAGAAGGGGATCACCAACGGCGTGGGCGGCGGCCGGTTCGACCCCTACGGCACCCTGGCCTACGACGAGATCCTGGCCTTCCTGTGCCGCTTTGCCGGGGAAGATGCCCTGGGAAGCAACTGGTCGGCTTCCGCTCTCAGCTGGGCAAAAGAAACCGGCCTGACCGATGGCCTGAGCTTCTCGGCCAAGGCAGGCTGTCCCCGCCGGGATGTGGTCTATTGCCTGTTCCAGCAGCTGGGGGACAACGGGGAAACAGAGGAGCAGCCCGTTCTCAGCGATGAAGTCGGAGCCACTCTGACCATCACCACCGGTTTCCTGGACCGGAAAGCTACCATCGACATCAGTCCGTTCAACCTGGAGGCTTCCCAGGCCGAGCAGCTGGCCCGGAAGATCGCCGATCTGGACGGCAAGAACCCCTATGGCATCAAAAGCATCCATGCCTTTGAGCAGGATGGAAACCTTGCCAAGCACCTGTCGGTGACCTATACCAGCAGCACTGCGTCCTCTGCCACCGTGGCGGAGAGCGACTGGCGCTATGTGTCTGCCGCCGCCCAGGCCGAGGCCCAGCGGGTGGTGGGCAACCTGATCACCAGCAACATGAGCGATTACGATGTGGTCAAAACCCTCCACGACTACCTGATCACCCATTGCGATTATGACATCCGGGTGGACATTGGCAATATGCCCTTTATTTCCCACCAGGCCGAAGGGGCCTTGCTCAAGGGAACTGCTGTGTGCTCCGGTTATGCCAAGGCCTACGAGATTCTGCTGGATGCCGCCGGCATCCCCTGCGAGACCATCACCGGCTTTGCCGGGGGCTATCACGCCTGGAACCTGGTGCAGGTGGACGGTCAGTGGTATCATGTGGATGCCACCTGGGACGATCCCACCACCCGTGGCGGCGACTACATCCGCTATAAGTATTTCCTCAAAAGCGACAAGGTGATGGTCAACCGGAGTCACCGGAACTGGGAAGTTCTTCACTCCTGCACCAGCACCAAATACGATGAAGACCTGCTGGATTCTGTGGACCAGGCCACGGCCGATGAGCGCCAGAAGCAGGTGAATGCCATCCTGGCCCTTTGCGCTCCCGCCCTGGAGAAGGTGCCCACCTGGACCCAGGCCGAGATCCAGGCCCTTTCCGACCAGCAGCTGGATGAGGAGCTGTATTTCATCATCGACCTGTCGGACTCCGGCTGGGATTCCAATACCCTGAGCAAATACAGCCGTGAAGTGATCAACACCATCGTGGCCCAGCATCCCCAGTTTGCCTATGGCTCCTTCCGCTCCAGTGAGAAGCACCTTGAATTTTACCGCTCGGATATTGCGACCGAAAAGAAGCGCCGCCAGGATATCAAGGAAGAGGAGAAGGATCAGCAGGAGGCCCAGGATGCCGCCAACGCCCCAGAGGTTCAGAAGCTCCTGGAGCAGGCCATTGCAAGCGGCACCTGCGAAACCTATCAGATCACCCTCACCGGTTACACCGATGGGGCCATCCAGCTGGCCTGCAAGAACATGAAGACCCCGGGCTATACCTTCAGCGGCTATACTTATGCAGCATCCAGCACCACTTCGGATTACAATGTCACCGCCAAAACAGGGGGCATTGTTGCCATCACCAACTACAAGTGGGGCCGGAACGAGACCCAGCGCTACATCGATCAGATCGAGGAAGCCATCCGCAATGGCCGTCAGCACATCGAGCTGCAGCCGGGGAATTATCCCGACAAGGAAAAAAGCTACTATGCCTCCAAGGCCGTCCGTCAGGTGGCGGTGGAGGGCTACACCGTGGGCGGCCTCATTTCCAAAGTGGACTATGTGCTGTATGCGCCCAAAATCAATGCCAACACCCGGGTCACCACAGCCCGCATCGAGTATCCCGCCCAGGGCAATATGACCGAGGAGGAAGCCCTGACCTATTACACCCAGCAGATCCGGGATGCCATCCAGCGGGGGGAGACCCAGCTGAAACTGGCCACCCATTTTAAGACCGAAAACAACTACCGTGATGTGCTGGAAACCGCCTGCGCCCAGGTGAAGGAAGAGACCGGCTACATTGTCCATGTCTCCGGCATTTCCCGTGTGGCCGCCGATTCGGAGTATGTCATCGAGGAAAGCACCGTCTCCATCAAGCCGCCCAGCGAAAACTGAGCCTTTTGCGGATTGACAAACAAAGTCCCCTGTGGTATATTAGCTGAATTCAAGAGACCATGGCGAAAACAGGAACACAGAAGGAGGAAAAACGATGGACAACAACAAGCGTCCGGAGAATATGGAACGCATTACCACACCGGCCCTGGCGGAACAGTTCATCCAGGAGCAGGTGAAGGAGATCAAAGCCCAGGTAGGGGATAAGAAGGTGCTTCTGGCCCTGTCCGGCGGTGTGGATTCCTCGGTGGTAGCGGCGCTGCTCATCCGGGCCATCGGCCAGCAGCTGGTGTGCGTGCATGTGAACCATGGCCTTCTGCGCAAAGGAGAGCCGGAGCAGGTGGTGGAAGTGTTCCGCAACCAGATGAAGGCCAACCTGATCTATGTGGATGCAGTGGATCGTTTCCTGGATAAGCTCCAGGGAGTGGCCGAGCCGGAGCAGAAGCGGAAGATCATCGGCGCCGAGTTCATCCGTGTGTTTGAGGAAGAAGCCCGCAAGCAGGAAGGCATCCGGTTCCTGGCCCAGGGCACCATCTATCCCGATATTCTGGAAAGCGGCCCGGTGAAGGCCCATCACAATGTAGGCGGTCTGCCGGAGGATCTGCAGTTTGAGCTGGTGGAGCCTCTGCGCCTTTTGTATAAGGACGAAGTGCGGGTTGTGGGCGATGCTCTGGGCCTGCCGGCCGGCATGGTCTACCGTCAGCCGTTCCCCGGCCCTGGTCTGGGCGTGAGATGCCTGGGCGCCATCACCCGGGACCGTCTGGAAGCGGTGCGGGAATCGGATGCCATTTTGCGGGAAGAGTTTGCCAAAAACGGTCTGGAGGGCAAGGTCTGGCAGTATTTCACCCTGATCCCCGATTTCAAGAGCGTGGGTGTGCGGGACAATAAGCGTGCCGATGAATGGCCGGTAATCATCCGGGCCGTCAACACCAAGGACGCCATGACCGCCACTGTGGAGGATGTGCCTTTTGCCCTTTTGCAGCACATCACCAACCGGATCGTAAACGAAGTCAAGGGCGTCAACCGGGTCTGCTATGACCTGACTCCCAAGCCCACCGGCACCATCGAGTGGGAATAACAATAGGTTTTCTGAACTCGTAAAATTAGTTTAGAAATCAGAAGAAAATAAGAGAAAAACCACGAAACACGGAAGAAAATGTTCTGTGTTTCGTGGTTCTTTTTTGTTGCCGTACTATAATCGTACTATTTGCAAAAAATAGCCTTGAAGTTTTAGCCCTGTTGGGCTTTGCTGGAAGCGGAATGGGCTTCTTCAATCAAGGCCGCAACTTCTGAATGTTTGTTGGGGTAAAGATGGCTGTATGTCTGAAGGGTGGTTTCTATGTTTTCATGGCCCAGCCGGTCAGCAATCAGCAAGGGGGAGAAGCCTTTTTCGATGAGAAAGGAAGCGTGGGAATGCCGCAGATCGTGAACCCGAATTCGCTTTACCCCGGAAGCCTTACACCCTCTGATCATTTCATGGAGAAGATAGCTTTTAGTTTGTCCGAAAAGCCGCCCCGATGGATCAGTAACATAAATACAGGTGGAATACCGCTGTACCATTTCGGACAGGAACGGGGGCAAAGTAATGATCCGTTTGCTTTTGGGTGTTTTGGGTGGTAGGATCAAATCTTCCTTCTTGTGTCGGGCATAATTTTTAGAAATGCTCACCGTATGGGCTTCAAAATCAAAATCATCCGCAGTTAAAGCCAACAGTTCACCGGAGCGCATACCAGTCCAAAACAGCAGATTGAAAATCACAACAGAAGGGGGCTTGTCGGCCACCGCTTGGACGAAACGGTTAAATTCTTCTACCGTCCAAATCTCCATTTCATCAGCGTGCTTTTTTCCCATGCTACCGGCAAGGCGGCAAGGGTTACTTTCCAACCGGTAATACTTCACAGCAAAATTGAAAATGGCGCTGGCCTGATTATTTACCGTTTTTAGATAGGTTGGGGAATACCCCTTGGGATCAGCTAAAAGTTCATTTTGCCACTTTCTGATTGTGGCCGGGGTAATGGTGTTGATTGGCATATCCCGGAAGAAGGGAAGAAGTTTGGTGTCAATCAGAAATTGCTTGTTGGAATAAGTGGTGGGTTTCAGACGGTGCTTGCAATCTTCCATGTAAAGTTCCACCAGAGAACCAAAGGACATATCACAGGAAGCATGGGCCTTGGATAAGAATTCCCGTTCAAAATCTTGGGCTTCTTTCTTCGTCCTGAAGCCTTCCTTCTTCTTTTGCTTTCGGTTCCCTGTCCAATCGGTATAGTAGAACTTGCAGAACCATGAACCGGCTTTTTCATTTTTGTATACTGGCATTATATCACCCAGCCTTTCAGGAAAAAGGGTATGCAAAACCAAACCCAGTGTGATATAATGTTCAATGGGGATTGAAACATTAACTTCAAACGGGTTTTGTTTCGCCTGACCGCTTCCGGTGTGCCACCACCGGGGGCGGTCATTTTTTTACTTGTTGAGTTCCGCTGTTATTTCTTGGATAATTTCAGCTTCGGGCCGGGTGTCCTTCAGTCGATCCACCAAGGCCGGAATAAAAGCCTTAGTACATTGCACAAGGGTTTCTATGTCCTTTTCATACAGGATGAAACTGTTTGACGCTTTTCCGATAATCCAATAGGGACATTCTAACCCGGATTCCCCCATGATGCCCTTTCCTTCAACAGCACCATAGATTTCTTCCAGCGCCGCAATGATGCCACTGTGAAGGTTGACCGCCCTTTGGAGGGATTTCACATTTTCAGCGCCAATTTGAAGATCAAACCATTCAGGGCCAATCAATTCAGCGGGTGTAACCCCCAAACCATTTGCAATTTTACTGATAGTTTCCATTTTGGGATTTAGTTTTCCCGCCTCATATCGCCTGATGGTTGGTTCTGCGATTCCGGCTAATTCTCCAAGTGCCTTTTGCGTTAAGCCCCTTTCAAGCCGCTTTGCTTTAATTTTTTCGCCTATGGACATTTGCACCACCTCATATCAACTATATCATAAGGCAACACAGAACAGCAACAAAAATTTCTTTCAAAGCAACTTGACAGCAACTTAACTTTCTGATAGGATTATATCAGCAACAAAACTTGCTGTCAACCCCTGTTCAAAAATTTCAAAGAAGGTGAGAGCATGATTGTAAGTAAGAAGAAGTTAGAAATGGCTATGGCAAATGCCTGCCTAAATACGCAGGAACTTTGCAAAGAAATCAACATGAAGTACCAGCAATTTTACCGGGTAGCAAACGGCAACAACTGTAAACCCGCCACCATCGGTAAGATCGCCAAAGCCCTGAATGTCCCCGTTGAAACCCTGATTGAAGATTGAGAAAGGAAGTAGAACCATGAACGAATTTACTTTGACCGCTGATTTTGGCATGACCGCTTCTGATGATGGCTTCATCCAGTACGGTATTCACCCCGGTGATACCATCATGTTTAAGAAGTCTGAAGATTTCCCCGTTAATGGCTCCATTGTGGCGGTGATCATTGATGATGGCCCCATCACCCTGAAGCGGATTTCCTTCTATGGCGATTCCTTGGACTGCTATCTTGAGGGCGGTTCCAGCCGGGTTGCACCTATCTTTATCAGCCATGCCGAGTATGGCCGTCTGAAGGTTTTGGGTGTAGCTGTCAGCGTGATCCACAGCTTGGCCCCGGCTGAAGAATAAGGGGGCAAACCCATGAAGCAGAATATCAAGAAGAAAGGGGTGATGCAGGGTGCAGTTATACAAAGGATTCGTTCCAACCAAGGACAAGAAATGCCTGATGCCGTTCAAAAACGCCACTTCTGAAGAACTTCTTTCCTATGAACAGGTGAAGGGCCTTCCCGAATATGCCGGGATTCTCTCTGATGATACCATTTTGGTTGATATAGACGATATGGATCAATCTATGGCGTTGTTGACCATCATCGAAACCTTGGGTCTGAAATGCCGAGTGTATGCGACATCCAGAGGGAAACACTTCTTATTCAAGAATATCCCTGATTTGGTCAAAAGCAATCGAACCAAGGCCACATTAGCGATTGGCTTTGAAGCTGATTTGAAGATTGGTTCCCGGAATAGTTACCAGATATTGAAGTATAGAAATGAGGATCGCCCCATTCTGTACGATGCGCCGGAAGATGAAATTCAAGACCTTCCCAAGTGGTTGACCCCTGTGAAAACAGATATTGACTTCAAGGCGCTTGGAGAAGGGGACGGGCGAAACCAAGCCCTGTTCAATTACATTCTGACCCTTCAGGATCACGATTTCACAAAAGAGGAAGCCCGTGAAACCATTCGGCTGATCAACCGGTATGTGTTGAAAGCCCCGTTGAGTGAAAGAGAACTTGAAACTATCCTTCGGGATGAAGCATTTCAAAAGCAATCTTTCTTCAAAGGCCGGAGTTTCCAGCATGACCGGTTTGCCGAATACCTGAAGCGAGATTCCCACATCATCAAAATCAATGGCCGATTGCACATCTACCAAGACGGGATTTATACCCCTTCATGGGAAGCTATTGAACGGGCCATGATCACCCTGATCCCCGCCCTGAAGGACGCCCAGCGGAAAGAAACCCTGAAGCAACTGAACCTAATTTGTGATCCCAAGAAACCGGCTTCGCCTGAAGTAATTGCCTTCAGCAACGGCCTTTACAATATCCGTGATGATTCTTTCAGCGAGTTTACACCGGATATTGTGATCACCAATAAGATTCCTTGGCCTTACAACCCAGCCGCCTATTCCGATTTGCTGGATCGCACCCTTGATAAAATCGCCTGTGGGAAGCGGGAAATCCGTGAACTTCTGGAAGAAATGATTGGTTCCTGTTTCTACCGCTCCAATACGATTGGCGGAAGTGGTTCTTTCATTCTGACTGGTGAGGGTGCCAATGGAAAATCAACTCTGTTGGATGCCTTGAAAAACCTGATGGGTGATGGGAACATTGCTTCACTTGACCTGAAGGAACTTGGGGACAGGTTCAAAACCGCTGAACTGTTTGGGAAGCTGGTGAACATTGGTGATGATATTGGTTCTGACTATATCGCCAATGTAGCCGTATTCAAGAAGCTGGTAACAGGCCAAAGGGTTTCAGCGGAAAGAAAAGGCCAAGACCCCTTTGAGTTTGACAGCTACGCCAAGTTGCTGTTCAGCGCCAATGCCATTCCCCGGCTGGGGCGGTCAAAGGAAAGCTTTTCCGTAATGCGCCGGTTGGTGATCGTTCCTTTTGATGCCAAGTTCACTTCTGAAGATGAAGATTTTAACCCCAATATCCGCTATGATCTTCAGGATCAGGAAGTCATGGAATACATGATCCAGATTGGTTTAACGGGGCTGAAACGGCTTCTGAATAAGAAAGCCTTTACCAAATCCAAAGAGGTTGAACAGGCGATTGAGGAATACCGCATAGAAAATAATCCTCTGTTGGCATTCCTTGAAGAAATGGGGGCCGATGCCGTGGAGAATGAGCCGGTTAAAGAAATCTACTTCAAATATAACGAATTCTGTAACCGGAACCATTTTGAAGCCCTTAACAGGATTGAATTTTCAAGGCAAGTTTCAAAATCTCTGAACTTCACAACAAAAGATAAGCGGATCAAGGGCGAAAAGGTGAAAATCTTTGTGCAAAAAGTCCCGGATGGTTAATACATCCGGGACAGTATCGGGACATATCCGGGACATAGAAAATATAAGGAATTTCAATGGTTTCCCCAAAAATGTCCCGGATTGTCCCGGATAGTTTTAACTTCTTATTGCAAATAAAAAACATCAAAAAATTTTTCATAGGTAGTAAAAAATATATAATATATAGCCCTTATTTCACGGGACAACCGGGACACTTTAGGGCGGAAAGGATGGCTGGCAATGACTGGTGAAGAATTCTTGGATTGGCTGGATGGCGTAAAGCATATTGACCGAGTTGAATGGATCATTCAGGGTGAAGATTGCTGGGATGCTGATGAAATTAGCGTTGGTGTAACTGCTGACGGAGAAGAGAAAGTGTTCTTCTTTGGCCGTGCCAAGTGGTTAGAACGGCCTGACGATTTCTGTAAAGTCTGCATGGCTATGATCGGAAACCGTGTGATGAAACAGATGGGCTTGTGTGACGATCTTGGCCCGTTTACCATTGCTGATGATCCAAGTAGCGTGGTCAATCAGACAATCAGAAAGTTGCAGGGGTGATCGGATGCCAAGCAGAAACACAGAATTTTTGGATGATCTTCGGTTCATGCTGGGAGATGAACAATACACCATTTTGATCAGTAAATACCCTGAAGAACGGTTCCGGTTGCCTTCTATTGAAGGCGCTGAAACGATAACCCGCCGAAATCAGAGGATCAGAAATGAGTTTTTAGGGGGTATCAACAAAATCATTTTGCAGGAAAAGGAACATCTGACCAGCCGACAATTAAGCAGGATCATCAATGGAAAGTAAGTAAAGCCGCCTGACCTTTCAATGGTTGGGCGGCTTTCAGTTTTGTTGAACATTCCTGAACTAAAATCACAATATATAGTATTTATTTGGGCCAAAAATGTCATAAAATATACTATATATAGTGATTTACATGGGTAGGAATGGTATAATTATAACAGCGGGAAAGGCGGTGAGTACATGACGAGAAAGCAAAAAAGGTTTGTTGAAGAATACCTTGTTGACCTGAATGCGACCCAAGCGGCAATTCGGGCAGGGTATTCCCCCAATACAGCGGGTTCAATCGGTGAAGAAAACCTGAAGAAACCTGAAATCAAGAATGCTATTACATCGCTTTTGGATGATATGGCGGCTTCTAATATTGCTACTGTTCAGGAAATCATGGAACATTTGACAGCCGTGATGCGTGGTGAAACCACGGAAGAAATTTTGATCCTTGTTGGGAACGGGGTTCAGCAAATTACAACGAAACAGGTTTCCGCTAAAGATCGGATTAGAGCGGCGGAATTGTTGGGTAAACGCTATGGCCTGTTCAAAGATAAAGTGAATTTTGAAGGTCTGCTTCCGGTTGTGATCACCGGTGATGATCAACTTGAAGATTAAACAATTCATACCATACACCCGGCCCCAAAAACTTGTGAAAACCCGTTATGTCTGAAAGTAGCGCAATAGTAACAAAAGAGCATTCAACCCCTTGAAAATCAAGCACTTAACTTCATTGGGAAATAGAAAGGAAGATAGACAATGACCAACTTTGATACCCTTATGGCTTATGTGAAAGCCCAGCTTCAGAAGATTGACCAGTTGGAAAAGGAAATGGTTCAAGCCATTGCTGATGCCGAGTATGTCACCATTGGTGGAAATCGGCTTTATGTCGGCGCTGAAGTGTACGCCGCAAAGAAGAAGGAAATTCAGGATCAGTATCGGGCCTTGATTGAAGCGGTTCATGCCGAGATTCAGCAGAAATTGGATGTGGCCCAGAAAGAAGCCAATCAGGAATATGTAGCCGCCATGCCCCGCCTGACCGCTGATGAACGGGCTGAAGTTAACGCCATGATTCAGGAATATAAGGATTCCGATGATCCCCAGAAAGAACGCAATTTCATTGCGGAGCGGGATTTTCACCTGAAGAATGAAACCGTTCTGGCCAAGGTGTATGTTTTCGCCGGTAAGGAAATGGGGATTGGAACGGTAGAAAGCGGAACTCCCCACCCTGATCAGTTCATGGAAGCCATTCACCGGGCCACACAGAGCATTACCCGATCCGTAAAGCTGGAACAGGAACAGCTTATGATTCAGTTGGCCCCGGCAATGCAGATGGCCCAAGAACACATTGACACTGTGATTGAAGCCCGCAGATTCTATGGCGCTTTCGGTTTGCTGTCTATTCAGAACCACCTGATGGAGTTGAACCCGGACAACTTCCAGCATTTCGGTTATCGCAACTGGGATGAAGTTATGGCCCAGCGGATCAGCATTAAGGGCCGTTTGTATGATATGGGTATTGATCCCAACCAATCTTTGGTTGCGTTTGTTGGTTCCAATCTTCAGTAATTGGTCAAATTTATCCCCTGAAGGCCAATATCAAGGTTATAAGCCTTCAGGGGATTATTTCATTTGGGAAGAAGGTGAACCATGACCAATGAAGAACTTGTGGCCCTGATCCAAGCTGGGGATCATGTTTCGGAGAATATGACGATGCTATACCAGCAAAACCGGCGCTTTATTGCCGGAATTGCTTTGCCGTTTTCCAATTCTTCTGATTTGGAAGATTTGATGCAGGAAGCCTATTTTGGGTTGGAAAGGGCCGTTTCTAAATACGATGCAAGTTTGGGATATAAGTTCCTCACCTATGCTGAAAATTGGATCAGGCAATCACTTCAAAGATATTGCCAAAACAACGGCAATCTGAAACGGATGCCCATTCATGTTTTAGAGCAGATTTCCCAGTATCAAAAATTCCGGTCTGATTTTCAAGCTGTGGTTGGGGATGAACCAACAGATGAAGAATACTGTTACCACCTTGGGATCAAAAAGCAACGGCTGAAAGAACTTCGGAAATACATGATCAGCACCGAAACTGTCAGCTTGGATAGCATTGTTCCCGGAACAGAAGATTTTACCCTTGCTGATGTTGTTGCCGATGATTTCGACCTTGAAGAAACCGTATGTGACACTTTAGCAGATGAACAGGCTAAAACCGTTATCTGGGAGGCTGTTTCTGATCTTGGTGGAAATGCTTCTGAAGTTGTTCATGGCTATTACAAGAACGGCGAAACACTCCAAAGCATTTCGGATCGTCTGGAAGTCAGTATAGAACGGGTTCGGCAAATTAAGCACCGAGCAATTTCCAGCCTACGCCGTAACAGAAAATTGAAAGAAGCCGCTGATGTTTATGGGTATGGGTGCGCCAAAGCCTATTATTGGGGACTGGGACAATTTAAGAACACTGGCGTTTCATCAACAGAGTATTTGGCCCTGAAACATCTTGAACAGGAACAGGCCCGAAAGCAGTCCATAAAAGAAATCCGTGATATTTCCACTTTAACAAGGGTATCTTCAAGGCGATTGAAACAGGAAACCGGCACTGTTCCCATCGGCCTTAAAAAGCTGGCGAAAACGATTGAACAGGCAGAAGCCCTATTAAGGGAAGTTGACAAAATCACAAAAAGGCGGTGAAAAATATGCTGAAGCATGAAAATCCCAATATTGAAATTATCAACAAATATTTGTGGGCGGTTCGGTTTTCTCTGATCCCCTTCATTCCGCAGATCAATGTTTCTTCGGATTATACCGACAATCTTAATCAGGAGAAGTTTCTTTTGCTGGATAATGGAATTGTAGTTTTGAATAAAGATGATTCTATCTATTTGCTGTTAAAAACTGCATTCAAAGCTGTAATGAAACTGAATTCCAGACAGATTACAAAGGAACTGAACTTGTATGCTGTGGGGGCGTTAAAGAAAACATCGTCTAAGAGCATTGTTCATCATGCTGTGTTGAAGATTGAGCAAGAACGGCGAAAGGTGGTGAAAAACCATGGCAACCATTAGAACTGCAATTCAAATCTATGACGGCATGACCCGCCCACTTCAGGCTATGCACCGGGCCACAAGCATTCTGATCAACAGTTTTGAATCTATGCAAAGGGCTTCTTCTAATTCGGTTGATGTTTCTTCCATTCAAACTGTCCGTGAAGAATTGGCAAGAGCCGGGGCAGCCTTTGATGAAATTGAAGAAAATATCCGGGAAGCTGGAAACCAACAAGACCGATTCAATCAAAACATCCGATCCGGCACCACCGCCGCTGATGGCTTGTGGGGCAAGCTGAAAGGAATTGCGGCCACTGTGGGCGGTTTGGCGGCAACAAAGAAAATCCTTGGCCTATCTGACACCTTGGCAAGCACCAAGGCCCGGTTGAATTTGATCGTAGATGATGGCGGTTCTGTGGGAGAACTGGAAAAGAAAATTATGGCTTCTGCCCAGCGTTCCCGATCCCTATATTTTGATACCGCTTCCGCCGTTGCGAGTATGGGAAGCAATGCAAAAGCAGCCTTTAATGGTACAGATGAAATCATTGCTTTCATGGAGCAAATCAACAAGCAATTTGTAATCGGTGGCGCTTCTGCCCAAGGTCAATCCGCCGCAATGCTTCAGCTTACCCAAGCTATGGCCGCTGGCGCTTTGCGTGGTGAAGAACTGAATTCCATTTTGGAAAATGCCCCCGGAATTGCAAGAGCCATTGAAAGCTATATGGGCATTGCGGAAGGTTCCATCAAATCTTATGCGGAACAAGGCTTGATCACCGCTGAAGTGGTGAAGAACGCTATGTTTGCGGCGGCTGACGAAACCAATGCCAAGTTTGAAAGTATGCCCAAGACTTGGGCACAGATTTGGACTTCCATGCAGAACAAGGCCCTTTCCATCTTTGCTCCGATCCTGACCAAAATCAATCAAATTGGTAACAGTGAGAGGTTCACCCAAGTAACGGATGGGATTATCAATGGCCTTGCCGGGATCGCTTCTGTTGCCACTTGGGTTCTTGATCTTCTGATTGGCGGGGCCGCATTGGTGGTGGATAACTGGTCGTGGCTGGCCCCTATTGTTGGCGGTGTTGCAACGGCTTTCCTTGTTTTGAATGGAGCCATGCTTGCCTATAAAACAGTGACCGGCATTGTGAATGCGCTGGAAACCGTAAAGGCCGCAAGACTGGCTATGACCACCGTTGCAACCGGGGCGCAAACCACCGCCACCTTTGCCCAAACAGCGGCACAATACGGCCTGAATGCGGCCCTGTATGCTTGCCCCTTGGTATGGATCATCATTCTGGTGATCGCCCTTGTAGCCCTGTTCTATGCGGCTGTGGCGGCGGTCAATAAGTTTGCCGGTACAAGCGTTTCCGCAACCGGCCTGATTTGCGGCGCATTTATGGCGGCGTTGGCATTCATCGGAAACATCTTCATTGCCTTGTGGAACTTGGTTGTGGATGTATTTGTGATGATCTATAACCTTGTGGGAACCGTTGCAAACTTCATCGGAAATGTATTCAATGATCCGGTTGGGGCAGTTTGCCGCCTGTTCTTCGATTTGGCGGACACTGTTCTTTCCGTGCTTCAAGCGTTGGCTTCGGCCATTGATACCATCTTCGGTTCTAATCTTGCTGGTTCCGTCCAAGGCTGGCGTGACAGCTTGGGCGGTTGGGTGGATTCCACCTTCGGCAAGGGTGAAGAAGTCATGGAAAAGCTGAATGCCGATGATATGAAGTTGGGCCGGTTTGAATATGGGGCCGCTTTTGATATGGGCTATGAGTTCGGCCAAGGTGTGGAAGATACCGTGGGCGGCTTGTTCGACTTTTCCGCAATGGACAGCTTGGGGGCCGCTGATGGGCTGGATGCCTTCAATCTTGGCAACACCCTTGATGGTATCTATGGCAACACCGGGGACACGGCGGGGAACACCGCCGCTATGAGTGATGCCCTTGACATTGCGGAAGAAGATTTGGCCTATTTGCGGGATATTGCCGAGCGTGAAGCAATCAACCGGTTCACCACGGCTGAAATTCATGTTGAACAGCACAATGAAAACCACATTTCCAGTGACACCGATCTTGACGGGATCATGGATGCTTGGGCCAATGATTTTGCTGAAAAGCTGGATGTTTCTGAAGAAGGGGTGCATGAGTAATGCCCAATGCCGTGGAAGTGGTAAAAAAGGCGGCTGTGGAAGCCGTGGAAGCTGGAAAACCAGTGAACCTGTTGTTTGGTGAAGTGATTTCCGCTTCACCGTTGAAAATCCAAGTGGATCAGAAAGCAATCTACACAGAAAAAATGTTGGTACTGACCCGGAATGTCACTGATTATGAAGTGGATATGACGGTTTCCCACCAAACTGTGGTGATCAGCCACGGCCACCCGGTTGTTGATACCTATACCGGGGGCGGTGAAGCAACCCCCATAGACCACAACCACCCCATTCAGGGGCGAAAGAAATTCAAAGTTCACAATGCCCTTGTGGTTGGTGATTGGGTGCTTCTGGCCCGGATGCAGAAGGGCAAAAAATTTGTAGTGCTGGATCGTATCAAAGCGAACCCGGCCTTGAAGGGGGAATGGCTATGATTCTGATTTAGTCCAGTAGGCCACCATTAAATTCACTTTAAGGCCCCGGATCGAATGTGATCCGGGGCTTTTTCCCATGTATCAAGGCTTTTCGCCCACGCTTATTCATTGGCTGAAGATATAATGTGCTACTTTCTACAAAAAACCAAAATGGCTTCTTACTCTGTTTTGATATTTGCTTCGACCTTTTATAATGATTTCTGCGGCTTTGGCCGTAAAATTCATTTTAGGAGGTTCACACGATGAACAAAAAACTGATTGCTGTCATTATGCTTGTGGTTGCGCTGATCGTGCAATCTGTCCCGGCCCTTGCCGTGGATGCAACATTGGAAAGTGTGACAGAACCCACGATAACCACCGAACCGGCAGAACTACCAGAGGACAACTCAGAGCCTGCGCCCACGCCCCCTGATGATGGCGGGGAAGGAATAGATACCCCCGTAGAAGAAAGCCCATCAGAAGGCCCGGAAACAGACTACACGGCCACTACCGTTGAAGAACTTATTCAGGTAATCGAACAGGCGGAAGCCGGGGCCACCATCGGGATTGGCTGTGAAATTGTATGCCCAGCCGGAACCACCCTTGGGGATTCGGGCAAACCCATCACCCTTCAAAGAACAGCACCGGAAGGGCATATCAGCTTCTTTTCTTCTGATGGAACAGGAAATGTCAACATAGAAAACATTACCTTTGACGGATCAGGCATAGAATCAACCAGAACTTTTGTAAGTGTAAGCCTTGTAAGCTTTTTTTCAAATTGCGTTTTTACAAATTGCACTGCCGGTGCAATAACAGCAGATGGCGAAGATTTCATGTTTTTTCAATGCACTTTTGAAAATAATTCAGCCCAACAAGGGGCGCATATTCGAGTTGACAATGGAACCGGAACTTTTTATACCTGTACCTTCACCGGTGGAACAGCAACCATTCAAGCGGGTGCGATTGCTTGCTATACCACGCAGACTGTAACCCTTTATAATTGCCGGATATATGATAATACTGCGGCCCAGCGGGGCGGAGGAATATGGAATCGTGGAGAACTGATTGTTTCCCAAAGCAGAATCTTCAATAATACCGCTGGTGATCAACCCGATGATATTGTGAATGAGTATAATGGACAGTTGGCCTTAATGGATGATCATGATGCTTTAATTAGGATGTATCAATCTTCCGGGCAGACCCCCAATAAATGGGCAGTTGACACATTTATTGATGATCTAAGCGACCCTGAAGCAAAGCCCAATATGGTTTTTAGTATGACCTTTGTTGAAGATTCAGAACCGGAGCCTTCCCCGGAGCCTGAACCTGATCCAGAACCTACCCCCGAACCTACCCCGGAGCCTACACCGGAACCCACGCCTGATCCTACCCCTGACACGGTACAACCGTCTACCCCTTCAAACAGCGGTTCCCGCCCTTCTTCCCGCCCTGCTGAACAGGAACCGGAGAAATCCCAAGAGATTACATTGACGAATGGGAAAGCCATTCTGACGGCCCCTGAAGCCCTGTTTTGGATGGGGTATGAAGTTGGTCATGGGGGCGCTGAAGCTGTCACACGGGCGGAATTCGCCGCCCTGATGGTGTCCATGATGGATGAAGAAAGCCTAATGGAATTCAGCACAACCGCCGCCCCCTTCGGGGATGTGCAACCGGGATCAGGAAGCGCCCCGGCCATAGCAACGGCCAACAATGCCGGTGTTATGGTTGGCTGTGGGGCTGGGGCCTTTAAGCCTGACCGGGAATTGACATGGGGCGAATTGATAACCGTTTTTTCAAGGTTTGCCGGTGATGATACACCGCCTGAAGTTTATACAGGTGGGCATTGGGCCAAAGATGCCATAAATATAGCGATTTCCCTCGATTGGCTGGAATACAGTGAAGATTTTGATCCGGGGGAAATTGTGACCTGTTCAGAGATAATAACCTTTGTTCAAGGGGTATTTCAATGGGCTGAAATTCAATCATGATGCCTCTGTTTGACGGGCAGGCATAAGTCAGAACCCCGGATCATTCGTGATCCGGGGTTTCTTCTTTTGGTGGGGTATGCTATACTGAATTTAGTTCAGAGGGGGTGAAGCGGTATGGGTAAAGGGTTTGTGTATAGATGCCACAAATGCGGCCATGAAGAAGAACTTCTTTCCGGTGTGGGCTTTATGTCCCCTGTGGAAGCCGATGTGGAGCGGGAAAGCATTCTGGCTGGTATCTATGGCCCCAAGGCACAAGCGGCCCTTGTAGCCCATCCTGAAGCCCATGTGAGCGTTGAAAGGGCTATGTACCAATGCGGGGCCTGCGGCAAGCTGGAAGGCCGTCTGGCGGTTACTATGAAGGCCCCTGTCCCAGTTCCAATCCTTCAGCGGTGTGATTGTGGGGCCACCATGCACCGGATCAGGAGTGGGAAAGATATACTTTGCCCAGCTTGCCGGGAACCCCTGAAGAAAACAGATGTTGTGGCCGTTGTCAGGTGGGATTGAAAGGCGGTGTGCTATGACCAAGACTGAAGAAGCCTTCACCGCCCGTTTCGGTGGACAGGTGTTTTATGCCATGCCTGATGGCCGCTGTGTTTATGAATATAGGGGCCGGGATTATTTGTTGGAAGGTGCTATGGCCGATCCTGAAGCAATAATGCGGGATAGTTTGGAGCGTGGGAAAAACCTTCTGATCACAACTTTCCCCGTGGTTGACTTGTACCCTGATCCGAACTGTGATTACTGACTTTGAAAGTTGATTTTCAAAAGAAAGGCAGTTCAAGGGATTGAAAAAACGGGCGTACTAAAATCGTACTAATAGCGGTTCAGAGTACGCTTGAATAGTTCATTTTACACTGAATATTGCTGAAAAAATGTTCAAATTCGCCACATATTCAGCAGAAAAGAAGCACTTTTCAGCCTTGTTCAGCGTAAGCCGAAACAGAGTGGGAGTAGCAGCACAAAACCCGGAAAGCCTTGGACACCAAGGCTTTCCGGGTTTTTCTTGGTGCTTTTAGGCTTAATAAAACCCCTGGTTCTACCAGGGGTAAACAAAATACCTTGGTAAAATGAAACCTCCATGTTACGCTGTGAATGGTTTGGCGACCGCATCACAGAAAGAACATGGAGGTTTTAAATAAAATGAAGAACGAGATAAAACATACAGCACATTCCAGTTATCGGTGTGAGTATCACATAGTATTTGCCCCCAAATATCGCCGTCGAGTCATTTACAAAGAGCTGCGAAAGGATATAGGAGAGATATTCCGCAAACTTTGCAAAGAGATGAAGGTAGAAATCATAGAGGCAGAAGCATGTGTCGATCACATTCATATGCTGGTCAGTATACCGCCTTACAAAAGTGTAGCACAATTTGTGGGAACGCTCAAGAGCAAGAGCG
>NZ_JACJKW010000012.1 GCF_016901775.1 Intestinimonas butyriciproducens
TCCTTCGCGGCTGGCAGACCGTACCAACGCGACGTGACGCGTGCGCTAGTAATCCAGGGTTTCACCCGTCTGTGCAAAACCCCCGGCTTCGCCGGGGGATATTTATTTGTCTTAAAAAGCAATATAATGCAGAAAAAAGAAATATTTCGCAAATGTTAAAATTATGTGTAATATATGGGGAAAAATGCCCTATAATATATTAAATGACGATTAAATTGTTAAATAAATAGCAAAATATATGAAAATATGCACAAAAAAGAAAAAGAAAAATTGGCTATAAATTTGCAAAATTATAAAAAAATAACAAAGGGAAAAGAAGAAAAATGTTGATATATTGCGCTGGATAGTTGCCCATTGAGAGGGGTATGGCTATAATAGACAAGGAATCGGGGGGAAGCATCCCCCAAAAGAAAACGGAGGACATTTTTCATGAAAAACACCATGAAGAGACTGCTGGGCGGCTTGCTGCTGGGCAGCATGATGGTCGGTCTGGGAGCGGGCTGCTCCAAGGATTCCGGCCAGTCGGGCGGCAGCGGCAGCGTCAACCACGACAAGGACACCATTATTGTTGCAACCATGGCTGAGACTCCTTCTGTCAGCCCCTACGCTCACAACGCTACTGCGGGTTACATGGTCAATCTGCTCAACTACACCAGCCTGCTGCGTCTGGACAACGATTTGAATCCCCAGCCCGATCTGGCGGAGTCTTTCACCAACATTGACCCCACCTGCTGGGAGTTCAAGCTGCGCCAGGATGTGAAGTTCCACGACGGCTCCACCATGGAGGCCGAAGATGTAAAGGCTTCCATCGAGTATGGTAAGACTTTCCCCGACGGCTCTCTGTACAATGATTCCATCGAATCGGTGGAAGTGATGGATGAGTACACCGTGCGCATTCATACAAAGAGCCCGGATGCTTCTCTGCTGTTCAACCTGTCTCAGCATGCCAACGCCATCGTTCCCAAGGAACTGATTGACGCCGGCAACGACTTCAACGAGAACCCCATCGGCTGCGGCCCCTACAAGTTTGTGGAGTGGAAGCGGGGCGATCAGCTGGAGTTCACCGCTTTTGAAGATTATTACCTGGGCGCTCCCAAGATCAAGAATGTGATCTGGAAGATCATTCCCGAAGGCTCTTCCCGTACCATCGCTCTGGAAGCCGGCGAAGTGGATCTGCTCATGGAAGTGGAAAGCATGGATGTGGAGCGGATCAAGGAAAACTCCAATCTGGCTGTTCTGGAATACACACCGGCCAACATGAACTGGATCATGCTGAACAATGAAGTTCCCGGTCTGGACAATCAGGACTTCCGCCATGCTCTCAACTGTGCCATCGACAAAGAAAGCGTTGTCACCGTTGCCCTGAATGGTCTGGGCGTTGTGGGTGAGACTCAGGTTCCTCCCAACCTGCCGGGCACCAGCACAGAAAACATCGACAGCTATGATGTGGAGAAGGCCAAGGAGTATGTGGAGAAATCCGGCGTGGATCCCACCAGCATCGATTTCCCCATCATCTGCTCTGACGATACCAAGAAGCGTGCGGCCGAAGTGGTGCAGGCCAACCTGGCTGAGATCGGCGTGACTGCCAACATCGAAAGCATGGACCTGGCTACCTACATGAGCACCGTGGCCGAAGGCAATTATGTGGCTGCTATCGGCGGTTACACCATGGCCGACACCATCACCTACCTCAACGGCGTCTATCACAGCAAGTCCATCAACGCGGCCAATAAGAGCCGACTGAACGATCCCGAGATCGATGCCCTCATCGATCAGGCAACAGCCACTGCGGATGCTGCCGAGCGTGAGGCCATCACTGCTGAGATCTGTGCCAAGCTGAACACCATCTGCACCCAGGTGCCTCTGTACCAGCCCCTGAACCTGCGGGCCTACAATGCCAACCTGGAGAATGTGGAGATCGACGGCGCCGGTGATGTGCGCATCGAAAACTTCAGCTGGAAAGAGTAATCTTTCCGGAAAAGCATAACAGCAAACGCTACCCCGTTTGCAAAGAAAACCCCCGGACAATCGTCCGGGGGTTTTTGCATGTCGAAAAAGTGGTAAAAGCCACTTTTTCGAGTTTTTGCAAGGGGCCGCATGCACGCCTTCGGCGTACACTTGCCCCTGGATAAGTGCAAAAAGCCACGCACAGGTCGTGGCTTTTTGCGGATTGGTGAAAGGTAGGGCAAATGATTTTTTTCGTTATGCAGGTTTCTCGACAGTCTGAACCCCCGGACTTTTGTCCGGGGGTTTTTGCAAGTGTTATAGGAGACCCTCCGAAGCCGCAGGATGAGTCCCTTCCAATGTAAGCCGCAGACGCTCCAGTTTCTGGCTTTGATTGCCGCCGCCCCGCTGGATGGCAATGGAATGGGCAATCAGGTTGATCACTGTGAGCACCGGCACAAAGGAATTATACAAAGTGCCCCGGGCCATGGGACAATAGATCACCGTATGGCTGAAGGGAACAATGGGGGAAGCCGGGGAATCGGTGATGGCCACCACTTTGGCGCCTTTGGCCGCAGCCAGCTGGGTTACCCCGCCCAGCTCGTTGAGATACCGGGGGAAGGAGAGGGCCACCAGCGTGGTATGTTCATCGATGGTATTCATATGTCCTTCCAGTGCATTGGTCTCTTCGGGATTGACTACCACGGCCCGCACCCCCAGGACGCCCAGACGATAGGAAAGCACTTCGGCCATGATGCGGCTGACGCCCCGGCCCATGAGCAGAGTATAACCGGCGTTATGAATGGCCTGGGCCGCCTTCATGATGGGGCGCAGATCCATGGCATCCATGAAGGTGTACAGGTGCTGCCGCTCCTGTTGGCAGATGTGCCCCAGAAGCTGAAGATTTTGCTGCTGTAAGCGCTGATATTCCTGGGAGGGGGTTGTGTTTTCCGGAGAGCGGAATACCTCATAGGACTGCCGGTATTCCCGGCGGAAATCGGAATAACCGTCAAAACCCAGCCGCTGGAACAGCCGGAGCAGAGTGACTTCGGTACAGCCGGCCTTTTGGCTCAGTTCTTTTAAGGGAAGATAACATACTTCTCCCGGATGATCGCGTATATATGTAATGATCTGTTTTTGTTTGCGGGTGAGCATCCAATCCGCCGGGTCGAAATTCTGGTCGAATAAAACCGAAAGATCGATCAAACCCATCAGCCCCTTTCTTTGTGAAAAGTATAGCATATTTTCCATGAAAATGTATAGTGCAAAATTGAAAAATTAAAAATGCACTAAAAATCCGTTTAATATATTGTATAATTTTACAAAAATGATAAAAGGACTTTATTTTTTGTAAAGTTTATGATAAACTCTGACACAAAGATACAGTGTTAGCAGATAAAAACGGAAGGACAAAAGGAGGCGGAGGATGGATCAAGACCAGACGGAGGCAAAACCGCAAGAGAAGGGCCTGGCAAAAAAACCAGACCGAGGAGAACACAGAGATAGGAGAGAAGGTTATGCTGAAGAAAAAATGGATGTCCCTGATTGCGCTGGCTTTGGCTTCTGTGATGCTGCTCAGTGCCTGCGCCAAAAATGGCGGCAATGACCAGAAAGACAACAACGATGACGGCGGCGGCGGAACCAGTACCGGCGGCGAAGTGGTGAAAGACGCCAATGAGCTGGTTATCGGCACCTATATGCCGGTCACTACCCTGGTGCCCTGGAAGACCACTTCCGACGGCGACGGCTATATCCTCCGTCAGATCTATCACACCCTGGTGGAAATGGATCAGGATTCCAACTTCGTGCCCTCTTTGGCCACAGAGTGGGAATGCAGTGAAGATGGCCTGACCTGGACTGTCAAGATCCGGGACGACATCTATTGGCAGACGGGCAACGGTCTGTTTGACGAAAAGGTCAAGGTCACTGCAGAAGATGTGAAATTCTCTTATGACTACTATCTGGATCCGGCCAACGGTTCTGTCCGTTACACCGAGCTGTCCAACAGCCTGAAGGAAGTCAAGGTGGTGGATGAGACCACCGTCCAGTTCATCACCAATGACATCGATGTGCTGTGGGAGTACAAGATGTACCAGAACTACATCATCCCCCGGCAGGCCGTGGAGCAGAATTGGGATTTTGAAAACCAGCCGGTGGGCTCGGGGGCTTACAAATTTGTGGAGCATGTGATCGACTCCCAGGTGGTGCTGGAGCGCAACGATGAATTTTTCAAAGAACCTGCTTTGGATAAAGTGATCTTCAAGATCATCTCCGACAAATCGGTTTCCGCCATCGCTTTGCAGAATCAGGAGATCGATATGTCCCTGTCGGTGCTTCCCACCGAAGTGGGCAACATCGTGAATAAGGACTATCTGGAGCTGAGAGCTTCGGAAGTGGGTTCCTACCGCTGGGTCGGTTTCAACTGTCAGTATGAGTTCTTCCAGGATGTCGATGTTCGCCGGGCTTTGAGCATGGCGGTGGACATGGACAGCGCCGTGGAAGCCATCTTCAAAAATGACGCCGGCGTTACCCTTGCCAAGCGGTCCTATGGCCCCATCTCCTACGAACGCCCCGGCGGCGATGAGGAGCGGTTCAAGGCCGTGTGCATTGAATACAATCCGGAAGAAGCTGAAAAGCTGCTGGATGAACTGGGATGGAAGAAGGGTTCCGACGGCATCCGTGCCAAGGACGGACAGAAGCTTAGCTTCACTCTCCAGGTAGGCAACAACGACAGCAACCGTGAAAACCTGGCCGTGATCGTATCCTCCCAGCTGAAGGCCATTGGCGTGGACTGCACCGCCCAGACCGTGGAATGGGGCACCCATACCGATGATATCAAAAACGGCAATGTGCAGATGTACATCCTGGGCGGCTATTCCAACCTGGACGGCCCCTACCGCTTGATGCACAGCAGCGACACCATGAGCCCCAACTGCGGTTATTCCAACCCGGAAGTGGATGCGCTGCTGGATGAAGCCTGGCGGACCATCGACATCGATGAGCGCAGCGAACTGCAGACCCAGGCCGCGGAGATCTTTATCGCCGATGCCCCCCATATCTTCCCCTATTTTGAATATACCCAGATGGGCGTCAGCAAAGCGGTCACCGATTTTGAGCAGGCCAGCGTCTATCGCTCCCTGTGCAACGAGTTCCGCAATGTGGGCGTCAATCACAAATAAGATCGTCGAAGCAACTGTGAGATGATAAGGGGCGGGCCCTGTCAGGCACCCTGACAGGGCCCGCTTCATAAAGGAGAACGCTATGTGGACTTATATTGTCAGAAGACTATTGCAAGCCATTCCCACACTGCTCATCATCTCCCTGCTCATTTTTTCCTTGCTTTATATCACCCCCGGTGACCCGGTGGATCTGATTCTGGGCACGGAAGACGGCACCGTCTCGGAAGAGCAAAGAGCGGTGGTGGAAGAGCAGTGGGGCCTGGATAAACCCTTTTTGGTTCGCTATGTGGATTTTGTTGTGAATGCCTGCAAAGGAGATTTGGGTACATCCTATGCCACAAACCAGGATGTGTTTGACAGCGTGATGACCCGCATGCCCGCCACCTTGAAGCTAGCTGCATTTTCCATGCTGCTGGCCCTGATGGTTTCGGTTCCCCTGGGCATTCTGGCCGCTCTTAAGCACAACAGCATCTGGGATTCTTTGGCCACGGCGCTGGCCACGGTGGGCGTATCGTTGCCCAAGTTCTGGTTCGGCCTGGTGCTGATGATCTTTTTCTCCCTGCGTCTGGGCTGGCTGCCTTCCACCGGCTCCGCTGAGCTCAGTGAGGGCCTGGGTACCTTCCTCAGCTATATCATCATGCCAGCCGCCTCTCTGGCTTTGGGCATGGCCGCAACCCAGACCCGCATGATCCGCTCCAGTATGCTGGATGTGCTGAATCAGGATTATGTGCGTTATGCCCGCAGCAAAGGTTTGCGGGAGAGAGTGGTCATCTGGGGCCATGCGCTGAAAAATGCCATGATCCCTGTGATCACCGTCATTGGCGGCGAAGTGGGCGGCCTGCTGGGCGGTGCTGTGGTCACCGAGTCCATCTTCTCCTGGCCCGGCGTAGGGCGGCTGATGATGAACTCCATCTCCAAGCGTGACTATCCCATGATCCAGGGCATTACCCTGATGCTCTGTATCAGCTATCTGCTGGTCAATCTGTTTATCGACATCGTCTATGCCTGGGTGGATCCCCGGATCCGTCTGGATAAAAAATCCTAAGGAGGGCCTGTTATGCGGGATAAAAAGAAAAAAGTCGACCCTGTGCAAAAGGGCGCCTCTGGGGAGATCGGTCTGGAATCCTTGCCCGTCACCACCTATTGGACCGATGTGGTGCGCAGATTCCGCAAAAACAAGATCGCCGTGGTGGGACTGGTGATGCTGCTGATCATCGTCATTCTTTGCGCCGGCGCTCCTCTCTTTACAAAGTATGACCCCATTCTGGATATGGACTTGCTGAATCAGCTAAAGCCCCCCGGATCGGAAGGCCATATTCTGGGCACCGACAATCTGGGGCGTGACATCTGGAGCCGTCTGCTGTACGGCGGGCGCACTTCGGTGCTCACCGGCCTGACAGTGGCGCTGATCACCGGCGTCATCGGTGTTGTCATCGGCCTTGTCAGCGGGTATTTTGGAGGGATCGTGGAGACCATCCTGATGCGTATGACCGATATCATGCTGTCTTTCCCCTTCCTGATCATCGCCATTGCCATCATGGCCGCTCTGGGCTCCAGTCAAAGAAATATCATCCTGGCCCTGGCCATTGTGGGCTGGCCCCGGTTTGCCCGTCTCACCCGTGGCCAGGTGCTGGCGGTAAAAAACTCCGAGTATGTGGAGTCGGCCAAGGTGGCGGGTTTTGGAAACGCCCGGATCATTTTGAATCACATCCTGCCCAACTGCATGGGCCCCATTATCATCCAGGCTACTTTGGCTGTGGGCAGCGCCATTCTGTCGGCGGCCAGCCTGACTTATCTGGGGCTGGGAGCCGATGCCGCCGCTCCTGACTGGGGCGTCATGCTCAGCCAGGGCCGGCAGTATCTCCAATCGGAAGCGTATTTGACCATCATCCCCGGCCTTGCCATTTCGGTGACGGTTTTGGCCATGAACTGGATCGGCGACGGCCTGCGGGACGCCTTCGACCCCAAGATGAGAAAGTAGGTGCAAAGATGAAAAGCGAAAAGTTTCTTGAAGTGAAAAATCTTCGCACATATTTCGACACCCCGGAGGGCATGGTCAAATCGGTGGACGGTGTTTCCTTTTCCATCAACCGGGGGGAGACATTGGCTTTGGTGGGAGAATCGGGCTGTGGAAAAACGGTGACCTCGCTGTCGCTCATCCGGCTTCTGGCCGACACCGCCCGGGTTCAGGCCGACTATATGGAAGTGGACGGTCAGAAGATCCTGGAGCTGACAAAGGAGGAAGCCCGCAAACTCAGGGGTTCCAAGATTTCCATGATCTTTCAGGAGCCGATGACCTCCCTCAACCCGGTGTACCGTATCGAGCGGCAGCTGGGAGAGGTGTTCCGGCTCCATGAACCCAACCTGACACGCGCCCAGGTTTTTGAAAAATCGGTGGAGATTCTGAAAAAGGTGGGCGTGCCCAACCCGGCGGAACGGCTGAAGGTCTATCCCCACCAGCTGTCCGGCGGCCTGCGTCAGCGGGTGATGATCGCCATTTCTCTGGCATCCAATCCCCAGATGCTCATCGCCGACGAACCCACCACCGCTTTGGATGTGACCATCCAGGCCCAGATTATCGATCTGATGAAGCAGCTGCAAAAGGATCTGAATATGTCCATTCTGCTCATCACTCACGACTTCGGCGTGGTGTCCCAGATCGCCGAACGGGTGGCGGTGATGTATGCCGGCAAGATCGTGGAAGAGGGGCCGCTGGAGCAGATCTTTGAAGATCCATGGCACCCCTATACCAAGCTTCTGATCCTGTCCATTCCGGGCATCAAGGTGACAAGAGGCGGGCGGCTGGAATCCATTTCCGGCACCGTGCCCAATCCTCTTCATTTCCCGGAAGGATGCCGGTTTGCCCCCCGCTGTCCCTATGCCATGGACATCTGTCACAAGCAGGCCCCGGAAGAGCTGGTGGTAGGAAACCGGAGAGTGAGCTGTTTTTTGAAGCGGGGTGAAAATACAAATGAATAATCAAAATTCCATTTTGAAAATAGATGATCTGCAAGTGCATTTTCCCATCAAAGCCGGCTTGATGCAGCGGACCGTGGGCGTGGTGCGGGCGGTGGACGGCGTCAGTCTGGATATCAATAAGGGGGAGACGGTGGGCCTTGTGGGCGAGTCCGGATGCGGCAAGACCACCATCGGCCGGGCCATTGTGCGGCTGAACCAGCCCACCGGCGGCAGCATCGTCTTTGACCAAAAGGACGACATTCTGAAGCTGAAAGGCAATGAGCTGCGGCAGCTGCGGAAAAAGCTCCAGATCATCTTCCAGGACCCTTATTCTTCCCTCAATCCCCGACAGACAGTAAAGCGGCTGATCAGCGAAGTGCTGACGGTACAGATGGGCATGAACCAGAAGGAAGCCTTTGATAAAACGGCAGAGCTGCTTACGGCAGTGGGTCTGAGCCCGGTGTACGCCCAGCGGTATCCCCACGAATTTTCCGGAGGCCAGCGTCAGCGGGTGGCCATTGCCAAGGCCATCGCTTTGCAGCCGGAGTTTCTGGTGTGCGACGAAGCGGTATCGGCCCTGGATGTGTCCATTCAGTCCCAGATCATCAATCTGCTGATGGATCTGAAGGAAAATTACGGAAACATGACCTATCTCTTCATTTCCCATGCCCTCAATGTGGTGGAGCACATCTCCGACCGGGTGGTGGTGATGTATCTGGGCAAGATCATGGAGACCGCCAAAACAGAAGAACTGTTCGATCATCCCCAGCATCCCTATACCCAGGCTTTGCTTTCGGCCATTCCCATTTTGTCCGGCCGGAAGAAAAGAGAGCGGATCGTTCTCAAGGGAGAGGTGCCTTCGGCGGCCAATGTGCCCCCCGGATGCCGGTTCCATACCCGCTGCCCCTATGCGGAAGAGCGGTGCAGCCAGGAGGAGCCTCAGCTGCGGGAAGTGGCCCCTGGGCATCAGGTGGCCTGCCATAAAATATAAAGACTGTGATATTGAAAGAGGGCGATCTGCTGAGATCGCCCTCTTTTTGCAAAGTGCAGACAAAAGATGGAAAAGATGATAAAATAACCAGGAGGAAAAAGGGAAATTGATAAAGGTGGGGAAATATGAATTCATTGGACAAGGCAAGAAAAGCATCTCAGGTCATACGGGAAAAATTATTGGAACATGGGGGACAAGCAACTGTAAATTCGGTACAGGGAAAAGCTTATGTGATTCGAGATGCAGGGGATGGGAAATCGTTTCTTTGCCGCCAGCTTCCGGTTACGCCGCCGTATCGTTATGAAGTATTTGATGTTGTGGTACAGCGGCTGCAAGAAAGTGGAGGAAAAGCACGGAAGGGAAATGGGCGGAATTATCGTCTGGGACAAGGCAGATGTACGGAGGACACCATTGTGGGGGCAATAGGAAAGTATTATTGGGGAAAGCAGGAGGGAGATTCGGTATTCGATCCGGTTTTTGTTCTTGCTGCGGTGCTTGAGTGGGCGGATATCGCTTATAATGGCCGGGGCTATCTGGAACTAATGGGAGATTCAGAACAATGGGATTAAAATATGGATGTTCCCTGAGTATTTGAGGAAAAGGGAGAAGAATGTGTGCAGAAAATTGAAATATAAAAAAGGGGCACAGAAACAAAAGTCTCTGTGCCCCTTGAGGATATGCAATGCCGGAGGGCAGCATATCAGTTTTGCTGCTCCTTGTATTTTCGTTTGGTAGCCATGCCGCCGCGAATATGGCGTTCGGCCTTGTTTTCCTCCAAAACGGCTTTGACCTGCTCATAAAGCTGATGGTTTGTCAGCCGAAGCCGCTCGGTAACATCCTTATGTACGGTAGACTTGGAAATGCCGAAGCGCTGAGCGGCCTGGCGTACGGTGGCATTGTGTTCCACGATGTATCGGGCCAGCTCGGCACACCGTTCCTCGGGTAGACCTTTCACCCTCTTTGCCCTCCCTCTCTTTTCGTCTTTACCTCATTCTATGCAGATAGGATGGGTTTTCATTCTTTTCTTTGAAAAGGAGCATAGGGATGGCCTTTGGCCTTTTCCGGGTGTATACTAAGGCTTAGGAGGGATTGGGATGAAGATTGTTTTATTGCTCTTTTCTCACTTTGAAACATTGGATGCCTTTGGCCCGGCGGAAGTGCTGGGAAGGCTTCCCGGCTGTCAGATTGTGTGTGCCAGCGTCCAGGGAGGAATCTGCCGCAGTGCCCAGGGGATACCGGTGATGACGGTGCCTCTCAGCGAAGCAGAAGGAGAGGTGCTGCTTCTTCCCGGAGGTATGGGAACCCGGCCTTTGGCCGAAGATCAAGGCTTCCTGGAGATCCTGGCCGGGAGGGAAGCAAAGGCCCAATACTGTTTATCGGTGTGCACCGGTTCGGCTTTGCTGGCCCGCTGCGGCCTGCTGGACGGAAGACGGGCCACCTCCAACAAAAAATCCTTTGCCTGGGTCAGAAAGCAGGGAGAGAATGTGTGTTGGCAGCCCGCGGCCCGCTGGGTGGAGGATGGAAAATTCTTCACTTCTTCCGGCATTTCCGCAGGGACGGATATGGCATTGGGGTTTGTAGCCCGGCTCTATGGACGGCAGCAAGCTCTGGCCATTGCAAAGGATATGGAGTATCTGTGGAATGAAGATCCCCATCGGGATCCCTTTGCCAGAAAAGAATAAAAAAAAGAGACGGCGGAAAGCCGTCTCTTTTGATGTTTGAGGGGTTTATTCCACAATAGTGACCAGCTGTGCCGCCTGGACCCAGTCCACATCGGCACTGAAGGCTTCGGCAATGGCACGCACCGGCACCATGGTCCGGTCGTTCATGATCTTGGCGGGCACATCCAGGGTGATGGCCTGGCCGTTTTTATACAGAATGTTCTGACCGATGGTCAGGCTGAGGTTCACCCCATTGCGGGAAGCGATGACGGTGCGGGTGGCGTTGTCCCATTCCACCGTGGCGCCCATGGCTTCGAAGATGGAGCGGAGGGGAACCAGAGTCCGGTTGTTGTCCAGTACCGGGTTCTGGCCGTATGCGCCGAAGGAGATGCGCTTGCCCTGGTAGATCACCTGGATGCGGGAATCCACCGAGGGGTCGATCTTATAGCTGACATTGAAGGTCTGGCAGTCCTTTTCCGCTCTGGAACCGGCGGCGCAATAGACCAGGCAGTTTTTGGAGGTAGTGGAGGCGCTGAAATCGGCAGTGGAGGGCACGCTGATCTCCTGGATGCTGTCCGAGTTGACGCCGAAGCAATCGGTGACGCCATAGGGGATGATCAGGGAAGTGATGCCGGTGTGGTCAAAGGCCGCCTCCGACAGGGTGGTGAGAGAAGTGGGCAGATAGACGCTTTTCAAAGCAGTGCAGTATTCAAAAGCGTAGCGATAGATGTTTTCCAGGCCGTAGGACAAAGTGACCGACTGAAGGTTTTTGCAGTTTTCAAAGGCAAGGTTGCCGATGGTGGTCACACTGGGGGGAATGGTGATCTCCCGAAGGGCTGTATTTCGGAAGGAGTTGGTGTCCAGCAGTTTCACCTTGGAAGGGATCTCCACCGACTGGAGAGCCGTGCAATCCTGGAAGCAGTCCATGGGGATCTTCGTTAGATTGGCGGACAGATGGATCGACTGAAGGTTTTTACATTGCCGGAAAGCGCCGATGCTCAGTGTGGTGACGCTGTCCGGCATAGTGACGCTGGTCAGGCCGGATGCCCGGAAGCCTTCGTAGCCGATCTCCGTCAGGCCATTGGGCAGATTGATGCTGCGGAGATTGGGGGTATCGTAAAAGGCCTCGTCATCGATCAGCCGGATGGTGGAGGGCAGGGTGACGCTTTGGAGGGTATCGTTCATGCGGAAGGATTTCTGGCCGATGACGGTGACAGGCACACCGCCCAGGGTGTCGGGCACTACTACATCGCCGCCGGGGCCCACATATTCGGTGATTTTGGCTTCGCTGCCGCTGAGGGTATATTCAAAGTCTCCCTCTTTTAGGGCAAAGGCCGACAGGCAGGTGAGGGCCAGCAAGGCGCCCAGCACCAAGGCAAAGCGGAAACAATGTCTTGCTTTTTTCATAGTGATCCTTCTTTCCTGTTAAAAATTAGGTAATTTCTCTGTTTTTATTATATTCTTTTGGGTAGGGGTCTGCAAGTGCAAAACAGGAAAAAAGAGGATTCCTGAAAAAGGAATCCTCTTTTGGATTTACCGGGAGCTGAGATTCAGTTCCACATCAAAGGAATACTGGGTATACTCATAGGTCATGATCATGTATTCCACCAGTTCCCCCTGGGCGTTGTAGGCCCGGCGGCGAATGGAGAGCACCGGCCAGCCTTCGGGGATCTGCAAAGCCTTGGCTGCCTGGGGAGAGGCCCGGTCGGCCCGGATGGTCTGCTTGCCCCGTCCCAGCTGCATATGGAGCTTTTCTTCATAAAGCTGGTAGATGGTGCGGCTTTCCACATCGGCTTTGGTGAAATTGGCCCCGTATTTGCCGGGGATATAGATCTCGGCATAGGCAGTGCGGACCTTTTCCAGCAGATGCACCCGCTGGATGTGAAGGCATTGTTTGCCCAACCCTTCTTTCAGCTCAGGGCCGAAGGAGGAAGGGGTGTCGATGATCTCGAAAGCGGCCACATCCACCTTGGCGGAAAGATGGCTTTCCGAAATGATGTTGCTGGCGCCGGTGAGCCGGGTGAGGTCATCCTGCAAAACGGTGTTTTTCACAAAAGTCCCTTTGCCCTGCACCACATCCAGCAGCCCTTCGTCCACCAGAAGCTGCACTGCTTTCCGCACGGTGATCAGGCTGACGCCAAATTCCTCGGCCAGCTGGGTATGGGTGCCGATATTGCCGCTGGAACCGAACTTCTTTTCCAGGATCTCGTTTTTCAGCCGGGCGGCGATCTGCTCGTACATGGGCACCCGGGAATCCTTCTCGATCTTCCGGTCCACGGCATCACTTCCCTTTCTTTTCCCATTCTGGGAGATTGATACTTTGATACCTTAAATAGTAAGGGGAAACAAACTACTTGTCAAGGGCGGCGGTGATGATAGCCACCACCTTGCCGATCTGCTCTTTGGTCACCGAGTAGGGAGGTTTGAGCATCAGGGCATTTTTTTCATAGGGAGCCACGAAAACATGGGCTTCCTGCAGGGCCTTTTTCACCTGGGAGCAGGTTTCTTCCGTCTGAAATTCCACCGCGCAGGCCAGCCCCTGGCACCGCACCTGATAGACCTGGGAGAATCGGGCGGCCAGGGCGTGTAGCTCTTTTTCAAAATAAGCTCCCGTCTCCTGGATGTGCTCCAGAAGTCCGCCTTCCAGTTCTTCAAAAACAGCGCAGGCGGCGGCGCAGGCCACGGCGTCATCCCCGGCCCCGCCGGAAAGGGCGTAGAGCAGGTTTTTGTCCTCCACCGGCTCCCGGGTGAGCAGAGCGCCGATGTGCAGGCCGTTGCCCAATCCCTTGCCCAAAAGAAGCATATCGGGCTTCAGCCCCTCTTTCTGGTAGACATAGAGGGAGCCGGTGCGGCCCATGCCGCTTTGCACCTCGTCCATGATGAAGAGCATCCCTCTGGCGTGGGCCCATTCTTCCAGGGCCTTCAGATAGCCCGGCGGAGGGCAGATGACCCCGGCGCCCTGGTAGGGCTCCACAATGACGGCGGCGATGTCCTGGGCCGATTCCATGGCGATCTTTTTGTCCAGGAAAGACAGGCATTCAAAGCCGCAGTTTTCCGGGGAGCAATGGAGGGGGCAATGGGCACAGTCGGGATAGACGCCGAACACCGTGCCGGGGCACAGAGGTCCGTAATGGGTTTTGCGCTTGGACAGACCGGATATGGAAGCGCTGAGATGGGTGCGGCCGTGGATGCTGTTCCAGAAGGAAAGCACCTCGCTGCGGCCGGTGAGCTTTTGGGCCAGTTTGACTGCCCATTCTGCCGTCTCTGAGCCGGAGGAAGTAAAGTGGATAGCGGAAAAATCTCCATGGGTGCTTTCCAGAAGTTTCTGATGGAGACGCTTTTTGGCAGGATTTTTCCCCTTGCCGCAGGTGACGCCCATCAGGGCCTGGGACACCTTGCGGGCAAAATTCTCGTTGCCCTGGCCCAGCACCAGGCAGATCTCATTGAAATCCAGATATTCAGTGCCCTTTTCGTCAATAAGGGCAGCACCTTTGCCGGAGACAAACTGGGTCTCCGCCGCCCCCTGGATGGGAGCGAGAAGGTCGTGGCTATGCATCACATCGTCTCCTTTTCTTCGGTGTAATCACAGGGCTCCCAGGGAATGAAAGCCTGGAGGAAAGTGCACAGGTCTTCCACCTGGGCCTTGAGAATGGCTTCGCCTTTTTCGGCTGTGGCCAGGGTGCTGTTGCCATTGGTGCCCTGGGGCGTGCACATCCGGTTGGGGAAATAAACCTTGGCAAAACCCTGGCCCATGGTGCCGGGGAAGGCAGCGGAATATTCCTCGGTGGTCTTTTCCATATGCACCAGCTCCGGACGGATGTGAAGCATGGTGGAGGTTTCGGCCTCGTCGCCGTGCCCCCCCTTTTTCTGGGAGCACACCGCCCGGTCGGTCTCCCGTCCCAGGCCAGTGCAGTCGGACACCGCCACCTTGATATCGTGCTCGTTGTTCATGGTGAGGGCCAGCAGCTTGAGGGGAATGTGAGTGGAGACGCCGCCGTCCAGAATGAGGAACTTTTTCACTCCGAAGCGGGCAAAGCTGAGAATGATATCACTGACATAGTCGATGAAGTGCTGATAGTCGATGCTCACAGAGCCCTTCCATTTGATAAAGGCGGGGAAATAGGCGTAGGGCAGAGTAGGCAGGGTGAGCACATCGCACCGCTGTGTCACCTCTCTGGCCAGGTAATCGGTGACGAAAAAGTCGGTGCCCATGGGCAGATGATTGCCGTGCTCTTTGGAGCCGCCGCCGATGGGCAGCATGATAACGGTGTTTTCGCCTATCAGATCCTGGCACTGTTCATAGGTCAGCTCGCTGATGAATTGTCCCATAACAAATCTGTTCCTTTCCAGTAAGATTACAGCTGCGCTGCCAGATGGCAGGCGACAAAGTGGTCTTTTTCCAGTTCACGCAGGGCCGGGGCTTCCTCATGGCACCGGTCCTGGGCATAGGGGCAGCGGGAGGAGAACTTGCAGCCGGAGGGAGGATTGATGGGGCTGGGGATCTCCCCTTGCAGATGGATGCGCTGTTCTTTTTTGCCCCGGTGCACATCGGGAATAGCGGAGAAAAGGGCTTGGGTATAGGGATGGAGAGGTTTTTCGTACAAAGGCGCTGTGGGGGAAAGCTCCACCAGAGAGCCCAGATACATGACGCCGATCCGGTCGGAGATGTGCCGTACCATGGAAAGGTCGTGGGAGATGAACAGATAGGTCAGTCCCATTTCCTGCTGCAGATCGATCATCAGGTTGATGACCTGAGCTTGGATGGACACATCCAGAGCGGCGATGGGTTCATCGCAGACGATGAAATCCGGTTCCATGGCCAGGGCCCGGGCGATGCCGATGCGCTGGCGCTGGCCGCCGGAGAGCTCATGGGGGAAGCGGGAGGCGAAATCGGCGGTGAGGCCCACCTTGAACAGCAGTTCGGTGACCTTTTCGTTCCGCTGTGCCGGGGTGCGTTTGAAGTGCACATTCATCCCTTCCTGGATGATGGTGCCGATGGTCATGCGGGGATCCAGACAGGAATAGGGATCCTGGAAGATCATCTGGTTCCGGCGGCGGAACTGGCGCAGCTGGGCTTTGGACATTTTTGCCGTCTCTTCCCCTTCATAGAGGATGGAGCCGGAGGTTTTGGGATAGACCCCCAGAATGGTGCGGCCGCAGGTGGTCTTGCCGCAGCCCGATTCGCCCACCAGGCTGAAGGTTTCCCCGGGGAAGATGTCAAAGGTCACATCGTCCACCGCCTTGACGGTTTTGCCGCCCTTGGCAGGGAAGTAGCGTTTCAGGTTCTTGATTTCGAACAGAGGCTGTTTACTCATGGTCATATCCTCCTATCCCGGCGGGGGGAGTGACTTTGGGCGCCATGGGATGCTGGAGCCAGCAGGCCACCCCGTGGGTATCGGTGAGGAAATTCTCCTTTGGAATGGCTTTTTTGCAGATGGGCATGCAGTATTGGCACCGGGGGGCAAAAGGACATTGCTGCAAGGGAAGCAGCAGGTCCGGCGGTGTGCCCTGGAGGGAATAGAGCTTGCTCTTGCTCTCCTGGGCCCGGCCGGGGATGGAGGAGAGCAGCGCCCAGGTATAGGGATGGCGGGGAGAATCGAAGATCTCGTCCACCGTGCCCCGCTCCACAATGGTACCGGCGTACATCACCTGCACCTTGTCGGCAAAATCGGCCACCACACCCAGGTCGTGGGTCACCAGGATCACCGACATGGAAAATCGTTCTTTCAGAGACCGGAGCAGATCCATCAGCTGGGCCTGGATGGTCACATCCAGGGCGGTGGTGGGCTCATCGGCGATGAGCAGGGAGGGGTTGAGAGCCAGGGCAATGGCGATCATCACCCGCTGGCGCATACCGCCGGACAACTGGTGGGGATAGTTTTTCAGCCGGGTCTCCGGGTTAGGGATCTCCACCAGCTTGAGTAGTTCGATGGCCCGCTCCCGGGCTTTCTGCCGGGTGGTCTTTTCGTGGGTGAAAATGTTTTCCATGATCTGGTTGCCAATGGTCATGGTGGGGTTCAGCGAGGTCATGGAATCCTGGAAGATCATGCTCATTTTGCTGCCCCTGATCCGGTTCAGTTCCCGGGTGGACAGCCCCAGGATATCCTGGCCCATAAACTCTATCTGGGAGCCTTCTTTGATGATGCCGCCGCTGCGGGACAAAAGACGCATCACCGCTTTGGAGGTTACGGTTTTGCCGCAGCCCGACTCGCCCACCATGGCCAGGGCCTCTTTGACCCCCAGGTCAAAGGAGACGCCCCGCACCGCTTTGACTTCGCCGGCGTAGGTGTTGAAGGACACATTCAGGTTTTTGACTGTGAGAAGGGAATCCATGGTATCACCTCCGGAGCTTGGGATCCAGCGCATCCCGCAGGCCGTCTCCCATCAGGGTGAAGGAGAGCATGGTCAGGGCGATGAGCAGGGCGGGGAAGAACATCATGTAGGGATAATAGAGCAGGGAACTCTGGGCGGCGGAGGACAGGGCGCCCCAGCTGGTGTTGGGGGGCTGGACGCCCAGGCCCACATAGCTGAGGAAGGCTTCGCCGAAGATAAAACCGGGGATGCGGAAGGTCACCGCCACGATGATGACGCTGAAGGTGTTGGGGATCATGTGGCGCACAACGATCTTCAAAGGAGAGACGCCCATCAGCCGGGCGGCCATTACATATTCCGAACGGCTGATCTGGAGCATCTGGGAACGCACCAGCCGGGCAATGGGACACCAGCCGGTGACCGTCATGGCGAAAAGCAGAGTGGGGATGCTGCTGCTTTCCAGCACCACCGACATCATGATGACCACCAGCAGGTTGGGCACCGAGCTGAGGATCTCCACGATACGCATCATCAGCATATCCACCTTGCCGCCGAAGTAGGCAGCGATGCCGCCGTAGATGCAGCCCACCACGGCCACAATGGCGGCGCCCAGCACGCCGATGATGATGGACACCCGGCCGCCGGCCCAGACCCGAACAAACAGGTCACGCCCCAGGTCGTCGGTGCCGAACCAGTGCTGGGCCGAGGGCCACTGTTTCCGGTTGAGAAGGTCGTGGGCCGAAATGGAATGGCTGCTGAAAATGGGAACAAAGATGGTGCACAGGGTGATGACGATCAACAGGCACAGGGCCACCACTGCCAGCTTGTTTTTGAAAAAGCGGCGCCAGGCATCCCGCCAGTAGGTCACCGGTTTGCGGGCGAAAAGTTCGGCGGAGGCCGTGTCCGCCCCTTGGATCTGGAAGTCTTTGGGATCCAGAGCCTGCTCCTGGATGGAGTTTACAGCGTTTTCATTCATAGAGAGGCCTCCTTTCTAGTTTTCTTCCGCAATGCGGATACGGGGATCGATGATGGCCAGCAGGATATCACACACCAGAATGGAGAGGATATAGGTGCCGGTGAAGATGATGTTCAGGCCCAATACCACCGAATAGTCCCGGTCATTGATGGCGCTGATGAAATATTTGCCCAGGCCGGGGATGGCGAAGATCGATTCGATGATGAAGGAGCCGGAGAAAATACCGGCGATGCTGGTGCAGATCATGGTGATGCAGGGCAGGAAGGAATTGCGGAAAATATGCCGGGAGACGATGCGGAAGGAGCTGACGCCCTTGGCTTCTGCCGTGAGGATAAAGTCCTGGTTTGTGATGTCCAGCACGCTGGAGCGCATATACCGGGCGTAGCTGGCCAGGGGCCCCACGCACATACAGGCCACCGGCAGCACCAGATGCCCCCAGGTGCCCCAGCCGGTGGTGGGGAAAAGGGGAACGGTGACGGTGAACACATACTGAAGCACCGCCGCAAAGACAAAGGTGGGGATGGTAGTGCCCAGAAGGGCCAGCACCATCACCAGCCGGTCAGGCCAGCGGTTGCGGTTGAGGGCGGCGATGATGCCCAGCAAAATGCCCACGGCAAAGCCGATGGCCAGGGCGATGCCGCCGATGATGCCGGACACCGGGGCGTAATTTGCCACGATGTCCACCACCTGACGGCCGGGATACCGGAGGGATTGTCCCAGATCGCCGGTGAGCAGCTGCTGGATGAATTTCACATACTGGACGATCAGGGGCTGATCAAAGCCGTATTTTTGCAAATACAGATCCCGGGTCTCGATGGGCAGGTCCTGCACCATGGAGGTGATGGGATCGCCGGGGATGCTGTGTACCAAAAAGAAGGTGAGGGTAATGACACAGAAGAGCACCACCAGCATATAAAGGATACGCTTGAGGATGAATTTTGCCATTGTGTTTTCCTCTCTTTTTCATAAAAGGATGGGAAGGTGGGGAAAGAAAAATCCGCCGGGGGAAAATCCCCGGCGGATCTTGTTGCAGGGTTATCTTCCCGAAGTGTAGACTCCCTTGAAGCTGGTGGTATCAAAGGTGTTGGCGTTCAGGCCGTTTACATAGGAATAGTAGAAACGGCGGGAAGCCATGAAATACACAGGAGCGATGGCAGCTTCGCGGATAAGAAGTTCTTCGGCCTGGCCGTAAAGCTCCAGACGCTTCTGTTCATCAGAAGTCTGGGAGGCTTCGGTGACAAGGGAGACATAATCGGCATTCTTCCACCGGGACTGGCCGCCCACTTCGGTGCTCCAGCGGCTCAGCTGGAACTGAGGCTCGTAGTTGGCGCCCCAGCTCATGGAGGCCATCTGGAAGTTGCCGGCGTTCACATTGCTCTGGTGGGTGGCGCTGTCGTTGAATTCCAGCTCCACGGTGCAGCCCAGAGCTTCCTGCCACAGCTGCTGATACAGCTCGGAATAGGTGCGGGCCTGGGCTGTGGTGGCGCCCCAGGCAAACTTCACGGTGAGCTTGGAGGGATCGTCGCCCAATCCCAGCTCCTGCATACCTTCGATGAGCAGGGCCTTGGGATCGTCCACTTCTTTTGCCAGGGCGGTGAGGGGTTCTTCCACATTTTCACGGAAGTTCAGGTTGCCCACCTGGCAATCGGGGGGAACCAGGCTGTAAGCGGGGGTGGCAGTGCCGTTGGTGATCACTTCGGCCAGAGCATCCCGATCCAGGGCCAGGGAGAAGGCCTGACGGACCTTTTCGTTGGAGAAGACGCTGTCTTCACAGTTGAAGATGACCATGGAGGTACGGGCGGAGGAGAGCATCATCTCGTCCATGTCGTCCCGGGCCTGGAACTTTTCCACATATTCCGGAGTGGAGACGCCCAGGTAATCCAGGGAGCCGTTTTCCAGAGAAGCCAGCTGGGCGTTGGAATCGGGGATGATGAGCATGGTGACCTTCTGGATGTCAAAGCTGTCGGCATCCCAGTATTTGTCGTTTTTGGTCAGGACCAGCTGGCTGTTGTGGGTCCAGCTCTCCAGGGTGTAGGGGCCGCAGCACATCATGTTGCTGGCCTCGGTGCCCAGGGTGTCGCCGTATTTTTCGGCGATATCGGCCCGATCGGGGAAGAAGTCGGTGCTGGACAGCAGGGCCACATTGGGGGCGTTCAGCTTGAGCACCAGGGTGTTTTCATCGGGGGCCGAGGCGCCCAGGGTGGAAACGTCGGCCTCGCCGGAGCTGATGGCCACGAAGTTTTCAATGGTGTTGTAATCGCTCACATGGGGGAAGGCGTTGTTAGGATCGCACTGGCGCTGCAGGGCGGTGATATAGTCCTGAGCGGTGACCTTCTGGCCATCGGTCCAGTAGTTTTCCCGCAGATGGAAGGTGTAGGTCAGGCCGTCATCGGAAATGTCCCAGCTTTCGGCGCCGGCGCCCACCACTTCGCCGTTTTCAATGCGGGTCAGAGGCTCCAGAACATTGAAGAACATATTCCGGTCCACGACGCCCACAAAACGGGCCACATCCAAAACGGAGGGTTCGGCAGACAGGTACACATTCAAATATTGATTGGTGTCCTTGCCGTCAGAGGTCTGCCCCTGTTCCTTGTTGTCATTGTTGTTGTTCATGTTTTCGTCTGGGTTCTGCAAGGCTTTGTTGCACCCTGCAAAGAGAGTGACCATCATCATCAGAGCCAGCAGAAGGGAAAGCTTCCGTTTCATAATGATTCTCCTTTGTTTTATCTCGATCAATAAAGCTCACCGGGAGCCATGATCTCCGGTTTCTGTTCGTAGGCCCGGAGGATTTCTTCCGGAGCATACTTTTTGCGGATGACCACGCTGAGCACATACTCATCAAACCAGCTGTCGTCCATCACATAGTGGCCGTGAATGCCCATGCTGTCGCCATAGCTGTTGTGCACCTTCCACCGCAGGGGCTTTTGGTTTTCATCCAGGCTGACGCCGCTGAAGGTCATCACATGAGTGCCCGAAGTGCCCTTGTAGAGGATGCGGTGGGTTTTGTTCAGCATCATGGGAGTGCCGAAGGCTTTTTCATAATCATAGAGCTGAGGATGCATATAACCAGAGGGCTTGTGGGACTGCTTGGCCACATCGCACCCCATCACCACCTGCTGGCCGCCTTGCAGCTGGGCGATCACCAGCTTTTTGATGGTATCCATATCCAGGTTCAGCATTTTGCTCATGTCGTCGGTTCCGTCCTGGTTTCCGGTGTAGGTCTTGCCATAGGGGCAGTGGGGAACCGGGTGGTGGATGATGGTCATGTATTCTTCCACATCCATCTGCGCCAGAGCGAAAAATTCCAGGGGGGTGATGTTTTTCAGTGTCTTGAACTGGCCGTTCTTTGTTTTGTAGGGGAAGTCAAATGCAGCAGGGGGCTGACCCAGGAAGCGGCAGAGGATGCCGTAGACTCCGGCCAGTTCCCGTTCCTTGATGGACTGGATGGTTTCATCTCCGGCCCCTTGCTCGTGGGCCTGACGCAGAGCGTGGGCAGCATAGCGCAGTTTGTCGCTGAGAATGCGGGTGACATACTTGGTGTCCAGGGAGCACTGGGTGTCCGGCATGACGAACTTGGGCACAACGCCGTATTTTTTTGCCAAGGGTGCAAAGACGAACCATTGGCCGTTGTCCATAATGGGCCGCCGGAGCATCTGGAGCATCACCGGGCTGCGCAGAGGCTTGTCAAAATTCCGGCACACATTTTCAAGGAACTTGGCGCTCTTTTCCAGCTGATCATAGAAATAGGTGAAGTTCTGGGAAAGCTCAAAGTTCTTTTCTGCAAGGTTCAGGTTTTCCGAAATGCTCTGGCGCACCACATTGAGGGAAGCAAAAGCCCAGCAGCGCAGGCTTTCTCCCTGGTCGGTGACGCCTTCGTCCCACACATCCACCGAGAAGGCAAAGGGCAGGCGGCGGGGCACATCCACATCCATCACCCCCAGAAGGGGACCATTTTTGGTGATGGCCCTGGCGGACTGGTGGCCGCTTTCATCGGACTCCCAGGCGGCGCGGCAGCGATCCAAAAAGTCTTTTGTGATGCAGTTTTCCAAGGATATCTCCTCCTTTATCACAGCGGATAGGATTGAAACCAGGCGATGACATCGTCAATGTAGCTGGTGCCTTTCAGGGAATGATCGGCGCCGGGATAGACGATCAGCTTGTGGACTTTGTTGGCTCTGGACAAGGCAGCGTCCATGTCGTAGGCCTGCTGGGGAACCACCCGCCAGTCATCGGTGCCCTGGCAGATGAGAATGGGCGGGATGATCTTTTCCGGCCAGCATACCGCCGAGCGGTCCTGGAAGGCCTCCGGCTTTTCTTCGGGAGAGCCGCCCACCAGCTCGTGAAAGACCTGCTTCATGCTGTCTTCCCGGGTGCGGTACATGGCAAAGCAGTCGGCCAGACCGGCGCCGATGGCGGCCGCCCGGATGCGCTTGTCCCGGGCACAGCACAGATAGGTCATCATGCCGCCCCGGGAGTGCCCCAGCATATAGATGCCTTCGTGACGGGTAAAGGGGAGAGCCAGGGCAATGTCGGTGAGGGTGATCACATCCTCCACATCGGCGCCGCCGAACTCCTCCTGGCCGGTGCCGCCGCAGTTGCCCCGGTACTGGCTGCCCAGGGCCACATAGCCCCGCTGGGCCAGACGGCACAGCATCCGGGGATGCAAGATGCCGAACTCCCGGTTGCCGCCCCGGTTGAACAGGACGGCCGGCAAAGCTCCATCCATCTTTTCCGGAAGGGCCAGATAGCCCATCACACGGCAGTCCCCGCTTTGATAGCAAAGGGAAAACAGAAGGATGTGCTCTCCATATTCCGGCGGGCACTCTTCTTCTTTGACCTGGAGTATTCCAGGAGTCTGCTGGATGGCAGTCAAAATGTCCATGGCAATCCCCCTTTTGCAAAATTCATCTTATAATGTTATATGATAATCCTAGCATGATGAATAGAGGCTGTCAATAAAGTCTGTACAAAATCGTAGAAACTGGCGAAAAACATCGTGAAATTTTTAGACACATTGACAAGAAAGAACTGTTTTTTCAGCGATCAGCGGCATTCCAGCACGCTGACGCTGCCGATGGGACGCACCGGCACCACCTGATGGATGCGGCAGCGGGAGGGAAAATCGGTGCAGTGGCAGGGGGTGATATGGGAAAGACCCAGCTGGGAGAGATAGTTCACCGTTTTGTCCATTCGCTCTTCGGTGGGATGGAGCAGATGGAAGCCGCCCACAATATCCTGGATGTTGCTTTTTCCGGTGATGGCCTTGGCGGCCTCCACTGTGTTGCAGATGCCGGCGTGGGCACAGCCGGAGAGGATCACAAGGCCCTCTTCGCCGTCAAAGACCAGGGAGGTGTCGTCCAGCAGCTTGTCCTCTTCCCAGTCCCCATCCAATTTGGTGACCACCTTGGAGTGGGTGTTTTCGAACTCCAGCACCCGGGGGATCTGCCCCAGGAAGGTGAGATTCAGAAACAGGTCGCTGAAGCCGGTGTCGAAGAGAATTTTTTTGCCGTCCTCTTCCACATAAAAACTCAGGGCCGGTTCCCCCTGGAAATTGACCCCCACCAGGGTGTCGTTGTCCACCAAAACAGTGACTTTCATCATGGTTCCTCCTTTGAATAAAAGCTCAATATAGCATATAAAACCGATGCCAGGATAGCATATACATCGACAAACTTCGAATTGTTTTCTCAATAAAATGGATTGTATTTATTTTTTTTTCGATGAAACAAAAGGATAGAAAGACCTCTTGCAAAATGCGGCCGCTTGGTGCATGATAGAGACAAGAGGTCAGACACCATGGACCAGCAAGAGAAAGGATGAAGGTGCAATGGAAGAAAAATGGACACAGACCGCAAAGGAACTGGAAGATGCGCTTTGGGAGATGAGCCGCACCATCCATCAGAATCCGGAGTTGGGATTTGAGGAGCACAAGGCCCAGAGCCTGTGTGCCGATCTGTTGGAAAAAGAGGGTTTTGCGGTGGAAAAGGGGACAGGAGGCGTTGAAACCGCCTTCAAGGCCCGGTTCCCCTTGGGCAACGGCCAGGGTCCCCGGGTGGCCTTTCTGGCGGAGTATGACGGCCTTCCCGGCCTGGGTCATGCCTGCGGCCACAACCTGATCGCCGGGGCGGCAGTGGGGGCCGGTATCCTGCTGCGCCGCCTGGCCGGGGATGTGAACGGAGAAGTGGTGGTCATGGGTACCCCAGCGGAAGAAGGGGGCGGCGGCAAGGTCATCATGCTGGAAAATGGGGCCTTTGACGATGTGGGCTATGCCATCATGATGCACCCTGCCGCCGAGAACCTGGTGGGCCGGGGCGGACGGGCCACAGTGAAGTTCGACATCGCTTTCCACGGCAAAGTCTGTCACTCCGCCCGCCCGGAAAAGGGAATCAACGCGCTGAATGCCCTGATCCTGCTTTTCAACGCCATTGACAATCTGCGGCCGCTGCTGCCCACCGACGCCAATATCAACGGCGTTATTCTGGATGGTGGCAAGGCCTGCAATGTGATCCCCGACTATGCCCATGCCCAGTTCAGCGTCCGGGTGCGCACCCAGGCGGAAGGGGAAGTGGTGATGGAGCATCTGCGCCGGGTGATCCGGGGTGTGGAGCAGCTTACCGGCGCCCGGGCTGAGTATGTGCTGGAGCCGGGGTATGCCGAGCGGTATCCCAATGACCACATCGAGCGGGAGATCCAGAAGACCCTGGAAGAGCTGGGAGAAGAGGTGGAACGGGCGCCGCTGATGGGGCGTTACGGTTCTTCGGATATCGGCAATGTGACGCTGAAAATGCCGGCAGTGCACACCTATTTCAAAATTGCTCCCAAAGGTGTGGCCACCCATACACCGGAGTTTGAGAAGGCATCCAATACCCCCTATGCCTATGAGCAGATGATGAAGGCCGCTCTGGCGATGGCCCGGGCCGCAAGCCGCATCCTGTCCGATGAAGAGTTCCGCAGCCAGGTGGATGAGGAATTTGCCCAGCAGAAAAAGGCCCGGGAAGAAGCAAAGAAACAGGCGTAAATCCCCGGAAAACAGAAAAAGGCCCCCGCTTCATGGAAAGATTTCCATGAAGCGGGGGCCGTCTTTTTTTACAGAGGTTCGTTTTCGTCGTCTTCCTCTTCGGACAAGACCTCGTCTTCCTCTTCCTCGTCTTCAGGGTGGACAAAGTCATCCTCGTCCAGATCCTCCGAGGGCTGTACCGCTCCGGCGGCAGGGTGAACAGGGATCACATAGTCCTCCGGATCGGGCTCTTCCATGGGAGGGGCAGAGTGGCCCGGTTCCTGACGGATCATTTCGTTCAGTTCGTCATTCTGAAAGCGGATCATCTGCCAGAGCTTGGCTCCCGCCAGAGCCAGGCCTGCGGAAGCGGCGGCAAACAAAGCAAATTTGGTTTTCTTTTTCATAACCGTTCCTCCTTGGTCAGCAAGGTAAAATTATCACATCAGCGGGGCGAACATCCGCAGCAGAGCCCGGCCCGTCTTGATATACCAGGGCGCCCGGCGGCAGTCGGCCAAAGAGATGATCTGGCACCGGCGCAGAGTTTTGATGAAATCGTCCCGCACATCTTCCACTGTGTCGGTGCCATAAAGCAGTACACCGCATTCAAAGTGGAGGTACAAACTGCGGTAGTCCATATTGATGGTGCCTACCACACACCACCGGTCGTCCACCACAATGGTTTTGGCGTGGTTGAAACCAGGGGTGTATTCATAGATCCGCACTCCGGCCTCAAGCAATGCAGTGTAGTTGGCCCGGGTGACGGCGTGGACATACCATTTGTCCGGGATGTGAGGGGTAATGATGCGCACATCCACCCCTCGTTTGGCCGCCGCTGTCAGGGCGGTGACCGTTTCGTTGCCGATGATCAGATAGGGGGTGTTGATATAAAGATACCGGTTGGCGCTGTTGATCAGGTGGAGATAGACGGTCTCCGATACCGGCTCCCCGTCCAGGGGGTTGTCGGCAAAGGGCTGGACGATGCCGCCGGAGTGGACTTCGGGGAAAGTGGGGAAAAAGGACATGATATCCTCTTTGCTGCCCCGCAGGTAATTCCACATGGAAAGAAAGATCACCGTCAGATTCCAGGCGCCGGGGCCCTGGATCAGAATGGCGTTGTCCTTCCAGTGGCCGTACTTTTTCCGGGCATTGATGTACTCGTCCGCCAGGTTGATGCCGCCGGTAAAGGCGGTATGGCCGTCTACTACCAGGATTTTCCGGTGATCCCGATGGTTGAAATGGGAATTGAGCACCGGCAGAAAGGGATTGAACACGCAGCAGCGGATGCCCATCTGCTCCAGAGTCAGATCGTACCGGTAAGGCAGGGTCATCACACAGCCCAGATCGTCATAGATCATGCGCACATCCACCCCCTGCGCCGCCTTTTGCCGCAGGATCTCCAGGATTTCGCCCCACATTTTTCCGTCTTCCACGATGAAATACTCCAGGAAGATATAGTGCTGGGCCTTGCGCAGCTGAGCCTTCATATTTTCAAAGGCCAGTTCGCCCAGGGCGAAGTACTTGGTGTGGGTGTTTTCACACGGAGGACAGTAGGCGTATTTCTGCACATAGCGCATCAGTCCGGCGGCGGAGGGAGCCCGGGTCTTGACCCGCTGGATCAGCGGATCGTTGTTTCGCAGGCTGTTGGCCATCTGCCGCTGCACCGACTGCATCTTCTGCCGGCTCCACCGGCCCATGTGATTGCCGCCCAGCAGCAGGTAAAACAGTCCGCCGAACACCGGGAAAAGCAAAATGGGCACGATCCAGGCGATTTTGTACGCCGGGTTGCTCTGGCCGTTGACGATAATGAGCACCACGATCAGACTGATGACCAGGGACAGGGCGTAAAAATAGACGAAATAGCTGCCGAAAGACAGAAGAACCGTGGCCAGAAATACCGCCTGGACCAGAATGGACACGCCCACCAGGGTTACCCGCATGGTGAGCAGCTTCAGCAGCTTTTTCAGCAGGTTTTTTAAGATAACGCCCCACCTCCTTTGGCGGCCTGACGCTTTTTCTCGAAAAAAGTCGAATGTATCATAACACACCGGGGGAGGGGAAAAAGCAATAGATTGTAAATTCTCCCTCCCCCGGGGGTTTTTTACTGGCAGAGTTTCTGGAGAACCGCCTTGAGCAGGTCATAGGTGCGGGCAAAGGAATCCAGCTCCATATGCTCTTCGGGGGAATGGGCGCCTTCGCTGTTGCAGCTCATGGTCACCATGTCCACGCCGGGCATTCTTTTCTGGAAAATGCCGCATTCCAGTCCACCGTGGGTGGCCACCACTTTTCCCTCTTTTCCTGTCAGGGCCTTGTAGCAGTCCAGCACGGTCTGGCGGATGGGGGAGTTTTTCTCGATTTCCCAGGACTCGTAGTCGTCGTGATGGCGCACCGACGCCCCCAGAAGCTGGCCCAGAATGTCCAGACGGGCAGCCATATCCTGACGGTAGGCGTCGTTGCTGCTGCGCATGGAGACGATGCACTTGCATTCATTTTCTCCGGTGTGCACGCTGGCAAAATTCTCCGAAGCCACCACCCGGTCATTCATGGTCAGATCCCGCAGCTGAGGACCGCAGGGCAGCATCACCATCAGGCGCATCATTTGACGGCTCTGCTGGAGGGAAGCGGCCTGATATGTTCCGGCCGGTTCTGCCGTGATCTCCACCCGGAAATCCTTGTCCTGGGGCATCAGCTGAGAGCGGATCTCTTCTTCGGTTTGTTTGACCAGAGCCTGGGCCCCATCCAGCTTGTCCTGGGGCACAAGCAAAGAAGCGTCGCATTCACGGGGAATGGCGTTGTCCTTGTCGCCGCCCTGGCAGGACTGAACCCGGCAGTCCATTTCATCCATCAGACGGCGGAACAGGCGGCCCATAAGCACATTGGCGTTGCCCAGACCCATGTGGATCAGTCCGCCGGAATGGCCGCCGGACAGGCCGCGGATGGCCAGATGGAGCAGCGCTCCATTTCCTTCTTCCATGGTCAGGGGCAGGGTGAAGTCGGTGACCTGGCCGCCGGCGCTGCCGCAGCAGAACACACCTTCCGGGCCGCAGTCCAGATTGATGAGCCGGCGGGCATGGAGACGGCTGTAATCCAGGTTGTGAGCGCCGATGAGCCCCACTTCTTCCGAAGCGGTGAAGACACATTCCAAAGGAGGATGCACCAGGGTGCGGTCCTGCAGAATGGACATCATCCAGGCAACGGCCACGCCGTTGTCGGCTCCCAGGGTGGTGCCTTTGGCCCGCAGGATATTGCCTTCCACCACCAGCTGGATGGGGTCTTTCAGAAAGTCATGTTCCACATCCCGGTTCTTTTCGCACACCATGTCGGTGTGGCCCTGAAGCATCAGGGGAGGCAGGTTTTCGCAGCCCTGGGAGCCGGGTTTTGTGATGCACACATTGAAGTGCTCATCCCGCCAGGCATCCAGCCCCTGTTCCTTGGCAAAGTCCAGCAGATACTGGCTGATGGCCTCCTCATTTCCCGACCCGCGGGGGATGCGGCTGATCTCTTCAAAATACCGGAGCGCCATTTTGGGCTCCCGGCCTTCCAGCAGATATTCCATGGTACTTCCTCCTCTATTTTGTGTGAAAACCCAAGGGACAGGCCCTTTTTTCCATTATATAAAAAAAACCCTTTCTTGTCCACGCTTTCCCCTCTTGACAAAAGGGAGAAGTTCTCATAAAATATCAACTGTACTAACACACATAATACAGATAACACACCTTGGGAAAGGAGGGTACGGATTGATCACCATAGACTATAAAGACCGGCGCCCCATCTATGAGCAGATCGTCAGCAGCATAGAAGATCTGGCGGTGCGGGGGGTGCTGGAGCCGGACAGTCAGCTGCCATCGGTGCGGCAGCTGGCGGTGGAGCTTTCCATCAACCCCAACACCATCCAGCGGGCCTATTCCCAGCTGGAAAAGACCGGGGTGATCTACTCGGTAAAGGGCAAGGGAAATTTTGTGGCGGCCGATCCCAAGCGGCTGCGGGAGGAAAAAATGGAACAGATTTTGCAGGAGATGGAGAAGCTGCTGCGCCAGGCCCTGGCTTTGGGCGCAGGAAAAGAGAAAATGGAACACTGGCTGCACAGCCTGCTGGAGACCGAAGAAGGAGGGAACAAGGCATGATAACAGCCACCGATGTAACCAAGCGTTTCGGCAACATCCTGGCGATGGATGCTGTGACGGCCGTCATCCGGGAAGGCAGCGTGTTTGGGCTGATCGGCTCCAACGGCGCTGGAAAATCCACCTTTCTGCGCATGACAGCGGGGATCCTCCGGCCGGACAGCGGCAGTCTGATGGCCGATGGTATGGAGATCTATGAAAATCCCCAGGTAAAGGGGCGGATCTTCTATATTTCCGATGAACAGTATTTTTATTCCAACGCCACTCCCCGTGAATTGCGGGATTTTTACGCCAGCATCTATCCGGGCTTTGACAAGGGCCGGTTTCAGACTTTGATGAAGGGCTTTGATCTTCAGATGGAGCGGAAGATCAACACCTTTTCCAAAGGCATGAAAAAGCAGGTGTCTGTGATCTGCGGCATTTGTTCCGGGGCGGATTATCTTCTGTGCGACGAGACCTTTGACGGACTGGATCCGGTGGCCCGGCAGGCGGTCAAGAGCCTTCTGGCCGGAGAGGTGGCCGAGCGGAACATGACCCCGGTGATCGCTTCCCACAACCTGCGGGAGCTGGAGGATATCTGTGATCATGTAGGGCTTCTGCACCGGGGCGGCATTTTGTTCAGCCGGGATCTGGAGGATATGAAACTGGGAATCCACAAGCTCCAGTGCGTCTTCCAGGAGCCGGTGGAGCGGGGGGATTTTGCCCCTCTGGAAGTGATGAGCTTTGACAAGCGGGGAAGTCTTTTTACCATTACGGCCCGCTCGTCCCGGGAGGAGCTGGAAGAGAAAGTCCGGTCCATGGGGCCGGTGTTTTACGAAGTGCTCCCTCTGTCTTTGGAGGAGATCTTTATCAGCGAAACGGAGGTGCAGGGCTATGACATCAAAAAGCTTCTGTTCTAAAGAAGAATCCAGGCTGCTGGGGATGCTGACAAAGGAAAAAATGCGCCGCAGTCTGTGGGCCATCAGCCTGTGTACCCTGGCCTTTTTCTTCATGCTCACAGTACCCACCATCATGGGGGTGCAGCAGGGGATGGAGCGGCGGCAGGTGGATCCCCAGGCCATGGAGTCCATCTATTCCATGCTGAGCACCATCGTGGGGCGGCACAATGTGTTTGTCACCCTGGCCACCGTGGCCATGGCTGTGCTTCTGGCCGCCGTCAGCTTTCACTATATGCATAAGAAAAAGCAGGTGGATTTTTACCACAGCCTGCCCATCCGCCGTCCCTGGCTCTTTCTGACGAGTTTCCTGGCGGGACTGTTTGGGTTCCTGTTCGCCTATCTGCTGAATCTGGCGCTGTCCCTGGGCATTATCTTCTGTTCCGGCTTCGGTCAGGCGCTCAGCGGTGTGCAGGTGCTGGGCACCATGGTGCTGCACCTGGTGTTTTTCCTGGCGGTTTATGCCCTTTCCATTGCAGCCCACCAGCTGGCGGGCACCACAGCCACCGGTTTGCTTTGCACCGGGTTTTTGCTGGCCTTGTTCCCGGCGGCCCTGGGGCTGACCATTGTTTATGGCCAGCTGCTGTTTGACCACTGGTACCTGCCCGATGAGATCGTTAGCCGCCTGGGACAGTGGCTCTCCCCTCTGTGGAGCTACTTTACCATGTCTTTTTCCTATAACGATTCCATCCGGGCGGGAATGGTAGTCTATTGGCTTGTGTGGGCGCTGGTGCTGGGAGGAGTGGGAATGTTCCTCTATACCCGCCGCCCATCGGAGAGCGCGGGAAAAGCCGTGGCGTTTTCCCGTCCGGCCGCCGTGCTCAAATACATGGCCGTGATTCTGTGCACCCTGGCCGGAGGCGTGCTCTTCCGTGTGATCGGTGTGGGCCTGGGCTGGCAGATCTTCGGCTTTTTCTGCGGCGGGATCATCTCCCACTGTGTGCTGGAGGTGGTCTACAACCTGGACTTCAAAAAGATCTTCTGCCACATCAAGGGTCTGGGAATCTGCGGGGTATGCTTTGCTGCCCTGTATACTGCCTGCCATATGGATCTGTTTGGCTACGACAAGTTTCTGCCCACGGCGGATCAGGTGAAGGCCGTGAGCCTGATGAGCAATGAGAATGAGGACTATGTGCTGAGTGTGGATGAAACCCAGCTGGACACTTTGTACCGGCAGACCTATCGCCAGCCGGAGAACATCAAGGCCGCTTTGGAGCTGTGCGCTTCCTCCATCGAACCGGCCTCGGAGGAAAGCGGCTGGGATGGAGCCCGAATCTGGGTCTGTTATCAGATGAACAGCGGCCGGAAGGTCTACCGCAGCTACTTTGCCCCTTCCCGGGAGGCGTTTTTGGAACAATGGGCCGTCCTTTATGACAGCCGGGAGTACAAAGAAAATTATTATCCCATCTTCCAGCTGAAGGACAGTGAGCTGCAAAGCGTAGGCTGCTGGCAGGGTGAAGGAGATTATACCGGCTTTGTGCGGCAGCAGGAGCAGGCGGCTGCGTTGGCCGAAACCCTGCGGGAAGAGACTTTGAATCTCACCGTGGAGCAGCTGAAGCATCAGGCGCCGGTGGCCATGCTGGAATGGGGAAACGATCCCAATTACGGCAAAGAAGGCAATTACAGCCACATGGTCACCCAGATGCCGGTGTATCCCTCCATGGAAAAGACTCTGGCGCTTATGGAAGAGTATGGAATCTATCAGCCGGGGGCCCTGCTGGAACTGGATGAGATCCAGGGCGTATGGCTGTGGAGTTGGGATAAGGAAGGCGCCCATACTCTGGAGCTGGAAGAGGGCGTGGCCATGGCCGATGTCCAGGTCAGCGACGGCGGCGATATTTATATCACCGACAAAGAACGGATCGCCCGGATGCTGGAAAAGGCGGTCCTCAGTGAGCTGGCAGACCGGAATCCTTATTTTGAAGCGGATGCCGTGCGGGCCCGGTTCGTTCTGGATGAAAACATGGGTTATAGCGTGGATTGCGTGTTCCCCGCAGGAGAGTTTCCTCTCAGCACCGCAAAATAAAGGAAAAAGCAAAAACGCAGGCATTTGCCTGCGTTTTTGCTCATTTTACCCTAGCCAAACGAAGGATCACATGGCCGGCAATCATCAGCCCGGCCACCGAGGGCACAAAGGACAGGCTGCCGGGGGTCTGGCGGCGGCCCGGGGGAGGGGCCTCACCGCCGGAGAGGGGGGTCAGGGGCTTTTCATCGGACCAGAGCACCTCCAGATGGGAGATGCCCCGGGCTTTCAGTTCTCTACGCATCACCCGGGCCAGAGGGCATACCGAAGTCTGGCTGATATCTCCGATGCGGAAGCGGGAAGGATCCAGCTTGTTCCCTGTGCCCATGGAGGCGATGAGGGGCACTCCGGCCCGCTGGGACTCCTCGGCCAGAAGCAGCTTGGAGCTTACGGTGTCGATGGCGTCCACCACATAGTCGTATTCCTGCAGCCGGATCTGCTCCCGGGTCTCCGGGCCATAAAACAGGCACAGGGGTTCCGCCTGGCACAGAGGATTGATGTCCTGGATACGGCGGGCCATCACCTCCGCCTTTTTCTGGCCCAGGGTGCTGTGGAGAGCCGCCAGCTGACGGTTGCAGTTGCTCAGTGCCACTTCGTCCGGGTCTGTGAGGGTGATGCGCCCCACTCCGGCCCGGGCCAGGGCCTCGGCCACATAAGAGCCTACGCCTCCTACGCCAAAGAGCAAAACGGCGGATTGTTCCAGTTTTTTCTGGGATTCCTCTCCCAGCAGAAGGATCTGGCGGGAAAAGGGAAGATCGGTCATAGCAAAAGTCCTCCCGGGTGTTTTTCTTTTTATGATACCCCATTTTGAAGGAAAAAGGCAAGGTTTATCCCGCAGATTTCAGCTCTCCGCCCGGCAGATATCCATTCAGCCATCGGGTGCCATAGAGGCATTCCGGAAAACTTGCAAAGGGAAAGGTCTTTTTCTCACAGGCAGCCAGACCCTGGTTCGCATGGCCCTGCTGGTAAAAGAATAATTACAAATAAAAAAGCGCCCCGAAGGGCGCTTTTTCTGTTGTTTAGCTTACAGGGACTGGAGGATGGTCTGATAGATCTTTTGGGAGAGTGCTTCTCCTTCTTCCACCATCTTCTGGCCCCGGGTCTTGTAATCCTCCGCCATGGCGGCGTCCTTCAAAGAGCCCAGGTTGATGCACACATTCAGCCAGGCTCCCTTCATGGCGCAGCCCAGGTTGAGGGCGGCCACGCCCAGATCGCTGGCGGCGTTCTGGTTGAATTTGCCTTCCATCCTGTCCACCAGGTGCAGAACCTGAAGGCACAGCTCCATGGTTTCAAAGGGAACCTTGGTGGATTCCACCATGCCCTCGGCGATCTTCTGGCTCCGGGCGGCTTTTTCCTCCGGGGTTTCCTTGGGCATCTTGAAGGCGGCGGAAACCAGGTTGAAAGCATCGGTGTCCTTGTCGATGGACAGGATCAGCTTTTCATACAGAGTCTGGGCCTGGGGAATGATCTCGGCCATCAGCCCGTCAAATTCGGCGTATTTCTTTTTGCCCTGGGTCAGGCGGCACACCATGGCGCACAGCGCCGCCCCGTTGGCTCCGCACAGGGCGCTGACACTGCCGCCGCCAGGGGCGGGAGCATCGGAACCCAGCACATCCACAAAATCCTTGATGGTCAGTTCAGCCAGTTTCATAAGGCGTTATCCTTTCTCGTGGGCCACCCGGCCCTTTTTGATGACGGTGCGGCACAGATTGGAGCCGAACCGGTAGAGGATCATATCCAGATCGGGGGCGTCCCAGATCACCAGGTCCCCCTGCTTGCCCGCTTCCACGGTGCCCACTTTGTCACCCATTCCCACCGAACAGGCGGCGTTGAGAGTGACGGCGCACAAAACCTCTTCCGGCTTCAGCTTGTAGCGCAGCAGCCCCAGATTCATGGCAAAGGGCAGGTTGAGAGAGGGGCAGGAGCCGGGGTTGAAGTCCGAGGCGATGACCACCGGGATACCCAGCTCCACCATGCGCCGGGCCGGCGCAAAGGTTTTGTCCAGATAGAAGGAGGTGGCGGGGAGCAGATCGGCGATGACCCCGCCCTTGGCCATGGCCTGCATTCCCTCTTCGTTGGAGGCGATCAGGTGCTCAGCGGAGAGGGCGCCTACTTCGGCGCTCAGCTCAGCGCCGCCGATGGCGTCGATCTCGTCGGCATGGATGCGGGGCACAAGGCCCAGGGCCTTGCCGGCCATGAGTACCTTCCGGGACTGGGGCACATCAAAGGCCCCGGTCTCGCAGAACACATCGCAGCACCGGGCCAGCTTTTCTTCTGCCACGGCAGGAAGGATTTTTTCTGTCAGCAGATCCACATAACCGTCGGGATCTTCTTTGTATTCCTCCGGCACGGCATGGGCGCCCAGGAAGGTGGCGTCGATGTCCATGGGATGGGTCTCCTGGAGCTTTTTGATCACCCGCAGCTGTTTCAGCTCGTTTTCCAGGTCCAGGCCGTAGCCGCTTTTGATCTCGCAGGAGGTGACGCCCATGGAGAGCATTTCATTCAGAAAACCCTCAGAACGCCGGAGAAGCTCTTCCTCGCTGGCCTCTCTGGTGTGGCGCACCGTGCTCAGGATGCCGCCGCCCATGCGCAGGATATCCAGATATCCGGTCCCCGCCAGCTTGAGCGGGATCTCATGCTGCCGCCAGCCCCCAAAGACCAGATGGGTGTGGGCGTCGATCAGGCCGGGAGTGACCAGGTTTCCTCCGGCATCGATCACCTGCGCCCCCTGGGCCTTTTCCATGGGGAAATCGGCCTGGCTTCCGGCATAGGTGATGATGCCGTCTTCCATCAGCACGCAAGCCTCTGGGATCTTCTCCATCTGCCCCTGCATTTCACCGGCATGGACAGAGGAGCCCTGGGGCGTGCACAAAAGGCCAATATTCTGTACCAGTGTTTTTTCCATAGAAAATCACCCTTAGAGGATGTGGTTTTCCAGCACCTGCTTGGAAAAGTCGAAGTCCTCGATCTGCATATAGTATTCGGCGGAATCGATGAGGGCTTTCATGGGGGTCAGACCGATGATCTCGGTGCCCACCACATGGACGCCCCAACGGGCGGCCTCGGCCTTGACCAGCTCCAGCACGCGATAGAGAGGGGTGCGGTTGAAGTCGGTCATGTTGATGGAGACCTGGGCGATGTTCCGGTCCTCCAGCATGACGCCCAGGGCCTTGACGCAGTCAAAGCCGCCGGAGCTGCGGCGGATGATCTTGCCGATCTTGCTGGCGATGCTTACATCGGAAGTGCTCAGGTTGATGTTGAAGGCCACCAGAGGCATCCGGGCGCCCACGGCCACCACGCCTGCGGTGGGATGGATCTTACGGCCGCCGAAATCGGGCTCCCACTCTTCCTGCTGCACCTTTTCCGCCATGCCTTCGAACTGGCCCTTGCGGATCTTGGCCAGGTTGACACGGTGGGGAGCGCTGGCGGAATCCTCATAGAGGAACACCGGCAGACCGAAACTGTCGGAGATCTTCTGGCCCACTTCCTTGCTGATGGCGATGGCTTCTTCCTTTGTCACATCCTTGATGGGAATGAAGGGGATGACATCCACAGCGCCCATGCGGGGATGTTCGCCTTCGTGCTTGGTCAGGTCGATCAGCTCCACTGCTTTGCCGGCAAGGTCGATGGCGCACTGGGCCACGGCGGAGGGCTCGCCCAGGAAGGTGATGACGGTACGGTTATGGCTGGGGTCGGAGGAATAGTCCAGCAGGGCTACGCCGGGGGTGTTGCGCACCACATCCACAACTGCTTCGATCACTTCGGTGCGGCGGCCTTCGCTGATATTGGGGACGCATTCCAAAATTTTAGCCATGGTGATTGTTCTCCTTTTTCTATATGTCTCTGAAATGGTGGCAGACCGGGGTTTGGGGCGGAAAGTTTCCGCCCCAAACCAGGGAAAGATGATTATTTGCTTTCTTTGATGACCCGCTCCACAAGGGCTTCATCGGCCACATAGGGCAGGGTGATATGGCCCTTTCCGGCGTAGTTTTTGTTGTACTCCACGCTGGTGGACACAGAGTTTTCGTTTCTGGCCCAGCTGCGGCGGGCCACGCCGCCCATTACATCCCACATCAGGGAAGAGCGGATGATCTCGTCCACACGCTCGCTGCCGTCCAGCACCAGGCCGAAGCCGCCGTTGATGGCTTTGCCGATGCCCACGCCGCCGCCGTTGTGCAGGGCGCACAGGCTCATGCCACGGGCTGCGTTGCCGGCGAAGCACTGCACCGCCATATCGGCCATCACATTGCTGCCGTCCTTGATGTTGGAGGTCTCACGGAAGGGGGAGTCGGTGCCGGACACATCGTGGTGATCCCGGCCCATCATTACAGGGCCGATCTTGCCTTCCCGCACCATCTCGTTAAAGCGCAGGGCGATCTTTACACGGCCCTCGGCATCCTGGTACAGGATACGGGCCTGGGTGCCAACCACCAGCTTGTTCTTCTTGGCATCCCGCACCCATACCCAGTTGTCACGGTCCTGATACCGGCGGTCGGGATCGATGCAGTCCATGGCCGCCTGGTCGGTGGCGTCCAGATCTTCCGGCTTGCCGCTGAGGCACACCCAGCGGAAGGGACCATAGCCAAAGTCAAAGAGCAGGGGGCCCATGATGTCTTCCACATAGGAGGGGAAGATGAAGCCGTCTTTTTCGTCGATGCCGTTTTTGGAGATCTCCTTGACGCCGCTGTCATAGACGGCCTTCATGAAGGAGTTGCCGTAATCGAAGAAATAGGTACCTTTGGCTACCAGAGCCTTGATGGCGTCAAAATGACGGCGCAGAGTGGCGTCGATCATCTTGTGGAAGTTCTCCCGGTCGTTGTGGAGCATATGGGTGCGCTCCTCAAAGGTAATGCCCACCGGGCAGTAGCCGCCGTCATAGGCGTTGTGGCAGGAGGTCTGGTCGGAAAGCAGGTCGATGTGGATGTCCTTTGCCAGGCAGTACTCCAGCAGATCCACGATGTTGCCGTGGTAGGCGATGGAGATAGGCTCTTTCTTCTCCATATACTCCTTGGCCCACTGGAACACCTGGTCCAGGTTGTCGCTGACCAGGCTGACCCAGCCCTGATCGTGGCGGGTCTTGATGCGGCTTTCGTCCACTTCGGCAAAAACGCCTACGGCTCCGGCGATCTCGGCCGCCTTGGGCTGAGCGCCGCTCATGCCGCCCAGGCCGGAGGACACAAAGAGCCTACCGGCCAGGTTGCCCTCAGCGGGGATGCCCAGGAATTTCCGTCCGGCGTTGAGGATGGTGTTGAAGGTGCCGTGGACGATGCCCTGGGGCCCGATGTACATCCAGCCGCCGGCGGTCATCTGGCCGTAGTTGGCCACGCCCATCTCTTCGGCGATCTCCCAATCGTCGATGTTGTCGAACATACCCACCATCAGAGCGTTGGTGAGGATGACCCGGGGAGCATCCTTCTTGGAGGGGAACAGGCCCACCGGATGGCCCGATTCGATGACCAGGGTCTGGTCGTCCCGCAGCTCTTCCAGGTATTTTTTGATCAGCCGGTACTGGAGCCAGTTCTGGCAGACGCTGCCGGTTTCGCCATAGGTTACCAGCTCATAGGGATAGAGGGCCACTTCGAAATCCAGGTTGTTGTCGATCATCACCTGGAAGGCCTTGCCCTCGATGCAGTTGCCCTTGTATTCGTCGATGGGCTTGCCATAAAGGCGGCCTTCGGGACGATAGCGGTAGGCATAGATGCGGCCCCGGGTCTTCAGCTCCTCCAGAAATTCGGGAGCCAGTGTTTCGTGCAGCTCTTCGGGCACATAACGCAGCGCGTTCATCAGGGCCAGCTTGGTCTGGGCCTCGGTGAGGCGGTAGCCCCGGTCGGGGGCCCGGCGGATGCCCTCTACAAAAGAGGGATATTCCGGCAAGGTGGCATCCAGCTTGATCTGCATGGCCTGGCCGATCTCTTTGTTGCTCAGCATGGGTGTTCCTCCTTATTTCAGTGCGCCGATGGTTTCTTCCACCAGCTCATTCAGCTCGGCGGACTTGACCATCTTGTCAAATTTGTTCATTTCAATATAGGAAATCTGGTCGTGCTCCCAGGCGGGAACGCTCTTGCGGATGTGCTTGTAAACGGCGCTCATGGCCTTGCCCAGCTTGCTTTCGTCCCGGAAGGTCATGGCCTGGGATGCGGCAAACAGTTCGATGCCCAGCACCTTCTGGCTGTTGTCCAGAATGGACAGGGCCTTGCGGGCGGCGGTGGTGCCCATGGACACATGGTCCTCCTGGTTGGCCGAAGAGGGGATGCTGTCCACGCAGGCGGGATGGGCCAGCACCTTGTTTTCCGACACCATGGAGGCGGCGGCATACTGGGTGATCATCAGGCCGGAGTTGACGCCGCCGTGCTCGATGAGGAAGGCGGGCAGGCCGGACAGCTGGGGATTGACCAGGCGCTCGGTGCGGCGCTCGGAGATGTCGGCCAGCTCGGAAATGGCGATGGCGATAAAGTCCATGGCCAGGCCCACCGGCTCGCCGTGGAAGTTGCCGCCGGAGATCACATCGTCCTCATCGGGGAAGATCAGAGGGTTGTCGGTGACGGCGTTGATCTCCCGAGAGATCACATCATAGGCATAGCGGATGCTGTCCCGGCAGGCGCCGTGCACCTGAGGCACGCAGCGGAGGGAATAGGCGTCCTGCACCTTGCCCGGCTGCACATCGGCGGCAAGACCGCTGCCTTCCAGCAGGCGGAGCATATTGGCGGCGCAGTCGATCTGGCCCTGGTGGCCCCGCACGGCGTGGACTTTGGGATCATAGGCCTTTTTGATGGCCAGGAGCGCTTCGCCGGTGAGGGCGGCGCAGATGTCGGCGGTTTTCATCAGTTTGACGGCGCCGTCCACCACAAAGCAGCCGATGGCTGTCATGATCTGGGTGCCGTTGATCAGGGCCAGGCCTTCCTTGGCGGCCAGTTCCACCACCGGGATGCCGGCCTTTTTCATGGCTTCGGCGCCGGGCATTCTTTCGCCCTGGTACCAGGCTTCGCCTTCGCCCAGCATCACCAGCACCATGTGGCTCAGGGGAGCCAGGTCGCCGCTGGCGCCCAGGGAGCCCTTCTGGGGGATGACCGGATGAACGCCGCGGTTAAGCATATCGATCATGGTCTGGATGGTGCTCAGGCGGATACCGGAGTTGCCCTTGCTCAGCGCATTGCACCGCAGCAGCATCACCGCCCGGCTGATCTCCTCGCTGAGGGGTTCACCCATGGCGCAGCTGTGGCTAATGATCAGATTGCGCTGCAGCTCCTTGGTTTCGTCGGCGGAGATGAGCACATCGCTGAATTTGCCGAAACCAGTGGTCAGGCCGTAAATCACAGCGCCGTCCTCCAGCTTCTGGTCCACATAAGCCCGGGCCTTGTTGACTTTGGCCTTGGCCTCCTCGGTCAGTTCCACCTTTTCTCCATGGCGGGCCACCTGAATCACATCTTCGATGGTCAGATGGTTGCCGTCGATCATAAGAGCCATATCTGTTCCTTCCTTTCTCTCCGTAGGGATGAAAAATGATCGCAAAAAGACGATGTTTGGCAAAATGGTACACTAAAAAACATAAAGGTACATGGTCATTGTATAAAAAACAAAACACAAAGTCAATGACTCCCGGAAGGATTGGTGCATTCTCACTGAAAAGCGAGAAAAAAACTAGCAATTTCCCCAAAGATATGGTATTCTTTTGAGTAGACCAATTTGCCGGGGAGCAGGCTGCGCCAGCGGTTCAATCTGGTAAAACAACAGAGCGGATGAACCAATTTCCCCGGAAGGAGGAGCTATGACCTTCCATCTGGATCCAAATAAACCCATTTATCAGCAGGTGGCCCAGCAGATTTTGCAGGACATCAAAGAGGGGAAGCTGCGCCCGGGGGACCGTCTGCCCACCGAGCGGGAGCTGGCGGCCCAGTTGGGGGTGGCCCGGGGCACGGTGAAAAAGGCCTATCGGGAACTGGCCGACAACAACCTGGTGGAAGTCATCCAGGGCAGCGGCACCTATGTCCATTCCCACCGCCAGGGGGCGGAAGGGGAGAAGCGGAAGCTGGCCATGGCCCTTCTGGAGGAAACCGCCGACCGGCTGGACCTGTGGGGCTTTTCGCCGGAGGAAAGCCTGAATATGATGCGCATCGTGCTGGATAAGGCCAGCCCTGGGGAAAAGACCCTTCGCCTGGCCGTCATCGACTGCAACCCGGAGAGCCTGGCCATTTTCAAAAAGCAGCTTTTGTATCTGCCGGGCGTATCCCTGTCCCTCTTTATGGTGGACAGCATCATTTTGGACGACGATCCCCGGGCCCTTCTGGCCGATTTCGATCTGGTGGTCACCACCGAGACCCACTACGACCAGATCGCCCAGAGCCTGGCCGGTTTCGGGAAAAAACTTCTGAAAGTGGCCATGGCCCCTTCCCGGTATACCATTGTCAGCATCACCACTCTGCCCAGGGAGACGCCCATCGGCATCATTTGTTCCAGCAATAAGTTTGCCAATCTCATCACCGAGCAGCTGTGCTATTTCCGGGAGGAAGAAAAAAGTTACCCGGTGAATTTTGAAACAGACCTGCAAAGCACCATCGGTTTTATGGGCCGGTATGGAGCCATTGTGGTTTCTCCCGACTCCCTGCTCTTTGACAAGCAGGCGGCCGGAGATGCATTGGACCGGTACCGGCAGCAGGGAGGACGGGTGATTCCCTTTGACTATCTCATCGAACGGGGAAGCCTGATCCACCTGGAGGAACAGGTGGGCGCTCTGATGGAGGAAAAATACCACCTGCCGGAGACACTGTGAAAAAAAGGAGAAAAGGATGGAAAAGGAAGACAAGCGCTTCGCCCTGCTCATCGACGGGGAGAATGTGTCGGCCAAATATATCAAAGGCATTTTAGAGGAACTTTCCAACGAAGGGGTCATTACCTACAAGCGGATCTATGGGGACTGGACCAGTGCCAATATGCAGAGGTGGAAGGATGTGCTGCTGGAAAATTCCGTGACGCCCATCCAGCAATACAGCTACACCACCGGCAAAAATGCCACCGACTCCGCCATGATCATCGACGCCATGGATATTCTCTATGCCGGCAATGTGGAGGGGTTCTGTCTCGCCTCCAGCGACAGCGATTTTACCCGCCTGGCTTCCCGTCTGCGGGAAGCGGGAAAGATCGTGGTGGGCATGGGAGAGAGGAAAACCCCCTCCCCTTTTATCGCGGCCTGTAATAAATTCAAATACCTGGAAGTTCTGCAAAATCCTGAACCGGAGGCTCCCGAGTGCCCTGAGCGGAAAGAGGTCATGGAAAATGATTCCGCCGCAGGGGGCCAGAATGCCGCCCGCACTTCTCTGCGGGAGATCCGCCGGGCAGTGCGCACCATCATCGACGACAGCAGTGAGGACGACGATCAGTGGGTGCCTCTGAGCATTGTGGGAGACACCCTGATCAAGCGTTTCCCTGAGTTCGATGTGCGTAACTACGGCCACCGGAAGCTGACTGCCTTTGTCAAGGCTTTGGATGCCTTCGAGGTGCGGGAAGTACCCAGCCCCATGGACAGAAACACCAAGAAGATCTATGTGCGCACCCGCCCGGGCAACCGGAACCGGCGGGGGAAATGAGCAAAGGAGAGAAAGAAAAATGGATTACAAGGCACTCAATGGAATCTGTGAGGAATATGCCCGGAAGGCGGTGGAATGGCGCCGGGATCTGCACCGGTACCCGGAACCGGCCTGGACAGAGTTCCGCACCACTGCTTTTCTGGCCAAGACGCTGGAAGAAGCAGGGGTCCCTGTGCTCATGGGCAAGCAGGTGGTCTGCCCGGAATATGCCATGGGCTATCCGGAAGAAAGGGTGATCAAGGCCGCCATGGAGCGGGCGGTGGAGCAGGGGGCCGACCCCTCTTATGTGCAGCGCACGGAGGGCTATACCGGCCTGTGCGCCGTGATCGACACCGGCCGGGAAGGGCCGGTGGTGGCCATCCGCATGGACATTGACAGCAACGATGTGGAAGAAAACCGCACCGATGCCCATCGTCCTCAGAAAGAGGGCTTTGCCTCCTGCAACCCAGGGGCCATGCACGCCTGCGGCCACGACGGCCATGCGGTCATCGGACTGATCACCGCCCTGTCCCTTTACCGTATCCGCCAGCAGCTGCAGGGCAAGGTGAAGGTGATTTTCCAGCCGGCGGAAGAAGGGGTGCGGGGAGCCCTTTCGGTGTGCAAGTCGGGCATTCTGGACGATGTGGACTTTGTGCTGGGGGGACACATCGCCGAGACCTCGGACGGTTCCTTGCAGGTGTGCACCAACACCGGCGGTTATCTGGCCACCGACAAATTCGATGTGACCTTCAAAGGAGAGGCTTCCCACGCCGGCGGATCGCCGGAAAAGGGCCGCAACGCCCTGTTGGCGGCGGCGCTGGCCACCCTGGGAATGCAGACTCAGGTGCAGGACGGCCGGGGCATGGGCCGGTGCAATGTGGGCCTGCTGACGGCGGGCACCGGGCGGAATGTGATCCCCGCCCAGGCCACCCTGAAAGCCGAGACCCGGGGATCCACCAGCGAAATCGCCCAGGACATCTACCGCCATGCCATGGACAGCATCGAAGGGGCGGCCAGGATGTATGGCTGCACCTATGAAGTGACCAAGATGGGTGGTGCAGCCAGCGCCCAGTCCGACGAGAGCCTGCGCCAGGTGGTGGAGCAGGTGGTGCGGGACAGCCTGGGGATGGAGCCGGATACCCTTCGCCAGGATCTGGGTGGATCGGAGGACTTCACCTATATGATGCGTACCGTGCAGGAACATGGGGGCAAGGCCATGCATATGTTCCTGGGCACCCGCCGCTGGGGCTCGGCCCACAACGAGTGGTTTGATTTTGGAGAAGATGTGCTGGTGTTCAGCGCCAAGATCTTTGCCAGCTGCGCTTTGCGCCTGGCCGGACGGACAGAATGAAAAATATTCCAGACTGTTGAAAAACCTGCATAGGGAAAAAGGATTTTGCCCTATCCCTATGAATTTGCAAAAAGCTGCGACCTGTGCGCGGCTTTTTGCACCGATCAAGGGACAAGTGTGCGCCGCAGGCGTGCATGCAGCCCCTTGCAAAAACTCGAAAAAGTGGCCTTTGGCCACTTTTTCGACACGCTCAATCCCCCATCTCTCCTGGAGAGATGGGGGATTGTTGTCTGGAATGGGTTACTTGGACCACAACGGAGCGGTGAAAAAGGCGGCGAAGAACAGGAAAAACAATGCAAAGCTGACATACCGTTTTTTCAGGGCAAAATACAGAAGGGTAAAGACGGCCCACAGCCCCAGGAGGATGCACACAAGGATGGTGAGTGGGGTGAACTGTTTTTCTCCCGAGGGCAGAAGCCCACCTATCGCCAAAAACAGCACCACATTGGCAAGGGAGGAAAACCGGCCCAGATTTTTCTGGTTGATTTGCTCTTTCCATTTGGACAGCATATCCATTCTCCTTTCACAACAGGTTCGCCGCTCCCAGCACCCGCCGAAGAAGGATGTCAGTGTCCTCCGGCCATAGAATAAGGGCGGGACAGGGAGCCTGGGCGATCTTTTGCAGATGGGAACACAGGGAGTTGGGTTCTTCCTCCCCGGCGGTGTCATAGCAGGCGGCCCATTCCAGAAATTCCTGGGTCAGCTGGTGGTGAGGGTGCCGGGGGTCTTCCCACTGGCCATAGCGCAGGGTTTCCCTTTGGCGCAGCCGCTCCATCCGTTCCTTTTCCGGGCAGCGGAGCAGCACCAGCAGGTCGGGGGTAAAGGGCGGGGCAGGAAACCAGCGGGTCACATCCCCGTCCAGAATAAAGGAGGGAAACCGCCGGAGATCGGTGAGAAGCATCCGCCGCCGCTCTTCCACCGGGCGGGGAATGTCAAACTTCTCATCGGGCCACAGATAGTGGTCGCTTTGCAGATGGGGCAGACCGGTTTTTTGGGCCAGGGCTTTGGCCAGGGTACTTTTCCCTGCCCCGGAGGCCCCCAGAAGCTGAAGGATCATGGTGTTTCCCCCTTTCCGTTGCAATTTGGATAGGGATATTTTATCATAAGGCCAGGAAAGGAACAAGGAGGGGTGCAGATGGACGGCATGGAAAAAATCAAGGAAATACTGGAAAGCTGGAGCGGGGGCTGGGGCATCATAGAAGCACAGCCGGTGCTTCGGTACATGGGGGAGGAAAACCAAAAGAAGGCGTTGGAGCAGGTGCCGGGTCTTTCCGCTCTTCTGTGCTGCGTTCTGCCCTATTACGCCGGGGAAGAAGAGGGGAACCTGTCCCTGTATGCCCGGGGGGAAGACTATCACCAGGTGGCGGGGCGTTATCTGGAAGAAAGCTGCAAGCAGCTGGAGGAGCTGTTTCCCGGCCATACATTCCGGGGCTATGCAGATATCTCTCCCTATCCCGAGGTCTATGCCTGTGCCCGGGCCGGACTGGGCAAAATCGGACAAAACGGCCTGCTGATCACCCCCCGGTGGGGAAGCTATGTGTTTTGCTGCATTATCGCCTGTGATCTGCCCTTTACAGGGGGAAAGGAGCCGGAGCCTTGCCGGGGCTGCGGCCTGTGCCGGGCCTCCTGCCCCGGTGGTGCTTTGACGGAAGAGGGAAAGCTCATGGAGAGCCGGTGCCTTTCTGCCCTCACCCAAAGCCGGGGAGAGCTGACACCCTGGCAGGAAGATCTGATCGCCCACAGCAAGCGGGTGTGGGGCTGCGACATCTGCCAACAGGTGTGCCCGGAAAACAAAGGAGTAAAAACCAGCTATATTGCAGAATTTACAGAGAATATTACGAGAAGTATAGAAAAACAAGATCTGGAGGGGCTTTCTGACCGGGCTTTCCGGAAAAAATATGCCGGGAAGGCCTTCTCTTTCCGGGGGATCAAGCCCCTGAAGCGGAATCTGGAACTAAAGGAAAAGAAGGAATAATCCCCTCTCAGGGAGCGAAACTAATGCCAAAGCCTGAAAACAAAATCCAGCCCCCAGCCGAGGGAGCAAAGGGCGTGGAAAAAGGAGGAAGCCATGGAGGTTTGGCATTTGATGAGTTCCGGCGCGGTGACGGTGGGGCCGGAGGACACGGTGGCCAGGGCTGCCCGGCTGATGGAGCGTCACGGCGTGGGGGCCTTGCCGGTGTGCGATGGGGATGGAAGGGTCAGGGGCATTCTCACCGACCGGGATGTGGCGGTGCGGTGTGTGGCTCTGGGAGAAAGGCCGGAGGAAACCCCGGTGGCAGAGATTATGTCCCGCCATGTGCTCACCATTCCGCCGGGGGCCGACGCCCGTCAGGCCGCCCAGTTCATGGCCCAGGGGCAGGTGCGCCGTCTGCCGGTGGTGGAGGATGGCATTTTGCAGGGGGTGATCTCCCTGGGGGATGTGGCCAGATGCCGGGCCTGTCATCTGGAGACCCTGCGGGCCTTGGAAGAGATCTGCCGGGAGGGAGCGCCGGGGGAAGGCTGAAGCACTTAAAAAGCCGGAAAAAGCAGAATCATTTTGACACCCGCCTGGAAGGGGTGCTATACTGAATCCATATATCTTTTCCCTTTGGGAAAAAAGTAGGATTCGGCATCACCGGGGCGGTTTTTTTCGCCCTTTCAGAAAAAGGATGGATGATACAATGATCGAAACAGTGACAACGGCTACTCTGGCCGAATACGAAGAGTTTATCAAAGGGCATCCCAAGGGCCATTTTCTCCAGTCCTCCAAATGGGGACGGCTGAAGGACAGCTGGAAGTGGGAAGCCATCGTCAGCCGGGATGGAGAAGGCAAGATCCGGGGAAGTCTGGCGGTGCTCATCCGCAAGGTGCCCGCCGCACCCTATACCCTGATGTACGCCGGCCGCGGCCCGGTGTGCGACAGCCACGACAAGGAGACTCTGGCTGAGCTGACCCAGGGGGCCAAAGAGCTGGCGAAAAAATACCATGCCTATTCTCTTATGATGGACCCGGACATCAAAAGCGAGGACAAGGAGTTCATCTCCATCATGAAGGATCTGGGCTACAAACACAAAGAGAGCGGCAAGAATTTTGAAGGGGTGCAGCCCAACTATGTGTTCCGCCTGGATGTGGCGGGCAAAACCCTGGATGAGCTGATGGCTGCTTTCCACCAGAAGACCCGCTACAACATCCGTCTGGCCGGACGGAAAGGGGTGGAGGTCATCTGCTGCAATGAGGAGCAGGTGAAGGAAATGCTGCCCCACTTTGCCCGGATCATGGAAGAGACCGGTCAGCGGGACGGCTTTATCACAAGACCCCAGGGCTATTTTGAAAAGCTGCTGCGGGAGATGGGAGAGGACGCCCGGCTCTATATGGCCCTTTATAACGACAAGCCGGTGGCCGGCACCCTGGCCATCCACTTCGGCAACAAGGTCTGGTATCTCTACGGCGCTTCCTCCAACCAGTACCGGAATGTGATGCCCAACTATCTGCTCCAGTGGAACATGATCCAGTGGGCTGTGGAAGAAGGCTGTGAGGTATACGATTTCCGGGGCGTCTCCGGAGATCTCACCCCGGAAAACCCCCTCTATGGCCTGTATCTGTTCAAAAAGGGCTTCAGCGGAGAACTGGTGGAGTTCTGCGGGGAGCTGGAATACATCTATAAGCCTGTGGTCAATCTGGCGGTGGGCGCCGGAATGAAAATGGTGCGCACTCTGCGCCACGCCGCCTATGTGCGGAAAACCAAAAAGGACAAGCCCCAGGAAAAGGCCAAAGAGACAGAAAAACAGGAAAACAAGTAGCCCTTTGGGAAGGGGATAACAGATGAAACGGCTTGTGATCGAAGAAGAGAAGATCATACACAATCTGGAGGTCATCGGGGAAAAATCCGGCGGAACCCCGCTGATCGCCGTGCTCAAGGCCAACGCCTATGGCCTGGGGATGCTCCCCATGGCCGATCTGCTCCGTCGCCAGGGGGTCAAGCGCTTCGCCGTCACCGAGCCGGAGGATGCGGTGGCGCTGCGGGACGGAGGTTTTCTGGAGGAAGAAATTCTCATGCTCCGCTCCACCGCCGTCAAAGAGGATATTGAGAAGATTTTGTCCTCCACCGCCACGGCGGCCATCGGCTCCTATGATGCGGCTGTGGCGCTCAACGGCATGGCGGAAGAAGCGGGAATGGTGGCCGATGTCCATGTGGAGATCGACACCGGCATGGGCCGCTACGGTTTTGAGCCGTCGGAACTGGAACGGGTGCTTTCGGTATTCCGTTTTATGGGAAATCTCCATGTCACCGGCATGTTCACCCATTTCCCTTCGGCCTTTGCCAGTCCTAAGGCCACCAGGGCCCAATATGACAAACTGGTGGAAATGGCGGCCAAGGTGCGCCAGGCGGGTTTTGACCCGGGAATGCTTCACGCCGCCAACAGCGCCGCCTTGTTCCGCTGCGACCTGCCCTCTCTGGACGGGGTGCGCATCGGTTCGGCCATTGGCGGCCGCACCACAGCCAAGGGAGACACCGGGCTGCAGAAGACCGGACGGCTGGAAAGCCAGGTGGCCGAAGTCCGTTGGCTTCCGGCGGGCCACGGGGTTGGTTATGGCCCGGCCTTCGTCACAAAGCGCCCCACCAAAATCGCCGTCATTCCGGTGGGCTACGCCGATGGATTCATGGTGGAAAAAGGACGGGACGCCTTCCGTTTCCGGGACAGCCTGCGCTATGCACTGGGAGATATGATGAAATGGCTGCGGCGGAAAAAATTCTATGTGACGGTGGGCTCTCGCCGGGTGCGGGTGCTGGGGCATGTGGGGCTCAACCACACCACAGTGGATGTGACCGACATCGACTGCCAGCCGGGAGAAATCGCTTTGTTCGATGTATCCCCCATGTTTGTGCCCCCTTCCATTCCCCGGGTCTACCGGTGAGGAAAAGGGTGTTTGTTCACGAAATATCCATTGAATCTTTTTTCCAGATGGAGTATAATAAGGACAATCCAAAGGGGGGTCCCCCCAGTATTTTCAATAAAAACCACCAAGGAGGCGGCTACATATGAAAATGATTATTGCGATCCTCAATTCGGATGATGCTTCCACTGTCATGCATAATCTGATGAAGGAAGGCTATCAGATCACAAAACTGTCCACCACCGGCGGCTTTCTCCGGGCTGGCAATGTGACGGTGCTCATCGGCGTGGAGGATGACAAGCTGGAGCACTGCCTGGAGATCATCGGCAAATACTCCAAGAGCCGCAAGCAGCTCATTCCCAGCAGCGCCGAAGCCGGCATCAGCTTCTATCCTTCCATGCCTGTGGAAGTGGTTGTGGGCGGCGCCACCATCTTCGTGCTGGATGTGGAACAGTTCAAGAAAGTCTGATCGAGTATGCGTCTTGCGCATTTGTTGGGGAACGAGCGTCTCAAAGAGGCGCTCGCTCCCCTTTTCAAAGAGGATTTTCCTCAGTCTGTGATTCTGGAAGGGGCGGAGGGCCTGGGCAAGCGCACCGCCGCCTTTTCTATGGCCCAGGCCCTGATGTGCCGGGAGAAGGACGGGCCTTGCGGTCAGTGCGGACCCTGCGTGCGCATGAAGGCCGGTTCCCATCCGGATTACCAGCTGTTCAATCCCGAGGGTGGGATGATCAAAGTGGACGATGTGCGGGAGATCCGCCGTCTGTCCTTCATCCGTCCCAGCGAAAGCAGCCGGAAGATCTTTGTGCTCAATGACAGCGGCAGAATGAATCCCCAGGCCCAGAATGCCTTGCTCAAAGTTCTGGAAGAGCCCAGGGAGACGGTGTTCATCCTGCTGTGCCGCCAGGCCGGAGAGCTTTTGGAAACGGTGCGCTCCCGGTGTGTTCGCTATGCTCTGGATCCGCTGCCCCAGGCGATGGTGGAGGAAGAACTGGAAAAACGGCAGCCGGAAAAAGGTCCGGCGGCAAGACGACGGGCAGCAGAACGCTGCGGCGGCTCTCTGGGCCGGGCTCTTCAGCTGCTGGAGGGAGAAGAAAGCAAAGGCTGCGCCGCGGCCCGCCGCTTTTTGAATGCCCTGCCTCAGGGAGAGTGGCAGATGCTGGCGGCCTGTGTGGACGCAGGAAGCCTGAGCCGGGAGGAATTTGCCATTTTCTGCGATGAAGTCTGCGTGGGGCTGTGGCATCTGGCCCGGGAAAAGGGCGGAGAAGAGTGGATTCTGTCCCTGTATGATTATGTGCGGGGCCTTTCGGCCCGCGCCCAATGGAACGCTTCGGTGTCCGCCATGAGCGGGGGACTGGCTGCCACTTGCGGCCAGCTGCTCTTTGCCGGGCCCCAAGGGAGGAAATATGACGGAAGTTATCGGAGTTCGTTTTAAAAAAGTGGGGAAAGTCTATGACTTTGACCCGGTGAACCTGAAAGTGGACAAGGACAGTTATGTGATCGTGGAAACCGCCCGCGGGGTGGAATACGGTCAGGTGGCCACTCCCAACCACGAGGTGGAGGACGATCAGATCGTAAGGCCCCTGCGCCGGGTGCTCAGGGCCGCCACCGATGAGGACAAAAAGACGGTGGAGGAAAACCAGCGTCTGGAAAAAGAGGCCTTTACCATCTGTGAAAAAAAGATCCGGGCCCACCAGCTGGAAATGAAGCTGGTGGAGGTGGAATACACCTTTGACCGGGGAAAGATCCTCTTCTATTTCACCGCCGATGGCCGGGTGGATTTCCGGGAGCTGGTGAAAGACCTGGCATCGGTGTTCCGTACCCGCATCGAGCTGCGGCAGATCGGCGTGCGGGACGAAGCCAAGATGCTGGGAGGACTGGGGGTGTGCGGCTGCCCGTTGTGCTGCGCCACCTTCCTGGACGATTTTGCGCCAGTGTCCATCAACATGGCCAAGGATCAGGGCTTGTCCCTCAATCCTTCCAAGATCTCCGGCAGCTGCGGCCGGCTGATGTGCTGCCTGAAATATGAAAATGAGGCCTATCAGGACCTGCTGCGCACCACGCCGCCGGTGGATTCCCTGGTGGAGACCCCCAACGGTCAGGGTGTGGTCACCGAGATCAGCCTGCTGCGGGGATTCTGCAAGGTCCGTCTGGAAGACAGCAACGAGCCTCCCCGGCTTTACCGGAAAGATGAGCTGACCGTGCTGCGCCCCGGACGCATCCGGGCCCGCCGGTCAAAAAGCAAATCGGCCGACCATGGCGAGAGTTCCGCCAAGGCGCAGGAAGCGGCTCACAAGCCGGAGCCGGCGCCCCAGAAGGCGGAGACCCTTCTTGCTCCCAAGGGGGAGGAGGAACGGGGAGAAAACCGGGGGAAAAACCAGCGTCCTCCCTCCCGCCGTCCCCGGGAAAACCGGGAGAACAAGGAGAAGCGGGAAAACCGCAATCGTGAAAACCGGGAAGGCCGGGAAAACGGTGAAAATCGGGAAAACCGCAGCCGTCCGCCCCGCCGCTATCCTCCCCGCCGTCCGCGAAAGACCGGGGAAGGAAAGCCGGAAGGCAAAAGTGAAGAGTGATCCCCAGCGCCCCGGTGAGATGCCGGGGCGTTTTTCCGTGGATCAGGCATAGAAAGTGGGACAGGGGCATAGGCATAAAGCAGAATGAGGAATATGCGGAGGTGCTTTATGCTGATTTTCACCACCAAGCTGAACAAAAAGAAGCTGCTCGCCCTGGTGATCGGGTTTTTCATCCTGGCAGGAGCGGTGATTTTGCTGTGGCCCCACAAGGAAGAGGGAACTCCTGTTTCCAGCATGGGAAGTCTGGAAGGGGCGGGGAACTATCTCCAGTCTCTGGGGTATGAGCTGGAAAAAGAGCCGGTGCGCCAGGAGGACATCACTTTGCCGGAAACATTTGATTCGGTCTATGAGGAATACAACAGCCTGCAAAAAGAGTGCGGCTTTGACCTTTCCCCCTACAAAGGGAAGAATCTCAAGCTGTATACCTATCGCCTGACAAACTACCCCGGGGAGCCGGAGGCCATGGCCGATGTGCTTGTGAAAGGGGAGAAAGTGGTGGGCGGGTCGGTATATTCCGCTGCTCTGGACGGTTTCATGCACGGGCTGCGCCCGGTGTCAGAAGGGGGAAACAGCTCTTCCAATCGGTGAAAATGGGAGCGGGCTTATGGCCTGCTTCCACTTTTTTGGCCGTATTTTCTCTTCCAAATGACGGAAAGAAAACAGATGGAGAAAAGTTCTATAAAATATTTTGCAAATAATTGTTGAAATTCATAGAAAAATACATTAAAATAGACATAGTGCTTTCTCGCAATTTATTGAAATTAGACAAAGGGTGGTTTTGATGGCAGCACGCTTGTTTCAGAGCATCTTGCTGGAAGTGAAGGACAATGTGGATTTTATCCTCGGAGTGGTGGACAACACCGGTGTGATCACCGCCTGCACTGAACTGAAATTTATCGGCGAAAGCATCGAAGCCGCCGTAGAATTTTTCAAAATGGGCCTGGAAGAAGGCCAGGTGGGCGGCTATACTTTCCATATGATCGGCGGGTATGAAGCCGGGGCCGAAAATGCCGTTTTTGCCGGCAGCATCGGAGAGCGGGCCACTTTGGTGTGCGCCCTCACTGCGGTGGCCATCAAAAACAGCAAGACCCAGTACGATGAAAAGCATGACAAAGTGACCTTTATCAAAAAGATCATTCTGGACAACATCCTCCCCGGCGACATCTACATCAAGTCCCGGGAGATGCATTTCGTCAGCGACTGCAAGCGGGTGGCTTACAGCGTGCGCATGGAGGACCGGCAGGATGCCGCCGTCATGGAAGCACTGGTCAAGCTCTTCCCCGACCGGCAGAAGGATTTCGTCATCACCATCAGTGAAAGCGAAATCGCTTTGATCAAAGAGCTGAAAAACGGCGATGCCCGGGAGGTATCCCGCATTGCCGAACAGATGGACAAGGCTCTGGACGAAGAGGTGGGCATTCCCCATGTGATCGGCATCGGCTCGGTGGTGGGCCAGCTGAAAGACATCGCCCGCTCTTTCAAGGAAGCCCAGATCGCTGTGGATGTGGGCCATGTGTTCAATGAGGACAAGACGGTGATGAACTTTGAAAACCTGGGCATTGGCCGTCTGATCTACCAGCTCCCCACCACCTTGTGCGAAATGTTCTTGTCCGAAGTCTTTAAAAAAGGCTCCATCGACTCTCTGGATGAGGAAACACTGTTCACCATCCAGAAGTTCTTTGAAAACAATCTGAATGTCTCCGAAACCTCCCGGAAGCTGTTTGTCCACCGGAATACCCTGGTTTACCGGCTGGAAAAGATCAAGAAGCTCACCGGGCTGGATCTGCGGGAGTTTGACAATGCCATCGTGCTCAAAGTGGCTCTGATGGTCAAACAGTACCTCCGCTCCCGGGAGACCATGGCGTAAAAAAATCACAGGGACCGCTTTGCCCTCCTTCCTCTCCAGTGAGGGAAGGAGGGCGAGACGGCCCTTGTCCTTATGCTGCCCAAAATGGGGCAAAAGAAAGAAGGGAGCGGCGGCCGGACCATGATTAAGTTAGTGGATGCTTACAAGACCTATGACAACGGCACCAAAGCCCTGAACGGTGTGAATCTGGAGATAGCAGACGGGGAATTTGCCTTTATTGTGGGTCCTTCGGGCTCGGGCAAATCCACCATGATGAAGCTGCTCATCGGGGAGATCCGTCCCACCAGCGGCAAGGTGTATGTAAACGATTTTGACCTGACCACCATCAAGAACCGGCAGCTGCCTTATATGCGCCGGACGGTGGGCGTGGTTTTTCAGGATTTTCGTCTGATCGATAAAAAGACGGTGTTTGAAAATGTGGCTTTTGTGATGCGGGCGGTGGGCACTCCTCCCCGGATCATCAAAAAGCGGGTGCCCTATGTGCTGGATCTGGTGGGCGTGCTCCACAAGGCCCGGCGCCATCCCGATGAGCTGTCCGGCGGTGAACAGCAGAGAGTGGCCATCGCCCGGGCTTTGGTGAATAACCCCAGTGTGATCATCGCCGACGAGCCTACGGGAAACCTGGACCCGGCCCGTTCCCTGGAGCTTATGACTCTCCTGGGCAAGATCAACGCTCTGGGTACCACTGTGCTGGTGGTCACCCATGAGAAAGAACTGGTCAATCAGTTTGGCAAGCGGGTCATCAGCATTGACAGGGGCCAGGTAGTGGGTGACCACACCGGCGGTTATTACGACGATTTGGAGAAAAGCGGGTATCGAATTGATGAAGCGTTTTAATCTGAAATACTATCTGAAGGAAGGCATCAGCAACTTCTTTTCCCATCGGCTGATGTCGGTGGCGGCCATCACGGTCATTGCCGCCTGCCTGCTCATCACTTCCAGTTTCAGCCTGGTGGCCTATAATCTGGGCATCCAGGTGGCCGATCTGGAAACCCAGAGCGAGATCATGCTGTGGGTGGATGAGACCTATACCCGTCCCCAGGCCCAGGCCCTGGAACAGGAAATCAAACAGGTGGACAATGTGGACACCGTGGAATTTATCCCCAAGGAAGAGTCTTTGGAAGATTATAAAGAGCAGATGGGGGATGACGCCTACATCCTGGAGGGGCTGGAAAACGACAACCCTCTGCGGGATGGTTACCGGATCGTGATGAAGGATGTGTCCCTTCACCAGGAGACGGTGGACGCCCTGGAGCAGATCGACGGCATTGCCAGCACCACCAGCAAAAAGGAATTTTCCGATAAGCTGGTGAAGATGCGCAGTGTGGTCAACGCCATCAGTTATACTCTGATTGCCATGCTGGGAGCGGTGTCCATCTTTATCATCTCCAATACCGTCAAGCTGGCCATGTTTGCTCGGCGGGAGGAGATCGCCATCATGCGCATGGTGGGCGCCACCAATCACTTTATCCGCTCTCCCTTTATTGTGGAAGGCCTGGTGCTGGGAGAAATTGCAGCTCTTGTGGCCTTTGGCTTGGAATGGCTGATTTATGATTATATCGCAGAGGGCGTGGTGGGCAGCACCGGCCTGATTCAAATGGTGGCCTTTCCCCAGTTTGCCCTGCCTTTGCTGCTGATGATGCTGGCGGCCGGCCTGGTGCTGGGATCGGGAGGCAGTGTGCTCACCATCCGCAAGTTCCTGAAAGTGTAACGGACCAGAAAGGAAGGATAGGAAGATGAAACGAGCCAAGAAAAAGACGATCACCCGGGTGGCGGCCGGTGCCATTGCCGGACTGCTGGCCGGGCTGATGCTCTTCGGCCTTGTGGCCGATCTGTTTTTCCGTGTCAGCGCTTCGGCGGCTTCCCAGAGCGATGTGGACGCTTTGAAAGAGAAGCTGGAAGACCAGGCGGCAGAAAAGGAAAAATTGCAGAATGAACTGGACAGCATTGACACTGAAAAAGCTACCGTGAAGGAGCAGATCGAAGCGCTGGACGCCCAGATCAACAGCACGGAAGAGCAGATCGGGCTGCAGAATGACCTGATCGACAGCCTGGAAGAAATGATTGCCCAGAAGGAAGAAGAGCTGGCCGAGGCTCAGAAAAAAGAAGAAGAACAGTACGAAAAATTCAAGACCCGTGTGCGGGTGATGTATGAACAGGGAGAGACCAGCTATCTGGAAGTGCTGCTTTCTGCCGACGACCTTTCGGATTTCCTGTCCAAATATGAGATCGTCAGCCAGATTGCCGAGTACGATAAAAACCTGTTTGAAGAGCTGAAGGCTCTGAAAGAGGAGATTGCCCAGACCAAGAGTGAGCTGGAAGAGGACCGCCAGCAGGCAGAAAATGTGCGCAAAGAGCTGGAAGTGTCCAAGAGTGAGCTGGATACCCAGCTTGCAAACCGTTCCCAGGCTATGAAGGAGCTGGAAAGCGCCGCAGAAGAAGTGAAGGCCTCCTTTGCAGAGATCGAAGCGGAAGAAGATGCCATCAATGCCCAGATCGACAAGATCGTCAAGGAGATGGAAGAGGAAGCCGAGCGGAAGCGTCAGGAACAGGCGGCTCAGGGCGGCGGTTCCACTTCCACCGGCACCACCCAGGTGGGCGGCTATACCTATCCCCTGCCTTCGGGCTACCGGTATGTCACCAGCAAGTTCGGCTACCGGAACCATCCGGTGACCGGAGTCTATAAGCTCCATACCGGTGTGGATATCTCGGCTCCCAACGGAACGGCCATCTATGCCGCCCAGTCGGGTACCGTCATCATTGCCGGTTACAGCAGCGCCTGGGGTAACTATGTGGTCATCAACCATGGCGGCGGGGTCACCACCCTCTATGCCCATATGAGCAAGATCCTCACCACCAAGGGCGCCACAGTCAGCGCCGGCACACAGATCGGCAAGGTGGGTTCCACCGGCTATTCCACCGGCAACCATCTGCACTTTGAGGTGCGGCAGAATGGCAGCTATCAGGATGCCGGCCGGATTTTAGGTCTGTATTAAGCAGAAATCATCGCAAGGAGAAGCCCCATTCATGAAGAAAAAATTTACCCTGGGTTCCACCCTGATGCTCCTGATGCTGGCGGTGGTGACCACCTTCAATATCACCTTTTATGTGGCTTCGGAGTATTACAATGTCCGTCTGGGCAACTTCGAAGAGATGGAAGGGGAATACCAGCAGCTGAAAGAGGTCTCCCAGCTGGTAGATAAATATTTTGTGGGAGAATACGATAAGCAGGATATGATGGATCAGGCCCTCAAGGGTTATATCCAGGGCACCGGGGATCAGTGGTCCTCCTATCTCACCGAAGAAGAATACAAAGCGGTGATGGAAAAGCGGGAAGGGGTGTATGCCGGCGTAGGCATCACCATTTCCACCGCCACGGAGGGAAGCTATTATGTGATCACTGCGGTCACCGAGGAATCCCCTGCCCAGAAAGCCGGTATCCAGCCTCTGGATCTGCTGGTGGCCGTGGATGGGGAAAGCGCTGCCGAACTGTCCTTTGACGACCTGAGCGACCGGGTCAAAGGGGAGCCGGGCAGCGAAGTCACCCTCACCATTCTGCGGGAAGGGGTGCAGCAGAAATACACCCTTCAGCGGGAAGAAGTGCAGACCCCTGGGGTCAAAGCCCAGATGCTGGAGGGAAACATCGGCCTGCTGCGCATCGAGTCCTTCTCCAAGAATGTGGATCAGGAGTTTTCCCAGAAGCTTCAGCAGCTGCTGGATGACGGAGCCCAGGCTCTGGTGTTTGATGTGCGTTTCAATCCCGGCGGATTTGTGGATGTGCTGGTGAATATGCTGGATGAGCTTCTGCCCAAGGGCACTGTCATCAGCATCACCGACAAGGCCGGAGAAAGCACCACCTATTCTTCGGATGAGGAATGCGTCAAGCTGCCCATGGCGGTGCTGTGCAACGAATATTCCATCAGTGCTGCGGAGTTTTTTGCCGCCAGTTTGCAGGAATACGGCGCGGCCACAGTGGTGGGTGAGCACACCCTGGGCAAGGGTTATGCCCAGACCATGATCCCCCTCACCGGAGGCGGAGCCCTCAACCTGTCCACCAGCCGGTATTACACCGCCAAAGGCGTCAGCCTGGCCGGTGTGGGCATTACACCGGATGTGGAGTCTTCCCTCAGCGAGGACAAGCTCAATAGGTTCTATACCCTTCAGCCGGAAGAGGACGATCAGCTGCAAAAAGCGCTGGAAGTGCTCCGGCAGCAGATGAGCGAAAACTAAATGAAGAAATGGAAACGGGCGGCCGGAAGGCCGCCCGTTTTGCTGCACCGGACATAGCCGCCCCTTTTGAAACATAGGTATAGTGAAAAAGGGGAGAATGATCGATGATTGCATATTTTGAAACGGTAGACACAGGAAAAAAGCGAGGCCTTTTTTGGAAAAAGCACCTGGAGACCCAGTTGCTGCCAGTGGGAAGGGCTTCTTTTCTTACCGCTTGTCTGGCCGTGCCCCAGGGGATGGGAAAGAGAAAGGTGGAAAAACAGGTGGAGTGGGCCATGGGGCAGCTGAAAAAAAGGGGCGTCCACCGGCTGGCCATAGAAGAGCAGTGGCGGCGCAAAGCACTGGAAATGGGAATGCTGACGGTGAAAGAAGGGACGGCCTGGCGGCAGGGAGCCGGGCAGGGGGCCTTGTGGGTCCTCCGCAGCCGGGGCATCCCGCTGGAACAGGCTTTTTGCCGTCTGGAGGCCCAGCGTTGTGATCGGGATGTGGTGCGCTGCGCCAGAATATTGGGTGGGAAGGTGCGGTATCTGTCGGTGAGCATCAAGGTGGGACAGCAAAAGCTGGAGGAAGCACTGTATGAACAGTTCGGTATTGCCCCCCAGCAGAGCGCCCCGCCGGAATACCCCTGTCTGCGCATCCGTTTTCCCCAGCCGGGAGAAAGGGCAGAGCGGGGAGAGGATCTGCTGATGCTGTCCGACGGCGGCTGGCCGGGAATGGAGTTTGCACCTCCCCAGTGGGCCATGGAGCAAAAACCGCCCCGGATGGGGGATACTTTGTATGCCGCCATGCTGCTGGAAAGCGGTCTGTGCCGCCCGGAAGATCTGGGAGTGAAAGGAAAAGAAACAAAGGGAGAAGAAGGGGAAAAACAGGATGATTTCTCCCAGCCAGGGGAAAACCACGCTTGACACATGGGAACGAGCACCATATAATGTGAAGTATTATCCTGAATATCTATGCCCATTTTCAGGGGCAAAGGGGAGGAAACTATGCAAAAACAGTTTATGCTGACCGAAGAAAGGCTCAGAGAGATCAAAAATGAGCTGGAATATTTGAAGACCGTCCGGGAGAAAGAAGTGGCCGAGCAGATCAAAGAAGCCCGTTCTTTCGGCGACCTTTCGGAGAACAGTGAATACGACGAAGCCAAAAACGAACAGGGCAAGCTGTATTCCCGCATTGCCGAGCTGGAGAATGTGATCGCCGGCGCTGTGATCATCAACGAGGATGCCATCACCACCCAGCATGTAAGCATGGGCACCCGGGTCACCGTGGTGGAAGAAGGCTTTGAAGACGAGCCCGAAGAATATGCCATTGTGGGTTCTCAGGAGGCCAACCCTGTGCAGGGCCGCATTTCCGATGAATCCCCTCTGGGCAAGGCTCTTTATGGTCACGGTGTAGGCGATACCGTGGTAGTGGAAGCGCCCGACGGCGCCATCACTTACCGGATCGTGGCCATCGATCGGTAAAAAGAAAGAAAAAACGGCTGCAGCGGCAATGGCTGCGGCTGTCTTTTGATATGGAGGAAGATTATGAAGGAAGAAAAGAGCGCTGTGGCGGCAGAACAGGCCGCCCAGCAGGAAATGGGGGAACTGCTGCGCATCCGCCGGGACAAGCTGGCTGCCCTGCAGCAGGAGGACAAGAACCCCTTCGCCATCACCAAGTATCCTGTGGACCACTACGCCGCCCACATCAAGGAAGAGTTTGCCGGCATCGCCAATGAAGAGGAGACCGGCAAGGTCGTCCGTCTGGGCGGCCGTTTGATGAGCAAGCGGCTGATGGGCAAAGCCAGCTTTGCCGATCTGCGGGATACCACCGGAGATATTCAGCTCTATGTCCGCCGGGACAATGTGGGCGACGAGGAATATGCCGCCTTCAAAAAGTTTGACATCGGCGATGTAGTGGGCGTGGAAGGTGAAATCTTCCGCACCAAAATGGGCGAGATCAGCATCAAGGTGGAGAAGATCCAGCTGCTGTCCAAGAGCCTGCGTCCCCTGCCGGAAAAATGGCACGGCCTGAAGGACACCGACCTGCGCTACCGCCAGCGGTATGTGGATCTCATTGTCAATCCCGAGGTGAAGGACACCTTTATCAAGCGCAGCCAGATCCTGCGGGAGATCCGCGCTTATCTGGACGGCCAGGGCTTCCTGGAAGTGGATACCCCCATTCTGCTGCCTTTGGAGATCGGCGCTTCCGCCCGTCCCTTCGTCACTCATCACAACACATTGGATATGGATATGTACCTGCGCATCGAAACCGAGCTGGCCCTCAAGCGGCTCATCGTGGGCGGGTTTGACCGGGTGTATGAAGTAGGCCGTATCTTCCGCAACGAAGGCATGGATACAAAGCACAACCCGGAATTTACCAGCATCGAGCTGTACCAGGCCTTCACCGATTACAAGGGCATGATGGACCTGGTGGAAGACCTGTATAAGCACCTGGCCCAGACCGTCTGCGGCAGCCTGACCATTCCCTATATGGGTCAGACCATCGATATGAGCCATTGGGAGCGGCTGACCATGGTGGAAGCGGTGAAGAAGTATTCCGGCTGCGACTACTACACCTGGGAGACCGATGAGGACGCCCGGAAGGCCGCAAAGGAGAAGAATGTGCCGGTGCCTGAGGACGCCACCAAGGGCGCTGTGCTGGTGGAACTGTTCGACGCTTTTGTGGAAGAGAAGCTGATCCAGCCCACCTTTATCTATGATTATCCGGTGGAAAACAGCCCGCTGGCCAAGCGGAAGAAGGACGAGCCGGCCTTCACCGAACGCTTTGAGTATTTTATCAATGCCATGGAATTTGGCAATGCATTCAGCGAGCTCAACGATCCCATCGATCAGAAGGAGCGGTTTGAAAAGCAGGTGGCCCTGCGGAAGGCAGCCAATCCCAAGGACACCAGCCAGGTGGACTACGATTACATCAACGCTCTGGAATATGGTCTGGCTCCCACCGGCGGCCTGGGCTTCGGTCTGGACCGGCTGGTGATGCTGCTCACCGATTCGGCCAGCATCCGGGATGTGCTGCTCTTCCCGACGATGAAGCCGCTGGACAACAATGGTTCCCAGAAGAAGGAAGAGGAACCTGCCGCCCCAGCTCCTGCAGCAGAGCAGAAAGTGGAAGAGATCGATTTCTCCCAGGTGGAAGTGGAGCCTCTGTTCTCTGATTTTGTAGACTTTGAAACCTTCTCCAAGTCGGATTTCCGGGCGGTGAAGGTGAAGAAATGCACTGCGGTTCCCAAGAGCAAGAAGCTGCTGAAGTTTGTGCTGGACGACGGTTCGGGAGAAGACCGGGTGATCCTCAGCGGCATCCACGATACCTATGAGCCGGAGGAACTGGTGGGCAAAACGCTGATCGCCATCACCAATCTGCCCCCTCGCAAGATGATGGGCATCGACTCCTGCGGCATGATCATTTCGGCCGTCCATCATGAAAACGGCGTGGAGAAGCTTCATTGCCTGATGGTGGACAACCATATCCCCGCCGGCGCCAAGCTGTATTAAAAACGCGGCTTTGCCCAAGGGAAAGCAGGAGGAAATCTTTCTTCCCTTTTTGGGTAAAGAACGCAAGCGGGCCTGACGCCATCGGCGTCAGGTCTGTCTGCGCTTTTCCGGAAAGGCGGATTTTTGGGAAAAATCCAAAGGATCGATGGGATTCAGGTCCCGGAGGGAGACCAATATGCAGTCATTCAAAAGAAAACTAAAGCATTTTGCCAGGGAGCATCTGAAGAAACTCCAGCAGAGCAACGCCGCCGTGCGCCGTGCAGCGCCTGTGCGGGTGATGGCCGTGGGGTTTGCCGCTGTCATCCTGATCGGCACCCTGCTGCTGATGCTTCCCTTTGCCACCCGCACCGGAGAGAGTGCCGGCGCGGTCACCGCCCTGTTTACCGCCACTTCGGCCACCTGTGTCACAGGGCTTATTGTGGAAGATACCTATTTGTTCTGGAGCCCCTTCGGCCAGGCGGTCATCCTCTGCCTAATCCAGACCGGCGGACTGGGGTTTATGACCATTGCCATTGCCCTGTCCCTGCTTTTGCGGCGGAGGATCTCTTTGCGGGAGCGGCAGCTGGTGAGCACTTCGCTGAATATGGACGGGCTTTCCGGTATGGTGCGCCTGGTCAAGCGGGTGCTTTATGGCACATTGCTCTTTGAGGGCATGGGAGCACTGATCCTGTCGGTGCGTTTTTCCCGGGAATATGGCATCCTGGGCGGCATCAGCCGGGGGATCTTTCATTCGGTGTCGGCTTTCTGTAATGCCGGGTTTGATATTTTGGGAGATCAGGGCGCCTACATCTCTCTGGGCGGCTATACCGGAGATTTTGTGGTGACGGTGACCATCAGCCTGCTGATCATTCTGGGCGGCCTGGGCTTTTTTGTGTGGAGCGATATCTATTCGGCCAGAGACAACAAAGGCCGGCTCCACACCCAGAGCAAGATCGTGCTGCGCTCCACAGCCCTTCTTTTGCTGGTGGGTACGCTCTTTTTCCTGGTTGCGGAACACGACAACCCTCAGACCATGGGGAATCAGAACCTTTTTGGTCAGCTGCTCTCTGCATTTTTCCAGTCCACCACCACCCGTACGGCGGGATATGCCCAGCTGAACCAGGCCTATCTCACCGGCGCTTCCAAAGCCATGAGCGTGGCGCTGATGTTTGTAGGCGGCTCTCCCGGCGGTACGGCGGGCGGTGTCAAGACGGTGACGCTGGCCGTGCTGCTGATGGCGGCTCGCTCCTCTTTGCGGGGCACTTACCAAACCACAGTGGGCGGCCGGTCCATTTCCTATAAGCTGGTGATGGATGCTTTGTCGGTGTTCCTGCTGGGGATTTGCTCGGTGGCGATCGGCACATTTATGCTGTCGGCCTTTGATGGAGTCACCCTCAGTGCGGCACTTTTTGAATGCACATCTGCTTTCGGTACGGTGGGGCTCACACTGGGCATCACCCCGGAACTTTCCACCCCTTCGCTGTTGGTGCTGGTGGCGCTGATGTATCTGGGGCGGGTGGGTATCATCACCATCGGCATGGCCGCTATGATGCGCGGCAAAAAGGACGCCAAGATCAAATATCCCGAAGCACGGGTAATGATTGGCTAAAGGAGGAAACAAGATGGAATCGTTTGTGGTTATCGGCCTGGGACGCTTCGGCATGACCCTGGCCAGGGAACTGTACCGCCTGGGACATGAAGTGCTGGCGGTGGACAAGGACGAAGAAGCGGTGCACCGGGTATCCGACTCGGTGAGCCATGTCATCACTGCCGATGCCCGGGATGAGCAGGTGCTCAAATCCATCGGCGTGCGCAACTTTGATCATGCGGTGGTGGCATTTGCCGACAATATCCAGGACAACATCCTCATCACCCTGATGCTCAAGGAGCTGGGGGTGAAGAATGTGATCGCCAAAGGCAACGACGATCTGCATGTCAAGGTGCTCAAGCGCATCGGTGCCGACCGGATCGTCTTCCCCGAGGCCGATATGGGCGCCCGGTTTGCCCAGATGGTGGCCTCCAACAACATCATTGACTATATCGATATTTCCGAGGACTATTCCATTGTGGAAGTGGCGGCCCCCGACCGGTGGGGCGGCAAGAGCATCCGCCAGATCGATGTGCGGGCCCGTTACGGCATCAACATCCTGGCGGTAAAGACCCACAATGGCGAGACCATTCATGTTTCCCCTGAGCCGGATTATGTGATCCGCCGGGGGGACGCGCTGGTGGTCATCGGCGCCAACGACGACATCAAGAAATTGGGGTAATTATGGAAGAGATAACCAGCCGGGACAATCCCCGTATCCGCCGGGTCTGCCGGCTGATGGACAGCAAACGGATGCGGGAAAAGGAAGGGCTGTTCTGCTGCGAAGGGGAAAAGCTGCTGGAGGAGGCCCTGGCGGCGGGAGTGGAAGTGGTTCAGGTCTTTCTCAGCCGGGACCTGCCCTTGGAGCAGCAGAGGGACAGAGGAGTGCCCACCTTTTTGGTGCCCTCCTCCCTGATGGCCCAGATGAGCGGGGTGGAAAGCCCCCAGGGCGTGCTGTTTGTCTGCCGTATTCCCCCTCCCCGGAAGGATCTGCCGGAAGGCGCCTGTCTGGTGCTGGAAGATGTGCGGGACCCGGGGAATGTGGGCACCATTCTGCGCACGGCCGAGGCCTTTTCCTTGCCGGTGGTGCTGACGGGGAACTGTGCCGAGCTGTATAACCCCAAGGTGGTCCGTTCCACCATGGGCTCGGTGTTCCGGTGTCAGGTGTTCCGCCTGTCCCGGCCGGAGCTCTGGCAGGCGCTGGAGGAAAGAAACATTCCCCTTTACGCCGCCGCTTTGAGCAAAAGCGCCCGGGACATCCGTCAGGTGGATCTGAAGGGAGCAGCGGTGGCCATCGGCAACGAGGCCCACGGCGTCAGTGGGGAGCTTCTGGAGCACAGTCGTCTCCAGGTGATCATCCCGATAAAGGGCGCGGAATCCCTGAACGCCGGCGTAGCTGCCGCTTTGTGTATGTGGGAGATGCGCCGCTAGGTCACGAGGAGGAAATGCCATGGAAGCTGTGCTGGCTCATATTTGGCTGCGGGAAGAAGCCAGGCTGTCCACCCGCCGGATCCGGGAAGCCCGGGAGCATTTCGGAGGGGCCCTGGAAGCCTGCCGTGCTTTGAATGAGGGCGATCTCTTTTTTACGCCCCGGGAGAGGGAACAGAAAGCCAACGCTTCCTGGAAAAGAGCGGAAAAGGTACTGGAAAATTGCAGGAAAGCAGGGGCCCGGGCCATTTGCTATGAAGAGGACGGGTACCCGGAAGATCTGCGGCAGATCTACGACCCACCGGCGGTGCTCTATCTGCGGGGCACTATGCCAAAATGGGGAGAGATGCCGGTTCTGGCCATTGTGGGCAGACGCAAGGCCAGCCCTTTGGGGCTGGAGACCGCCCGCCGCTTTGCCCGGGTGCTGTCGGCCCACGGTTTTCTCATCGTTTCCGGCCTGGCTCAGGGGGCGGATGGAGCGGCCCACCAAGGGGCGCTGGAAGGTCCCACGCCCACAGTGGCTGTGCTGGGCACGGCCATCGACCAGTGTTATCCCGCCTCCCACAATGGATTGCTGCGGCGTATCCTGGAGAAAGAGGGCGCCGTTCTCAGCGAGTATCCACCGTCCCGGCGGGGCTATCCCGGCTATTTCCCCCGGCGCAACCGGATCATTTCCGGACTGAGTCTGGGGGTGCTGGTGGTGGAAGCGGCCAGGAAAAGCGGCAGTCTGATCACGGCGGCTACGGCGTTGGAACAGGGGCGGGATGTGTTTGCCGTCCCTGGCTCCATCGACAGGCCGGAATACGAAGGCTGCAACCAGCTCATCCGCTCGGGGGCTACCTTGTGCACAGACCCGGTGGAGATCTGCCAGGAATATGCCGGGCGTTTTCCTGCGCTCGTGATGGGGCTATCGGAAAAGCCGGAGGCAAATGAGCCGGAAAGGGAAGAGCGGGATGTGCACCAGAGCAAGCCGGCGCCGGTTGGCCTGACCGGCCGGGAGAAGCTCATTGTGGACAGCATGGATGGCCTGACCCACATCGATGTGATCTGCCAGAACACCGGCCTTGCCACAGGGGAAGTGCTCACCAGCCTGACCATGCTCCAGATCCGGGGCCTGGTGCGGGAGCGGGGGGCAAAATATTTTGAAATCATATGAAAACCATAGTATCATATTGTAGATAGACCGGCTTTGCCCCCGGAAAGGGGAGGCCAAAAAAATGGGCGGCCCGCAGCAGGAGCCGCCGGGAGGAACGCAATGTCAAAATTACTCATCGTGGAATCGCCGGCCAAGGCGAAAACCATCGGCAAATACCTGGGGTCTGACTATGTGGTCAAGGCATCCATGGGGCATTTGCGGGATCTGCCCAAAAAGAAGATGGGCGTCGACATCGACGGGGATTTCACCCCCCAATATGAGCCCATCGAGGGCAAGGACAAGATCATCGACGAGCTGAAAAAAGCGGCGGAGGAAAGCGAATTTGTCTACCTGGCCACCGACCCGGACCGGGAAGGGGAAGCCATTTCCTGGCATCTCAAGGAGATGCTCCATCTGCCCGACAGCAAAACCAAGCGGGTCACCTTTAACGAAATTACGAAAAAAGCGGTGCTGGCCGGGGTGGAACATCCCCGGGACATCGATATGAATCTGGTGGATGCCCAGCAGGGCCGGCGGATCCTGGACCGGATCGTGGGCTATCAGCTTTCCCCCTTCCTTTGGCGGAAGGTGCGGGCCGGGCTGTCGGCAGGCCGGGTCCAGTCGGCGGTCACCCGCCTGATCGTGGACCGGGAGCGGGAGATCCAGGCTTTTGTGCCCAAGGAATATTGGTCCATTGATGTAACCCTCACCGCCGGCCGGAAAAACTTCACCGCCGGTTTCTATGGGACAGCAGAGGGAAAGATGGAGCTTTCCAGCCAGGAAGAGACCGAAAAAGTGCTCTCCGCCATCGATGGGGCGGGCTATCGGGTGGAAAAAGTGAAGAAGGCCAAAAAGAAGCGGACGCCTGCGCCGCCTTTCATCACTTCCACCTTGCAGCAGGAGGCTTCCCGGAAGCTGTCCATGACGGCCAAGCGCACCATGATGGTGGCCCAGGAGCTGTATGAAGGCGTGGCCATCGAGGGCCAGGGACTCACCGGTCTGATCACTTATATGCGTACCGACTCCCTCCGGGTCTCCGACGATGCCCTGGCCGCCGCCCGGGATTATATCGGCGGCCGGTTCGGCAATGACTATCTCCCCGCCAAACCCCGGCATTACAAAACCAAAAAGAACGCCCAGGACGCCCACGAAGCAGTGCGTCCCACCAATCCTTTGCTGGATCCGGAGAGCATCCGCAGCAGTCTGTCCGCCGACCAGTATAAACTGTATAAGCTGATCTGGTCCCGGTTTACTGCAAGCCAGATGACCGATGCCATGATGGACACCACATCGGTGGACATCGGCTGTAACGGCTATATCTTCCGGGCCACCGGCCAGACGGTGGCGTTCCCCGGCTTTCTGGCCCTGTACGAAGAGGGACTGGACGAAGTGCGCAGCGACGACGAGCTGGCGCCCCTGCCGCCCCTCAGCGAAGGCGACGAGCCCAAGCACAAAAAGACCGAGCCCAAGCAGCACTTCACCCAGCCGCCGGCCCGGTATACCGAAGCCTCCCTCATCCGCACCATGGAGGAAAAGGGCATCGGCCGTCCCAGCACCTACGCCCCCACCATTTCGGTGGTTCTGGGCCGGGACTATGTGGTGAAGGAGGGCAAGTCCCTGCGGCCTACCCCCTTGGGCGAGGCGGTCACCGATCTGATGATCGACAAGTTCCACGATGTGATCGACATCAAGTTCACCGCCGGCATGGAGCGGCAGCTGGACGAGGTGGAGCAGGGCAACACCAATTATGTGGATATTCTGCGCAAGTTCTACACCGGCTTTTCCGGCGAGCTGGAGAAGGCGGAAAAGGACCTGGAAAAAAAGCGCATCAAGATCAAGGATGAGGAGACCGATGTGGTCTGCGAGCTGTGCGGCCGGAAGATGGTCATCAAATCCAGCCGGTTTGGAAAGTTCCTGGCCTGCCCTGGTTATCCCGAGTGCAAAAACACCAAGCCCATCACCGAGGACACCGGTGTGCTGTGCCCCCTGTGCGGAGCCAAAGTGGTGAAGAAAAAATCCCGCAGCGGCTATTACTACTATGGCTGCGAGAAAAATCCCACCTGTACCTTTATGACCTGGGATAAGCCTACCAATAAAAAGTGTCCCAACTGCGGCGAGCCTCTCTATAAGCGCTATACCAAGGCAGAGAAAAAATATGTGTGCTACAAGCCGGACTGCGGCTATGAGGAAGATCTGCCCCAGCGCAAGAGCAAGAAGAAGGATGAGGAAGCCCCGGCGGCAGAGCAGACCGTGGTAACGGCTGCCGAGAATGCAGGGGAGACCCCGGAGACCGCAAAGACCACCAAGGCCAAAAAGGCTGCGAAAACCACCAAGACGGCCAAGACCACCAGGACGGCCAAAGCCAAGGCCCAGGAGGAAGCCGGGGAGGAAAAGCCCAAAAAGACCACTCGGAAGAGCACCAGAAAGGTCGCAGGTGAAGGGGAAGAAACACCTAAAAAGAAAACCACCCGGAAAACAAGTGCGAAGAAGGCGGCAGAGAAGACGGAAGCGGAAGAGGAAAACAAAGAATGATGCAAGCCACAGTGATCGGAGCGGGGCTGGCGGGCAGTGAAGCGGCCTGGCAGCTGGCCTGCCGGGGAATCGAAGTACGGCTGCTGGAGATGAAGCCCCGGCAGAAGAGCCCGGCCCACAAAATGGATACCTTTGCCGAGCTGGTGTGCTCCAACTCCTTCCGTTCGGGGGAACTGACCAATGCCGCAGGGCTCTTGAAAGAAGAGCTGCGGCGGCTGGGCAGCCTGATCGTGGCCTGTGCCGACGCCACCCAGGTGGACGCGGGAGGGGCGCTGGCGGTGGACCGGCAGGCCTTTTCCCACCTGGTGACCCAGCGGCTGCGGCAGCATCCCCGGGTGCATATCGAGGAAGAGCGGGTGGATGCCATCCCGGAAAGCGGCCATGTGATCGTGGCCACCGGCCCCCTCACCGAAGGTCCCCTGGCCCAAAATATGATGGAATGGCTGGGGGAGGAAGAGGTCCTCAGTTTCTATGACGCCGCAGCCCCCATTGTTTCGGGAGCCAGCCTGGATATGGACAAAGCCTATTTTGCCTCCCGCTATGGCAAAGGCACCGGTTTGGATTATATCAACTGCCCCATGGACAAAGAGCAGTACCTGGCTTTCTGGCAGGAGCTGTGCCAGGCCGAGGAAGCCCCGGTCCACGGCTTTGAGGACAAGCGGGTCTTTGAAGGCTGTATGCCGGTGGAGGTGATGGCCCGGCGGGGAGAGGATACCCTGCGTTTCGGCCCTCTGAAGCCCATCGGCCTGCCCGACCCCAAGACGGGGAAAGAGCCTTATGCCGTGGTGCAGCTGCGGCGGGAAAACAGCCAGGGCACCATGTACAATCTGGTGGGTTTCCAGACCCATCTTCGCTTCCCTGAGCAGAAGAGGGTATTTTCCATGATCCCGGGACTGGAAAAAGCGGAATTTCTCCGGTATGGAGTGATGCACCGCAACAGTTATCTGTGTTCGCCCCGGGTGCTGGATGGATTCTACCGGGCGAAAAAAGATCCCCGGGTGATGTTTGCCGGGCAGATGACCGGGGTGGAAGGGTATGTGGAATCCACCGCCTCCGGCTTTGCCTGCGGGCTGAATATGGCCCGGAGCATGCTGGGCCTGCCGCTGCTGGAGTTTTCCACCCAGACGGCCATCGGAGCCCTCAGCCGGCACATCAGCTGTTATGAAGGCAAGAATTTTCAGCCCATGAACATCAACTTCGGCCTGATCGACGGGCTGGACAGACGGGTCAAGGGCAAGCGGGAGCGGTACATGGAGATCTCCCGCCGCTCTCTGGAACAGATCGAAGCATATCGGAACACGGTAATGGAGGGGACAACGGAATGAAGATCATTGTAGACGCCATGGGCGGTGACAACGCCCCTCAGAGCACGGTGGAAGGCAGCGTGCTGGCCGCCCGGGAACTGGGCGTAGAGATCGTGCTGGTGGGGCAGGAGAAAGCCATTCTGTCCTGCCTGGAAAAAGTGAAGAGCGATGATGTGGCGGGGAAGATCGAAGTGGTCAACGCCCCGGAGGTCATCGACATGTGTGACAGCCCCATGAGCGTCACCAAGGAGAAGAAAGATTCCTCCCTGGGCGTGGCGCTGCGGCTGCTGGGCGAGGGAAAAGGGGACGCCATGGTCTCCGGCGGCAACACCGGTGCAGTGCTGGTAGGCTCCACCATGTATGTCAAGCGTATCCGGGGCATCCGCCGTGCGGCGCTGGCCCCCATTCTGCCCACCGACAAGGGGGGCGCGCTGCTCATCGACTGCGGCGCCAATGTGGAATGCACCCCGGAATATCTGCTGCAATTTGCCTATATGGGCTCCTTCTACTGCCAGAAGCAGATGAAGATCGCCTCGCCCCGCATCGGCCTGATCAACAACGGCGCCGAGGAGAGCAAAGGCACCCCCATGATCAAAGAGACCTACGGCCTTCTGAAGCAGGCCGGGGAAGTGGGCCGGCTCAACTTTGTGGGCAACATCGAAGGCCGGGATGTGCCCTTTGGCATGGCCGATGTGATTTTGTGCGACGGCTTTACCGGCAATGTGCTGCTCAAGACCTATGAGGGCGTGGGCCTGTATTTTGTAGGCGAGCTGAAGAAGATCTTCTTCAAGAACCTGGGCACCAAGCTGGCGGCCCTGCTGGTGAAGAACGGTCTGGGCGCTTTGAAAAAGAAGATGGACTATAAGGAAGTGGGCGGCGCACCCCTTCTGGGCATTTGCAAGCCGGTGATCAAGGCCCACGGCTCCAGCGACCCCCGGGCCTTCAAGAGCGCCATCCGCCAGGCGGTGCAGTATGCCGAAAGCGGCATCATCCAGGCCATCACCGAAAACATCGAGCACATGACGGTATCGGCACCGGGAAAAAATTGAAACTGCCACTTTACAAGGCTTGAGGGGTTTGCTATAATCACTGACTGTACGGCGGGGGCAGGCCCCTGGCGTAGAAAGAGCATATAACGGGATAAATAGAAAATCTCGACAAGCGGGAGGTGGCAAAGATGGTACTGGAGAAGCTGAAGGGCATTATCGCCCAGCAGTTCGGGGTGGATCAGGACGAGATCACCGAAGAGACCACATTTGTGGGCGACCTGGGCGCCGATTCCCTGGATCTGGTGGAGCTGATCATGAGCGTGGAAGAGGCTTTTGAACTGGGCCAGGTGGAGGACAACACCCTGGAGAATGTGAAGACCGTAGGCGATGTGGTGAACTTCATCAAAGAGCGGGTCGAGGAATAATCGAGCAAACCGGAAGAAAAGGGGCATGGGGCATTTGCCCCGGCCCTTTTCTGCTGGAAGGGAAGAAGGAGGGAGAATCCATGGCAACACAGCTCAAGCTGGGGTATCGGTTTCACAACGATCAGCTGCGGCAGAATGCGCTGACCCACAGCTCCTATGCCAATGAGAACCGGGAGAAGGGAGTGCGCAGCAATGAGCGGCTGGAATTTTTGGGAGACGCGGTGCTGGGCTTCATCTGTGCGGAATATATTTATAGTCACTTCCGGCACATGCCGGAGGGGGAGCTGACCAAGCTGCGTGCGTCCATCGTGTGCGAGAAGTCGCTGTATGAATATGCCCAGCGTCTGAACCTGGGAGAGCACTTGCTTTTGGGTCACGGAGAAGAGAGCGGCGGGGGACGGAAGCGGCCCTCGGTGCTGGCCGACGCGGTGGAGGCCATGCTGGCGGCCATTTATCTGGATGGCGGCATGGAAGCGGCCAAGGGTTTCATCCTGGACTACATCAAGGAAAAGGCCGAGACGGTGTCCCACACCCGGCACCCTCTGGATTATAAGACGGCCCTCCAGGAGATCGTGCAGAAGAACCGGGAGGAGACCCTGACTTACCGGCTCAAGGGAGAAAGCGGTCCGGATCATGACAAGCGTTTTCTCATCGAGCTTCTGATCAATTCCAATGTGATCGCCCAAGGGGAAGGGCGGAGCAAGAAGGAAGCGGAGCAGGAGGCGGCCCGGCAGGCGCTGGAGCTGATGGGGCAGTGACAAAGCGTATTCTGCCGGTGTTCATTCCCCATGTGGGCTGTCCCCACCAGTGCGTGTTCTGCGACCAAAAGGCCATCACCGGGCAGAAAGCCCCCACTGGCCGGGAAGTGGAGCGCATCATCAAGGAGGGGCTCCCCTTGGGGAAGAACCCCCAGATCGCCTTTTATGGAGGCAGCTTCACCGCCATACCCGCCGCCTTACAGGAAGAGTACCTGGAGGCGGCTTTTCCGTATGTGCAGAGCGGTCAGGCCCAGGGGGTGCGGGTGTCCACCCGGCCCGACTGCATCACAGAGGAAGGGCTGGCTCTTTTGAAAAAATACGGCGTCCGGACCATCGAGCTGGGGGCCCAGTCCATGGACGATGAAGTGCTGCGTCTTTCCGGCCGGGGCCACCGGGCGGAGGATACCATTCGGGCAGCCCGCCTGGTGCAGGAAAAGGGCTTTGAGCTGATTTTGCAGCTGATGGTGGGCCTGCCGGGAGACAGCCGGGAAAAAAGTTTATCTTCGGCCCGGCAGGTGGCGGCCCTGCATCCCCAGGGGGTGCGGCTCTATCCCGTCTGCGTGCTCTGTCATACGCCCCTTTTTGCCATGATGGAGCGGGGGGAATACACCCCACTCACCCTGGAAGAGGGGGTGGAGTGGAGCGCCGACGCCCTGGAGGTTTTCCAGGAAAAGGGCATCCCCGTCATACGCCTGGGGCTCAATCCCAGCCGGGAGCTGGAAGAGCAGGTGGCCGCCGGGGTCTATCACCCGGCCCTGGGGCAGCTGGTGCAAAGCCGCATTTTGCGCCGCCAGTGTGAAGAAGTGCTCCGCAATGCACCCCCCGGCCCGGTCACCTTATATTATAAGAAGGGCCAGCGCTCCACCCTGCAAGGCCAGAAAAACGAAAATCTTCGCTATTTCAAAGAACACTACCCCGACAAGATTGTCAATATTGAAGAACTTCCCCAATAAATAAGCCGCCGGTTTTCCGGCGGCTTGTTTATTGCGGAGAATGTCATAATATGTTATACTGCAAACAGGCGCTGCCAGTAACGGTAGGCGGTTAGTCCCCCTTGTTTCAAAAAAGGGGGGAAACTTCTTGCCCCCCGACCCTGTGTATAGGAAGGGGGGATGGTCATGGTTACATATTCTGATTTAATACAAATCGGCATTTTAACCGTAGCCATTATCAGCCTGTTTTTTCAGGTCAACAATAAAAAGAAGTAACCGCCCCAGCCCCAACTGATGCGGTTACTTCTTGTGCTAAATCAGGGGGACTGACCGACTTACCGGCAGCGCCCTTTTTCTATGTAATATTATACAACCCTTTGCCGTGCTGTGTCAATGCCCCAAGTTCGTTGTATGCCGCAGGGCAAAGAAAAGCCCCCCTTGTGCAAAGGGGGGACAGCATGGCAAAGCCATGCCGGGAGGATTGTGAAGCCCAGCGCACCAGTTAGTCAGGCTGCATGACCGGGTGCGGGAGCACCGCTTGGGTGCGGCGGCTCGCCGTCAATCCCTCAGTCGGCGTTCGCCGACAGCTCCCTTTGCACAAGGGAGCCGTCTTTGCCTGAGTGCATCCAACGGGCCATGCTGAATGATTGCACCAAGTTCGTTGTATGCCGCAGGGCAAAGAAAAGCCCCCCTTGTGCAAAGGGGGGACAGCATGGCAAAGCCACGCCGGGGGGATTGATGGCACACAGGCAAATGGATGATACCAACCGCCGGGTGTGGGCATCATCAGCCAGGCACGCTGGCAATCCCTCAGTCGGCGTTCGCCGACAGCTCCCTTTGCACAAGGGAGCCGTCTTTGCCTGAGTGAACACAACCGGCCATGCTGAATGATTGCCCCAAGTCCGTTGTATGCCGCAGGGCAAAGAAAAGCCCCCCTTGTGCAAAGGGGGGACAGCGTGGCAAAGCCATGCCGGGGGGATTGTGAAGCCCAGCGCACCAGTTAGCCAGGCTGCATGACCGGGTGCGGGAGCACCCCATGGGTGCAGCGTCACGCTGCCCTGCCGCAGCAGGTGTTCTGGCGACAGTGTTACACTTATGTTACAATCCCCTGCAAAGTCTTGCAAAAAAAATCGGCTTTTGGTATCATGCATTACGAAGGGTACGATGTGCCCAAAAATTTTTATAGGAGGAATGAACCACATGAGAACTCTGAAAAAAGTTCTTGCGCTGTCCCTGGTGTTTGCCATGGCTTTCACCATGATGGCTGGTGCTGCGTTCAAGGATCAGGACAAGATTGATCCTTCCCTGACTAGCGACATCCAGCTGCTGACAGCTCTCGGCGTCTTCAAGGGCGACGAGAATGGTAACTTCAACCCCACAGACAATGTGCGGCGTTCTGAAGCTGCCAAGATGATCTATGTTCTGAAGAACAACGGTGTCGATGACGGCGCTGTTGCTTTCCAGGGCGTATCCAAGTACTCCGATGTTCCCGTTGGCCACTGGGCTGAGGGCTACATCAACTACTGCACCAACCTGGGCTACATGGGTGGCTGGCAGGAGAACGGCGTGCAGAAGTTCGATCCCAACGGCAATGTCACCGGCGTTGAGCTGATGAAGATGCTGCTGTGCATGATCGGCTACAAGGCTGATGTGCAGGGCTACACCGGCAACGGCTGGCAGACCAATGTTCTGGTCGACGCCGCTACTTCCGGCCTGTCCGTTGAGTTTGTGCCTTCCGTGTACGGCGCTACTCCCCGTCAGTGGACTGCTCGTCTGATGACCAATGCTCTGGATGCCTATGCTGTGTCCTACAACAAGGGCGAACTGACCTATGACGAGCTGACCTATGCTGCGTTTGCTCTGAAGCTGAACACCAAAGAAGGCATTCTGACTGATGCCGGTAAGGTTGCCCTGAGTTATGATGATAAATCGGAGACAGTTAATGGTGTTGCTCTGGACGATGATGGCGAGTACATCACAGTTGGTGGCGTAAGCTTCAAGACCACTGTGGATGCTTCCCTGCTGGGCCAGGATGTGAAGGTCTATTACAGAGCCGGCACAACCACCGACACCCATAAGGTCTATGCTGTTCTGGCTACTGGCGACTCCAAGGTCTATGAGACCACTCTGGGCGATGTGACCGTCAGCAATAAGATGCAGGATGAAGACTACGAGTCTATCAAGTTCGAAGGCTACAACAATGGCGTTGCTAAGAAGTATACTGATAAGCACTCTATCGTAGCTGTTTACAATCTGAACACTGTTGATACCCTTACTCCTGCTAAGCAGAATCCGGCTAACACCGAAGTGAGCGAGTTTGCTTCTATCAACGGCAACTCCAGCAATCCTGTCCGCTTTGTGGATGTGGACAACAATGGCTACATTGATTTGGCTTTCGTCACCACCACACAGTATGCCATTGTTGATGAGTACAACACCGACAAGAACATCCTGAAGTTCAAAGATGCTGAGGGTGATCCTGTCACTGTTCCCAATGTTGCTGCTATCAATAACACTGCCATCGATTCTGCTGAAGAGATGGACCATGTGAAGGTCGAAGGCACCATTGCCGAGGATGATGTTGTTGCGATCAACATCGACACCACCTCCGGCAAGCAGATGGTCGTTGTTTCCAAGGTTGAGCCTATGACTTCTTCTGTCACAGCTTATACTCTGAACAGCGATGGCAAGGAATACAATACTGTTACTATCAATGGCACTTCCACCAAGTTTGGTAAGTTTGCTATGGCTCAGTATGACAAGAGCACTGACAACGGCACTGTTCTGAACGACACCACCTTCTACACCGATGGCAAGTACATCATTTATTCCACTGGTGGAGAAGCCACTGTTTCTGTTGAGAATCTGGCTTATGTCACTGCTGCTAACCTTACTCAGTCTTGGGGTGAACACACCTACAAAGTAAGAGTTCTGTTGGCGAATGGCAGCACTGGTGAGTATACTGTGGCTGCTAGCTATGATGCTAAGGGCGACAAGATCACCAAGGAAGCTGACTTGGATAAGCTGTATACTTCGAGCACTGGCACAGCCATTGATCAGGTGTACTCCTACAGCATCTCCGGTGACGAGATCACCCTGCGTGCTCTGAAGAATGATAGCACCACTACCTTTGAAAGCAAGTATCAGAAGTATAACTATAATAGCAAGAAGGTTGAGGTTGCATCTGACAATCTGTTTACAACTGATAAAGATGAGTATGCTGTTGCCGATACTGCTTACTTCTTCGTGAAGAATTCGAAGGATGAAAACGATGTGAAGTACAGTGTTGTGAAGGCTTCCGAGCTGAACAAGACTCAGACTTCCATTACCGATGCTTCCTTTGGCTATAAGGATGTGAGCGGCATCCCCACCTTCCTGTTTGGTGTTCTGGAGCTGGAGAGCTCTGTTGTGTCCAGCGAAGCGGAATACGCCTTTGTGAAGACTGTTGCTAACTACGCTCTGGTTGATGGCGATCATCTGGCTCAGATGACTGTTATCCTGCCTGATGGCACTGAGGAAGTCATCCAGAAGGAATTCTCTGATGCGGCCAGCGCTAAGGATGCTGTCGCTGACTGGAACGCTTTCCGCGGCAATGTTGTGACCTACGAAATCGATGTTGACGGTTATGTTGACGGCGATGTTGAAGCTGTAACTGTAGCCAAAGATAGCGCTGCCTTGGCCGATGAGACTTGGAACAAGTTGCAGATCGTTGGCTGGAATAATTCCGTTGCTAATGTGAAAGTCAACAAGAAGGCTGATGCAGAACTGGTTGCTGTTGCTTCTGATGTAAAGATTCACTATGTGGATTGCACAACAAATGCTTATGCAGTGATTGATAGCGCTTCCAAGGTTCCTGCTACCGATACGGAAAGTGCTGCTGATAATCAGTCTGCTCTGGCTTATGTGCAGGATGTGAATGGCGTCATGACTATCACCGACATCTTTGTTGAGGTTGACGGTGCCAGCGCTGCTTCCTTGTGGAACTAAGCGTATAGACTTAGCACAATAGCTAACCAAATAAAAGGGACGGCTTCGGCCGTCCCTTTTTCTATCCTTCTGCATTGGGGCAGAAGAAAAGCCCGGGAATGTTCCCGGGCTTTTGTGCTATCTTCTTATAAAAATTCCCGCAGGCTGTGGACGATCTGGCCGTCCAGCCGCTGGCCGGGGGAAGCGCACACCATGCTGTTGAGCACAGCCTCTTCCGTGGCCTCCGCCACCGCCCGGAAGCAAAGGTCCATTCGCCGCTCGCTGATCTCCTGGCATTCCAGAATATCCTGATTGGGCGCATAGGGGATGCGCCGGGCGGTGGAAAAGCCGATCATGATCTCCCCGCTGCCGTGGCCCACATAGCTTCCCAGCCGGGCCAGCCCCACGCTGCACCGCTTGAGGATGCGCTTTAATTGCCGGGTGGAGCAGGGCAGGTCGGTGGCCACCACCATCATGATGCTCCCTTGATCCACCGGGGTGTCCCCCAGGCTGCGCACCGCAAGCCCGGCCCCCAGGCGGATGCCATCCACCGTCAGGTCTTCCAGCTTGCCGTGGTTGCTCTGCACCAGCACCCCCAGGGTGTAACTTTTGCCGTCCAGCAAAATCCGCCGGGAGGCCGAACCGATGCCCCCCTTCAGCCCATGGCAGATGGTGCCCTTTCCGGCCCCCACATCCCCTTCTTCAAAATCCGCCCCCGCATTCTGAATAGCGGCAAAAACTTCCTCTTTCCCCACGGCACGATGGCCGATGCGGTTGATCTTGCTGTCGTTGCATTCCCCCACCACCGGGTTCAGGCTCCACAGATCAACCCCGTCTTTTTCGCATTGCTCCAGGGTGTATTCCACCAGGGCGTCGTGCACCAGGCCCACGTTCAGGGTATTGGTCAGGGCAATGGGGGTTTCCAGCGTCCCCAGCTCATCCACCTGCAAAAGCCCCGCCGTCTTGCCGAAGCCGTTCCACACAAAGCTGGCCGCCGGCATCTTCTCCGTAAACAGGTTCCCCGGCCCGGGGATGATCACCGTCACGCCGGTTTTGTTTTCTCCGTTATCAATGGTGCAGTGGCCCACCCGCACTCCTTCCACATCGGTGATCTTGTTCCGCTGCCCCCGGGGCAGGCTCCCCACTGTGATCCCATATTCGTTGATCCGCTTTTGGTACATTTTCATCTTCCTTTGCGCCTTTTTCGTCTTTTTTCTTCATTATAGCATGGGCCGGTGGTCGTGTCCACTTGGAGCCGATGGGGACCCCGCCGGGAGGCTGGAAAAGGGTCGGGGAAAAACTTAGTTTTTCCCCGAGAGCCAGTGGCGGCGTCGCTTTGCGGGATGCTGGTTATTTCGGCTATGCGCCGAAATAACGCGCCGCCAATGCAAAGACCCCACGGAATTTTCCGTGGGGTCTTATTGATTGCGGAAAATGTCATACTATGCTATACTGAAAATAGGCGCTGCCAGTAACGGTAGGCGGTTAGTCCCCCTTGTTTCAAAAAGGGGGGAAACTTCTTGCCCCCCGACCCTATACAGGAAAGGGGGGATGACCGTGGTTACATATGTGACATTAAGTGATTTGCTCACTTTCTGCCTTGTGATCATAGGCGTTATTAGTCTGGTCATCCAGGCCGGTAATAAAAAGAAGTAACCGCCCCAGGCCCAACTGATGCGGTTACTTCTTACACCAAATCAGGGGGACTAACCGACTTACCGGCAGCGCCCTTTTCTGTCTTTATTATACTGCGAAGTTTCCCTTTGTGTCAAGGCCCAGCGCGGCAGCGCAACATGGGTGCAGCGTCACGCTGCCTTAGTCCATGTCTGTGCCGGTGCCTACCACATCGCCAAGCACCATTTGCAGGCCCTTGGAGAAATTCTGGGCATCAGAGGTGTATTCCTCCATTTCCGCCTGGAGCACCAGAGCTTCCGCCGCACCGTTTTCACCCTTGGCCGCTTCGGCGATTTCCACCGTCAGCCGCAGCACTTCGCTGGAGGCCGTGGCTCCGGTCTTCACCAGCTCATGGGCTTCGGCGTAGCTTTCCGGCGCCTGCAATTCGGCAAAACGCTCATACATGGGCCGCATATTGCTGATCAGACCCATAGCCACATCGATTTTGTTCTGCTGGGACTTCTTTTCTTCCTCGGTTTCCGCGGTCGCGCTCATGGCTTCCTCCAGCTTGAGGGAGGCCTCGTTGCTGGCCAGCATCAGCTCGTCATAATATTGCTGGCAAACAATCAGATATTCCTCTTCGTTCAAAGGCCCGGTCACATCGGGCAGGGGAGTTTCCTCCTTGTCCTGCTGCTCCGGCGCGTCTGTGGGGTTTTCTGCCTGCTCCGTCTCTTCCTGCTCTGCCTTGGAAGCCTCTTCCTGCTTATTGCAGCCGAACAGCCCCAGCAGCATCACAGCCGAAAGGCCCAATGCAAAAAGGCGTGTAATGGATTTTTTGTGATTCATGGGTATCCCCTCCTGGGTCTTGGTGGTTCCAATATGTAATCTAATTATAACATTACCCGGCGATTTTTTCAAGGTTTTGTAACAAAGTGACAAAGCCGCCGGTTTCCCGGCGGCCCTGCAAGGCTTTAATATTGTTCCAGCAGATCCTGCTTGATCTTCCACAGTTTGGGAGAAAGATCCACGATATAGGAATGGGGGTTTTCAAACCGTTTGACCTCGGGCCACAATGTGCCCACCTGCTGGCGGCAGAAGGCCTGGATCTCCTGAATGGGCCGCTTTTCGTAAACGCATTTGCCCTTTTGGAAAATGGGCTGCAGCAGGGGAACCACGGTGTAATCGGTGAGGGTCTTTTTCTTCCAGGTGTAAGTGGGGTCGAAAATGGTGTAGGGTTCGCCCTGGGGCATTTCCTCCTCATGGAGGGCCACCACATCGGCAGAAGCCAGACCGGTTTCCTTGTCGTAAAAACGCCAGACCTGCTTGAAATGGGGCGTTGTGATCTTTTCCACATTCTCGCTGATCTTGATTTTGGGAATGATATGGCCCTCTTTGTCCTCGATGGCGGCCAGCTTATAGACGCCGCCGAAGATCGGTGCGCTGCGGGAGGTGATCAGCCGCTCGCCAATGCCGAAGGTGTCAATCTGGGCGCCCTGGATGATCAGGTCACGGATGAGCACTTCGTCCATGGAGTTGGATACCACGATTTTGCAATCGGTCAGCCCTTCCTCGTCCAGCCTGGCACGGATCTTCTTGCTCACATAGGCAATGTCGCCGCTGTCAATGCGCACGCCTTTCAGCCGGCAGCCCTGGGGCTCCAGCACTTCCTTGGCGATGCGGATGGCATTGGGCAGGCCGTATTTCATCACGCTGTATGTGTCGATGAGCAGAGTGCAGTCCTGGGGATAGATCTCCGCATAGGCTTTGAAGGCGTCATATTCGGTGGGGAACATCTGCACCCAGCTGTGGGCCATGGTACCCGCTGCCGGTACGCCGTAATCCCGGTCGGTCATGACGCAGGCCGTGCCGGCACAACCGCCGATGTAGGCCGCTCTGGCGCCCAGAACGGCGCCGTCACCGCCCTGGGCACGGCGGGAGCCAAATTCCAGCACCGTCCGCCCCTGAGCTGCCCGCACCATCCGGTTGGCTTTGGTGGCGATCAGGCTCTGGTGATTGATGGTGAGCAGAACCATGGTTTCGATGAACTGGGCCTGGGCCACCGGGCCCCGCACGGTGACAATAGGCTCGCCGGGGAAAATGGGAGTGCCTTCGGCAATGCACCATACATCACAGGCAAATTTGAAGTCTTTCAGATAGTCCAGAAATTCCGGGCAGAAGCAGCCCTTGCTGTGAAGATATTCCAGATCCTCCTGGGTGAAGTGGAGGTTTTTCAAATATTCCACCAGCTGCTCCACACCGGCCATGATGGAATAGCCGGCATTGTCAGGCACATTCCGATAGAACATATCAAAATAGGCAATGGTATCTCCCATGCCCTTTTTGTAATAGCCATTGGCCATGGTAAATTCATAAAAATCGGTGAGCATGGTGAGATTTTTGTTCAGTTTCAAGGCGTCCACCTGCGTTTCTTTCAAAATTGGAGTTTTTCCCGGAAAGGGATTTGCTCTATTTACATGATATATGGTAAGATGGTCAGTGTCAAACGAAATTCCCTGTCTGAAGGACATTTTTCGCCTTTCAGACGCTTTTTCAGCAAAATAAAGGAGAGACCGTTATGAAAAGCAGAACCGGCAGCCTGGAAATGATCAAAAAGATCAATCGCCAGCTGGTGCTGGAGACCATCAAAGTCCATCAGCCTATCAGCCGCGCCCGGATCGCCCGGGAGCTTTCTTTGAGCAAAACCACCGTCAGCGCCATTTGTGACGAGCTGCTGCGCAGCCGGATGGTTATCGACCTGGGAGAGAAGGGGCCGGAAAAGGGCAGCGGACGCCCGTCCAAAATGCTGGGATTCAATCCCCTTTCGGCCTGTGGTGTGGGTATCGATATTCACCCGGATCACGCATTGGCCGTGGTCACCGATCTGGATGGACGCACCCTCTATCGTACCGAAACCGCCATGGAGCCTACACCGGAAGAAATGGCTGCCCTGGCCCGCAGGTGTGTGGAAAAAGCGGGGATGACTGAGGAAAAAACCATCGGTTTGGGTATCAGTCTGCCGGGAACGGTGGACCGTCGGGGACGGGTGATCCGGGCCAACAGCCTGGGATGGCAGGATTATCCTTTGGCGGAAGAGCTGGGGCGGCTGCTGCCCTTCCCGGTGGAGATCAACAATGAGGCCAACTGCGCCGCATTGGGAGAGCGGTGGAAAGGCACCGGCGCCCGGGCAGATGATCTTTGCTATGTGGACATTGGCCAGGGGGTGGGCAGCGCCATTATTTGCGATGGCGAGCTGGTGTACGGCGCAGCCTGCCGGGCCGGAGAGATCGGCTACCTGCTGGGGGAGATCGATCAGGAGATGAGCAACCGGAATGTGCTGGGAGAGCCGGGAGTGCTGGAACGGAAGATCTGGAGTACACTCTCCAGCTGCGGATTGAATCTGGAGCAGATGTTTCAGGCCTATGTGCAGGGCAAGGAGCCGGCCCGGGGAGCGGTGACTTATTTTATCCGGGATCTGGCCCGGGTGATCGCCAACATTGCCAGCATGCTCAATCCGGAAGTGGTGGTCATCGGCGGCATTGTGGCCCAGTATATGAAGCCGGTGCTGCCGGATATCCGGGCGGTAGTGGGGGTGCTGACTCCGATCCCCACCCGGGTGGAGCTGGGAAGCCTGGGTCCCTGGGCCGCGGCCATGGGGGCTGCTTTCCAGGGCAGCGTCCACAGCAAACTGTAAGAGCCGTTTTGCAGCGGGCAAACAGGTCTGTTCATAATAAAGAAAGCCGTCCCGAAGGACGGCTTTCTTCTTGCAAATTGTTACATGGAGCGGGAACCGGCGTTGCCGGCCGGAGCGTTGATGGTACCCCGGCTCCGGGGCGTGGAACGGGTGTTGTAGAAAGTGACAAACTTGATGGAATAGAGATCGCATACCACATACCGGTCTTCCAGATCCTGATACAGTGTCACATAATTGTTGCCCACGGCATAGAGGATGCCGCCTCGGGTGACGATGTTCTGGGTACCGATGAGAAAGTCGATCTCCACATAATAACCCAGGTTGTCGGCCAGATCCTGAAGCATGGAGCCGCGGCTTACATCGGCGTTGGACTGAGGGTCCAGCACCTGATTCATGGGTTCGTCAGGGCCCATGTGCAGCCCTTGGGCAGGATTTCCGCCATAGGATGTGTCATAAAACATAGTAAGTACCTCCCGGTTTTGTCGTTATGTTTGAAAATAGGCATCCAGCGGGTCATAGAAGCAGTGGTCACCGATACGATGGGTAAAAATGCCCACTTCGCTGGGGAAGTTTTCCCGGCAGAGAGGGGAATAGGGATTGTAAAACCACAGAGCCTGACCCAGCGGAGAAAGGCGGTTTCCCGCCATGGCCCAGTCGGCGATCTCGTAATGAATGGCCTCTGGGCGCATATTGTAAATGTTCTGGGCATTGTATCGGCCATTTTCCGTTTCGGAGGCGCAGACAAACTGGCCGGGCTGGAAAATGATGTTCCGCAGACTTCCCCGGCCCACCCGGGCATATTCCCCGCCGGGAGCATGGACCCGGTTCATCACCACCGAAGCCACTGCTTTCATGCCGTTTTCCCCTTCGCCTCCTGCTTCGCACTGGACCAGCCGGGCCAGAAGCTCCCTGTCCGAATAGGCCACTGTTCATTCCTCCTTTTCCCTTTATCCTATGCCAGAAGCAGAAAAGGGTGCAAAAAAACCGCCTTCCCCATGGAAGGCGGTGATGGTCATCAGACCTTGGTGCAATGCTTCTTTTTTTTCCGGTGGTACCAGAACAGCATACAGAAGCGGAACAGGGAAGAAATGAGCACAATGCCCAGGGCCAGAGCGCCTGCAACAGCCAAAGTGTGTACCAGTGATTGACCGAAGGCGATCTGATTGCCGGATACACAGTATTCCATGGTGTAGTAGATGCCAGCGCCGGGAACCAGGGGCAGAATACCCACGATGAGGAACATGGTCACCGGAGCTTTGTAAATGCGGGCCAGAATCTCGGAATAAAGGGCCACAGCCATGGTGGCTACAAAATTTTGCAGAATATCGTTGCCGGTGAAATTCAGAAGATTATAGGCGATCCAGCAGATGGAGCCGCCCAAGGGGGCCAGAAAGATGAATTTCCCCCGCATATTGTAGATCAGGGTAAAGGCCAGACAGGCCACATAGGCATAAAGGAAAGCCAGTAAGATTTCATGGATAGGCATAAAGGGGCTCCTTTCTTTTGGTTAGAAAAACAGCCGATGGAGGGAGAGCACCATACCGGCGCCGAGAGCGATGGCGGTGGCGATAAAGAGGGCCTCCACCAGTTTGGCCTGGCCAGCCAGAAGATCGCCGGCGATAATATCCCGCATGGAGTTGGTGATGGCCACGCCGGGCACCAGATTCATAATGGCGCCGATGACCATTTTGTCAATGTGGCTGGCTACACCGATCTCCACCCAGAACACCGCCAGAAAAGCGGTGACCGCGCTGGAAATGGTGTTGATGAAAAAGCCGTTGGTATGGAACAGATCCATGCCGTAGCCAATGAGCCGGATAGCCGCGCCCAGCGTCAGGGAGCAAAGGGCGTCCATCCGATTGCCGCCGAAAAACAGGGTAAAGCCGAAGGCGGCCAGAGCACAGGCAAACACCTGAACAGGAAGGGGATAGGCCGGCTGTGATACAATGGCTTTCAGCCGCCGCTCGATCTCATCAAAGGCGGGCCGTTCCTCTACAATATCAAAAGACAGGTCATTGAGCCGGTAGATCCGATCCAGATCGGTGGAGCGGCTGTAGATCCGTTTGGTTTTGGTAAGCGTTTTGCCCTCGGGAGGGTTGATGGTGACGATGATGGTGGTGGGGACGGCAAAAACATCCACCTCTTTGACCCCATAGGCCGCCACAATGCGCTGGATGGAATCTTCCACACGGTAGATCTCCGCTCCGTTTTTCAGAAGGGAAACTCCCACCCGGGTGGCAATGTCCAAAAGCTCCTGATAATCGATACGCTGCTCCATAGGCTCTCTCCTCCCTAAAAACCGGGTATAAAGGCTTTCTTCCCCGGTGTTTCCAACTGAAAATATTATACTGTATGGCTTTCCGAATGAAAAGACCGGAGATGTGGGAAAAAAGGGGAGGAGCATAAAAATATTTCATGTATTTTCACTAAGAATAAAAAAGTTTTAGAGTAAAGAGGATAAACTCCAAATTTTTTGTCGAGATTCTGAAGTATATAGCGAAACCCTGCGGCGCTTGAAAGCAAGGGGGGGCTATGCTATACTGAAACGAGAAAGAAGAAGGAAAAATCCCCCCCGGAAAAGGGGCCGCGTCCCGGGGAGGACGCATAGAGTATGTGAGGCATGAGCATTTAGCCAAGATGCAATAAAGGAGTGGATCGGCTATGAACAAAAGCTATCGGGTGGGCATTGTAGGCGGCACCGGCATGGTGGGCCAGCGCTTTGCCACACTGCTGGAAAATCATCCCTGGTTCCATGTGACCGCCATTGCCGCCTCTGGCCGCAGTGCGGGAAAGACCTATGCCCAGGCGGTGGAAGGCCGGTGGTTTATGGATACCCCCGTGCCGGCCAATATGCGGGATATCATTGTGAAAGATGCCCAGGATGTGGAAGGCATGAAGGCGGAAGTGGATTTCGTCTTTTGTGCCGTGGATATGAAAAAGGAGGAGATCCGGGCGCTGGAGGAGGCCTATGCCAAAGCCGAAGTGCCGGTGGTGTCCAACAACAGTGCCCACCGGGGTACTCCGGATGTGCCCATGGTCATTCCGGAGATCAATCCGGAGCATGCGGAGATCATCCATGCCCAGCGCCGCCGTCTGGGAACCCAGCGGGGGTTTGTGGCGGTGAAATCCAACTGCTCGCTGCAAAGCTATGTGCCTGCCATCCATCCCCTGATGAAGTATGGGGTGAAGGATGTGCTGGCCTGTACCTATCAGGCCATTTCCGGCGCTGGCAAGACCTTTGAGACCTGGCCGGAGATGCTGGACAATGTGAATCCCTATATCGGCGGGGAGGAGGAAAAGAGCGAGCAGGAGCCTCTCAAGATCTGGGGCCGGGTGGATGGAGACAAAATCGCCAATGCAACCTCTCCCTCCATCACTTCCCAGTGCATCCGGGTGCCGGTGTCCGACGGCCATCTGGCTGCGGTGTTCGTTCGCTTTGAAAATAAGCCCACCGTGGAGCAGATCCTGGAGGATTGGAAGAACTTTGCCGGTGAGCCCCAGCGGCTGAAGCTGCCCTCGGCTCCCAAGCAGTTCATCCACTATTTCACCGAGCCCGATCGTCCCCAGCCCCGTCTGGACCGGCAGCTGGAACATGGCATGGCGGTGTCGGTGGGGCGTCTGCGTCCCGACTGCCAGTATGACTATAAGTTCGTCTGCCTGTCCCACAACACTCTGCGGGGAGCGGCGGGCGGCGCCGTGCTGCTGGCCGAGCTTCTGTGTGCCCAGAACTACATCTGAAAAATGGAATAAACTGCGTCAAGGGAAAACCAGCCCGCCCCAGGGCGGGCTGTGCAGACTATGGAAAGGGGAGAAAGAAACATGAACAATGTGCAGAAACTCCTGGCGGAGGAAAAAGTCCAGAAGGCTCTGGATTATCTGAAACAGGATGCAGGCAATATCCTGAAGGAACAGCTGGAGATCGTCACCATTCCGGCCCCCTCCAATGACGAAGGAGAGCGGACGGAGGATTTTGCCCGCCGTCTGCGGGAAATGGGATATGAGCCCGTCATCGATAAAGTGGGCAATGTATATGTTAAAATTCCCGGCACTGATCCGGAAGCTCCCACTGTGATGGTGGCCGGGCATCTGGATACCGTTTTTCCCCGCACTTTGCCTTTGGAAGTGAAGGAGAAGGACGGCGTTTACCACTGCCCCGGCATCTGTGATGACACCCGGGCTCTGGCCGAAGTGCTCAGTCTGGCCCGGGCTTTCCAGGAGACCGGTTTGAAGCCCCGCGCCAATTTGCTGCTTTGCGGCAATGTGGGCGAAGAGGGCCTGGGCGATCTGCGGGGCACCAAGGAGCTGTTCCGCACTCTGCCCATCGATGCCTTTGTGTCCCTAGACCACTGGGGCGTGGAGGAGATTTTGCTGGATGCCACCGGCAGCAAGCGGTACAAGATCACCTACACCGCCGAAGGAGGCCACAGCTTTGGCGCTTTCGGCAAGCCCAATCCCATCCACGCCATGGGCCGGGCCATTGCCGCCATCTCGGAGCTTCACGGTCTGAAAGAGCCCAAGACCACCTTCAATGTGGGTGTGGTCTCCGGCGGCACTTCCATCAACTCCATTCCCTGCGAGACCCATATGCTGGTGGATATCCGCTCCAACAGCGCCCAGGAGCTGGAGAAGCTGGAAAGCACCATTCTGGATATGGCCCGTAAGGCCGCCCAGGAGGAGACCGATCACTGGAAGCATGAAGATCATGTGAATGTGATCATTGAGAAAATCGGCGACCGCCCGGCTGGTTCTCAGCCCCATGATGGCATCATGGCGGAGACCTTCTCCCAGGTGATGGAGGCCATGGGCAAGACCATGCACATCTCCGAGGCCGGCAGCACCGACTGCAATGTGCCGGTGAGCCTGGGTGTCCCCGCGGCTGTGCTGGGTTACGGCGGCACCGGCGGCAACTGCCACAACCCGGAGGAATGGTACCGGCCCGATCCCAATTACCCTGGCCCGGCCCATTCTCTGCTGATGCTTCTGGCCCTCACCGGTCTGGAGGGAGTCTGCGACGGTGTGATCGTCAAAAAGAAATAAAAACAACCGCCTGTTTTCCGGCGCCCGGGCACTCTGTCCGGGCGCCGGGCACAAAAGGATAAGGGAGGGACAGCATGAAGATCGGATTGATCCAGATGGGAGCCGGAATGGACAAGGAAGAAAACCTTCTCCGGGCGGCAGAATTTGTAAAGAAATGCAAGGAAAAGGAAGCGGATATCGCCGTGCTTCCGGAAATTTTCAACGGCCCTTATTCCAACGATTATTTCCGGCCGTATGCCGAGCCTGTAAAAGGAAAGAGCTGGCAGGCCTTGTCCTGTATGGCAAAGGACAATCAGCTGTGGCTGGTGGGCGGCTCCATCCCGGAGATCGATGAGGAGGGGAAGGTTTACAACACTTCCTTTGTGTTTGATCCGGAGGGACGCCAGGTGGCCCGCCACCGGAAAATGCATTTGTTTGACATCGATGTCAAGGGCGGCCAGAGTTTCAAAGAGTCGGATACCTTTACCGCCGGGGACGAAGTGACGGTATTTGACACCCCTTGGGGAAAAATCGGCCTTTGCATCTGTTTTGATTTCCGCTTCCCCGAGCTTTCCCGGCTGATGGTGCTGGGAGGGGCCCAGGTGCTGGTGGTGCCGGCGGCCTTTAATATGACCACAGGCCCGGCCCACTGGGAGCTTCTTTTCCGCCAGCGGGCAGTGGACGGCCAGTGCTACACCGTGGGTGCGGCTCCGGCCCGGGATGAAAAGGGCTGCTATGTGTCCTATGGCAATTCCATTGCCGTCTCCCCCTGGGGGGATGTTTTGTGGCGGGCCGGGGCGGAAGAAACTTTCCAGGTGGTGGAGCTGGATATGGAGCAGGTACAGCAGGTGCGTCAGCAGCTGCCGCTGCTTTCTGCCCGCCGGGAGGATGTATATCAGGTGCGTGAACTGAAATAGGAGGCGCCTATGGCCAGAAAGCTCTTTTGCCAGTGGGGCCCCTGGGCCTATCGCATCTCCCAGGAAAAGGAGATCCTTCGCCGGAAGATGAAAGACCTTTCCCAGGGTCCTTTTGCCAAGACAGTTCAGAAAGAACCATTGCCTCAGCTGATCTATGACCACAAATCCCTCATCCTCCGCCGGTTGGGGGATGTGGATATGGCTTTGCAGCAAAACAAAAAGGTAAATTTGACCCTGGCCGCTCCACGGGTGGATGGGATTCTGATCTATCCCGGGGAGACCTTTTCCTTTTGGCATCTGGTGGGCCGATGCACCCGACGCAAAGGCTATCAGACGGGCATGACCATCGGCAAGGGACAGGTAGGCCAGGGCGTGGGAGGCGGAATGTGCCAATTTACAAATCTCATCCATTTCATGGTGCTTCACAGCCCCTTGACCATTCTGGAGCATCACCATCATGACAGCATGGATCTGTTCCCCGATTTTGGCCGTCAGGTGCCCTTCGGGGTGGGAACTTCCATTGCCTATAATTACCTGGATTACCGGGTGCGAAACGACACCCGGCAGGTTTTTCAGCTGAAAGCCTTTATCGATGGGGAATATCTCCACGGCCAGCTGCGGTGCCAGGAGGCGCTGCCCTATTGCTGGCACCTCCGGGTGGAGGACGAGTATTTTGAAAAGGAAGGGGCGGAACTTTACCGCCATAATACCATTTATCGCCGGAAAGTGGACAAGAAAACAGGAAAGTATGAAGACACTCTTCTGATGCGCAACCGGGCCCGGGTGCTCTATGATCACAGTTATGTGCCCCAAAGCGCCATCCGGCAAAAGGAAGAAAGAGAGGACGAAAGCAAATGTTCCAGTACACAATAGGATTCATCGGCACAGGCAACATGGGATCGGCTCTGGTGCGGGCGGCTTGCAAAGGCATCGATCCCCAGCAGGTGGTGGTAACCAATCACACCCCGGCCAAGGCCCAGGCTCTGGCAAAAGAAGTGGGCTGCCAGGTGGTGCTCACCAATGAAGAGGTGGCCCGCCAGAGCAAATTCATCATGCTGGGGGTCAAACCCCATATTCTACCGGAAGTGCTGCGCCAGATCGCCCCGGTGGTGAAGGAATGCATGGATCAGGGAGAAGAAAAGGTTCTGGTTTCCATGGCTGCAGGGGTCACCATGGAGAGTATGTACCAGCATTTGGGCCTTTCTCAGCGCGTACCCATGCTGCGTATTATGCCCAATACCCCCGCGGCCATCGGCAAGGGCATGACCCTGGTTCATCCGGAATGCTGCAAGCCGGAACTGGTGGATGAGTTTGAAACCATCATGGCCCAGTCGGGCCGGTTTGACCGGATCGGTGAGAATCTGGCCGATGCGGCCGGAGCGGCTTCCGGCTGCGTGCCCGCCTTTGCCTATCTCTTTATGGAAGGTCTGGCCGATGGCGCTGTTATGGCCGGCGTGCCCCGGCAGAAGGCTATGACCTATGTGGCCCAGGCCGTGCTGGGCGCCGCTTCCCTGGTGCTCCAGAGCGGTCAGCATCCCGGTGCGCTGAAGGATGCTGTTTGCTCCCCCGGAGGCTCCACCATTGTGGGCGTCTCCAAACTGGAGGAAGGCGGCCTGCGCAGCGCCTGCATCCAGGCCGTGGCCGGGTCTGCGGAGAAAAACAAGAAGCTGGGCAAATAAGGGGCAAAAAGGGCTTCCTGCAAATCGGGAAGCCCTTTTTTGGTCAAAAGAAAGGAGCAGAACATGACAGAGGTGGTGGCAGCGCTGATCTGGGAAGGGGATCGGTTTCTCATCGGCCAGAGGCCGGAGCACAAAGCCCGGGGGCTTTTGTGGGAATTTGTAGGGGGAAAGACCGAGCCTGGGGAAAGTAAGGAGCAAGCACTGATCCGGGAGTGCCGGGAAGAGCTGGATGTGGAGATTCAGGTGGGGGATGTCTTTTTGGAGGTAACCCACGAGTATACCGATCTCACGGTGCATCTCACCTTGTTTCACGCTTCCATTGTCCGGGGAATCCCCCAAAAGCTGGAGCATCAGGATCTGCGGTGGATCACTCCGGCGGAGATCACAAATTACCCCTTCTGCCCTGCCGATCAGGTGATACTGGACAAACTGCGTCGGGAAGGAAAAGGATAATAGACAGACTGTCGAAAAACTGATCCAGTTGGAGAGAAATATGTGCCCTTCCCCTCATCAATCCGCAAAAAGCTGCGACCTGTGCGCAGCTTTTTGCACCTTTCAAGGGGCAAGTGTGCGCCAAAGCGTGCATGCAGCCCCTTGCAAAAACTCGAAAAAGTGGATTTTGCCACTTTTCCGATACGCAAAGCCCTGGCCGCACGGCCAGGGCTTTTGATCTATAGAACAGGAGGAAGTTATTTCTTTTGATAGCCGCACTTGGGGCAGATGCCTTTTTCATTCAGGGCGATGCCGCACAGGGGGCAGCGGTCGATCTGGTTCTTGGTGACAAATTCCGCAGAAGCGGCATTGACACCGCTGGTGAAGGTGATCTTGGCGATATTCAGCTTGTCCTTCAGCAGATCATAAACGATTTTGATCATGCCTTCCACCGTCAGGGTCTCCTTGGTGACCACCAGGCGGCATTCGGGGTAGGCCTTGGCCAGCTCGGTCTGGAAAGCGGGGCCTTTCATCTGGTTCTGGGGAGCGCCGTTGCGGATGCCCTGGTCCTCATACACCTGGAGAACAGCGGGGAGCAAAGGATCGTCTTCCCGCAGGATGAGAGCGTGGTCAAAGTTCTTCAGCACTTCCCAGGCGGTCTTTTGAATTTCGTTGCAGGGGAAAACCATGTTGACCCCAGGTTCGATGGTGTCTTCTACCTCGATGGTCAGAACACCGGTGTGGCCGTGGAGATATTGGGCCTCTCCCTTGAAGCCGTAAAAACGATGGGCGTATTGCAGATCCAGTGTGGTGATGCTTCGCATAGCATTGTCCTCCTTGTAAATGAATTTCCAGGAAGTCCTGAAGAAATAAGAATTAGAATTATTCTATTTCTAATATACACAAGGAATCCCCCATTGTCAAGAATTTTTTGGACAAAAAAATCCCCTCACCGGCGGTGAGGGGATTTTCAAAATCATGATACAGAGGTTTTTTCGCCCTGAAGGCGAGCGGCTCGCCCATCGGAGATCACATCGATCACTCGTTTTTTCTGGAAAATAGCCATGTTGATCAGAATACGCACGATCTGATCCAGGGCAATGGCGATCCAGATAAAAGACAGATCCAGGTGAAGAAGTTTGCCGCAGATCACGGCCATAGGCACACGCACACACCAGATGCCCACAAAAGACACCGTCATGGGCACATTCCGGTAGCCCGCCGAGCGGATGGTGCCGTTATAGACCTTGGCCAGGTCCTGAGGGATCTGGGCGAAGCCCATGATGAACACATAGACCTGGCCCAGGGCCTGGATCTCCCCTTTGTCGGTGAGCAATGTCATAAAGCCGCCGGCAAAGGTAAAGAGGGCCACGCTGGCAAAGACGCCGGTGAAGAAGGAGAACTTCCGCATCTGTTTGAAGTACAGCCGGTACAGGGCATCGTCATTCATGCCGATGGCCCGGGCCGCCAGGGCGGTGGATGCCGTGACAAAGCCGATGCCCGGCATTTCGCAGATGGTCTCGGCCTGAAGTCCCAGGTTGTAAGCGGCGAAAGCGGCGCTGCCGTAGCCCAGGATCACATTGCTCAGCACAATGGCCGAAAGCTGCCAGAATACATTTTCACAGGCGGCAGGGATGCCGGTTTTATAGATCTGGGCCAGCACATGTTTGTCCAGAGAGAAAAAGGACTGGTTGTGGATTTCATGGCTGAAATAGCCTTTGGGGGCATAGAGAAGAAAAAGGCCGGTGAGTCCGCCTGTCATCCAGGAGCAAAGGGTGCTGATGGCAGCGCCGGTAAGCCCCAGGGCCGGAAGAGGGCCAGGGCCGAAGATCAGCAAAAAGCCCAGGACGATATTGACCCCATTCATCAAAAAGGCGATGTACATAGGGGTTTTGGTGTTGCCGTGGCCGTTGAAGGCGGCGGCGTTCAGACTGGACAGGGCCATAAAGGGCACAGCGAAAATGGCGATGCGGGCAAAGCCCCGGGCGGTATCCAGCAAAGCCTGATCCTGGGTAAAGAGATGAAGGATCGGGTCAAGGAAAATCAATGTGCCCAGCACACAAAGCAGGGAGACGGGGATGACCGTCACATAGGCCTGCTCCACCGTACGCCGGCATTGATCCCATCGCTGCTGGCCATAGCGCAGGGCCACAATGACCGTAGCGCCGATGCCGATGCCTTTGAAGAGAGCCCAGAAGGTGTTGATGATTCGGTTGCCCACACCCTGAGCGGCAATGTCATCGGCCATCAGCCGTCCGATCATGGCCGTGGTCACCAGTCCGGCAGACATCTGGAGCATATTCTCAATGATAATCGGCAGTACCATTTTGAAAATATCCCGGTTGACTTGCTTTTTGTCCATCTTCCCCATCCTTCCCTTTTTGATGGGGGAGCGGCAGCTCCCTTGCCCCCATACTAACACACCCCTTCACAGCGCCGCAAGAGGGGGCAAAAACCAGCACAATCCAGTTGTTTCATTTTCGCAACTTTTTCACAGGATATCCTCTGGTTTTGCAGGAACTTTACAAAAAAAACACCGGGGAAAAATTTTTTTCCCCGGTGCGGTTTTCCCCCAGGCAGGAGTCTGCAAGGGGAGAGGTGTATTTACTTGAGCATTTCGCTGTGGTTGACCACCTGCTCGTTATAGAGGAAGAGCACATCTTTGCCGGCAAAGTCCACATACTGGGGCAGGAAGGAGCTCATCATATAGCGCAGATCCACCAGCGTAACGGTCTTGTACTGCTCCACCAGCAGGGGAGCCAGGCTGCAGGAATAGGAATCCCGGAAGATCACCAGCTCCTTATCCAAGGTGGCGTTGGGGTTTTCCAGCGTTACCAGGGGCGTGGGGCCGGAGAGGAACACATCGTAGGGGGAGTCTCCCTCCAGAGCGGCCACATCGTAAATGGCAGCGGGAGCGGTCTCATCCCAGTTATCCACCTTGACCTGCTCCATGGCGGCGGAGGTGAGATAGGTCAGGGTCTCGGTGGGGAAGCCATCCTTGCCCTGGCCGTGCTGGCCGGTGATGCCTTCGATGGTGGTGTTCTGGGTGAAGGTAGACAGGTCAACAGAGAAGCCCATCACATTGCCCAGAGCATCCACCACATCCTGCAGGCATTCCTGGCGCCAGTGGGGATCGGTCTTGTAGTAGTCCTCCAGCTGAAGTGCGCCGAACAGGTCGATATACTGAGCGCTCTTCACATTCTCGCCCAGAATGGACTTCATCTGGTCATAGTCAAAGGAGGTCTCCAGCTTGTCATTGACAAAATAGGATTTGCTGGGGATGACGGAATAGTACAGGTTGGCCGCTTCTTTCAGCTGATCGGCAGCCAGGTTTTCGATCTTCGCGGCAAAATTTTTCACCGAATCGGGCCGCAGAGTGCCGATATCATCCATGTAATAGTCCTCATACTGGATCAGGCCGTTGGCGTCCGGTGTGAGTTTGGGGGAAAGGTCCAGCTTCATGAAGCTGTCGGCGATCTGCTGGGGGATATCGGGGTTGATGACCATCAGGATCAGGTTGCCCTGGTTGGCCATGACGATGTCCTCGCGCTCCACGCCCACGCAGATCCACTTCCGGGGATTCACCGAAGTGCGGATTTCTTCTTTCAGAGCTTCCACATCCACGCCGTCCTTGGCCCGCACCAGGCACACCGAGTGGGGGATAGAGCCAATGGCCGCTTCCGAAGCCACCGCTTCAGAAACCTGGGACAGATCTTTCAGGCCCAGGAAGTATTCGGCGGTCTCATCGGTGATGGGGGTGGTGGTCACCATAGGAATGGCATCGGGATCTTCCAGACCGGCATAGGTGCGTTCAATGATCCCTTCCAGGGAATCGGCATCGTGAACCAGGCCCAGGGAATCCAGCAGCTTGACGCTTTCCGCCCGGGTGATGTTGGCCAGAGGACGGAGGGTGCCGTCGGGATAGCCGCCCAGATAGCCTTCTTCCACAAAACCGGCCACAGAGGACTGGGCATAAGCGGCCACCTGCTCTCCATCAGAGAACTTGTCCAGCACATCGGCGTTTGCCGAGGTGATGCGGAAAGCACGCCCGGCCATGGTCATGGCATCCTGGCGGGTGATATTCTGGGAGGGACGGAAGGAAGTATCTTCCGAAACGACGCCATAGGCCAGCAGTTTGGTGACAGCGGCATAGTACCAATCTCCTTCCTTCACATCGGAGAAGGGGCTTTCGGGAGTTTCGGCCGCCGGAGAGAGCAGGTTGGCCAGAATGTTGGCAAATTCCGCCCGGGTGATGTTGTTGTCGGGACGGAAAGTGCCGTCCTCATAGCCGCCCAGTTTGCCGGCTTCCACCCAGCGGGAGATATTCTCCTCAGCCCAGTGGCCCTGGATGTCGCTGAAGGAAGCGGCGGAAACGGCGCTCCACAGCATGGTAAGGGAAAGGGCTGCGGCCGCAGGCCGGGCCAGGTAATGCTTTTTGTTCATGGGATACAGTCTCCTTTCGGTCTCATAGAGGTTCGTGCCTTCTTTAGACGAAGGGGAGAGGGAAAAGTTCCCGTCCTGCAAAAGAAAAAAGCGAGACATTTTGTCTCGCTTTTTGATAAACGATAAAATTTACAGAGCAGCCTTGGCCTTTTCCACCAGGGAGGTGAAAGCAGCCATATCGGACACAGCCAGCTCGGCCAGCATCTTCCGGTTCAGACCGATACCAGCCTTCTTCAGGCCGTTCATGAAGCGGGAATAGTTGATGCCGTTCTGGGCACAAGCCGCAGAGATACGGGTGATCCACAGTCTTCTGAAGTCGCGCTTTTTCAGCTTTCTGCCCACATAGGCATACTTCAGGGACTTCATCACCTGCTGATTGGCAACCTTGTAATGGTTCTTTTTATTGCCCCAGTAGCCTTTCGCCAGCTTGAGGGTCTTTTTTCTTCTTTTGCGCGTCATCATCGCGCCTTTTACTCTAGCCATTGTATTTCAGCCTCCTGTGTATGCTTTGTTTAGTTGTAGGGCAGCAGACGCTTGATCTGAGCGGCCTTGGTGGAATCCACATAGTCAGCCTTGCGCAGCTGGCGTCTTCTCTTGGCGGTATAGCCATGGCCATTGTTGAAATGGCGTCTGTTGATGGAACCGTGCTTGATTTTGCCGGACTTGGTCAGCTTAAATCTTTTTTTGGCGCCTGTATGAGTTTTGATCTTCGGCATAGCTTTTGAAACTCCTCTCTTAAAACAAACGGCACAGCCGTTATGGTTTTTTCTTGACGGGGGCCAGGAACATGATCATCTGGCGGCCCTCCAGCTTGGGCTCTTTTTCCACATTGCCCACTTCCTTGCAGGTTTCGGCGAACTTCTTCAGCAGATCCATACCGATCTGGGTGTGAGCCATTTCACGGCCGCGGAAGCGGACGGTGACCTTCACCTTGTCGCCGCCGGTGAGGAACTTGGTGGCGTTGCGGGCTTTTACCTCGAAATCATGCACATCGATCTTCGGAGAAAAGCGGATCTCTTTGACTTCCACAATGCGCTGATTTTTCTTGGCTTCCTTCTCTTTTTTAGCCTGCTCAAAGCGGAACTTGCCATAGTCCATGATCTTGCAGACGGGGGGATTGGCCTTGGGGGAGATGTTCACCAGGTCGAGTCCCTTTTCTTCGGCGGCTTCCAGCGCCTTCTGGAGGGACATGATCCCCAGCTGCTGGCCCTCGCTGTCGATCAGCCGGACTTCCTTTTCCCGGATTTCCTCGTTGATTTGATGTTCCATGATGCTAATGTAAAAGCACCTCCTTGAAAATGAAAAAAGCTCAGGCGCAAAGCGACCGCCTAAGCTACAAAAACCGCTCTTTCCCCAAAAAGAAAAGAGAAATCCAGTCTTAACCCTTTCTGTCAGCCATGAGGGTGAGGGCGGTCAGCCCTGCTTTGTTTTACCAAAGATAGTATACCAGCGAAATCTTTTTGTGTCAACTCTTTTTCTTTGCCCTGATTGTGGTATAATAATAAAAACGAAAGATAAAAACAAAACCGAAAGGAAAAGCCGGATCTTCCGGCGGGATAGATGCTTTATGAGCACATTGAGCCAAAACCAAGACGGCTACGGCAATGATTTTCTCACCCTCACCGATGATGAGGGCAATCAGCTGGAGCTGGAGCACTTGGACACTCTGGAATATGAAGGAGAGACCTATATGGCCTTCATCCCGGCCGAGATGTCTCTCTCTGATGAATACGAACTGATGATCCTGCGGGTGGAGCCCGATGAGCAGACAGGAGAAGAGATCCTGGCCACCGTGGAAGAGGAAGACCTGCTGGAAAAGGTGTTTGAGATCTTCTCCCAGCGTCTGGAGGATTATTACGAAGAGCTGGAGGAAGAAGAAGCCCGGAAAGAGGGATATTGATCTTCTTATCTCCATATCATAAGATTTGCCGCCCCTTTTGCGCTGGCGGCGCCGGATCCATTTTAACCCACAAAGTAACGAAACGGGACCGCGTATTTCGCTGCGGATTGCAGGCCTCCCGCCCTCTTCGGAGAGTCGGAAGTTGGAAGCGCTGAAACAGCGAAGAGCGGACCCACCTGCGGAAAGAGCAGGTTACTACGGGTCCGGTGTCGCCAGGGCAAAAGGGGCTTTTTTATTGCATTCCATGGGAAGATCCAGTGTCCTTTCCCAAAGGGAAACAGCCCCATTCCTTCAGTTTCAAAGCGGTGAGCACCACCACCGGCAGAATGAACATGCCGGCAAGACCTGCGATCCGGAAGCCAAAATAGATGCACAGCAATGTGACAAAGGGGTCAAGGCCCAGCTGGGCTCCCACGATGCGGGGCTCCAGGAGGCTGCGTGCCAGAAGCATCACTGCGTAAAGCAGCCCCAGTCCCAGGGCCAGGCCCTTTTGCCCCAGGAGCAAGGAAAAGAAAGCCCAGGGCAGCAGTATGGTACCTGCGCCCAGAATGGGCAGGGCGTCAATGAGGGCGGTGAGCAAGGCCAAAAGCCCGGCATAGGGCAGCTTTAAAAGGAAGAATCCTACCGAAAGCTCACAGAAGGTGATGCAGATGAGGATGCACTGGGCCCGCAGCCACTTTCCCATGCTTTCATAGAGAAAGGAGCGCAGCTGCCGGCATAGCTGTGTGCCCTTTTCCCCCAGGCATCGGGCCAGAAAGCCGGAGATCCGGTGCTGTTCGCCGCTCATAAAATAGGTGCCCAGCAGGATAAATGCCAGGGTAAGAAGCGCCGAAGGCAGGCCGGTGGCTGCCGATCCCAGGGTGCTCAGAATCTGGGTCACATCCACAGAGGGCGGTTTGATCTGGGCCAGAAGGGTTTCAAAGGATAAGAGGGCCGGGTCGATGAAGGAGAGATGCCACCGGGCAGCCCATTGCCCCAGAGCCTGATTGGCCTGCTCCAGCTTTTGGGGCAGATCTTCCAGATAGATGGGAAGGGCCTGGAAAAGGGCCAGGGCTTCCATAAAAAGGCGGGACAGCACAAAATAAACACTTAATCCCAGAATCCCTGCGGCGAGAATGGTGCAAAGGAAGGCCGCCATATTCCGGGGAAGCCGGCATTTTTGCTGAAGGAAAGCCACCGGCTTCTGGATCAGACGGGAGAGGAGATAGGCGATGGCCAGCGGCAGTACCCAGTCGAAGAAATAGCGGAAAAACAGCCACACTCCTCCGGCGATGAGCAGAAGATAGATCAGCTTGAGCAGCAGGTCAATGGCTCGGTTTTCATGCAGATGCACAGGGTTTCACTCCTTTTATGGGACAATGGGCAAAAGTCTCTCAGGCAGCTTTAAAAATATTATGTAACATTGCTCTTTAAAAAAACAGAAAGCCCCTTTAAAATGTGGAGAGGAAGAGCGGCCCTTTGGCACGGGGGCTCATATACTGGTAATGAATCGGCAGGCCGGAGCATAGGCTTTGGCCCGCGCCTCAGATATTGGAGGACGATAGCGTGTCTTTGATGGTATTGAAATTCGGCGGCACCTCGGTGGGGAGCAAAGAGCGCCTGTTCCATGCGGCCGCCATTGCGAAAAAAAATTGGCAGCAGGGACATCAGGTGGTGGTAGTGGTCTCCGCCCAGGGAGATACCACCGATGAACTGTTGGAAAAAGCGGCGGAGATCGGCCGCGATCTGCCGCCCCGGGAGATGGATATGCTCCTTGCCACCGGGGAGCAGATTTCCATTGCCCTGCTCGCCATGGCCCTTCATCAGCTGGGATGCCCGGCGGTGTCCCTCACCGGCTGGCAGGCCGGCGTGCGCACCGACAGCCAGCACACCGTGGCCCGGGTGCGGTTTGTGGAGAATGCCCGGCTGAAAGAAGAGATGGAAAAGGGAAAGATCGTGGTAGTGGCCGGTTTTCAGGGGCTGGATGAACAAAAGGATATCACCACCATCGGCCGGGGCGGTTCAGACACTACGGCAGTGGCTCTGGCCGCCGCATTGGGTGCAGAAAAATGCATCATTTATACCGATGTGGATGGGGTCTATACCGCCGATCCCCGGATGGTGGAAGGGGCCAGGAAACTGGATGACATCACTTATGACGAGATGCTGGAACTGGCGTCCATGGGAGCACAGGTGCTTCACAACCGGTCGGTGGAAATGGCCAAACGCCACGGTGTGCCTTTGGAGGTGCGCTCCAGCTTTACCGATGCGCCGGGAACGGTAGTAAAGGAGGAGACCATGGAACGGAGAACAGTCAGCGGCATTGCCCGGGATCTGGATGTGGCGGTCATCAGCCTGACCGGCACCGCCGATGTGCCCGGCATTGCCTATCAGATTTTTGACCGTCTGGCCAAGGAAAAAATCAGCGTGGATATGATCGTTCAGTCTGCCGGGGAAAACGGGTGCAAACATATCTGCTTCACCGTGGAGAAGCGTCAGGGTGAGCGGGCGCTGTCCATCATCCGGGAGCAGAAGGATGTGGAATACGCCAGCCTGTCCATGGACCCGGAGGTGAGCAAGATCTCCATTGTGGGAGCCGGTATGGCAGGCAGCAGCGGCGTAGCTTCCGATATGTTCCAGGCTTTGTATGAAGCGGGGATCAATATTATGTTCATCGCCACCAGCGAGATCAAGGTGTCGGTGATCATCCGAAGCCAGGATGCCCAGCGGGCCATGCAAGCACTACATGATAAATTTTTCGGTGAAAAGGACAGCATGGCCCGCTGACGGGCCCTCGGGCCCGTGCCCATTGGGCGTATGATCCCTTCGGCTTTGCCGGAGGGATCTATTCAAATGGGGCCCCCATGGGAGCCAGGCTCCCATGGGGAAAGCATGCAGGCACTACATGATAAATTTTTCGGTGAAAAGGACAGCATGGCCCGCTAACGGGCCCACGGGCCCGTGCCCATTGGGCGTATGATCCC